>NZ_JRJU01000009.1 GCF_000787375.1 Halalkalibacter okhensis | reverse complement strand
GAATGAAGTTCGAAGCAAAAGCGGAGCCGCCGTAATCTTTTAAGCCTTTTGAGCGGTCTTCTCAAAAGGCGCACGGCGAGAGGAGCCATCGCCCCATGATCGCACGAATAAGGATCAAAGGTGCTTAACTATATGAATGAAGTTTCGAAGCAAAAGCGGAGCCGCCGTAATCTATTAAGCCTTTTGAGCGGTCTTCTCAAAAGGCGCACGGCGAGAGGAGCCATCGCCCCATGTTTGTTCAAATAGACAAGACAAGACAAGACAAGACAAGACAAGACAAGTAAGAAAGAATTAGTAATAACAATCGACTCATAATAAAAAAGGAGGGGGCGTAATGCTGGCAATTTCAGATTTAGTTGTGCGTTATCCTAAAGCAGATGAAAATGCCCTTAACCATGTTAATTTGACATTTAAAAAAGGTGAATTTGTTTGTGTTCTTGGCAAAAGTGGTGCAGGAAAATCAACGTTTATCCGAACCATCAATCGTTTGCAGCCCCTAACAACAGGAAATGTGACATGGGAAGGGACGAATTTAACTGAACTCCCTGAAACGAAAATGAGAAGTTTTCGTTCAGATATGGTCATGATCTTTCAGCACTTTAATTTGATTCCGAGAATGACGGTATTTCAAAACACATTAACAGGATCTTTTGGAAAGCGACCTACATATAAGAATATTTTAGGATTGTTTTCAGAAGAAGAACAAAGACGTGCCTTAGAAGCAATAAAGGAAGTAGGATTGGAAAAGCATGCTAATAAACGGGTAGAGGCTCTTAGTGGGGGACAGAAGCAACGAGTTGGAATTGCAAGGGCGCTCTTGCAAGATCCGAAGATTTTATTAGGAGATGAGCCTGTTGCTAGCCTCGACCCAACAACTTCAAGGAAAATTTTTGAACTGTTAAAGCGCATCCATGAAGAAAGGGAATTACTTTCGATCATTAATATCCATGATGTTCATTTAGCGAAAGAGTTTGCTACAAGAATTGTCGCTTTCCGTGATGGGCAATTAATTTTTGATGGAAAGCCAAATGAGGTGGACGATCATGTGTTTACGGAAGTTTACCAATAAAAGATTTCTGAACAACTCAAATGTAAAGGTAGCTCTTAGCCTTTCTAAATACTAACAATGATTCTGTTAGACAATCGCCAATAGAAAAAAAATTTCAAGGACACTAAAAAGGAAATCCATCCTTATTAGTGTCTTTTGATCATATATAGGTCTGAGGTCACTTGCTAGATTGTTAGATTCGATATAATTAATAATATAAGGTGACAAAAAATAGATCTATTAGCATATGTGCTTTATGATAAAATATCGGTTAGTACGCTAATGGTCTTAAGTAAAGGCTGTTTTTGTAAATGAGTGTTGCTGTGATAACACGTACCTCATAAAAACAACAAAGTATACGAAAATAGCCTAGTAAAAGAAGAGGAGAAGCAAAAATGCGACATAAACAAAAACAATTACGAGCCAAAGTTAATGATGTTGTCCAATCAAGATCATCCCTTAATAAAGGGATTAAGCTTGCTGGTGTAGTGGTTGGTGCTATAGCGATCTATTCTATTATTCAGTATGAGGTATTATTTCGATTGTTTGTTATTTTATTTTTAGTTAGCTTTGCTTATATAATGAATAAAAAAATGAATCAGTTAACGGCACAACCAGTAACAGAAGAAACTCCCCCTGTAGTAGAGAAAATAGAGGAACAGCACACTCAAATATTTGAGAAAGCGGTCATTGAAAAAGAAGAAGCACTAGAGAAAATCGATTTGGATCGAACTCAATTATTGGAAGAGCTTTTTTCAAAAGCCGATTTAGACGATTTAGAAAAGCAGTCATATCGTGAAAAAATTAAACAAAAAGAATCAGAACGGTCAAACACGGTTCAAGACCTACTTATTGTTAAAGGGAAGCTTCAACAAGCATTGCTTGAAACGAAGAAATATTTTATAAAAGAAGATCCTATTAAAGAAATAGCAGCATCACTAGAGACAGAACAAATTCAACACTCTTCGATTGCGAAGTTGAATGATGAAGTTTATGCCATTGTCACAAGGTTAAGTGAGCATACGATCAATGCTTTAAAGAAAAGCAATTATATTGATGAAGATCACAATTTAACTCGTTCCGGTTATAAGGCTTTAATGAAAACAGTTGAAAAAGAGTAATGATTTTAAAAAAACCTCCCATTTCAGAAAGCAACGGGTTCGGTTTTAGAGGGATTGAATTGTAATATAACAATTTAATCATCAAGGAGATTAGCAGGCCAAATTACCAGGTCTGCTTTTTTGACGAGGTCTTTCCATTTGGTGATACAAATAAGGGTAGTAAAAACTAAATTTATTGATCTTGCTCAACTTTGGTTGGGTGACAAAGATGAAATTGAAATAAGTGGATTTCAAATAATTGATGATGGAAGTAAACAAATAATAAAAAAAGAGTACATAGGGATAAAGTCGTACCACATCAATCTTCTTTTTATAAGGCTGTTTTCGTAAGGATTGTGGCTATTGAAAGATAAAAGGGATTAATTTACTATTTTATGGTATTATTAACTGTAGAATTCTTGTTCAACTAACGGGCAGGATTGTTGAATAAATTAAGGGGGATATTTTTAACATGAGATTTGTATTTCTGTTGTTATTATTTACTTTTTTGGCTGGAGGGTTCAACCATTTCTACTGTTAACTTCTTTGTTGACGTTCTTAACAAAGAAGTTGAAAGTATAGAAGTTAGAGAATTGAATAGAAATCAAATAGTTGAAGTAACAGAAAAAATAGAAATTGAGAACTTGATGAAGCAGTTCTCTAACATCACATTGAAGAAAAACTACGAATTGAGCGTTGTCAACGCAGATGAGGTATATATCATATATCTCAAAGGACCGCATATCGAGTTTAGTATGTACAGTGATGGAACTGCTAGAATAGCAAATGAAGAAAACTTAGTAACAGATTCCAATTTAGGAATTTTTCATTCTTTGTTTGATTAATCATGTGAGTATAATTCAATATATATTCAACTGAAGAGAAAGTCGATTTAACGAGGTCAGCGCGCTTCATGCGTTTGCTATAGTCAATAATCATCTTAGATAGAAGATATTCAGATATGAAGTGTTTTAGTTATTTACGTGAATGGAGGCAGTAAGATGGCACTATATTTTGGTGCGTTATCAGTTTTTATTTCCGTGTTAGTAGCTGTAATAGCAGGTCTCCCCTTAAATTTAACAGTTGGATTCAAATTCCCATACGAAGGGTATTTTGTTGTTGGGTTTACCTCAACATTTTTCTACTATTTGTACATCTTCAAATACCTTAAAAGTTCTTTTAGCTATTATAAATTGCTAAATGGAATTCCTTTAGCTGCTATTAGCTTCGCTACAATAATGTTTATACAATACAATATCGCATATATAACAAAAGATGGTTTTATCCATAATTTACCCATCGGAGATACACTGAAATCTCAAGTTACCTTCTTAAATTACCTACTATTCCCCCAAGAAGGAATTTTCTTCTTTTTAGGTAGTCTTTTGCCAATGTTTATTTTAACTAGTCGTCGAATCATCTGCTATCAGTGTAAAAAAAGTTTTATGGAAGAAAGACTGCTATTTAATTCTAGTATTGATGATTACTTAAAAGATGTGCAACAAGTTCAAGCACATTTTTATAAGGATGAAATAAATGAATTTGCAGAATTTATAAAAGAAAAACGGATGTTGACAAAATTCAACACAAAAAAAAGAAACCTTCCAGATTATACTTTTTATCATCTCATCTGTAACCCTTGTAATTCTCAATATATAGCAAGCAAAAAGCATAATGACATCGGAGAACAACCTACGGAGGAAAAAGCTTACAAAATAGTAGCTAGGAAAGCTCTAAGCGACTAAATACCTTGGTGCCTTACTATCTAAAAAAGCGTCACTTACTTTTGTTATAGTTTATAAGTATGTATGTGCAACTGTAATTATTGGTGGTTCTTAATACAGTTTTTTATTAAAGTACGGGTGCAATACTCTAACAAGGCATCGCTTGCTTTGTTCCGCTAACGCAGGGTAGTTGAATAACGTGTGATTTAATAAATAACAAAAATGTAACTTAAAAACAAATTGAACGGATTTTATTTGAAAAGAGAGGATTATATGTACCGAATATTATTCATTTTTACACTAACTTTTTTAACAGTAGGTTGTCAGGTAAATAATGATAGTTCATCAAACACTCCAGCAGAAGCATTAGAAATAATACATTTAGATGAAAGTTATGCTGAAGTAAAGGAAATTCATGAAACAATTGAGGTTGACGAAGGTCGAGTTATTAGTGTCTATAAAGGAATGATTAATAACGTTGAAGAAATATTCGTGGCAAATATTGTAAAAATGGATGGTAAATGGTTAGTAACTGATGCTACAAATATTGGTATGCCTTCAGCTGAGAATCTAAATCAGGCTTCAGGTACTGAAAAATTCGAAGCAGGGTACATAGATGAAAAGTCAGTGTTGAACGAAGAAATTAAAATTATTGAATTGAACGATAGTAGTTATAGGATTTGGATTGAAGTGTACTAATTTCTTTATTAATCCTTATTTCACTAACGGGAGCGTTAGTTGAATAACGAGTACAGCTGCTTCCTTATGGGAGTGGCTGTTTTTTAGAATTCTCGCAACGTATTGACCGTAATAGGATTGGATTTCTGACACGCGCTTAATAGCATTTGGTTTACTCGTTGTTTAGTTGTCATCTTCTTGCTCTGTTGGAGGACGTTAAACCAGTAAAGGTAGTTGTCCAAATATTTTGTTGCTACTCCTTGGAACCGTTGCATCCAGTCCTTCAATCGCTTATGGTAACTGTTTACATGCTGAAGATGGTATATGCCTTTTTTAACATATCCCTCTTTGCTTAGGTTAATGGTTTCATGTTTAAGGTTTTTAATGAGAGCGAACTTCTTGTAGTTTGTAGCTGTATCTGTGCATAACAAAGAGGATTGGTCAATGTAATCACCAATAACAGCATCAATTTCTTCTGCTCTTACACGACCAGTGCCTGCTTTTCGAGCAATCACTTGTCCGTTACGGTCTTGTGCCACCACAACAGCGATTTTAAGGTTACTAATCCCTCTCTTTTTATCTCTTCCTCCACGTTTTTTTGGTTTTCTATCTACCACTTCACGTCCTTTTAATGACTCCTTAAAGAAGGTCTCGTCACTTTCAACGATACCTTTTAATGTTTGGAATCCTAATGAACGGAGGGCAAAAAGCACCTTGTGCCTCCAGTAGAATGCTGTAGACAGATGAATTTCAAGTCTTTCAGCAATCCGTGGCAGAGTATATCCCTCAACCATTAAATGAAAGAAGGTAGACCACTTTCCAAGATAACGAGTTCCTGAAATAGGAGTGTTGGTTAGGTCATTAAAAGACTTTCCGCAGTCACGACAAAGATACCTTTGTCTGTCACGGTATTTTCCGTTTCTTTTCACCTTTACACTTCCACAATGAACACAACCTAACCCTTCATTAAATCGCATTTCTCTAATAGACGTATACGCATCACTCATATCTGTATCCTCGTTAGAGAAGAAGTCTTCTTTTAAAAGATTAAACAGCTTCTGTTGTTCGTGTTTGGGCAAATCCATGAAATCGGTATAAACGTCTTCCCACATCCTAAAACCCCTCCTATGTCAGTATTTTAGCACCTAATAGGAGTCTGGTCAAAATAGCAACAATCTATACGAAAACAGCCTTTTATAAAGAAGTTATTAGGAAGATTAAGAAACATATTGAATGAATTTATTTTTGTTCATTAACGAAGAGTGTTAGTGCAACAAAACCAACTCTGTTGTTGTGATAAATGAGGTCATATGTTGTACAAAAAAGGATAGGCAAAGCAGTTATTATCACTGCTCTCCTATCCCTTTTCTTTTGCCCTTTTAAATGTTAATCATTTACTAGACTTTTAAAAAAATATTCACAGGTGGGGTTCTTCATTATAAGGTTAATCTTGTAATACATAATAAATAAGCTATTCTTCAACTAACTTGAGCGAGAGTAAAATTTCACCGGCTTTTTCAAATCAGAGGAGGGTTTTGTAACAGCCTATTTATAACAAATTATGAATGAGATATGCTTTTCTCTACGAATGTAATCAGAATAGAAACTAAACACTTTGACTCTTACGTATAACATAAAGGAAATTAATGTTAAAATTATAACAATGGTTATTCAAGTAACGGAGCAGAAGAGTTGAATAAAAGAAGTACATGGGGGAGAAATGTTTTGAAAATATTAAGAAGTATCTTTTCGGTTATTGTCATTGTTTTAGCGGGTTATAGTCTTTTTACTCAAAACTTTGAGTTTATGCCTTATTTAATGCTGATATTAAGTTTTTCTGTATTACTGACAGGAGTAATTGAACTTCAAAAAGATAAAAAGGCATTTTGGGGCTATTTCAGTATTTTTTCTTCTTTGTTTGTATTTTATGTTTCTATAACAATGTTGTTAAGCTAACGGGGGGCTATTCTTCAAGAAGGAGAGTAGCTTTTCTTATTAAAGAAACGGGGCAGTTTAATGAAAGAAGTTACATTTGAAAAATGAAGGAAATAGAGGGGGTTTAAAATGATAAAAAAGATTAACATTTGGTCATTTATCTTATCAATAATTTGTATTTTATTATTTTTTATCGTTTCTTTTTCAGGTCCAATAGATTATTCCATAATGGGCAATCACCCTTTAAATCTGGTCTTATATATTACATTGATTACATTTGTTTTAGGGGTATTAGGTTTTTCGGGTATTCAAGATTGGAAAGGGATGGCGAGAAGCCTAACTACTATAATTCTTACATTGGGATTATCAGTTTTTTTAACTTTCGTTGTATTTTTTGGAAACTTGTTAAGCTAAAGGGTGCGATGCTTTAACAAGGCATCGCTTGCCTTATTGCGCTAACGGAGCAGGATAGAGGAAAGTGAATATTTGTTAATTTACAGGTTAAGGTAATACCTAAAAACAGTTAGGGTGATGTAAATTGACGAAGAATATTTTTCTTGTAATTCTTATTTTTAATACCTTTATTTGTGGAGTAAACAGTGGAACAGCTTCTGCAAAGACAATCGGTGAGTCTCGACCTTTTGAAGAAATATATCCTGAAATTGGTTATAAAACGGTTGAGGAAGCTGTTAATGAATTTGAAAAGACTTAAAGCTACCGCTTAAATACGGTAGAAAAACATACTGTAGATAAGGGAGGGATAGTTGAATAACGTTTAAGTTGAAACGATTTATTTAGTTAGCCAAAACCAAGGAATTTTTAGGGGGAATAGTAGATGGATATGAAATACCCAATTGGTACTTTTCAATTTGATGATGAAATTTCTAACAGTGTTACAAATGTTTGGATTAATGAGATTGAAGATTTACCAAGGTTATTACGTGATGCTGTAGAAGACTTAGATAATGAACAGCTTGATACAGCTTATCGTTCTGGAGGGTGGACTGTTCGACAAGTAATACATCACCTTGCAGATAGTCATATGAATGCCTACGTTCGTTTTAAATTGGCTCTTACAGAAGAAAATCCTGTAATTAAGCCATATGAGGAAACGAAATGGGCGGAACTATCTGATTATAAATTGCCAATTGATACTTCACTTACACTTCTCGAAACATTACACAAACGCTGGACCAACCTATTATATAGTCTAACTCCTGCTGATATGGACAAGACATTTATTCATCCAGATTCGGGTGCAGTTTCAGTAGCTGAAAATATAGGAATCTATGCATGGCATGGTAGACATCATCTAGCACATATTACTTCCTTGTGTAATCGTAAGGGTTGGTAAAGGATTTGTGAAACATTACACTTAAATTAACGGGGGCGAGTGCTTAACAAGGGGTATTCGTTTCTTCTTATTGAAGTAAAGGGCAGGATAGCTCAATCAATTAAATTTAGTGGCATTATGTTGAAAGTGGGATAATTTTAATTTGAGATCTATTAAGCTAATAGTATAAATATAGGGGGGAGGTATAAACAGTGAATGAGTTTTATGAGGCGCTAACATATGTAAATAAAAATTAATATGAGCCAAATCACTTCATTATAAGAGCTATCCGAGAAGAAGTTCAAAACTCAGATTACGGGTCGGGTATATTTCAGCTAAACTCGAAATCGGTTAGATTTAGAGTCGCAAAGAAAACACCTACTAAGCTAGGACAGTTTGTTGCTTTTTGGGAAAAAGATAGGTGTCAAAAAAACCAAGCCTTTTCATATGAAAAGGCTACTGACTTATTGGAATACCCTTACTAATAAAAATAATTTTGGACAATTCGTTTTTCCAAAAGAAGTTCTTGTAAAACAAAATATTATTAAAACAGCAACTACAAAAGGAAAAATGGCAATTAGAGTATACCCTAGATGGGAAAAACCCACGAGCAAACAGGCTACCGAAACACAGAAATGGCAATTAGAATATTTTGTTGAGTTGAGTAACCTCCACCATTAACCAATACAAGAGTTATTAAAGCTATATTCTTAATAGTTTGTGAAGAATTACACTTAACGAACGGGTTGCGATAGCTGAAAAAGGCTATCGTACTGCAACTATAGGAGCAGGTTAATTTTATAAAATTAAATATTGAAACTCAAAAGCAATTTTACCCGTATACAAATATAAAGGAGTGATACAAATGGAAGTTAAAGTTTCAGAAAAAAATGGAAACTTACAAATAAGATGGATATTAAATAAAATCGAAATTCCAATATTGGAAATTATTGAAGTGTTAAGTGATGATACATATAGCGGAGAAGAAAAAGCGTCGATAAGGATTGGTTTTCCGTATGGAAATACTGACAGAGTAGTAATAAAAACAAAAAAAGAAACTTATACAATTTTTACGAGTGGAAATAGGACAAAAGAAAAGATTTTGTCTCTTATGAATTAGTATTCAACTACCGGGGAGCGATAGCGGAACAAGAGCTGCCGCTTCTTCAACTATTGGGCAGGTTAAGAAACAAGAAGGCTATTCTGTAAGTAATTAAGCAGTAACTATGTCAGGAGGAATTCAATGCTACAAATCATTCTTTGGTTACCGCTTATTATTTTATTAATTCTTTGGACGGTAAGAATTATTAAGGGTAAACCAGAAACCCATAAGGCACCAATTGTGGTTCAGGCAATTACAATTCTTGTATTATTCACGATTTTATTACGAAATCATCCATTTTAACTGTCTAATTCAAGTAAAGGGGGCTTTACTTACACCAATGGTTTGAAGTGTTTGATAATGGTATAATTAGATAAAATATTCATGGAAGAGGTGATGAACATCATGAATACTGCTAAGGAAAGATTACTAAAAATTATTGATGAAATTCCAGAGCAAGAAGTCGATAAAATATTAGACTTTGCTGAATATTTAAAGACAAAAAAAGAGAAAAGTTTATCAGAAGATTTAACAAAAGCGAGCAAAAGTAGCATTGATTTTTGGGATAATGATATAGATGATAAGGTTTGGAATGATGCATAAACAAGGTGACATTGTTTTAATTCCAGTACCATTTAGTGACTTGTCAAATAGAAAACAACGCCCTGTTCTCATTATTTCAAATGATGATTATAATCAGATGAATGATGATATTCTTGTTGTTGCTATTACATCACAATTAAAAAACCTTGATTATTCAGTCGTGATAAAACAAAAAGATTTAGACGAAGGTGCTCTTAAAGTTACATCGGCAGTGAGAGCAGACAAAGTTTATACACTTTCAAAAGGAATTATCAGAAAAAGATTTGGCAAAGTGAACACAGAAGTATTAAACAGTGTTCGAACTAAAATAGAACACCTAATAACAAGTAATTAAAACTTGTATAAATGGGCTGCGATAAGCAGTCCATTTTTAGGTATCAGATAGTGCTCAAATATAAATATTGTGAATGTCTTCACTTAAGGTTAGGGGTATTAATCGGGAAGTTTGTGAAACCTATTTTTTATAACGATAAGCCATTAGCTCAAAACATGTCCACGATTCCTACTATTTTGATTGTAGATGAAAAAGAATTTGAAACAGAAAAGGAAAACCTAAAACAAAAAATTATAACATTCCAAAAGAATGGTCCTCATAAGTGTACAACTCATCCACATCCTTTTTTCGGTAGACTTACTTCCGAGCAATGGGGAAAAGGAATATATAAGCACCTTAACCATCATTTAAAGCAGTTTGGTGTTTAGTTAGCCGAAGAGGAGACGATATTTGTAACGAACGGGTGGCGTTAGCACAACAGGGCTGACGCTTCTTCAACTATAGGAACAGGATACTTCAATAAGAAGTATAGGTTATTATGGTGAAATGAAGGTGAGGGGGAAATACATCTGAAACATAGAAAATTAAGAAAGTCATCAATAGATAAATCAATATCTGGTGTGTGTGGAGGAATAGCTGAGTTTTTTGGTATATCTTCTTTTTTCATAAGACTAATTTTTGTATTATTTTTACCCGTTAATTTACTTATCTATATAATTCTTGTCAATACTCTTCCCGACAGTCCTCGTTCTTTATAGTTTGTTCTTCAGCTACCGAGGGGCTTTAGTGGAATAGGTTGTCGCTAACGGGGAGGATTGTTGATAAAGGCTAAATTATTACCATTAAGTGAGTGAATTTTCCCAACAACATCATAAAAAGGGAGAGTTGTTTATATGTTTGAAAGAATTGACACTATTTGTTTAACAGTTAGCAATGTAGAACAATCAAGTAGCTGGTATCAAGAGTTGGGTTTTAAAATAGCCTTTTGGGGTGAAGGTTATCGAGTTTTAACCGTTGGAAATAGTGAGGTTCCATTAACTATCGAAGAAGGAAGTATGTCTTCTAAAGAAAATCAAGCTTACCCTATTCTTTACACAAAGGATATTGAAAACAATCATAATAAGCTTCAAGGAAAAGGCATAGAAGTAACAGAAATAAAAGATGATGGGGATAACAAATTTTTTGATTTTTATGATTTAGATAATAATAAATTGCAAGTCTGTTTGTGGGAGTAAATTAGAATTTAGGATTAAGTTGTTTCTTTTATCTACTTCCACTAATGGGGGCGATAGCTTAATATAGGTTATCGCCTTTCTATTGTTGAAGTATCGGAGCAGTTTAATTGAAGAGTGTTGTTGAACAAATCTTTTGCGCAGTTGTAGAAAAGTGTGGAGTAAAAGGAGCAGGGGGAGGCGGTTAAATATGACTGACAAAAATAATACTAATAAAGAACAAGATAATAATGATAGGAACTCATTTGTGGGTTTTGGAGTTGCCTTCGGATTGCTTGGAGGCGCTTTATTTTCATCTATTGTTGGAATGTTTTTTGAATTTCCACTAATTTGGGCTTTTGGACCTGGGTTAGGAATGCTTATTGGAATAGTAATAGGCTCAATAATGGATTCAAATAAAATTAAAGAATAGTTTAATGTGATGTTTTTAAAAATATTGAGCAATATTTATATAATATACAGTTAGCTCTTCAACTAACGAGGGGCTTTTCTGGAACAAGCAGAAGAGCTTTTTTCACTATTGGGCAGTAAATAGTGAAAGAACCAGAAAAAGAGAATAGGTGACTTAGGGGGAAGATTTATGGGAGAGCAAGAAAAATTAAAGATTTTTGATGATAATAAGAACTTAATAGGGATAGCTACTCGTGGTGATGTACATAGGATTGGACATTGGCATGAAGCGTTTCATTGTTGGTTAATCAGTAATGAACAGGGAATAGACTATATCTATTTACAGCTTCGTAGCAAAAATAAAAAAGACTATCCTAACCTATTAGATATAACTGCTGCTGGACATCTATTAGCTGATGAAACAGTTGAGGATGGAGTAAGAGAAATAAAAGAAGAAATTGGGATAGATGTAACTTTTAACGAGTTAATAAAGTTAGGTGTGATCGATTATTGTGTTGTGCAAGAAGGCTTTATTGATAAAGAATTAGCAAACGTGTTTTTACATAAAAGTGAAAATAGCTTTGATAACTTCACACTTCAAGCGGAAGAGGTTTCAGGGATAGTCAAAGTAAAATTTAATGACTTTGCTAAACTTTGGTTTGGTGAAATAGATGAAATTGAAATATGTGGATTCGAAATAAATGGTGTTGGAAGTAAACAAATAATAAAAAAAAGTGTACGCAGGGATAAATTCGTACCACATCATACTTCTTTTTATAAAGAAGTTATTCAGAAGATAAAGGAGCAGGTTGGATAATTTATCTTTGTTTCATTAACGGGGACTTTTCTGGAACAAGCAGAAACGCTTCTTTCACTATTGGGCAGGTTTATGTAAGAAGGTTGAGGATTTTTGTTATTGGGAGGAGAGATAACAAATGATACCCATTAAAAAAGCCTATGGTTATGTAACAAGAATAAAAGAAGGTAAAACACAGGTATTAGTATTTCAACATCCAATTACTGAAGCAGGTATTCAAATACCAAAGGGGACTGTGCAGCCTGAAGAAGACACAGAATATACAGTAATAAGAGAAATTGAAGAAGAAACTGGATTAAGAAATTTTCATGTTGAACATCTACTTGCTGAAGATTTATGGGAGAATGATGACGGTGCAATACATAACAGATTTTTTTATAAAATAACTGTATCAAATGTTGCAGATGAATGGGACTACAAACCAACAGGTGGTGGAGAAGAAGAAGGACTAACCTTTCATTTCTTTTGGATTTCAACTGCCAATGAGGTTGAACTTATAAGAGGACATGGAGATTATTTGAACCATATTTTTAACTAATCTTATTAAGCTAACCTGCCCTTAGCCTTGAACAAGAAAAATTAATTAATACCATAAAAAACGCTCAGATTGATTCTAACGGGTTTACTTCAGAGGTGCAAACAAGCCATTCGCAAACAATATCGCAGTGATATTCACAGTAGAATTCACTGTGATATTTTTATTGCTATATAAGGATTTATCGCTCCTTTGTTTAAGTTTCTCATAGTAAAACACACCGGTTTTCACAGATATAGAAATAAATATTTCCGTCTTGCGAATTTCTTGCGATTTAATATGTGAATTGCAGTGAGAAACAAAGGTATTTGGATTTTTATGTTAAAATGAAAATAAAGATAATACAGAGATTGTAAAAGTTACACTTAAACTAAAGGGCAGGTTATTGTAAGAAGGATAAATTATATTCATGGTAAAAAATGTTTAACTTTTGTTCTTCTACCAGAGGATTTTTATATTTTTATATGTAAGGAGAAAATATGGAAACAAGAATTAAGAATATTTTAGTGTCTAATAAAATTATAAGTAACGATTCAAGTATCCTAATTGGTATTGTTAATCAAAACGGGAGACAGATATATTCAGTAGGCATAGAAGATAAATCTAGTATACCTGTTGAAGACAGAATTTTCGAAATTGGTTCTATTTCTAAAGTTTTTACTGCTGTATTTTTACAGACAATGATAAGAGATAATATAGTTCAATTAGATGACTCCGTATTAAAATATCAGCCAAGTTATATCCAAGCATTTTCAAATAATAGAGAAGAAACAACTTTACGAGATTTAATTACCCATCAATCGAATTTGCCGAGAGATGCTTCAAATATTAAAGTGCTTGATAAAATGAATCCGTTTGCAACTTATCAACCAAAGGATTTAGACGAATTTTTGTCAAATTTTCAGTTAAAGAAGTATAAAAACAAATGGAAGTATTCGAATGTCGGTGTAGGGGTTTTAGGAAATTTACTAGCAAGTGTTCTTGGTACAGAATATGAAGAGGCAATAAATGCTCGGATTTGTAAACCTTTAGGTTTGCATAGCACATTTATTAATATAAGTGATAATAACCAGCGAAGAGTAATTAAGTCGTATATGAAGAAGAAAGAAATACCCCCATTTTCTATTCCTGCTCTACCAGGAGCTGGTGGATTAAAAAGCACATTAAATGATATGTTGACTTTCTTAGAAGGAAATTTAGGATTAACAGATAATCCTTTACAAGAAGTTTTTAACCAAACACATAAAATACAAAATAATATTAGAGTTGATAATAATACACTTATGGGATTGGGATGGATGATTTCCAAAGATAAACAAACACAAGATTACATTCATTGGCACACTGGTGGTACAGTCGGATTTAACACCTATATTGGAATGAAAAAAGAAAAGAAAATGGGTATTATTATTGCTACTACTCAAAAACATTCAATGTGGCAATTAGTTAAAATCCTGTTGGGATTAGGAGAAACGATTGGAGAGGAAATTGCCTTTGAAGTATATAATCACTTATTATCAACGGAATAATTCTATATATGAGATTGGGGTTTCTTAGGATTAATATTATCAGAAGATAACTTCTTTAACTAACGAAGGCGTTAGTTGAGGAATCAATTATAAAAAATAAGGCTCAGAGATAAAATCCTCTAAGCCTTTTTAAGTGTGATTTTTACTGTGAAATCAGTTGTGAAAATCGTGCGAATTACTTTGTGAATTGTGGTGCGATTTATGATTTTGCACCTCACAAGTAAACCCGTTAGATTAATTCTGAGTGTTTTTTGTTTGCTGTTTGCGCTTTCAAATATGGTTTAAAATGTATGCCAATTATTATGTTATTTTTATTGTCATTAGCATATTTCACTAACAAAACAACCCATTATTTAAATAGCTTGGCCTTTTGAAATGACGAAAGTGATCCTTAAAGAAGCAGGGATTGCTTTTTTGTTATGGGTATGTAAAGTACCCTTTACAGTAAAGTTCCCTTTACGTTATGATAGTTAATAGAGAGGAATGTTTATAAATGAAAAATCGAATGAAGCAGTTAAGGCAGGACAATGGAATTTCTCAGGAACGAATGGCAGAAATGTTAGGTGTGTCTCGGCAGACAATTATTTCAATTGAGAAGGGGCGCTACAACCCTTCATTACCACTCGCTATTCAAATTGCTCGTTGTTTTAACACGATTGTAGAAAACGTTTTTCTTTTAGAAGAAGAGTAGTGCAACAACGTTACATGTATCTAATAGGGGGGATTGTTTTGAAATGGAGTAGTAAAGCAGGAAGAAGGTTTTTCTTAGTAGCTGGTTTTATGTTCTTGTTTTATAGTTTGTTAATGGTTTTTGCGAGTATTTCAACTGGAGCTTTCTTTGCAGGATATGAACTTGTTTACGTAAGCTCAGCAGTTATGGCTTTCTGCCTAGCTTACCTATACCCGCAATTTAAAGAAAATGATGAACGCTCAAAGAAAATACGAGAAAGAGGAATGTTTTTTAGTTATATCTTTATTATGGGTTATATGCTTATTCTTATGGCGCTTTTTCAATTTCAAATTATTGACTTAAATGGTTATCAGACAGTTAGTTTGTTAACATCATTAACAATCATTACAGTATTCAGTTCATTTGTTATATTGTCAAAACGATACTAATGAATGACTCACTGCTTATTGGTGGATATAATGATTCAGCCAGAATAAATTTACTAACGAAATTGACTCTAAGTATAAATCGAAGAAGAAAAAACAACACAAACGATTTCCTTAGAAATCGTTTGTATTTATTAGTGTTCATTTTTCATTGATTTATCACATTAAACCAATGAAGAGATAAATGGCAGTCCCCCAGATAAATAGGGCGGAGCTTTTATTGAAAATAATCATTAACTTTCCTTTGCCGTCTAATTTCTTAATGACTGTACCTGCTATCGATAAGCCAAAAAACCAAATCCAAGATACGACAATACAAGAAACGGTAAAGTAAATTCGTTCTGAGCCAACGTACTTTAATGCACTTGTGCCAATAACTCCCACTATATCTAAAATGGCATGTGGATTTAGTAAGGATATAGACAAGGCAAAGAGAATTTGTTTACTCATCGGTAACGCTTTACTAGTTATAGAAGTTGTAGGTTCAGAGCGCCAAATAGAATAACCCATATAAAGTAAAAACAAAATGCCTATACCCATCAAGCTAAGTCGCAGCCATTCGAATTGCAAGACGATGATTGATAACCCAAAGATAGCTAAAAGTATCAAAAATGTATCACATACCGCAGCCGTAATTGTTGCAGGAAGCGCATTACGCAGTCGTGATTGTGTAGCGCCTTGTGAAAATACAAATACGTTTTGTACCCCTAAAGGTAAAATGAGCCCAATTGCTAGTATAATCCCATGTATAATTGCATCCATTTTGTCATCTCCCTTTCACTAAATACTGTAACTATGTTACAACTAATAGAAAACAACCAATTGGATGGTTTTTTATCCGACCAATTTATAGAGAGGATGTTCTTTTATGGATTGGAAGCCAGATAGGCAATCCCATCTTACCATTCATGTGCAAATCATAGAGTGGATGAAAACTCGTATTGAGCGAGGGGATTGGACAGTTGGTACTAAGCTTCCGACACAGCGTAAGCTAGCAGCACAATTTGAAGTGAATCGAAGCACAATTAATCTTGCTCTTGACGAATTAAAGGCAGATGGTTTGCTTGAATCGAAAGTAGGTTCAGGTACATTTGTAGCAAATAATTCATGGAATATCCTTTTAAATAAATCGCAGCCCAATTGGCAGCAGCATATTGAGGCTAGTATTCACAAACCAAACTACCATACGATTCAACTGATTAATGAATTTGAGCAAAAAGATCACATCATACGTCTTGGAACAGGTGAGCTTTCCCCTGAACTACTACCAACAAAAAAGATTGAGCGCTCATTGAAATCGCTTTCATTGGAATCTAGAGCAATAGGATACTCTGAACCACAAGGAAGTAAAAAACTACGAAGTGTTTTGTGTGAATATTTAAAGAAAAGGGGCATTGATACAGCACAAGAAAATATCTTAATTGTTTCAGGCGCACTTCAAGCGCTTCAATTGATTGCCATAGGATTACTTGAAGAAGGGGCCATTATCTTTCAAGATAACCCGTCGTATTTAAATTCAATCCATCCATTTCAATCTGCTGGAATGCGTATGATACCTGTTCAGCGTGATGGCAATTTACCTGATACATTAAGAATTGCTAAAAGAAAAAAACAATCCCTTTTTTACTGTGTGCCAACGCTTCAAAATCCCACAGGATGTAATTGGACGATAGGGGAAAGACAAACCCTATATCATACGTGTAAGCAACTACAAATACCGATTATTGAAGATGATGTGTATCATGAACTGTTATTTGAACCATCATCTTCTCCTGCACTAAAGTCATTCGATCAATCGGGACAAGTATTGTATGTAGGCAGTGTCTCAAAGACGCTGAGTCCTGGATTACGTATAGGATGGGTAGTAGCTCCTCAGTCAGTTATCCAACGGTTAGCAGATATTAAAATGCAAACAGATTATGGTTCAAGTGCTGTTTCTCAAGAAATTGTTGCACAGTGGCTGTCATCTGGATTATATGAATCGCACATTCTTCAACTTCGCGAACAATTGAAATTAAGAGCTACATTTGTAGAAAACATTTTAGAAGAACAATTTAAACACATCGCAACGTGGAAAAAGTCTGAAGGAGGTTTCTACATATGGCTTCGATTCAAGGAACCTATTGTTAATAAGGCATTTTTTCTGAATTTGCTTAAGAAAAATGTACTTATCAACCCTGGTTATATATATGATACAAGCGACTTACATCACATTCGTCTTTCTTATGCCTATGCGTCTCTAGAAGAATTAACGGTCGGGTTGAATAGTTTAATAGAAGTAATAAGTTAAACTGGTTAGTGTTAAGGAAATATAGCATTACTATTGATAATATGGCCCATACTACTAAATTAATTTGTACTAAAAAAGGAGGTGCAAATTAGCATGCTAATTGCACCTCCAAAGGCTTTGTTAGTTAATGTTCTCCCTCTCAATGGACTCCGTTATTTTAGAAAAACGGGAGGGATTATTGTTACTTCCTAACAATAATAGGCTTGTCATTCTTATTTGTAACGACACCTATAATGGACGCATGAGCTCCTGCTGCATGCATAGCTTCGACATAATGCTTTGCTTCATCATGTGGCAAACTTACGAGCAAACCACCTGATGTGATGGCGTCACATAATATGCTTCTTTCGACGTCGGTTATATCTGATGAATATTCTACACAACCTTCAAGCCACCACTCATTTGCTTTTGAGCCTCCTGGAACCATTCCTTTTTCAGCAAGCTCCTTTGTACCATCAAGCATCGGAATTTGATTCATTTCCAGTTCAAACGTGACATTACTTCCATTGGCCATTTCATAGCTGTGGCCTAAAAGTCCAAATCCGGTTACATCGGTAACGGCATTTGGGTGCAAGCCTTCTAGTTGCTCAGCAGCTTGTTTATTTAAGAGTGCCATCGTTTCTGTAACGGCTTTTTCTTGTTCTTTCGTAACAGCTTCACGCTTGATGCCTGTTGTGAGGATACCCACGCCAATTGGTTTCGTTAATACGAGAGAATCACCAGGCTTTGCTCCGACGTTTTTGAAAATGCGATCAGGATGAGCTAGTCCAGTTACGGATAAGCCGAACTTTGGCTCTTGGTCATCAATGGAGTGACCACCAACAATAATAGCTCCTGCTTCTTTTGTTTTGTCTGCGGCCCCGCGTAAAATGTCAGCTAACGTTTCAGGCGGTAGCTTCTTAATGGGAAAACCAACAATGTTCATGACTGTTGTTGGCTTGCCACCCATAGCGTAAACATCGCTTAAAGCATTAGCTGCAGCAATTTGACCAAACATATAGGCGTCATCCACAACTGGGGTGAAGTAGTCTACTGTTTGAATCATCGCTAAATCATCGGTTAAGCGATATGCGCCTGCATCATCAGATGTATCTAATCCTACAAGTAAATTAGGGTCATGTGTCTGTTTGGGTAAGTGACGCAAAACTTGCGCCAGGTCTTCAGGACCAATTTTACAGCCTCAACCAGCTTTTGTAGAAAATGAAGTTAAACGAATTTGTTCTTGATTGTCCACTTCTGGACACCTCCTATTCTTACTTTGGAACACGTATTAGTGTGTGTGTTATGAACATTTTTTTTGCATCATTCATCATATTATCCTACAATATAGTTGAATCCAAAGTAAAGGAGTTTGACTGGAATGGATTATATTGTAGCTATTGAATTTTGTATGATGTGAAACTACGCACCAAAAGCCGTGAGTTTCACGGATGAATTACTCGATCATTTTCGTGGGAAATTGAAAGAGGTTAAGTTAGTTACTAGTGGCGGTGGCGTATTTGAAGTAACTGTCAATGACCAACTGGTTTACTCAAAAAAGGAAACGGGGACATTCCCTGATCCAAAAGAAGTAATTGAAACAATAGAAAAGATGATGAAATGAGGGTGACGAATGAGTCACTCTTTTTTTGAAGAAGGGTGGTTCAAAATGCATCAATTGTTAAGACAAATACCTGCAATTCATGAATTACAACAAGATCAGAGATTCGTACAACTCCTTGAGACTAGTCATGTATCTAAGGCGAAGTTAACGGAATGGTTACAAGAGGCGGTAGCTCATGTTAGAAAAGAACTGCTAGCGGGGGAGTGTTCTGATGAAAATGATCCAAGTAGAATATCCAACACCATTTTCCAGCGTTTAATAGAACGCCTTAGTTACCACTCAACGTATAAATTAAGACGTGTGATTAATGGGACAGGAACGGTATTGCATACAAACTTAGGGCGAGCCCGCTTAAGTGACCGAGCGATCAAACAAGTAATGGAGACAGCGTATTCGTATTCGAACTTAGAGTATAATTTAAGCGAAGGGAAACGCGGTTCAAGGCATGAACTCATTGAAGAACTAGTAAAAGAAATGACCGGAGCCGAAGCGGCAATGGTCGTGAACAATAACGCTGCCGCTGTATATTTGGTGTTAAAGGCATTTGCTAATGGAAAAAACGTTATTGTCTCCCGTGGGGAATTAGTGGAAATTGGTGGTTCATTTCGCGTCTCATCAATTATGGAAGAAAGCGGAGCAGAGCTAATAGAGGTTGGGACTACGAATAAAACCCATTTTTATGATTATGAAAATGCCCTTACAGAAGATACGGCTATGATCATGAAAGTACATACAAGTAATTTTAAAATCATCGGATTTACGAAAGAGGTTTCCATTGCAGAACTTCAACCGTTAGCACAAAGGCATAATGTCTTGCTATATGAGGATCTAGGAAGTGGTGCCCTATACGACTTGAGAAAAGACGGAATAGGGGATGAGCCAACCGTTTCAGAGGCATTAAAGAAAGGTGCCGATCTGGTTACCTTTAGTGGAGATAAACTTCTAGGGGGCCCACAAGCGGGCATCATAGCAGGAAAAAAGAAGTGGATAGATAGACTGAAAAAACATCAGTTAGCACGTGTCTTGCGAGTGGATAAGATGACGCTAGCGGCCTTAGAGGCAACACTTAAAGAATACGCCAATGAAGAAACGGTTCGAGAAACCATCCCTACGTTAAAAGCTGTTCTATTGACGAAAGAGGAGATCCAGTCTCGGATTGAGACATTTCTACATGATTTATCTCCTTCTTGGCATAGAAAGATAAAGCATGATGTGTCTCAAGTAGGTGGAGGTACGATGCCTGAAGTAACTCTTGATACATCATTACTGTTGCTCTCTAATAGCAATTACACGGCGCAGTCGCTTCATAATCAATTAAGACAAAAAGAGCCAGCTGTTGTCACGCGAATCATCGATGATCAGATTGCTTTGGATTTTCGTACGATAGAAGAGCATGAATTCGCTGATTTACATAGATGTTTAAAAGAATTTGAATAGAAAAGGTGAGGGGAACCGTGGAAGGAAAACGCACATCAGAATCAAAAACGGTAATGACTGATTTAGTATTACCTCCAGATACGAATTATCACGGGACGATTTTTGGGGGAAATGTGATGGCTTATGTAGATAAAGTGGCAAGTATTGTTGCGATGAGGCATTCACGAGCGATGGTTGTAACGGCTTCTAGTGACAGCTTAGACTTTATCTCTCCTATTAAAACGGGAGAAGCGATATGCTTAGAAGGATTTATTACCTATACACGAAAGACGTCGATGGAAGTATATGTAAAAGTCGAGGCGGAAAATTTATTGACGGGGGAAAAGCGATTAACAGCGACGTCTTATTTAACATTTGTTGCTTTAGATAGTGAAGGAAAACCAACAAACGTACCTTCTGTCATTCCTGAGACAGAAGAGGAAAAGTGGCATTATGAAGGGGCGCTAGAGCGATTTGACCAAAGAAATAAAAGAAGACAAGCTCGAAAAGAGAGGTTAAGCCAAAGCGATTAGAAAGATGTTTTTTAGCCTTGATAGGAGTCAACCCCCTAATCAAGGCAACGGTGGTGTGTTAGCTTAGCCTTCACCATTCGTTTGACTAACTTGATTTCTTTTCTTTACCTTTTTCGATCCGCTTAGCGGTTCTGGTTGTCCAGAGGTTTTTGGCTGATTTCTACGTTGGTCTTTATACGTATTACGTTCGGTCATCGTGATTATCCCTCCTCTGGTGTAGTATAACTGGAAACGGCTAATGTATACGAATATTCCTTGTTGTTTTTCACACTCTATAATTGAGCTTATTCAAGGGGGAAATACATGCAACTTTCCGAAAAGCAACAAGTAATTGAAGCGGGGCGGAAGGCAGTAGAGAAAGCTCGAAAAGCAGTTGGAAATATAAATGCTCATGAAGCTGATTTTCTTGCGAAAAGAAAAGAGAATCGTTTAAACCGTAAGAGTGAGTAATACAACTTCATACTGTTGCATAATTGAGGGGAATTCGAATGGGAGGGCACAAATATAGATATAAAATTCGTGCCCTCTTCGATTGAATCCCTCTTTTTTTCTATTGGCGCTTTTTCTTTTTTTTGTTATGCTGGCGTTCCATTTCAGTTAATGGTTCATTCGCCGTTTCTTCTTGGTGTGCTGCATTATAGTCAAGAACACGCTTGTCTTTCTCATTTGGTTGTTGCACGGATAACACCTCCCGAATTGTAGGATTTGTGATTGTGTCTTAGTTTATGCAATGTGAGTAAGAAGAAGATTCGTCAAAGAGTTTCCCACATTTGGAAATTTAGTTTCAAAATAATTTCAAAAAATCATTTATTCTTCACAAAAGTTTTGATATTCTAAAGAGGGACTGTTTTGTCGAATCATTTAAGCGCTTTCTATTTTTGGAAAATAGACAGTCTAGTCGGTCTGATTTAGACAATTTTGACAGTTTGCGGTATGATAGTCTTGTAAAGGGAGGGTATACATATGTCAACGAAAAATGATGTATTCAAAGCAAAAACATCCTTTTCTTTGGATGGTAAGACAATTAATTATTACTCTTTAAAAGCACTAGAAGATGCTGGTCTAGGCAATGTATCGAAACTACCATATTCAGTAAAGGTTTTACTAGAATCAGTTCTTCGCCAATACGATGGTTATGTAATTAAAGAAGAGCATGTAGAAAACTTAGCGAAATGGGGAACAAGTGAATTAAAAGAGATCGATGTTCCTTTCAAACCATCTCGTGTTATTCTTCAAGACTTTACAGGGGTACCTGCTGTAGTAGACCTTGCTTCATTACGTAAAGCAATGGCTGACCTTGGTGGGGATCCACAGCAAATTAATCCTGAAATTCCTGTAGACCTAGTTATTGACCACTCAGTACAAGTGGATAAAGCTGGAACAATGGATTCATTAGATTTCAATATGAATTTAGAATTCCAACGTAATGAAGAGCGTTATCAGTTCCTCAGTTGGGCAAAGAAAGCATTTGATAACTATCGCGCAGTTCCACCAGCTACAGGTATCGTTCACCAAGTAAACCTGGAACACATTGCAAATGTTGTTCATGCTGTAGAGCAAGATGGAGAAACGATTGCTTTCCCTGATACGCTAGTTGGTACAGACTCACACACAACCATGATCAACGGTATTGGTGTACTTGGTTGGGGTGTAGGTGGTATCGAAGCCGAAGCTGGAATGCTTGGACAACCGTCTTATTTCCCTGTACCAGATGTAATTGGTGTTAAGTTAACTGGTTCTCTACCTAGTGGAACAACCGCTACCGATGTTGCATTAAAAGTAACGCAAGTATTGCGTGAAAAGAAAGTAGTTGGAAAATTTGTTGAGTTCTTCGGTCCTGGACTTGCAGAAATGCCACTTGCTGACCGTGCGACGATCTCAAACATGGCACCTGAATATGGTGCAACTTGTGGTTTCTTCCCAGTTGATGTTGAGGCACTTAATTACATGAGATTAACTGGTCGTTCTGAAGAACAAATTAAGCTTGTAGAAGCTTATTGCAGAGCAAATGGATTGTTCTATGTAGCTGGTGAAACACCTGATCCAACTTATACGGATACAGTTGAAGTGGATCTTAGCGAAATAGAAGCAAACCTATCTGGTCCTAAACGCCCACAAGATTTAGTTCGTCTTTCAGACATGCAAAAATCTTTCCGTGATGCTGTTGTTGCACCACAAGGAACTCAAGGTTTAGGTCAAACAGAAGCAGAATTTGACAAGAAAGTTCCAGTTAATTTTAAAGATGGCCGAAAAACGGTAATGGAAACAGGTTCAATCGCTATTGCTGCAATCACAAGCTGTACAAACACTTCGAATCCATACGTTTTAGTTGGAGCAGGTCTAGTTGCTAAGAAAGCTGTTGAGTTAGGTCTTGAAGTTCCTGAATTCGTTAAAACTTCTTTAGCACCTGGTTCAAAAGTTGTTACTGGTTATCTAACTGACTCAGGTCTTCTTCCGTACTTAGAAAAACTTGGTTACAACTTAGTTGGTTACGGCTGTACTACTTGTATTGGTAACTCTGGTCCATTAGAGGACGAGATTGAAGAAGCTATTTCTAACAGCGACTTAACTGTAACTTCAGTACTATCAGGTAACCGTAACTTTGAAGGGCGAATTCACCCATTAGTGAAAGCAAATTACCTTGCTTCTCCACCGCTTGTAGTTGCGTATTCTCTTGCGGGGACAGTGGATATTGATCTACAAAATGACCCAATTGGTCAAGATAAAAATGGTAAGGATGTATTCTTTGCAGATATTTGGCCTACTTCAGATGAAATTTCTAAAGTGGTTTCTGAAACAGTTACTCCTGAATTGTTCCGTCGTGAGTACGAGAATGTATTTAGTAGCAACCCTCGTTGGAATGAAATTGAAACAACTGATGATGCTCTTTATAAGTGGGATGCTGACTCAACATACATTGCAAATCCTACGTTCTTCGAAAATCTGTCTCCAGATCCAGAAGATATTAAGCCATTATCAGCTCTACGTGTCATCGGTAAATTTGGTGATACAGTAACAACAGACCATATTTCTCCGGCTGGTGCGATTGGTAAGGATACGCCTGCAGGTAAGTACTTAATTTCTAAAGGTGTTGAGCCTAAAGATTTCAACTCTTATGGTTCACGCCGTGGTAACCACGAAGTTATGATGAGAGGTACATTTGCAAACATCCGTATTCGTAACCAAATTGCTCCAGGTACAGAAGGTGGGTACACCACTTACTGGTCAACAGGTGAAGTGACATCTATCTATGATGCAGCTATGAAATATAAAGAAGAAGGTACTGGCTTAGCTATTTTAGCTGGTAAAGATTACGGTATGGGAAGTTCTCGTGACTGGGCAGCCAAAGGTACAAACCTACTTGGTATTAAAACAGTTATCGCTGAGAGCTATGAGCGTATCCACCGTAGTAACCTTGTTCTTATGGGTGTACTTCCACTTCAATTTAAAGATGGCGATAGCGCTGAATCTTTAGGTTTAACTGGAGAAGAGTCATTCGACGTTCAAATTACAAACGATGTAAAACCTCGTGAAATGGTTAAAGTCGTTGCAACTGATAAAGATGGCAAGCAAACTGAATTTGAAGTTCTTGTACGCTTTGATAGTGAAGTGGAGTTGGATTACTACCGTCACGGCGGGATCCTACAAATGGTTCTTCGTAACAAGCTTGCAAATTAATTAAAACGAAAAGCCCTTCTTTTACCTATAGGTAGAAGAAGGGCTTTTTTTCAATTTATTTAAAATTTCATGTACCGTACTATTTTGTATTTTGAACAAAAACTTGCACATCCTAAAACAGATAATTAAGGAAAAGGAGGCTGAAATAATGGGGCGTCAGAAAAAGGGCAATGCTAATGCGCAACGAAACAATAACGCTAAAAAGCATGGAAAACAAAATCACCCGGAAACGGGCTATGAGACTTACGCAGAGCAAGAAGCACAAAAAATGAACCGAAATCAACATTCCTAGGAGGAAGGGACGATGACAGTTCAAACGCAGATGCAACAAGCTATTGCCTCCGCGCAAAGCGTTCAAGCTAGTTTAGTTCAATTTTCGCTTGAAACCGAAAATCAAAAAGCAAAACAGTTATTTGAAGATTTGGCAGAACAGCAAAAAAACATCCTTACATTGCTTGAAGGAAGATACCAACAAGTTTTACAAGAAGAACCACAATTTAAGCAATCGAATCTCTAAGAAATAATGGTTGTCTCTAGAATCGTCTGGCTGTTGTCTAATCAATGTACTTTGCTTTTTAGTGTACATCGTAATTGGCATGGATGGGCATATCTTTTTAGAGGCAACCGTTCAAAGTGATACAAAAGAGAGGAAGAACGGAGGAGAAAAGATTGTTTGATTTTTGGCAAGGTGCTGAAGGATTACCGGTTTATGGACATATGATTCGAGCCATGATTGTGTACTTTTATATTTTTATTATCGTAAAGGTGTTAGGGCAGCGTTCGATGAGTTCAATTGATGCACTAGATTTTATTTTTGGTGTGGTCATCGGTGATATTTTGGGTGAACCATTAACGGATGGAGAGCTTCCTCTAGCAGGTCCAGTTGGTGCGGCTGCTATGATCGCCGGCTTACATTTATCATTATCTATTTTTGCTCTAAAAGCTCCACGGTTTCGGAGGGTTATTGAAGACGAACCCATTGTCTTAATGAAAAATGGGAAGATCCTTCACAAAGAATTAAGAAAAGCAAAGATAACGCTTGAAGCCTTTCTTATGGATTTGCGATTAAATAATGCCAGTGACTTAACCGAAGTCGATTATGCCATATTGGAAATGAATGGATCAATTAGTGTGATTAAGAAGTCAAATTTTGAGAGCGTGACTCCGAATGATATGCAAATGAATGTCGCCAATAAAGGGTATTCTTCGGTATTAATTGAAGATGGAAGAATTATTGATGCCAATGTTCAAAAATTTGGTACGTTAGATTGGTTAAGAGATCAAGTTCATAAACATGGATTTGCTAACCCTAAAGAGATCTTTTTAATGACAGTTGATGAGTCAGGACAGATTTATACAAGCCCAAAATCAAATAATACAGAATCTTAAATGTATAAAAACACTTCTTTTTAGCCACAATGGTAAAAAGGTAAAGGAGTGTTTTGTCATGAGAAGAGTCAGAAAATTATCATTTGAAGAATTAGTCCGAGAAAACAAGGAGAAATTATTAAAAGATAAAGAAGCGTTGGATCGTTTAGAAGAAAAGTGGGAGCGAAAAAGATCTTCTGTCAATCAAGTCGAGCTGTGAATAAGTTGGCTTTTTAGAGGTAACCTATTGATAGGGAGGGGTTACTTATGAAAAGCACAAAGTCAAATTTTGCTCAATTTCGACCTGACCATTTAGGGACACAACCTGTAAAATCGAAGGCGAATAACGGAAAAAAGATGGCTCAAAAAAGTAACGAGCAACCTAATTATGTTCCTCCTAAAGGATAATTCATAACTGCTATACCCTAGAGATATCTAATCTCTAGGGTATTTACAACTTTAGCCTTTTCAGTGGCTCTTTATTTGTGCAGCTTTGGTATAGGAGAGAGTTATTTGTCACTTTTGGGTTTAGAGGGCTCTATTTTTATGTGTGAATATTTCGTAAATAAATACTGAAGAAAGTTGTCGAGGAAAAATGCTTGTCAGATAGATCTATAAACGAAATAATGGAGTAGGAAAGATGTCACCAGGGGAGTGAAAAACATGAGACATCAAAAGCTAATCTTCACTTCGTTATTTCTCTGTTACCTAATTCTCTTATTCTATGTAACGTTATTTGCATGGAATTATGGTGCCTCTTTAGGACCAACAGGACCAGGAGGTAGAAACTATAACGTAATTCCTTTTCGCAGTATATATCGAATTGCTGTTTTTAGCCCTCAATTGGCAGATCCCATCCGGATTTTACTTGGTAATATCGTTTTGTTTATTCCATTGGGCTTTCTTCTACCAGCTATTTGGATAAAAGCACAACGTTTGGCAACCATTATTCTGGTTGGATTTTCAGTTTCTTTATTGATTGAAGTAAGTCAGTTTCTATTTACTCAAAGGGTTGCTAATGTGGATGATGTTATTTTAAATACGTTAGGTGCAAGCATCGGGTTATTTATTTTCTCGATCATTAGATGGACGAAAAGTAGAATTGTATATCTTCATACATAACAGGTGGCCAGTTGGGACTTCACTTAGATAGAAGCTCAAACTGGCCACCTGTTTTCATTTATTAGTCTTTAGCTTTTAGGGGTATAGCGATTAAATAAACGAAAGAAAACGTAAACGATTAATAAAAAGGATCCATAATAGAAAGTGATATACAGGAGATCACTTGGGTTTGTGACAAGAGTATTTCCCACTGTTGCAAATAAAATCATAGATGGAACTTTCCCTAACGATGATGCAATGCTATAACGAATAAATGAGACTCTACTTAAGGCAGAATAAATATTGACGACGATCGATGGGATAACAGGGATGAGCCTAGTTAAGAAAATCGTCATAAATGCATTACGTTCAAAAAGGATGGTAATTTTAGACAATCGATCATACCGATAAAGCCATTTCTTTCCCCAGTCTTGGTACCCGTATCGAACAAATGCAAACATAAGAATGGAAGCAAGTGAAGATCCAATCCAAGTTACTAAGCTTCCAGCAACTGGGCCATAAGCAGCACCAAGAACGCCTCCAATAATTGGATATGGAATGATCGGAAACAGAGCAAAAAATGTAGCAAGGATTGATGTCACAAGCATATATTCAGTTCCGCCTTGACGTATCCATTGGAGAAGCGACTCCCCATATAAATACATCAATACAGCAACAAGTACATACCCAATAAAGACAAGACTTTTTCTCATTAAAACCTTCCTTTCTCCACCGTTTATTTTCTCATAATGTTGCCGCGATTGTTTTAATTTCTTTTGTCACTTTCATGAACCTTTTGACTGATTGCTGGAGCATGGTTGTCATCTCTTTTCGAAACGGCGCTTATCTGCTAAAATAGGTAAAACAAACAGGAATACTAGGAAAAGGGAGAAAGAAAAATGAAAAAAGTGAAATCGATATTCATTATGTGTATAGTACTACTTTTGTTTCCTTTACATGTAGCAGCCCATTCTTATGTTACGGAATCAACACCAGGTGATGGGGATGTCATAGAAGAGGCTGTTGATCAGATTGTTCTTCACTTCAATGCAGGAATTGAACGGGTTAGTACAGCTACGGTTTATTACGAAGATGGTGAAGAGGTTGAAATAGAAAATATTGACGTTGAAAGTCCTGATTTAACCATCTTTCTAGTAGAGCCACTGTTGCCTGGTGAGTACGTAGTGGAATGGAATGCTTTAGGGGAAGATACACATCAGACAGAGGGGAGTATCTCTTTTGAAATTTTAGAATATGAAGTAGAAGAAGCAGTTGAAGAAACGACAGAGCCTGAAATAGATGAATCGA
The DNA here is from genome assembly GCF_000787375.1 of Halalkalibacter okhensis. GTDB lineage: Bacteria > Bacillota > Bacilli > Bacillales > Bacillaceae_D > Halalkalibacter > Halalkalibacter okhensis. The sequence continues at coordinate 105,476 of NZ_JRJU01000009.1, read as the reverse complement.
CCATTGTTGAGGAGGAAACAACTACGGGCGAAGCAGATGAACCGAATGTGACTGAAACGGACGAGAGCGTTGTGGAGCCCTCAATGGAACGTTTCCTTTTGCCCATCGTTATGACGGGTGCGATCGGAGTGCTTGTGATTCTCCTATTATTAATCAAGAGGTTTCGTAAATGATTGATTCGATTGCTAATGTGTTGCTTTATATTTGCTTTGCTCTTTTAATGGGCTTCTTATTCCTTTACGCCCTTCCAAACCGATATCGACCAAACCTTATAGAACCTAAGAAATTGTTGAAGGGCTTACTTGTCCTCATCCCGGTTCTGCTGCTTGTTCCAGTTATCCGAGTTGTCCTAACTCTATATACCCAATTTTCCGTGCCTTTTTTTGAGGCAATTGGCACGGTTGTTTTATATTCGTCGGGTCAAGCCTTTGTCCTTTCAGCTATTATTGCCACCGTGCTTTTTGTTAATCTTGCCAATTTGAAGGGGTCATGGTTATCGGTTCTGTTGGTCTTATTTCTTATTGTTTTAGCTAGTTGGTCTAGTCATGGTGCAGCAGTAGCAGGGATGTTTGGGTTTATTGGAAACACACTCCATCTGGTTGCTGTTTCAATATGGATAGGTACCCTTGCAGTAGTGGGGTGGTTTGCTTCTGATTGGAAAGAGATACGATCGTTTACTCGATGGTTTTCGATCGTAGCGTTAGTAGCTGTAGCTACCATCGTTGTCTCAGGGTTCATGCTCATGGCAGCTATCGTTCCGGAGTACATTCAATCTTGGTTACTAACTTATGGTCAGTTATTATTAATCAAACATTTATTGTTTTTGCCACTCTTGGTCTTTGGCTTACATCACTTTTTCCTAGGGTTACGTAATGAAGTGGGTAACGAAAAGGTATCGAAGTCCTTTCGAATTGAATCAATAATTGCGTTGTTGGTGTTTGGGGTTTCAGCATTTATGACGGAACAAACTCCCCCACATGAAGTGGTACAGACCCTTCAAACTGAATCCGTTGCACCACTGATGCAACTTTTTCTTACGGAGACAGTCAGTTTTGGTGTGATCTCCTTGTCTTTCTCAATCATAGAAATCAGCTTGTTTGTTCTGGGGTTATTTATTTTTGCTTATGCAGCATGGATTTTAATGAAGTCTATGCATTTAAGAAAAGCAGTAACTGCTTTTGCGGTAAGTTTAGTTTTTCTTTATTTAACGTTGATGTTTAGTGTGGAAATGGGAGGATACGAACAGGACGAAACGGTGTATCCAACGATCAAAGAAGCGATTTCACAGCCGTATCAGTCAGACGCAAAGATCGACGTATTAATAACCGAACAATATGAAGAAGAAATTTACGTTGTATATACAGTTGACCAACATGATTTAGTCGCGGAAAAAGTCATTCCTATGGATGGCGGATACAAACGATTACCGGCCGCTATGCTAACGATTGGTGGGACAGCTATTGTTGATGAAAAGCAAAAGATCCGAACGTTTCGTGTTCAAAGTGGAAATTGGCATGATGATCGATATGCCAACACATATGTAACGTTTGGTATGATTCAAGATCCACTAGACGTGGCGAGAGTACAAATTCATTATGAAGGTGGATCCTACATTGCCGAGCTAGAACAACAAACTTTTATTAATGTTGTATCTAGTAATGAGAATTGGGCAGATCAACATCCCATCGATTTTCTAGCAGAAAATGGGGAAGTGATCGAAACGTATTCACGAAATGTCATGGAAGAAGGAGTTTACTGCCATTAAGGTTGTAAACTCTTTTTCTTTTAAAAAATTACTATTTCGTTTATCGAAATAAAGGCGTACAATGGAAAATAAAAAAGGGGAAGAGCAAATGGAGAGAAAAAAACAGTGGATGATTTATGGGATGTTAACTCTTGCGACAAGTACATGGGGAAGTGCTTTTATTGCAGGGAAGATTGCTATTGAAAGTTTTGAGCCTGCCACCATTTCTTTTTTGCGTTTCTTTGGAGCGGCCTTGCTGCTATTCCCAATCATGTGGCTAGTTGAAAAAGATATTCCAAAGCCAACGAAAAAAGACTGGGGTATGTTTGCGTTGTTGGGACTTACAGGAATCGCTATATATAATATTTGTTTCTTTTTAGCAAGCAAGCACGCTCCAGTGATAAAAAGCTCGTTATTTATTGCGGCAAATCCCATGCTCATTATGCTTTTGTCAGGGGTTGTGTTAAAAGAGACAATCACAAAAAGAAACGTCATGGGTCTTTTGCTTGCCTTTTTGGGAGTGGTGACAATTATTACAGAAGGAAATATGATGACTTTGATTCGTTTTCAGTTTGAACTAATTGATTTTGTCTTGTTAGGAGCCGTAATAACATGGGCATTATATAGCGTGCTCGGTCGAATGGTTCTTAGAAAGTACAGTTCAATTGTCTCAACGACGTATGCGGTCGGCTTTGGAACGTTGTTTTTGCTTCCTTTTTCTTTATTTGAAAAACCATGGGAGCATGTTGCAACAAGCACATGGCCAGCTTGGTTAGCCATTGCACATATGAGTGTATTTGTCACGGTTTTAGGCTTCATTCTCTATTACTATGGAATTCAAAAAATTGGAGCAGCTAAAGCTTCGATCTTTATTAATGTTATGCCAGTTTCTGCTGTTGTGATGGCTACTCTTTTCTTAGGAGAAAAACTAACGGTTTCGACAATGGTAGGTGCTTTCTTTGTTCTATCGGGTGTCTATGTCGGAACATCAGTGAGACGTAGAAAAGAAGAACACACCTCACATGCAAAGACTGGATAATGATGATAAAATGAAGAACATAGATTTTTGAGGACAGCAAGTGGCAGTAAGCCTTTTGCAATAGCCTTTTAATTGAAATACTGAAGTAGGATTCGCTATTATCTATTGTTTAGTATTTCGTTTTTTAGAAAGTGGTGTGAAAATGTTACAAGATCGTTGGACGAACGAACAAATAGAAATTTGGCTTGAGAGAATGGAACAAGGAAAAGAGGCATTCCATGAAGGGAAAGCTTGGGAAATTCTTGAACAATTTGATCTTGCAGATGGTGAAGAGGACGAAAGAACGAAACAGTATCGTTCGAAATTGCTTTCACTGCTTGCTCATACTAGGTATAAAAGAGGAAAGAAAGTGGATCACTTAGTAGAACGTTGGGTGAACGAGGCATTAACGCTCGATCAAACGAATGCTTTAGCCCACCAGTTAAAAGTGGAGTCATTTTTTGCTTTTTTACAACAAGTGCCGATACCAAGTAAATTCCCACCCATTCGGGAAACCGATCATGGAGCTGCAAAGAAAAAAACAGCTCATGAATACCATCAAATCGCTAATACCTTTTTTCGCTATGTGGATCAGTACAAGGAACAATGGCAGGCGGTTCAAACATCTCTTCCTTATCTTGAAGATAGCGAACGGTTTAGTGATGTGGATCGTATCGTTCACTTTTTTGATGATTTACAAAAACCATTTAAAGCGATTCAGTCTGCTACATCTGAATATGCAGATTCGGTAACGAGCGTTTATTATTCAGCTACTCAATTTAAACAAATCATTAAAGCGACAAAAGAGATTGAACAACTAATGGAAGAGTGGATGGAACATTTTCCTTCAGAACAAGAAGGTTACGAACAAGAGACAGCCTTAGACGAATTACACCGATTAATCGGGCTAAATGACGTGAAGGTTAGAGTGCAGCAGCTCTACCAATTTTTACATTATCAAAAAGAACGCTTGCGTCAAGGGTTTCAGTCGAAAGATGGGATCAACTTACATATGATTCTGACAGGAAATCCAGGGACAGGAAAGACGCATCTAGCAAGACTAATGGCTAAAATTTATTATGAGCTTGGATTATTAGAACGTGATGAAGTGTATGAAGTGGACCGTACTCAGCTTGTTGGAGCCTATGTAGGCCAATCAGAAGAAAATACAAATAGAGCAATTGAACGTGCTTCTGGTGGGGTTCTATTTATTGATGAAGCTTATAACTTAAAAAGAGAAGGAGCAGCAGGGAATGATTACGGTCAAACCGTTATTGATACGCTCGTCTCAGCTATGACAAGTGGGAAATATGCAGGAACGTTTGCCGTTATCTTGGCTGGATACCCGGAGGAAATGCGGACATTCTTACGTTCCAATCCAGGATTGAGAAGCCGATTCCCTGAACAAAATCAAATAAAAATTGAGAATTATACGATAAATGAGTTGCTTCAAATTGCGGAGAAAATGGCGACAGACAATGATTATATTTTAACACGTGGGGCTAAGCAGGAATGCCGAAGACGAATTGAAAAAGCTCAAGTTGATCAGTCATTCGGTAACGCTAGAGCTGTGAAAAATATAATTTTAGATGCGATTTTTCAAAAGGGTTCTAACATGTCATTAGAACATCCTCAAACAGAAGACTTTGTCCTTTTGCAGGCGGATGATTTTAAAGAAGACAAAAATCAACCTAGGGAAAAATCAGCGAAAAATGAGTTAAATCAACTTATCGGACTAAAGCAAGTAAAAAAAGAAATGGCACAGCTCACTTCCTTTGTCCAAATTCAGCAGAAGCGAAGAGAGAACGGACTTCAAGCATTACCGCTTCAGATCCACTCTGTTTTTACCGGAAACCCAGGAACTGGGAAGACAACCGTAGCAAAACTATACGCAAAGTCGTTAAAAGAAATTGGTTTGTTAAAACGAGGGCATCTTGTCATTGGTTCTCGTGCTGATTTAGTAGCTGGCTATGTTGGACAAACCGCACAAAAGACGAAAGAAATCATAAAAGATGCTCTAGGTGGCGTGTTATTTATTGATGAAGCTTATTCACTTTTAGCAGATAATCAAGGCGATTTTGGTAAAGAAGTGATTAATACCCTTGTGCAAGAAATGACCGAGCATGAAGAGAATCTTGTTGTCGTATTAGCTGGCTATGGAAATGAAATGCAGCAGCTTCTAGATAGCAACCCAGGGCTTCGGTCACGTTTTAAGAAGCACATTTATTTTGCGGACTACTCAAAATCGGAGTTAATCCAAATGATTGAAAAGCGGGCCGACGAAACGGGATATTGTTTGACCAATGGAGCAAAGGAATTACTAAATGAACTGCTAGCTGATGACGGGCATCCAGGAAATGGTCGCTTTGCCATGGATTTATTTGATCGACTTGTGCAGATACAATCATTGAGGCTTATTGACTTTGATCAGGTGAATGTAGATCAGTTACCTGTCATTGAGCAAGAAGACGTAGAAATTCTTCGAAAAGAAGGCGTATGATTGAGAAATGAGGGAGGGGTAGTTTTGTTTATTTCTACAAGAGAAATTCAAGTTTTATACGCGGATACCGACATGATGGGGGTTATCTATCATGCGAATTATTTAAAGTACTTTGAGCTTGGGCGTGGTGGGTTAGTAGAAGATGTTGGTTATAGCTATGTTGGCATGGAGGAGGCAGGTTTTTTTGCACCTGTATACGATGTAACGGCAACGTATAAAAAGCCGGTCCGTTATGGGGATCGAGCGTTCGTAAAAACATGGGTCGAAGGAAACGATGGGTTGAAAACTGTTTACGGATATTCAATTGTTAACGAAAATGATGAGATTTGTGTTGAAGGTACAACCACCCACATTATCGTAAAAAAAGAAACATTTAAGCCGACTGCTTTTAAAAAAGCTTTCCCGGAATGGTTTCAAAAGTATGAGGAGATTAAGAAAAAATAATGCCATAAGAATATGGGCAAAAAGATCAATAAATGAATCTTTTGCGACCTGTGAATAAGCCTTGAGTCATTATCCATACTAAGCTTGCAAGTATTTCATTCAAAGGGGTAATGAACATGGCGAAACCAGATAACCGTAATGATAACGTAGAAAAACTTCAGCAAATGAAAGAAAACACAGAGCACAATATTGAGGCAGCTGAGGAATCTGTTGCTCATACAGATATGACAGAGGCTCAAAAACAATCTGTGAAAGAAAAAAATGAACGCCGTAAGGAAAGCATCCAAGGGTTCGAAGCTGAAATGGCCGATGAGATGCAAGCAAGGCAAACTGGATACCAAGACGAGTTATAAAAAATACAAGATAGGAAATCGCTTAGGAATACTTCTAAGCGATTTTCTTCATTTAAGTACCGGATAGGAAATGGCTTTAGAAATAGAAGGATCGATTTTCAGGCTCCTTTACATCAGTATGTCATTGTTTCTAACAAGGTTTTTTTTAACCGATGTAATGGTTTCAAATCTCTTGCGTTGGCAAGCTTTGTTTGGCATAGGTTCAGAGTGATCAAGAGGTTGTTTTGTGTAAAGAGAAGAGATGGTGTGCTATAATCAAGCCAAACAATTCTAAAAGGTGATATTGATGGCTTTTGGACTAAAAAGACGAACGTTAATCGAGTGGAAGCAGTTAGCGGAAAAAGGCGAAATTGCCTTTTTAACGCATTTTTGGTTAGACGAGCGTTTTCCTGGTTGTACCACTGTAACCAAAGTAGCCTGCACCAATATTTCTAAGCTTGAAGGCTGGGGAGCTCAGTATGGGTTAAAGCCAGAGTGGATTCATCGTAGGGACAAATATCCTCACTATGATTTACTCGGGGATAGGCAGATAGAAATTTTAAAAAACGAAGGGTTGGAAAACCACTTATTCAATTTAGGTCAGGGGCATCGCTTTCAACAATAGCGATTTCATGGTTATAATAAGATATGACGTTGATAGGAGGATAAAATATGGCAACGCAAGAAACAATTATTCGTGATCTACAAACAAATTCATCCATTGATCCCAAAGAGCAAATTCGTACGAGAGTAGACTTTCTGAAAAACTATCTATTACATACGGGAGCAAATGGATATGTCCTTGGAATCTCTGGAGGGCAAGACTCGACATTGGCTGGCAAGCTAACGCAAACAGCCATAAATGAACTTAATGATGAGCAACAAGACAAAACATATACGTTTTATGCTGTAAGACTTCCATATGGAGAACAACAAGATGAGCAAGATGCTCAGGATGCCCTTAGCTTTATTGAACCAACAAAGGCGATTACGGTTAATATAAAAGGTGCTGTTGACGCATCTGTAGAAGCATTTAAGAAAGCTACGGGCGGAGAAGTACTTTCCGACTTTAACAAAGGAAATACGAAAGCTAGAGAACGTATGAAAGCACAATATGACCTAGCTGCTCATTATGGTTGTCTAGTGATCGGAACGGACCATGCAGCTGAGGCCATTACAGGATTCTTTACAAAGCATGGCGATGGGGCATGTGATATTGCGCCATTATTTGGGTTAACGAAAAGGCAAGGAAAAGCATTGCTAATGGAATTAAATGCCCCTGAACATTTATATAAAAAAGCACCAACAGCGGATTTAGAAGATGATAAACCTGGCTTACCTGATGAGGTTGCATTAGGTATGACCTACGAGAATTTAGATGATTATTTGGAGAACAAAGAAGTAGAAACTGATATTGCAAAGAAGATCGAATCTCGTTATGTGAAAACGGAGCATAAACGTCAGTTGCCGGTAACAATTTTTGATACTTGGTGGAAATAATAAGTCATAATTAATCATTGTATATCATACCTTAATTCGAGTGTCTTTGATGATGTTTTTTTGATAATCGAATAAGGAGAGAAAATGATGAAAAGGAAAGTCGTATTATTGATGGGCCTATGCGTGTGCCTAGTATCGCTTGTAGGAGTATATAACTTTTTAGACTTAGGAACGGAAACGTCTACTGCTCAAACCATTGTTCCAGAATCAATTGATGAGGATACTACCCGTGAAGTTAATGGTGTAAATATAACGTTAAATGGAGCTCGTATAGAAGAGTCGACGCAGGTAGATAGTCATTTCGTAATAATAGATCTAGAGTTCGCTAATCATCGGGAGACGGTTTATGAATTTTCCACGTTCAAACTAACATTAGTTGATGAAGACAACTTTGCTCATGGGGTAACCACTCAAGTTGAGACAAAGGGAATCTTAGGTGGGCAGTTACATCCGGGAAGAACCAATCGAGGAGAGGTAGCGTTTTTAGTTCCAAAGGCCAAAGAGTATGAGCTCGTATATACGGATCATTTGCGAACAGGACAAGTTACGTGGCAAGTACATGTTAATGAGGATGAGTAAATAGATGAATGGACAGAAAAATAGTGACCTTCATATGCATTCAACCGCATCAGATGGCGGGTATACGCCAGGTGAGTTGATGAAAAAGTGCAAAATGGTCGATCTAGAGATTGTCTCTTTGACAGATCATGATAGCGTAGAAGGCATTGAAGAAGCAATTAGAGTAGGGAATGATCTTGGATTGCGCGTGATTCCAGGCATTGAATTCTCAACTAAGTATAAAGGGAAAAGTGTTCATATTTTAGGCTATCAATTCGATTGGAAAGATCAACATTTACAAACAATACTCGCCAATCAGAAGCAGTTGCGAAGGGAGCGACTAGACACGATCATTCAACGTCTAGAAGCGGTTGGGTTACCTATTCAGGCACAAGATGTGTTAAAGCATGTAGATGGAGGTAGCATCGGCAGACCACATGTTGCCAAAGCATTAATTGAGGCTGGTTATGTAGCTGATGTTGCTGAGGCTTTCGAACGCTATTTGGCAGAGGGCAAGCCGTGTTATGTTGAAAAATCGCAAGAAATGACCGTGGAGGAAGCGATTGGCTGGATTCACCGAACCGGAGGAATTGCCATTGTCGCACACCCTGATTATTATGGAGTTGATGGTGATTTAATCAACTGGGTAAGAGATTGGGGACTAGACGGGATTGAAGTTTACCATCGAGATCATAATGAAGAGGCTGTCAAGCGTTACGAGACTCTTTGTGATGAAATTGAAGAACAAATAGGAACTACGTTATTCAAAACGGGCGGATCTGATTTTCATCATGAAGATTATGGAAGGGTTCCGGAACCTTTAGGTGTAACAAGATTGAGTAATCATTTTGCTGAAATACTATTGCAAAGAAATAATAAATGAATAACAGTAAGGGGCTATCCCAAAAGTCTGCAACAGAGGTGGCAATGGCTCCGTTCGCTACGCGCCTTGGGAGGAGAAAACCACTCCTCTCAAGGCTTTTAAAAGAATGTAGCGACTCCACTGATTGCTTCGGGGGTGTCTCAAAAGGTCTGATTTTGACCTTTTGAGACACCCCCTTTTTTGAAGAAATAGACGATCAGACTTTTTCGATCACGCTCTCAATTTTCGTTCCTTCAAGCGCTTGAGTAGCTAGTTGGTCTGCTTCCTTGTTTAAGCTTCGATCAATTAACTCGTAGTTTAACGTTAAGCCAAGTTTGGATGATCGTTCATCAATTCGATCTAACCATTTATTATAATGTTCTTCATAGCAAGGCCATTCACCGGATGCTTGGTTTACAACGATCATGGAATCGGAATGAATGTTTACTGTTTGGTGATGAACACCCATCTCTTCTAACTGTCTTAGTAAACGATATAAAGCTGCATATTCAGCCTCATTGTTATCTTCTAAAAGTTCGAAGGTATCGTTACATCGTACTCGCCATTTTTTGTTATTTTGTTGATAATAAATAGCAAGGCCAATCCCTGCATAACGAGAGCTTACATCAAACCCACCATCTATATATGCGTGAACATCATGTGGTTCTGTTTCAAATTGTTTCAGGAACTTTGTTAAATCTTTTTTCGTCCAAGTCGTATCATGATCATCTAAATATTCAATGCTCTTTAAGCGTCCTGTTTTTTCTAAGTCATCACTTACTATTAACGCAGACGCTACACTCATCCAATCCGACTTCATAAAGAAGGACTGCTTTGTTTTTGCAGGTGTATAGTACCATTCTAAACGAATTTTCATAAGATTCACCTCATTTATATGTTGTAAGTTAATTGCAGAATTTCTATTTTCATGATAAGTTAAATTATCGAAATGTTACGTTTTTTTATATGTTCTTAATTTTATCACGAACGAATACGATAATGACAATGTTTACATACAAGTAGTATACGCATTCAAAAAAGGAGTTCATGCATTATGCCTATTAAAATCCCTGATCATCTACCTGCAAAAGAAATATTAAATACAGAGAATATCTTTGTAATGGATGAGAGTCGTGCGTACTCTCAGGATATTCGACCATTAAAAATTGTGATTCTTAATTTAATGCCTATTAAAGAAACAACTGAAACGCAATTGTTACGCTTACTTGGGAACAGTCCTTTGCAAGTAGAAGTATCGTTCTTATACCCAACGACACATGTTTCAAAAAACACATCACACGAGCACCTCTATGAATTCTATAAAACATTTGATGAAATAAAGACGAAAAAATTTGACGGAATGATTATTACAGGAGCACCTGTTGAAATGTTAGAGTTTGAGGTCGTTGATTATTGGGAAGAGCTGCAAGAAATTATGAATTGGAGTGTTAACAATGTTACATCTACTCTCCATATCTGTTGGGGGCCCAGGCAGGTTTATACCATCACTATGGAGTCAATAAGTATCCACTAGAAGCAAAAAAATTCGGGGTGTTTTACCATACCATTGAGAAACAAAATGTTAAGTTACTTCGGGGATTTGATGATGAGTATTTAGCACCTCATTCAAGGCACACAGATGTAAGAAAGGAAGACATTGAGCAAGTAAATGATCTTGAGATATTAAGCTTGTCTGATGAAGCAGGCGTGTATATTGTTGCATCAAAAAAATGGCAAGCAAATTTTTGTAATGGGTCATTCTGAATATGATGTTTGTACATTACAAGAAGAGTATGAAAGGGATAAGGAGAAAGGGTTAGCTATTGATCTGCCTTACAATTACTTCCCGAATAACAATGATCAAAAGCTTCCTCGATTACGCTGGAGAGCTCACTCTAATTTACTTTTCACCAATTGGCTAAACTATTATGTTTACCAAGAAACACCTTATGATTTAGGGAAATAGATGATATGAGCAAGGCTGTTTCAAAAGGCCAAAGAACGGTCTTTTTGAAATAGCCTCTTTACATGTCGCTAAAAGGGCTGATCCAGGTATCATTTTTTATAGGTTGTCTATTCGCACTAATACAATGAAGCTATGATATAATAAATTTGCTAATAGGAACGGTGAATAGTTTCAGCAAACGAAAGGCTGTTGTCAAAAGGAACATGTCTTTTATGGTGGAGGTGTGTAGAATTGGATCCTTTAGATATCATGATGAATAAAGATTGTGTCATCCCGTTTTTTCAACCGATCTTTAGTGCAGATAAACAACTCGTCGTTGGATATGAAGTTTTGGCAAGGCTTCAAACAGATGAAGGAGACAAAAGTTTAGGTTGGTTTTTTCAAGATAAGAATATTCCAGATGAATATCGATTAGAATTAGATGATCACATCCAAAGGCTGGCGCTTGATCAATTTATTACAATGGAGCAAAAAGCATACTTGTTCCTTAATTATGATACGTCCTTACTTCTAAAAGACAATGGTGAAACATTTCTAAAATGTATGGAAGAGTATCAGCAAAAAGGCTTGAAAATTGAGCAAATTGTGTTGGAGCTAAAAGAGGATGATGTGGCTGAATATTTCTATGATAACAAGCACTTTTTTTATTATATTCAGAGCTTTGGCTTTAGGTTAGCCCTTGATGATGTTGGTCATAATGGCAGCAACTTGGATTTAATTGCTATGTTAAAACCGAATATTATTAAAGTTGATGTTGGATTTATGGAAGATGAAGAATTCCCGCATTTGTATTCTGAGGTTCATCAATCTCTGTCTATGTTGTCTAGAAAAATTGGGGCTACGTTGCTTTTTGAAGGCATTTCCAATTTTAATCAGCTCAATTATTCATGGCGTAATGGAGGTCGATATTATCAAGGTTACTATTTAAGATCGCCGAATGCTACATTTGTTGAGCCAGATTGCTGCAGAGAGAAAATGCAAAAGGAATTCCAACATTTTATTGTTTATGAACGAAAGAAGATGCAGTCACAGTTCACTTTAACAAATGAGCTTACGATGCAATTGAAGCAGACAATGAAATCGATTAATCAAGAAGACTACGATGAATTAATCATGAAAGTGGCAAGTGATTGTGATCGTTATGCATTTCGTATTTACGTATGCAATGCAGAAGGATTTCAACAATCGTCCAATGCAGAAAAAAACGAAGAAAACAAATGGGTTTTGATTGAAGAAGGCCGTTTCAAAAACTGGAGCTGGCGTCCTTACTTTCTTGAAAATATCATCCGGATGAATATTGAAAAAAGAGGGTTTTTATCTGATTTATATACGGATATTGAGCGTGACGAAAGGATTCGTACATATTCTTATCCGATTTCAGATAATTTATTTTTATTTCTTGATATTCCGTATACGTATTTATTTGAGCAAGAAGGCTTGCTTTGATCGTTAGTCTGATTTAGTTGAATGCAACTAAATCAGGCTTTATTATTGCTGATGATCCCCATCGTCCATTCAGAACATATGAGGGTTGTCGTATAGGAGGCGTGTATGAACCACCGTTCGATCTACCGGTTGATGGCTTATCTCTTTTTTGCCCATTCAACGATTACCATTATTAATGGTTATTTTCCTGTTTTTTTTAAATCGCAAGGGCTTACAGGTTCTCAAGTTGGTTTGTTGATGGCCATTGGCCCTTGTGCAACGATTATTGCACAACCAATGTGGGGCTATTTAAGTGATAAATACAAGAGCATTAAGAAGATGATCGTCATTGCTTTAATTGGATTAAGTGCAACTGCGGTTACATTTATGCTCGTTAACTCGTATGCAGGTTATTTAGTGATGATGTTTATCCTATTTTTCTTTGTATCTCCAACAACAGCATTAGGAGATTCGCTAGCTCAAAAAACATCTGTTCAGAAAAAGGTTAGCTTTGGACGAATTCGGTTGTGGGGATCGTTAGGGTTTGCCATCACTTCGCTTGTCGTTGGCTATGTGTTAACATGGATAGGTGTCGAAAAAATCATGCTGCCTATGCTAGTTATGGCCTTAGTTGCCTTAGCGGTCGCTTTCTCAATCAAGGATGTTCCAGGAAACAATAAACCAGTAACCGTATTAGATGCTGTGAAATTAACAACAAATCCATCCCTTTTTTTATTCTTGCTTTTGGCGTTTTTCATTTCTGTATCGCACCGAGCGAACGATATTTATCTCGGGCTTTATGTAGTCGAACTTGGCGGACCAGAAGCGATGATTGGGTGGGCGTGGTTTGTAGGTGTTACAGCAGAAGCTCTAATTTTTGCTACGACCGCTTATTGGTATAGAAAGTGGTCGCCATTAACGTTTGTTATTCTTGCAGGTGTGCTATACGGTGCACGGTGGATATTAATGGCATTCGTTGAAAATCCATGGTTGATTTTGCCAATTCAACTGTCCCATGGATTAACATTTGCCGTATTTTATATCGCGGCTTTCCAAATCATTAATAAGTTAATCCCTGAACATTTATTAGCTACAGGTCATGTCCTCTTTATTACCGTTATCTTTGGACTTGCGGGCATTGTTGGTTCACTGTTTGGGGGATATATTATTGAGGCCACTTCGATCTCGACACTTTATTTAATTATTGCGGGAAGTGCTTTTATTGGCTCGATTGGATTGGTCATTTTTCAAAAAAAATCAAGTTCCCATCATACAAAAGAGGTATCTTATTAAGAGGTAATGATAAAATTCTTTTATCGTACCTATGATAAGACACCTCCTAATTAAGAAAAAGGAAAGGATGAGTTAGCATGAAAATAATTCTAACTGAACGAGCTCTTGATTTCTTTCAACACACAGATCTTCACGAAAAGGCGATTCGTGTTCGAGCATATGACACATTTGAATGAAGTACGATGGTTGCGTACGACCTTACTCTGGATGAGTCGAGGCTAAATGATTCACATAAGCGAATTGAAGGGCTCCCTTTTGTATATGATGACAAAACAATAGAGGAGATTGGAGCATTCGTTAAAATAGATTATGTCCCCTCACAAGGGCTGAAAATGATTAATGCCAATCAAACGCTCGCTTATGCACTGCAATTAAAAGAGTTGTAGCTTATTTCTTTATAAAGAGACTTCCTATTGATTTTACAATTGGTGATGCTTGGTGAACAGTTTTGACAACTTGGTCAACGGTACTTACCGTTTTGCCCATATCAAAACTTCCGCTTTCATTGGTAAATGCGGATTTGAAGAAAGATGGTTTATTAGATTTAAAGCCAGGTTGTTTGCTCATATTCATACCAGGTGCAAATGGCGGTCTAGGTCGGGGCTGACCTTGTTGCATTGGTTGCATATACCCATGCATTTGTTGTGGTTGCTGATGATGAAATGGTTGCTGCTGTCCAAACGGAGAGTAAGGATTGTGCTGGTACAGCGATGCTTGTTGAAATGGTTGTGGTCTTTGCCTTATTGGACGCTGTTGATTTTGACTAGGCTGAAACATTCCTAATCAACCTCCTTATTCAATTGGTATTTGTTTTCGTTTATTAGGAATTAAGATTTGTAATAGCCCATTTTTATAAGTGGCTTTTACCTCTTGTTCTTGAATGAAAAAAGGTACGGGAATGACGCGCTGTCTCATTTGTGTATGATTTACTCGCTCTGTTATTCCGCTTTTATCATCTATATATTCAGATCGTTCGTCCTGTGTTACCTGGATTCTAACAGCTTGACGATAGATATCTAGATTTATTTGTTTTTTACTAACACCTGGTAGTTCAGCTTCGATGATAAAAGAATCTTTCGTTTCGTAAACGCTTGTTGGTATTGGAGGTAAAAATAACGGATTATCATTAATTTGTTGCATCGTATTTTGGAAGAAGCCATCAATTGTTTTTAATAGATCTTGGTAATTTTGAGGGAGTTTTTTGGACCAAGGTTGTTGATTTGACATGTATGTCACCCCTTCATAATTAAATTATTAGTATATATATATGAGAGAAAAACGGTAAGGGTGCAGGCATGAATAACGAAAAAGGAGGGGATTTTATGAATAAAGGAATTATTGATACTCATTGTGACGCTTTGTTAAAATTGTGGGAACAGCCAGACCGTAATTATTTGACCGATGCAAATATTGATGCAAATTTCAAAAGGCTACAAGCGGGCAATGTTCAAGTTCAACTATATGCCATTTTTGTTGAACCGTTTATTAAACAAGATCAGAAGTTTCAGGTTGTGATGGAGCAAATTGAAATTTTTTATGAAAAGGTTTTGAAATCAAATTCTAAGATGCGTCATATAAAAAAATGGTCCGATCTCCATTTACTAAAGGAAGATGAAATTGGAGCAGTACTGACGCTAGAAGGTGTAGATCCGATTGGTGATGATTTAACGAAGCTGTCGATTTTATATCAACTAGGTGTGATTTCAGTTGGATTAACATGGAATCAAGCTAACCTTTGTGCTGATGGCGTTGGAGAAACTCGTGGTGCAGGCCTAACTCTATTAGGAAAGAATCTCGTACAAATGAATAATGTAAACCAAGTGCTGACAGATGTCTCTCATTTAAGCATCAATGGTTTTTGGGATGTCATGGATTTGGCTAAATATCCGATTGCTTCCCATTCTAATGCTCGTTCTATTTGCGACCACCCAAGAAATTTGTATAACGATCAAATTCAGGCGTTGGTTCAAAAACAAGGATACATTGGGCTTGTCTTTTGTCCCGATTTTGTAACAAGCAATGAGCAAGCAACTATAAACGATCTTATCAAGCATGTAGATCATATGTGTAGCCTAGGGGCAGAAAATCATATTGGGTTTGGCTCTGATTTTGATGGCATTAGTAGCAAAGTGCTCGGATTAGAGCATAGTGGCGTGTATGGAAACTTACTAGAAGAATTAGAGAAACATTATTCTACTTCTCAGATTCAAAAATTTGTAAGAGGGAATTTTGAGCAATTGGTAAATCGAATTGTATGATTTTATCACGTTATTTTAGTATACTTAATTGTATGTATGAGAAATGGGGTGAAAACGAACGTGAAGATTACTGATAAAGCGAAAGACTTTCTTGTAGAAACAATGAGTGAACATGGTTTAAATACCGTACGCGTTGTATTTGCTGGTATGGGTTGAGGTGGTCCTAAATTAGGGCTGGCTCTGGATGAACCAGCAGAATCCGATCATCAAGAAGTGATCAACGGTATTAATGTAGCAATAGAAAAAGACATTGTACAACAAGTAGCAGACTTGACTCTTGATTATCAAGAATCAGAAAATGAAGCTGGTCTTGTGATGCTTGGCGGCGGTCAAGACTGTTGTTAAGGAAAAGAAGAGGTGCCGTGTGGGCCCTCTTCTTTTAGCGAAAAGCTCTCAAAAATAAGAATTGAGTTTTTTTACATAGTTTTTCAAATAACTTGGTTTTGAATTATGTGGACTACGCCATAATAAGTGTTAATGCGATTAGTCATTTCACAAGTTTTCATAATTGCGTACATGTGTTTAGGTGACAATAGGTAATTAGAAGGAATCACACTGAAATTGAATTATTTTTATGTTACAATAACCAAAGGTTTTCGAGATAAGGAAGGAGTTTGATTGACTTGAAGAAATTTGTAATGGGATTTGGTATTTGTGCACTAGCATTTGGACTAGCTGCTTGTGGTGGAGATG
Source organism: Halalkalibacter okhensis (assembly GCF_000787375.1). Lineage (GTDB taxonomy): Bacteria > Bacillota > Bacilli > Bacillales > Bacillaceae_D > Halalkalibacter > Halalkalibacter okhensis. The sequence goes on along the minus strand of NZ_JRJU01000009.1, from coordinate 88,883 downwards.
AGGAAGCAACACCAGAGGAGGAGCCAGTCGCTTCGGAAGAGCCAGTTGATGGTGAGCAACAAGAAATGGATTCTCTAATAGATACATCAGATATTCCTGATGTCATTGCAGTTGTAAACGGAGAAGAAGTGGATAGAGAGATTTATGTCTCTTCGCTAGAGCAGGAAGCAATGCAGCTTGCTATGCAAGGTATTGATGTTGAAAGTGAAGAAGGCGCAGCCTACTTAGATCAAGTAAAAGATCAAGTTCTAGATCGAATCATTAATTCTATTCTTGTGACACATGCTGCAAACGAAGAAGGAATTGAAGCAACAGAAGAAGAAATTGATAGTGGTGTTACAGACTTAATGGGGCAGTTTGGACTTGAATCAGAGGAGCAACTTCAAGAGTTATTAGAAGCTCAAGGTGTAGACATGGATGAGCTTCGCAACGATGTTGCAGAAAGCGTGAAGAGCAATAAGTTCGTAGAGCAAAAAGTTGCAGATATTGAAGTGTCAGAAGAGGACATTCAAGCCTTCTATGATGATGCCATTGCGGCAATGCCAGAAGCAGAAGGTGAAGCAGAACTTCCGAGCTTAGACGAAGTACGAGGAGAAATTGAATATCAACTGCAAATGGATATTCTTCTTTCCGATTTAAGAGAAGATAGTGATGTAACAGTTAACGTTTAATGATATAAAACAATAAAGACTCAAGCGATAAGTCGATTTTTATACGGCAATCGCTTGAGTTTTTTTTGTTTTTCCCCTTTATCTTCTAAATTTTTCTTGCGATAAGGGCAGTTAATCTTATAAACTATAGGTAATTCGTCTTAGTTCTCGAACGAGAAGTGGGTATATGGGGGAAATGGAAAATGAGTATGAATCAGCAAGGTATATTATTAGAGAGTGGTACTAATGAGTTAGAGATTGTTATGTTTCAGGTAGGAAATAGTACATTTGGTATAAATGTATTAAAGGTTAGAGAAATCATTAATCCACTACCAATCACGGATACACCAAACAATCATGAGCACGTCGAAGGTGTAATCCGGTTGAGACAAGAAGTCATTCCGGTTGTTGACTTAGCAAAGGTGCTAAATATCCCAAAATCAGAACAACCAGAACAAGATAAATTTATTATATCAGAGTTAAATAAAATGAAAGTGGCTTTTCATGTTCATAGCGTTTCTAGAATTCACCGTATTTCTTGGGAGCAAATAGAAAAACCAAGCGACCTATCGCAAGGGAATTTGGGCCATACGATTGGGATTGTGAAAATGGACGATATGATGGCATTGCTGCTAGATTATGAGAAGATTGTAGTAGATATAAATCCGGATAGTGGATTAAGTGTGGAGAAGGTAAGGGCATTAGGTAATCGCAAACGGTCAACTAAGCGTATGATCATTGCTGAAGATTCAACGATATTACGCAAATTATTACAAGATACATTAACAGAGGCAGGGTATGAGAACCTTCAGTTTTTTGAAAATGGAAAAAGTGCATGGGAATACCTATCCTCCCTTACAAAAGAAGAAATCCAAAGTAAAGTTGACTTAGTCATTACTGACATTGAAATGCCTTTAATGGATGGACATCATTTAACATTAAAGATTAAAGAAAGCGAACACCTTTCTCACATTCCTGTCGTAATTTTCTCTTCACTTATTACGACAGATCTATATCATAAAGGTGAAAAAGTTGGAGCTGACGATCAAATTAGTAAACCGGAAATTGTTCAATTAGTAGAAAGGCTAGATGAGTTAGTTGAAAGGTAAATAATAGAGAGTCACTGAAGTGGTTTGATTTTTGTGGTTATGAAAATAACGAGCTTGGAAAAGAGAGAATGGAGTTTAATTCTTATACGAATTAGGCTCTTTTTTTGTTCGGGTATTTTTTGCATGATGAGTGCCCTAATGCGATAAGCGGGAAGGAGTTAGGGTATTGACTAGTGGGGGGGAATATTTTTGATATAGCCCAAATGTCCATTCATTTTGAATATTTATTAGACCATGAAAAATCTCTTTTCATGGTCTCTGAGAGTTCAGCGAGCTTACTCTTTCAACTGAAATGACAAATGGGTAGAATTCACTTACTCCTTTATATAATGAAATGGAATTTTTATTTTTTTGTAATGATTTCTCTAATTGTTTCTTTTGCTCGTCTGTAAGCAGACCGATCTTATTGAACAAATGAGCATAATACAATGTGCGTTTCGTTATACTCATTTTTCATTCCTCCTTTTTAATATCGTATGCACACTTGTTAAAAAGTTGACAATGAGAAACTTTTTTTATGCAGGTAAATAGTTAAAAACGTCTTTCATAGACAAGTCATGAAAGATATTGATATGATGTGTAAGAAGAAGTTAGGTGTGTAAATAGGGAGTGACGTAGATGAATATACAAATTACAAAACCAGCATTGCAGTGGTTTAAAGAGGAACTTAATTTAAAAGGTGAAGGTGAATTTGTTCGTTTCTTTGCAAGGTATGGAGGATGTGGATCGATTCAAAGTGGTTTTTCGTTAGGGATTAACCAAGAAACACCTTCTGTCATCGGTGCAAAAGAAGAGATTGATGGAATCACTTTCTATGTTGAGGAAGAAGATTTATGGTATTTTAAAGGTCATAATTTGAAAGTGAAGTTTAGTCGGAAGAGTGAAGAAATCGACTTTGTATATGAGGTTCAAGAGTAAGAGCATCTTTAGAAGGAGCATGTCCATGAAATTAGAAGGTGTCCAAAAGGTCAATGTAACCTTGAGGGCACCTCTTTTGCTAACTGGATCCAATTTTGTAAATCAGCACATGTTCATTAATCTTCTTCTCTGTAAATAGAAGGCTTTACCCATACAATTTGTTGAATGCGCACAAAAAACGGACAATTCTTTACATCTATAACAACGTGATCTGCTTTCACATCAGCAACAACTCCGCGGACAAGTCCTTCCGTTGTTTGAACTACGACATTAGTACGTAATAGAGATTGAAATGTTTGAATCATATAAGGATCTACACCGGCAACCATTTGTGGACGATTATGTTCAGTAGAATTAGGGGTGGCGTTTTGATAATGCATGAAAAATGTCCTCCTTTAACTTTTAAATCCACTGTTATCCTATGCAGATGCCCGCACATTGTCTAGGCTCTAGCCTAACAGCTAAATGGTAAATTGGAATTGTTGCATGCAATGAAATTAGGATGGGAAAAGTACAAGGAAGGATGCTGAAAAAAAGGATATCCGTTTCATATTACGTTACCAGCATAATATTGAACTTTTCGACTATTTGAAAGCCAAAGAAATTAGAAATTCAATGACTAAATGATCAATAATTATAGGAAGAAGGGGAATAGTATGAGTGAATTAAACTATGAGAAAGCAACATTTGCAGGGGGATGCTTTTGGTGTATGGTTCAGCCATTTGATGAATTACCTGGCATTATAAAAGTAGAGTCTGGATTTATGGGTGGACATGTTGAAGATCCTACATATGAGCAAGTAAAATCTGGGGATAGTGGACATTATGAAGTGGTGCAAATTACATACGATCCGAAAGTGTTTGCTTACGATAAGTTGCTTTCGCTTTATTGGCCACAAATAGACCCTACTGATCCAGATGGACAATTCCATGATCGAGGACCTCAGTATAGAACGGCTATTTTTTATCATAATCGGGAACAAAAAGAAAAAGCAATGAAATCAAAAGAAGAGTTGGTAAATAGCAAACGTTTTGCGAAACCTATTGTAACAGGAATTATAGAAGCTTCGACCTTTTATGCTGCAGATGAGAAGCATCAATATTTTTATAAAAAAAGTCCAAATGAATATAAAGAAGATAGGAGAATATCAGGCCGGAATGAATTTATTGAATCGCACTGGGAGTAATGCTTCCACGAGGGGTTATCCTATAAGGTGAAACGTATGCCTTATAGGATAACCCCTTCTATGAATGAAAACAAAGGCAAGGTAATCACATTCTAAAAAAACTTGCGTAAAATATGTAAAAATGTATAAAAAATTGTGATAATGTCTTATCGAAGAAATCTTTTTCTGATATAATAAAAGTATAGAAATAGTCTGACTTTTTTATTGAGGGGTGACGCTATGAAAGTAGGATTTGAAAAACTAGGCATATGGATGATGATTGCGTCACTAGGATTTGTCGTTAGTTCCCTTTTGGTTATCCTTTCTGTACATTATTGGTCACATACAGAAGCGGGAAAAGTACCTCCGAAAACAGCGGTATTGCTTCATGCTGTTCACCATAATCTTGTTACACCAGATATGAGAGCGCCCAAATTTTTATCTAGTAGCCAAGCGCCTAGATTTACAAATAAAATGATCGAAATTCCAGTCTCTGACGGAACCACCATTGAAGGGAAGATGTATCGTCCCATTGAAGAAGGTCCTCACCCGATTATCTTGTATTACCACGGTGGTGCCTTTATGGAAGGGTACGGTAGCATTCATACCCATGATAATATTGTTCGTGCACTTGCATCGAGAACGAATAGCATTGTCATTGCAGTAGGATACCGTGTTGCGCCTAAGCATCCATTCCCAGCCGCAATTGAGGATAGTTATGATGCTCTTGTTTGGGCACATGAACATGCAGAAGAGCTTGGTGGAGACTCTACTAAGATCGCTGTTGCTGGAGATAGTGCTGGAGGAAACATTGCAACGGTTGTTTCTCTTATGGCAAGAGACCGGAATGGTCCGGACATTAAAGCACAGGCTCTTCTCTATCCGTTAACGACCTTCCAAGACATTGAGTTCGACTCAAGAAAGACTTATGACAGTGGGTATTACTTGCTCTCGCGTAGTGTTATGTTACGAGCTCGTGACACGTATACACCAGATGAATCATTATGGATTCATGCATATACCTCTCCGCTAGATGCAGAGAACCTTTATCAATTACCTCCTGCAATCGTCATTACGGCAGAATTTGATCCTCTTCGTGATGAAGGCGAAGCTTATGCAAAACGTCTTGCCGAACATGGTGTTCCCGTACAAACGATTCGTTACAATGGTGTGATGCATGGATTTGTCTCTTTTTATGAAGTGATGTATCGAGGAAATCATGGCCTTAATGAAACAGCGAGATATTTAAGTAGAGCCTTTGATGAGAAGCCAACATATAGGCCATACGAACTTTACGTCTATGAAGGCACAACTACGAGGTCCATGAAAGTAAGAGATCAGGCTGAAGCCTACGCGATAGGAAGTTTTTTATTAGGAAAGCAAGCATTATCAATATTCGACTAAAGCAATAGGAGCCATTAGTGGCTCCTATTGCTGTTGTTGTGCTCTTTTGACAAACATTCTTTCTTCTTCGATCAAACCGCATGTTGCGCATTGAACGCGCAATTCTGGGCCTCGATAGGTCATGTGTAAAGGACCTGCATCGTTATTTTCATACTGTTCAATTAAATCACCACTCCTGGCATCAATTTTTACAGGTGTGGCCACTTGCTGAATTAAATTAAAGCGCGAACGGTTCGTTTTACAATTAGGACATAAATATGGATTGGCCATAGAAAAATCCTCCTTTTAACGTCTTTACGGTTAGTCTTACCAATAAACGAATAAAAAGGGGAGGTAAGTTTAGGAAATAGTTTAAGGGGTGTCCTAAAAGTTAAAAATCAACCTTTAAGACACCCCCTAATTGGTTCAAGTAGAGGTCAACCTGGAATTAAAACGCCCAATTCCCGTCACGGAAGATCGGCTCACGTTTGCCATCTTCGTACACACCATCGATGTTCATATCCGCTGATCCAATCATGAAATCTACATGTGTTAGGCTTGTATTTAAGCCGTTTTTCTCAAGCTCTTCCTTATTCATCTCTTTTCCACCTTCGATACAAAAAGCGTAGGCAGATCCGATCGCTAGGTGGTTTGATGCATTTTCATCAAATAGCGTATTGTAAAAAAGGATATTCGTATCAGAAATAGGTGATTTATGAGGGACGAGAGCAACTTCTCCAATGAAACGAGCCCCTTCATCCGTATCAAGTAATCGCTTCAACGTTTCATATCCTTCTTCGGCTTTATAATCAATGACTTTTCCGTCTTTAAATGTCAGTGAGAAGTTATTAATCAGTGTACCGCCGTAATTTAATGGCTTTGTACTTGAGACGGTTCCGTTTACACCGGTTTTCTTCGCTGAAGTAAAGACCTCTTCTGTTGGCATATTTGCAACAAATTGTACGCCGTCCTTATTAATGCTTCCACCACTTACCCATAAATGAGTTTCAGGTAATTCAATGACTAAGTCTGTTCCTTCAGACGTATAGTGAAGAGCGTGGTAATGTTTTTCATTTAACGCGTTCATTTTCTCATCAAGTAATGAAAGATGCTCTTGCCATGCTGAAACAGGGTCAGCTTGGTTAATTCGAGTGGCGGCAAAGATGGCGTCCCAAAGCTTTTCAACTGCTTTTTCTTCTGAGTCTTCTGGGAATACTTTTTTTGCCCATCCAGCCGAAGGAACAGCAACGATCGACCAGCTAATTTTGTCGGACATAATGTAAGAACGGAAGCCTTCCATTGCTTTTCCACTTGATTTGTTGGCATTTGATACACGTTCAGGATCTGCATCTTTTAGTAAGTCGGGATTTGATCCAGTAATGCTTAAGAAAGCTGCTCCATTTTCAGCCATTTCTTCATAGCCTTTTGCTACCCATTCTGGAAATTCATGAAATGCTTCATCTGGTGCTAGCTCATACTTCGTTTTTGTTAGCTCTTCATCGCTCCATTCAACATGGACATTTTTTGCACCGGCTTCGTATGCTTTTTTAGCAACTGCACGAACATAATCTGCTGCATTTAAAGGAGTTCTAACTACGAGTGTTTGTCCTGGTTGAATGTTCACACCGACTTTCACCGCAAGCTCTGCATATTTCTCTAGATTCTCTTGAAAGGTTGACATAGAATCATTCCTCTTTTCTATTATGTATAAATTTTCCTACAACAGTTATTTTACCAACTTTATATGAAAGTGAAAAGAATAGCGACCTAGAATACTTTTGTGCTATTATATATAGTGGTAATAAGACAAGAGGTTCGCAAACTCCCTCTATAAAAAACTAAGGTGTTAACTGTACAACAATTGGTACAGTTTTCTTGTCGTTAAGTAGACAATATTTCGTTCGTTTTTAGAACTACTCATAACGTACCCTAACAAATAGACAATATGAGTGAAAAAGAACAAATATACCCGTTTGGAGTGATCGAATGCTCTTTCTTCAAAAGGAGTTTCTGTTGACGACGTCGTTCGACTGTAAACTTTTAGAATAAAGGAGAAATGAGACATGAGAAATGAAAAAGCGGTCGTTGTTTTTAGTGGTGGTCAAGATAGTACCACATGCCTGTTATGGGCTCTTGATCAATTCCAAGAAGTAGCTACAGTTACTTTTGACTACGGACAGCGCCACCATGATGAAATTGAATGTGCACGTGAGATAGCCGAGGAATTAGGTGTATCTTTTCATGTGCTTGATATGACGTTAATTAACCAACTATCAGCCAATGCTCTAACAAGAAAGGATATAGAGGTAAAAGAAGGGGAGAACGGTGAGCTTCCTTCCACGTTTGTCCCTGGTCGTAACCACTTATTCTTGTCATTTGCTGCAGTATATGCCCAAGCTATTGGGGCTCGTCATATTATTACTGGTGTTTGTGAGACGGATTTTAGCGGCTACCCCGATTGTCGAGATAGTTTTGTAAAATCATTAAATGTCACGCTAAATCTAGCTATGGATGAGCAGTTTGTCATTCATACTCCGCTTATGTGGTTAAATAAGGCCGAGACGTGGAAGCTAGCTGATCAGTTAGATGCCCTTGCTTTCATTAGAGAAAAAACGTTAACGTGTTATCATGGTATACGTGGTGATGGTTGCGGGGAATGTCCATCGTGCAATTTACGTAAAAAGGGCTTAGAAGACTACCTGAAAGAAAAACAAGGAGGTAGTGACGTATGATGCAGCAGTTCTACCCACAAGTGCCACACTCGTACCGCTATGAATTAAATAAAGATATGCATGTAGCTGCGGCACACTTTATCCCAAATGACGCAGCTGGCCAATGTAAAAACATGCACGGCCATACGTACTTTATTAATATTACGATTGGTGGAGATACGTTAGATGATTTGGGATTTTTGATTAACTTTAAACAAATAAAAGATATTGTTCATAAACGCTTCGATCATTCGGTCCTAAATGATCACCCAGAATTTAAAGAGGTGTTCCCAACAACAGAACGAGTAGCAGAGCAAATTTGGAAAGCCATTCAGGCTAAGTTGCAAACTCAAGATAACAAACCGAATTGCCTGCAAGTTGTCGTTCGCGAAACACCAACAAGCTATGTCGTGTACCGTCCGAAACCGGAGGAGTTAGCATGAAGATCCCGGTAATGGAAGTGTTTGGTCCAACGATACAAGGTGAAGGGATGGTCATTGGACAAAAAACGATGTTTGTCAGAACAGGAGGGTGTGATTACTCCTGTTCTTGGTGTGATTCCCGCTTTACGTGGGATGGATCGGCTCGGAGTGAATTGCTTGAAGCAGAGGCGATTGTGGAGCAATTAAAGCAAATCGGTGGAGATTTGTTCTCGCATGTAACAATCTCAGGTGGAAACCCTGCGCTGCACAAAGGCATTGCTAATCTTGTCACCCTCTGCCATGAGCAAGGTTGGAAAGTGGCAGTTGAAACACAAGGATCTATTTGGCAAAATTGGATGAGAGAAATAGATGATGTCACGATCTCGCCAAAACCACCAAGTTCATTAATGGAAACAGACTATGAAAAGCTAGATTTTTATATAAAACAATTAGAAGAAAGAAACGTTAGTTTGAAAGTCGTTGTCTTTGATGATGAAGACTTTCGTTTTGCAGAACTCATTCATTCGCGCTATCCCCATATACCGTTTTATTTACAAATCGGTAATGAAGACGTAGCTACAACCGACGATCATGCTTTACTCTCAACCTTATTAAAACGCTATGAGTGGTTGATTGAAAAAGCGACAAAATCTCATGTTATGAATGATGCAAAGGTATTGCCGCAGCTCCATACCCTTATTTGGGGGAATAAGCGAGGCGTCTAAAAAAGGAGAGAAAACAATGAGTGGAAGAAAAAAGGAAGAGCTAGAAGGAGTAACGTTACTAGGGAACCAAGGTACAGCCTATGACTTTTCTTATAATCCTTCTGTATTAGAAGTGTTTGAAAATAAGCATCAAAATCGCGATTATTTTGTGAAATTTAATTGTCCTGAGTTCACATCATTATGTCCAATGACAAATCAACCTGACTTTGCAACGATTTATATTAGTTATATTCCGGATGTGAAGATGGTGGAGAGTAAGGCATTGAAACTGTATTTATTTAGTTTCCGTAATCATGGCGACTTCCACGAGGACTGCATGAACATCATCATGAATGACCTAATCGAATTAATGGACCCTCGATATATTGAAGTCTGGGGTAAATTTACTCCGCGTGGTGGGATTAGCATTGATCCATATACAAACTACGGAAAGCCTGGTACAAAGTATGAAAAGATGGCAGAGTACCGTATGATGAACCATGACTTGTATCCGGAGAATATCGATAACAGATAAATAGTTTAATTAAATATTGGAAATGTACTTATTGTATCCTCTTATTGATATATTGCAGGATCTCTAAATTATCTCTAACCCTTATCTCAAACAAGATAGGGGTTTTTATGATGGTTAATTGTAGGTTTATAATCGATGTGATTTTATTTAGGATAAGAATTTATAAAATAATAACAAACCCAAAACAGTAGCACTAGACTAAGTAAATTATTTATAACCGATTAGCGAGAGATAACATAAAATAAAAAAAGTTAAGGTGGTCAAAATGAAGCAAAATAATAGAAAGCATTTTATTAAAACGAATAGAGTTTATGATTGGGTAGCTTCAACTGATGAAATGAGGATAAGAGTTCCGATTAAACAAACTAAGAAAGTCTCTAAAGTTGATACTTATCAGTACAATGCTTTATCGGATGGAATTAGTGCAGTTTATACAAATGATGATGAACTTAAGGACTACGGAGAACGAGGTATTTTAGATCCTAAAACCGTTTCATATACAAACCTATTTATAAATGGGGTATTACAACCTCCAAGTACTTATGAGGTTGTAAAAGGCTATTTACGTTTAAAAACTGAAGACATTCCTATTAAAAATACTCCAATTAACCTTCAGTTTGTAACTATTTATCAATCATAAAGGGATGTCTCAAAAGGTGTGATTTTGCCTTTTGAGACACCCCCTTATTAAAAATTAAGTTGCGACATCTGTTGTAGAAGTTGGCGAGAAGTTTATTATTTCTAATACAATCGAAGTACCTTCTAGGATGGGGTCCCCTTCGGCAGGAACATCAATCTCAAGCGAACCCTCAGTTGTTTCACCAGGTGTGTAAGTTGATATTCCCTCCATTTGTAGTACTCCATTAATGTAAACATTAAAGTAACTATTATCACTATTTAATACTGGAAGATTAGTAGCTTCGGTTCCCGTGTCATCAAAGAAATCTGCTGTATCAATTGACAGTGTAGCCCCGGCAGCGGTTTCTGCTGTTGTTACATAAAAGAACTTTTCTTGTTCTGGGTCTATAGAGGTTGTGGTCGACGCTGTTACAAGCAATTTCATAAGTTGTAGTGCCATGAAAAAGCCTCCTTTTAAATTAATAGTCTTGCTAATTATTATCATATGATGTAACTAGAAGAGTTGCTGTAGACAAGTTCATTAAATTTTATTTTTATAATAATTCAGTTAGTGTAAGTTAATTGCAAGACGATTAGAGTGTTTCCGCACTAAGATAATTAGTGAAAAGTTTTAAAATTGAAATTACAGGGTAAACGCAACGTAAAAGCAATTGACAAACTATGATTAATGCCAAAATGGATTAAATAAACTTGTTTTAAAAAGCTAGGCGAAGAAGTGGTATCTTAGCCTAGCTTTCGTTTATAAGGGAATACTTAGAAAATCATTTCTGTTTATTCTTCATCTTCTGCAAATGCATTAATAAATTAAAATAATCATCACCCGAACCAATATCGCAGCGTTCTCCTTTTATTTTGTAGCCATAACTTTTATTTGTTTGGAGCATTTCTTTTAGGGCATCTGTAAGCTGGATTTCGCCCCCTTTTCCGGGCTTGGTGTTTGATAAATAAGTAAAAATACTAGGGTCTAAAATGTAGCGTCCGATCACTGCTAAGTTTGACGGCGGAGCAGTTTGGGGCTTTTCAACAAGGTCATTGATTTCATGCAGCTGATTTTTGAGTGGTGTCCCACCAATAACCCCGTAGTTTTTTAATAAATCTTCGTGGACTTCTTTTACTCCAATTACAGTTGACTGAACTTCAAGGTAGGCGTTTATTAATTGCCCAATGACTGGCTTCTCTTCCATAAATAAATCATCCGGTAGAAGAACAGCGAAAGGTTCATCGTTAATAAAAGGTTTCCCTAAACGAATGGCATCACCAAGCCCCCTTGCAACAGGTTGACGAACAAATTGAATATGGACATCGGGAACAGCAATTGATTTTAGTAAGTGACTCTTATTGTTTCTTTCTAAAAATGTTTCAAGTTCCAGAGATCTGTCAAAATAATCGATGATCATATTTTTGTTTCTTGAAACAATGATTAAGATTTCCTCGATGCCTGAAGAAATTGCTTCGTCAACGATATAATGAATAGCGGGTTTGCCATCAATAGGGAACATTTCTTTAGGAACCACTTTTGTAATTGGGAGGCTTCTTGTACCATATCCTGCTGCTGGAATGATAGCCTTTTTTACTTTCATTTATTTCCCCCCTTTATTTCGTACAATCTCATAGTATTCGGTCAAGCAAGGAAGAGAAAGTTGTCTTACGGAATTATCCCTTTTTGTTACGGAGGTTAATTATGATCTATATCCAATTTAAGGATGCGACAAAAAGTAGACGATCGTTTATTTTCTGTTTCCTAATCACTACTACAGTTCGATTTCAATAAGATATATAAGATCGAATTAATTTCTGTTAAAGAGGAGTAGACGTTATGGATGTATGTGTGATCGGGGCAGGATATGTAGGTTTGACAACCTCTACTGTATTAGCTAATTATGGACATCAAGTCTATTGTGTAGATAAGCAAAAAGATAGAGTAGAAATGTTAAGAAATGGAAAGGTTCCAATCTATGAACCTGGATTAGAAGAGATGCTCGTGAAAAATTCAAAGAAAGGTCAATTAATATTTACGACAGATTTAAAGACAGCTGTTAGTAAGAGTGATGTGATATTTATAGCTGTTGGAACACCACAAGATATGGATGGAAGAACTGACCTGCGTTTTTTTGAAGGTGTGATAAATGAACTAGCGCCATTGATTAAAACGTATAAAATCGTTATTACGAAAAGTACGGTACCACTTGGGACGAACGAGGAGTTGGAGCAGAAATTATTGGAGCAAGGTGTATTAAAAGAAAACGTTGATGTTGTTTCCAATCCCGAATTTCTTCGTGAAGGTACGGCTATACATGATATGCTCTACCCAGATAAAATTGTTATCGGAATGAAAGAACAAAGGACGATACAAGTTTTACAAAAATTGTACCACTTTATCGATGCCCCGTATATAATTACAAGCTTAAGTGGTGCTGAAATGATTAAATATGCCTCAAATGCGTTTCTAGCTGTGAAAATATCCTTTATTAACGAGCTTGCGAAAATTGCAGATGCTTATGAGGTAGATATAACAGATGTGGCTTTAGGGATCGGAATGGACCCAAGGATAGGCCATCATTTCTTGCAAGCAGGCTTAGGCTATGGTGGCTCATGTTTGCCAAAAGATTTATCTTCTTTAGAACACCAATCGATTAAGAAAAATATTGCCCCTCACCTCTTACAAGCTGCCCAAACCGTAAACGATAGTATCATAGACCATTACTTGAACAAACTCAAAACTGAAGTTCCGGATTATCAAAAGAAAAAAATCACTGTATGGGGCGCTACATTTAAACCGAATACAGATGATTTGAGACATTCTCAAGCACTTAAATTAATTAATCGCCTTGTAGATGAGGGATCCAATGTTCATCTATATGATCCAATTGTATCGTTAAAGATTGACAATACCAGCACCTATCAAGATATGTTCGATTCGGTTAAAGATACAGACATCTTAATTGTTGCAACGGAGTGGAAGCAATTTATCGATGCAGACTGGAAGAAAGTTAGCGCTCAAATGCGTGGGAAGATCGTATTAGATTGTCGCAATTGTTTACAACCATATACTCTGAGAAAAAATGGATTATTGTATTTGGGGGTAGCTAGACCATGAAAATACTAGTAACTGGTGCTGCAGGCTTTATCGGGTCCAACTTAGTCGAACGATTACTCGAGGATCAAAAAGTAAAGGTGATTGGTATTGATTCATTTATCGGTCCTACTCCAGAAACCATTACTAGACAAAATCTCAAACCATTATTAGATCACCCTCGATTTACTTTTTATGAAGAAGATCTAGTCACGATCAATTGGGGAACGTATCTTGCAGGGGTCGATTATGTATATCATTTAGCGGGGATGCCTGGAGTTCGATCGAGTTGGGGAGTAGAGTTTAATAGATATGTTACAAATAATATCGATGTGACACAGAGATTGCTTGAAGCTTGCAAACATATTCCTTTAAAGAAATTTATTTATTCATCCACTTCTTCTGTCTACGGCGAAAAAACAGGTAAGGTGTCCGAAGACGCGTCCTTAAGAACCGATGTCTCCCTATGGAATCACTAAATTAACAGGTGAATATTTATGTCATGTGTACCGTGAAAGTTTTGGCGTTCCAACGGTCATACTAAGATATTTCACAGTCTATGGGCCAAGACAAAGAAGTGACATGGCTTTTCATAAATTTATAAAAAGTATTTTGTCTGGAAATCCGATTACGATTTATGGTGATGGAAAACAAACACGCGATTTTACCTTTATCAGAGATTGCGTTATTGCAACGGCATCGGTAATACATGCAAATGGAGTCGTTGGGGAAACGATCAATATCGGTGGGAAAGAGCGGGCATCTGTATTGGATGTGATAACGGAACTAGAAACATTATTAAATAAAAAGGCAACCATTCATTTCATGGAAGCAGCAATTGGGGAACCGAAACATACGTGGGCAGACATAAAGAAAGCGGAGCAGCTTTTAGAATATAGACCGAAAGTAAATTTGAAGGCGGGCTTATTAGAAGAGATAAAGTACGTTAAACAAATATATCCAACTAGTTAAAAGAAAAAAGTCAGCGATCGTAAGCTGACTTTTTTGGTTCTATATATTTCTTCTCCGTCTGTTCGATCGAGTTTTAGATTCTAATCTTTGGAATAGTTTAGCAGTGGTAATATCATTAACCGTTTCAATAAATTCCTTTTTCTTCTCAGAGTGAGAATGGTTCGAATAGAGAAGGCTGTAGATTTCGTTGAAGACGGAATTCACTGCCTTTTTTTCTTGTTTCGATTCGTCGACGTCATCTTGTTTTATTTTTTGCTGGACATTTGATAAGAGAATTTCTATTAAATCATCTTGTTTCGGAAGCTCAGACAGGAATAGCTTTCGAAGTCTTTGCTTTTTCGATATAGGTTTTTCTTCGGGTTCAGTAGTGATTGACTCAGAAAGGTTACTTGGCATGTTACTGGTTGTAAGTTGTTCATTTAAGTCGTCAATGACATCATCAATGGGAACCTTCTGATTACGAGATAGATTTGGTATTTCTGATAGAACTTCATCATCAGAAGCCATTTGTTCATTTAAGTCGTTAATGACACCTTCAATGGGGGTCTTCTGTTTGTGAGAGAAAGAAGGGATATGGGAGACATTCTCTTCAACAGAATCAGTTTGATCAATTAAGTCGTTGCTACTGTCCTCTTCATTTGAGGAAATTTGTTCATTTAAGTCGTCAATGACATCATCAATTGGATTACTCACTTCAAGAGAGGAAGACATAATTGAAGCATCATCGGTATCAGAAGCAACTTGATTATTCAAGTCTTCAATCACATCAATACCTTCGTTTATCTGTGCTGGATCAACCGTGTCCGTTTCTGAACTTGACTCGTTCTGATCACTATCTTTAACTGGTATTCCTTGTTCTATTCGATATTTAACCTCATCCCATACACGTTCAATCTCACTAATGACTCGACTCCAAGTGTAATGTTGTTCGGCTAGTTTTCGACCATTTGCGCCTAGCTTTTCGCAAAGAGAAGGATTAGATAATAGGGTAGTGAGGTGTTCTACAAATGGTTCAGGCTGTTCAGGATGTTCGATGACAAATCCGTTTTCATTCGGAGTAATTACCTCCGCATTCCCACCCCTATTCGTCGTAATAATTGGTAAACCAGAAGCCATGGCTTCATAATGCACTCGTGCAAGAGGTTCTTGCCATTGGGACGTACATACAAAAATATCTGAAGCAGCAAACCATTCTTGAATTTTTGTAGGGTGGACAAATCCAGTATTAATGACAGGCACAGGTAAGCGCGCTGCTAGGGCACGGACATAGCCGATATAGTCTGATACCTCATTGACACTAAACCATTTACTCCCAACGATGACTAAAGCGATATCAGGATGTTTTTTAGCTAATTCAGGGATTGCACGTATGAGAACATCGACCCCTTTATTCGGTGATAATCTACCGGCGAATAGAATGACCTTTTTATTTTCTAGATCATGATCTTTTCGAATCATCTGGCGCATATTTTTTGCTTGATTTGACTTTGGTGGTGCAAAGCGAGAGATATCAACCCCTGAATAAATGGTTTTTAATTTGGCATTTGCCTTTGGGAACCGGTCTGATATGGTCTTTCCGATGTAATCACTTACTGTAATAATTTTATCAAGCTCATCAACGACCGAGTCTGCTTCCTCTTGGTCTATTTTTTCAGGCTTGAACATATCATTATGCATACTCAGTATGATTCTGGCGTCTGGAGCGGATTCTCTTACTGGAAGGACAAGTCGTGGCCGATTAAAAATATGAATCACATCAAATGTGTTCGTTTCAAGAAATTCTTTTACTCCTTCTCGGTAAATTTCAATGAGACCACCAGGTTTTCTAACATAACGAATCTTATTGACTGTCTCATCATCAGGAAGAGAGGAATCCGTTGTCCCTAGAATAGTTAGATCGTGTTTTTCTTTTAGGTGAGAAGAGACGCCATCAATATAGGTTTGAATCGCACCGCCCCTAACGGCTGGAACTGGAAGCTTTTCCGTACAGATTAATAGTATCTTCATTTCCTACATGCTCCTTTCCATCGTTTCAGCTCTTCTAGAACAAGACTTTTTAAAGACCTGGCTTATTATTTTCAATTAGTAATAGATATCATTCTTAGGATTTTTAACGAGAAAATCATGTAATGGATGTCGTTTATAGTGGATCGTTTCATCCTATGCTTCAATCTTTTCATTTATCCATGCTAGATCTTACAGTCTTAGCTCTAAGTAACTGATTTGTAACACTGTATACGTCAATAGTAAGGTATTCATCTATAAGAAGTGCGTATAGATAAATACCTAAAATTGGGATGAACAATGGAGAGACTAAACGAGATCTTTCATTATGAAGTTGATTTTCTTTTACTAGTCATTAATTTATTTAACAATTTACTAGTTATGACCTCGTTAAGATGATTCATAAACACGTTTGGATCTGCTAAAGAATTCGCTTTTGGATTAGTGTTAAGAAGGGCATTAATGTGACTGATAACGTCATTGTTTGCTAGTTCCATCTGTTGTTGAGGTGCAGATTCTTTTGATAACTGTAATGGAGTCGTATTTAGTTGCGGTATCCGCTTCGACTTCGTAATTGGTCGTTTTATTCGATCCGTTTTTCTTTTTTTGGATTCGAGTAATCGAGATAGTAGGTGCACCGTCTTATCATCAAAATGGCGTCCTTTAGATAAATTATTTAGTATAGAAAAAATGGTGTCAGTTGGTTGGTTTTCTTTGTTGTCAGTAATATCCATTTCTTCTTCTGCGGTCGCAACATCAGATTGGTCATCGGTTGACTCGGTATCAGAAGAGGGTTCTAGAGCATGGCTTTCTTCTAAATTATTCACAATACTTGAGACGGTGTCATCTATAGGAGTCTCATGTTGAGTAACAATAGTGGAAGCCTTTTCGTTAGCTATTTCGTTTTCAACTTCAACTTCATCTTCGTTAACCTGGTCCTTTGAAGGAGAACCTAAAGTTGCCGTACTTTCACTGTCCACTTCTTCATTAAATTCAGCGGACTCTAAAAGGTCTACAGAAGTTTGGCCTTCTGGAACATTGATTTCGTTACTCTCAATGGATTCTTCAGCTTTTACTGGGATATTATTTTCAATCTTAAAATGAATTTCATCCCAAACATCGGAAATATCCGCAATCACTCGATCCCAAGTGAACTTTTCTTCAACTAATTTTCTACCGTTCATTCCAAGTTCTTTTGAAAGTTTTGGGTTTGAAAGGAGTGGTATGATGAGGTCTGCAAAGGCCTGAGGATTCTCAGGTTGTTCAACGATAAAACCATTTTCATTTGGATTAATGACTTCTGGATTTCCACCACGTCTTGTTGTGATGACAGGAAGACCTGAAGCCATTGCTTCATAATGAACTCTCGCTAGAGGTTCTTCCCATTGAGAAGGGCAGACAAATACATCGGCAGCGGCAAACCATTTCTGAATTTCGCTAGGGTCAACAAATCCAGTATTCACTACGGGAATGGACAGCTTCGAAGCAAGTGCACGTACATAGGCTACGTAATCGCTCACTTCATTGACACTAAACCACTTGCTCCCAACGATAACAAGAGCAGCATCAGGATGCTTTTTTGCAATCTCTGGCATCGCTTGAACAAGGATATCTGCACCCTTATTTTTCGAAAGCCTTCCGGCAAACAAGATCACTTTCTTCCCATCAAGATTGTGTTCGTTTCTAATGGCTTGTCGCATGTCGCGAGCTTCCTTTGAATGGGGAGCAGCAAATCGATTAATATCAACCCCAGAGTAAATGGTCTTTAGTTTTGGGGCAGCTTGAGGAAATAACTCAGTAAGTGCTGTGCCAATATAATTACTGATCGTAATAATTTTATCGAGCTGTTCGATAGCAGCTTCAGCTTCCTCAGGTTCAATTTTTTCTCTTTTAAACATATCATTGTGCATACTTAAGACAATGCGAGCAGTTGGTGCACATTCACGTACGGCAAGGACTAACCTTGGGCGGTTAAATATGTGAATGACATCATAGTCTTGTTCACTTTGTAAAAATTGAATGACACCATCACGATAATCCTCAAGTATTCCTCCTGGTGTCCTTACATAACGAACGTTGTTAACTATCTCGTCCGTTGGCAATGAAGGGTCAGCTGAACCAAGGATTGTAAGGTCGTGTTTTTTACTTAAATAGGAGGATACACCATCAATATACGTTTGAATCGCTCCACCTTTTACAGCAGGAACAGGAAGTTTCTCTGTACAGATCATTAAGATCTTCATGTTGAAGTAACTCCTTTCCACTCCCGTAATTCGGCAATCGCTGGCCATTTTGATTTGTCAGTTTCAGCAATCGTATTGCAAAGCGTTTCCACTTCTGTGTCTAGAAAGATGGTAGGCTCATAGACCATTTCCTTGACATTTTTGTAAAATTCATTAGGAAGCGACATATCGATAAGAAGGATTTCAAATAAAGCGTCTTCAATCGGATTGGCTTCATGGTAAGCTTCAATCATTCCTTTCATCCAATTGACATCCCAATAGCCCATGTCATCCATTTGACCAGTAATAAGCTTTCGAAGGTCTCTTATTGGAAGATCATACGCAACACCGTCTAAGTCGATAATCCACATCCCATTTGGCCCCATTTGTCCGTTCGACCAACCATAGTCCTGATGAACTAGGCCCCAAGCTGTATTTCCGCGTGCAGCTAGCTCATAGTAAGAAGATTGTTGCAATTGCTCGTAAGCTTTTTGTGCTTGCTCTTCAAACATATCAACATGAGTAAGAATGGCCTTACTCGCTGCCATTTCTGGATAAACGGTGGCGATATTACGAAACCAATCCATTTTTTTTACTACTTTTTCATATGATTTTGGCCAACGGTGGACGCGAGAAGGGTTTTCAGATCCTTTAGGAGGAACATACCCTTTGGATAAGTGGTGAAATTCTCCTAAAGCATTACAAAGTAATTTGGCTCCTTCTAGGTCATTGGCAACGGGGTATAGTGGTTCTACCCATTCAGCTACAAACCATAGTTTTCCGCCCATTTCGACATAATTTTCACCTGTTTTTGTTTTGTATAATGGGGGAACCTTTGCGCCTTTTTCTTTGACTAAATATTCTTGTGCTCCAAGACTAAAACGACTTCTTCCTGGACGTCTGTGGAGTATTTTTAAACTAAATGGGCCTTTATCTGTATCCATTTTCCAGATTAGTCCGCCTTTATCGGATTTTGTTGTGATTACTTCAAGATTGCTTACTTTTAGATCGTAATGAGTTAAAACTACCTCAGACATATCCCATATATATTGTGGTACAAAGAAATCATCCTCAAGCGTACCATCTAAATCCCAAGGAACGATAAGCTGCTCTGACATAAAAATCCCTCCATTTTACATAATGTCATTAGTACCTTATTCATAAATAGGGGGAGGCGTATAGATAAGCACCTATACATGTAGAAAAAGCATGATTATTGTGGAAATAACTGGGGAAACATTAGATGAATAAAATACTAGACTAATCAATGAAATAGGGATAAAATGTTAGTTAAATAATAAATAAGTTCTGAATTTTTAAAGAAGAAAAATATTTTGTCAGACCTTAATTGACTTAAGTAGGTAAGGTAGCATATATTTGGATTAATAAAAACGAAAAAAGGTATGATAGCTAATGGTGATGAAACAGATAACTGCAGAAACTTTTAGCGAACTTGAGAATCTAGAAGAGTTTGTACACAGCGTCGATCCTAATTCTTATTTAGCTAGAGTATCCCTCGAATACTTGGTCATTAATAGCAAATCCGATTTAGTAGAAACATTAATTAACAGATTACTTGATTGTCCTAATGAAGAGAGTAGGGAATGGGCTGAAGTTTATAAGATTGATCATCTTGTGTATAAACAAGAGATGAATCTAATTGAAGCTATCCAGCAGTTAACGTATAAAACCGTAACCGCTCCAGAGCTCTCAACCTTAATTAAAGTCTTTCAGTTATACAATTATTCAAGTCAAAAAGAATTTGAAATGATTGCCTCATTAAGTGAATTAGTCAATGCAGAGATTTGTAGGCTAGAGGAAGGTTTTATGAAGACGTCTTTGCTGTGTCGGTATAAAATTACGATGCAGAGTGTTTATTTGCATTTGAATGAAGTGGAGAAGTCAAGGGAATGTGGATTTGAGTTAGTAAATATTTCTTTGACATCAACTATGAAAGCTATTGCTCTTACTGGGTTAGGAAATTCATTTATACTTTCTAATAAAGAAATGGCGATTGATTACATTAATAAATCAATTATTCTTTCTAAAGAAATTGGGCACAAGATGTTGATTCGAGAGGCACAGAAAAGTCTTAATTTTACTTATTGTTTTTGGGGAGAACCAGAAAAAGTTTATTTTAATTCAGGATCCTCTTCTATAACTTTAGATGATAAACTTGAACATGTTTTTTATCTTATAAAATGTAAGCAAAATGAAGAAGCGTTAAGATTATTAGACGATCTTGAATTGAAGATAGATAATGATTATCGAAAAGCTTTTGATAAGTACTACAGGGGATTGATTACAAACGATGTTGCTTTATTCCAAGAAGCAGTATTTTATTTCGAAAACGCAGGAGATAATTATTATAGACAACTCCCTTTAAATGAGTTATTAAAGCATACTTAAAGGAGGTGATAGCATGAGAAAATTAGTTATTGGTATGATTATATTATCAATTTTACTAGTCGGTGGTTCATTAAGTAGCCTTTCAATTCCAAGTGATAATATTAGGGTTAATAGTGAACCAGTAGAATTAGCCATTCCAAGTGATAATATTAGAGTTAATTCTATCACTTCTATATAATTACATAAATATTTTTACTCTTCCCATCTATTTTACTAGATGGGTTTTTTTATGCTATTTGCAAGCAAGTATTTATTATTTCACACCTTGATTCCTCCTACCTAAACTATTATGATTATAGTAAACCTAGTATGGAAGAAGGTAAGGTCGATGAATATCCCTAAGTATCCGATGGATTTTAATGACAGCATTAGAAGCAAAAAAACAAGTGAGGAAGACCTTAATCATAAAATCAATACAGAAGTTGAAAAGATGATCCATTTTATGAATGAGAATCATACAAACAATCATTCCGTAGCATTTGAAGATGTATTGATCATCATTGATCGAATTTATGAAGATGATGACAGTTATTTTGAAATTTCTGTAGCCAAACAACATAGTCGGGGCATTGTCAGATAAATAGGATTAGTATAAAGCATTTAGAGTACTTTTAGCTACATAAAAAAGAAGAAGTAAAAAAATCAAGTGAACGTCACCTTCACTTGATTTTTTATTGTGGAAATAGGGAATCGCGTTGCTTATTTCCGAGGCAAGCGCAAGAAATGATAAAAGATGACAAAATATTCTGTGTTTCGCTGTTTGTTTAGCTCTATTAAGTGTTTATGCGTGTAATGGTAATTCAATCGTAAAGGTTGTTCCTACACCTTCTTGACTTTCAATAGATAGTAAACCTTGATGAGATTCGATAATTTTTTGACAAACTAATAAGCCAATTCCCGTCCCTTTTGGTTTGGTTGTGTAAAAGGGTTCTCCTATTTTCTCTAAGTTTTCTTTGGAGATCCCCGGCCCTTCATCGGTAACAGATAAAATGGCTCGTGAGTTTGTTTTTCGAGCTGTAATCGTGATGGTTCCTTCATCCATTACTTCAATTGCATTTTTAATTAAATTGATTAATACTTGCTTTATTTTGGTGTCCTCACAATTAATTTGAAGATCGTCTGTTTTGAATTCAGTTCTAATGGAAATGTTTTTTAGAATAGCCTGGGTTTCTAATAACATTTTCACATCATTTATTAGCGTTAGAACCTCATACCAGTGGCGCGATTCTGAATGTGGCTTGGCTAAAATAAGCATTTCATTTGACACATGTTCGATTTTATCTAATTCTTCTTCGATGATCTTATAATAGATTTCTTTGTTGTTAGATTCTTTAATAAGTTGAAAGAAGCCCTTGATCGACGTTAACGGGTTTCGGATTTCATGAGCGATCCCTGCTGCAAATTGACCAGTCAACGATAGCTTTTCAGAGCGTATCACTAATTTTTCTGTTTCCTTCTCTCGTTTGACTTGTTCAGAGATGGAAGGAAAGGCAACAGACTTTTGGTTTCGGTTATATAGATTAGATGGCACTAAGGAGGTATCCGTCATAAAATATTCATGGCAGTATAATAAATCTTCAAGCATATAAGCAGATAAAGTTTGACTATTATAGGCACAAACCATGATTGTTGCAATCTTGTTATCTAAAAATTCGTTACAAGCACACTCATACATATTTAATAGATCTAGTTTGTCTTCGTTAATTTTGCCATTTATATTTCCCCATATTCTAGCCGGCTTTGTCTCACGCAAGTAAGGTTTTATATATTTACGATAATTTTCAAAGAGGTCCTCGACACCATCTTGAAAGTTATAATAGAGATCTGAATCCAAAAAAAGAATCTGTTTGAAACGTTCATTTGAATCATTATCTAATGTCAACTTAGAAATTATTTTATCCAGATGAACTTTAGAATCAATAAATACAACAAGTTGATCTTTGTTTTGACCTTCTTGAATAAAGCTGACCGCATTATTTACGTAGGCATCTAATTGACGATAGCTGTAAAGCACATGAGATCCAGAAGATAGACGCAAGCTTGAGGTAAATTCAAAATCTTTTGAGGACATACGAAATATATTCCTTTCCACTAGAGCCTTTTTTACTAATAGTAATAGGTAGAAAGAAAATTGTAAAACTTTTCTTATGAAAGAATGGACTTGCTTTGTTAAAAAAGAAGTTTGCTCAAGCCTAATAATAAGAATAGGATACTTGGAATATAGGTCATGTATCGGATAATAAATCGATTCTTAATTTCGTGACCATAGATGATCCCAACTATAAATGCGGCAAAGATAATGATCCCTGTCATGGGTGCAAACCAAAACGATCGATCCGATAATCCAGCTTGAATCCCATACCCTAAGCTGTCGACATTCATTAATAAAGCAATCATCACAAAGTATGATCGTCGATACAGGGGCAAATCGTAAAGGAAATTAAAGATAGCTATACCAATTAATAGCAAGCCAGCTATCGTTTGAATAATGGAAGTTGGAATGAGTTCACCGATAAACCGACCTATTCCCATCGAAAAAAACACGACAAAAGCGGAAAAAAGGGCAATCATTGCTACGACGATTAAAGGGATTCGTATTTTTTTTAATCCAAATAAAAAACCGATAGCAAAGGCGTCCATGCTAATAAGCATGGAAAGCAAAAGTAGCAAAATAAAAGCAAGCATATACTCACCCCATAGAAAATCGTTCTAGGAAATATATGCGTGCTTGTCTATTTTAGAAGCGTATAGGTAAAAATGAAACGTTTGACCTGGTGGTTAGTCGTTTCCGTTTTTTAATTCCTCGGCAACAGCATGTAGAAGTTGTTGATATTCTGATGGGTTCTGAAATTGGACGGGTTCCCAGTTTTTCTTTACCCAGGCAAGAAGTTCATTTCCACTATGAAAAGTTCGGTCTGTCGTATCAAACGTTTGTAATTTATAAATGTGATCTTCAGGTTCAACCGTAACATAACATGATACATCGCTTCTATTTGAATTTAATCTCATTTCCACAACAATCAACTCCTAATTTATGGTTTTTTTAGGGTGTTTAAAAAAGCGAAAAGTTATGCATGTTCTGTGTTGAACTGGTACACTAGTGTGTATGAAAAAATAGCGGAGGATACTACAAATGAAACAAATTTACTTAGACTACAATGCTAGTACACCCCTTATTCCAGAAGTGATTGAAGCAATGACCCCATTTTTAAGCGAACACTATGGAAATCCTTCGACTACTCATTTTGCAGCGGTCGAAGCAAAAAAAGTAGTTGAAAAGGCAAGGGAGCAAGTAGCCAATCTAATTGGAGCTCAAAAAGAAGAAATCATCTTTACTAGTGGAGGAAGCGAATCGAATAATCATGTGATCAAAAATGTTTTTGAAAGGCATCAAGATAAAGGGAAACATATTGTAACGACAACCATTGAACACCCAGCAGTACATGAGCCATTACGTTATCTTAAGAATCAAGGGGCAGAGGTAACGTATGTTGGGGTAGATCAGTTTGGACAAGTTTCTGTAGAAGAGATTAAGAAAGCGATTCGACCAGATACGATTCTTATTACTGTTATGCATGCTAATAATGAAGTTGGTACGTTACAACCCATCAAACAGATCGGGGAAGTTGCCCGTGAAAAAGGGATATTGTTTCACACGGATGCTGCGCAATCACTTGGCAAAGTGCCAGTCGATGTTGAGCAACTAAATGTTGACTTTTTATCAGTAGCCGGTCATAAATTGTATGCCCCAAAAGGAGTAGGTGCACTTTATATACGAAAGGGTGTAACGCTTGGTCCTTTTATTCATGGAGCGGGGCATGAAAAAGGCTTGAGAGCAGGAACAGAAAATGTCATTCTACTAGCTGGTCTTGGAGCGGCATGTGAAAGCGCAAGTCGCTATGTTGCACAAGGGGAAAATTTACTTGAGCTTAAAGAGCATTTCCTCACATTACTGAAGCAATCGTATCCTAATCAAATTCGTGTGAATGGTCATCCGACAGAATCTTTGCCTAATACGGTAAATGTAAGCTTTGCAAATAAGATCGGACAAGAGGTTTTAAATGCAGTTCCAGAAATAGCTGCTTCCACAGGTTCAGCCTGCCACTCAGGAGAGGTAACGCTATCGCCAGTGTTACAAGCGATGGGGATAGAACCAGAGGAAGGGAAGGGAACGATTCGTTTTAGTTTAGGAAGAACAACGACAAAGCAGGAGGTAGAAGAGGCGATACAATTGCTTCAGCAACGATTAGGGTAAGCATATTATTTTACAGAACGAGCCTATCTCTACTACGATAAGAGGGCATTAGCAAATAAAGGAGAGTTACATCATGTCAATAAATGTTAGCGAACAAGAGAAAAAAGCTTTGTATCATCTAATGGAAGAACGTCATTCCGTCAAGCAATACCAGCCCGATTATAAGATCTCAAGAGCAGAATTAGAAGAGATGCTTCAAGCTGCAACTACCGCTCCATCAGCATGGAACTTGCAGCATTGGCGCTTCTTAGTTATAGAAGATCAAAAGAAAAAGGAAGAGCTTCTACCGATTGCTTATTATCAGCAGCAAATTGTCGATGCATCTTTTGTCATTGCCGTTTTAGGTGATGTAGAAGCAAATAAAGAAGCTGAGGGGATTTATCAAGAGGCTGTTGAAGAAGGGTTCATGTCTGAAGAGATTAAAGACACACTCGTTGGCCAGATCAATGGAGCTTATGAAAGGGGCGGTAGTTTCGCTCGAGATGCTGCCTTTTTAAATGCTTCTTTAGCGGCTATGCAATTTATGCTTGCTGCCAAAGCAATGGACTATGATACGTGCCCAATTGGTGGTTTCAAGAGAGAGGAATTTATCGATCAATTTCACGTACCAGATCGATTTACCCCTATTATGTTAATGACAGTGGGGAAAGCTGCAAAAGAAGCCTATCCTTCATCAAGAAAAGCACTAGAGAATGTCGTTACGTACAATTCTTTCTAGCTCATTAGGGTGGCAAGCAGGAAAACGGGCTATGTCCCCACTTTTTAATCAGCAATAAGAAGATTTGTATTAGAAAGTGATTGGGATGTGATTCCCCGTTATATCAATTTACCGAGGCGGAAAAGAATCAAATCTCGGAATGGTTTAAATCCTACCAAACGAATCAAACGAACTAAAAAGAGATTGAGCAGAGGAACTCCTTTAGCTCAATCTCTTTTTTTATCTTGTAATGTTTTGAAGTAGTCCATTACCGCGGAGGGATCAGATAGCAAGTTTATCCCTAAATCCATAAGTGCTTGCTCATGCGTACGTTGAAAAAGCATTTCTTCGTGTTTGATCATTTGGGTCCAAGAGTGAAGGGACTCTCTTTCATCTTCGTTTAAACGAGCTTCGATCGAAAGACAAATAAACGATCGACAAACAGAGTTTTTGAATGAAGGGTGCAGTGAACATCCTTTTTCATTCTTGAAAAATTGGCAAATAGAATAAGAATGACGCAGGTCATCTGCTTCTAATTTGGAAAGAGACTCTTTCCAAAAGACACGTTCATAATCAGAGTGAACTTGGGCTTGAACGGTTATATGATATGGCGAAAGTAGAGCTTTTGGATGGTGCAAAATATGTTTTAGAAAAAAAGCTTCATCTTTGTTTATCATTTTAGCGATCTCCAGCAAGTAAAAGGTTGGACTATAAGAACAACATCCTACTTTGGGGATGTTCGTTGTAGGTGGTTGAAAAAATTCATCCTCACATTGTAAGCATGCAGAAGAAAGGATTTGTTTATTGATTTTGTCGAACTGAATCATTTGTTTCATTCCTTTTTATGAAGACTAAATAAAAAAGTGAAAAAATTTCCTTTTTTCACGAAATAACTAGATTTTCTGAATAAAAAGTTTTACACTTTTTATGTAGAGAAGATGCAATTCCTACTCTCTACATTGTAACGTTCATTGTCAAGCTAGGGGAACGAAATAAATCTATGAATAAGAAGATATAATCTTTAACAAATGTGACAATTATGTTAAAATGGTAATGAAAGCGTTACAATTATAAAAATCATAGATTTAACTTGAAGTTAAACTAGGAGGTAATCATCTTATGTCAAGCAAGGGGCACAAAGCGGAAGAGCCATGGCAAGGGTTTCATGGTCCAAATCTTGGCGTAGCAATTGAGCTTTACGAAGAATATTCTAAAAATCCAGAAGCTGTAGAAGAAGATTTGCGAGAATTATTTGAGGTTTGGGGTCCACCACCTTCAGAAAATGAAAGTAAACCAAGTGCTACCCCAGATGTTTCTGCTGCCTCACCTAATATGGTTAGGAATTTTGTTAATGCAGTTAAGTTAGCAGACATGATCAGAAGAAAAGGGCATTTAGTATCAGATATTAACCCGATATTCAAAAAATCGGAATACCCTCAAATTCTAGAGCTAAGTCATTATAATTTAACTGAAGATTTTTTAAAGCAAGTCCCTGTAGATATGATCTGTGAACATGCTCCAGCACATGTGAAAAATGGGTTGGATGCCATTAATTACTTAAAAGATGTCTATACAAAAACAACTGCATTTGAATTTAACCACGTTCATGATATGGAAGAGAGAGAATGGTTAATTAAAATGGTTGAGTCTGGTATGTATGTACCTAATTTAACTAAGCAGCAACGTCTTAATCTTTTGAATAGATTAACGCATGTAGAGGGCTTTGAGAAATTTGTACATCGTACTTTTGTTGGTGCAAAGCGTTTCTCAATCGAAGGATTAGATATGTTAGTGCCAATGCTTGATGAAGCTGTACGTGAAGTTGTTCATGAAGGTACGCAAAATGTTCTTATTGGAATGGCTCACCGCGGACGCTTGAATGTATTAGCTCATACGTTAAGCAAACCGTATAAAATGATCTTCTCTGAATTCTTGTATTCACCAAGTAAAGATTTGGATCCAGCTGGAGTTTCAGCAGGAATAAATGGCTGGACGGGTGATGTAAAGTATCACTTAGGTGCTGACCGTCAAATTAGAGAAGAGAATACAGCTGAGGCAACTGTATCATTAGCAAATAACCCAAGTCACCTTGAATTTGTTAGTCCGATCGTTGAAGGATATGCAAGAGCAGCTCAAGAAGTAAGAACGTCTAAAGGGTTCCCAGAACAATCTGTCACGAAAGCATATTCAGTCTTAATACATGGAGATGCAGCATTTCCGGGACAAGGAATTGTTACAGAAACATTGAACCTTAGCCGATTGAGTGGTTATCAGACTGGCGGGTCTCTTCATATAATTGCTAATAACAACATTGGATTTACAACTGAGACATATGATTCTCGCTCTACTACATATGCCAGTGATCCAGCGAAAGGGTTCGAAATTCCAATTGTTCATGTCAATGCGGATGATCCAGAAGCTTGTCTAGCAGCCATTCATTTAGCTGTTCAATACCGCAAGCGATTCAAAAAGGATTTCCTTATTGATTTAATCGGATATCGCCGTTTTGGCCACAATGAAATGGATGAACCAGCTGTGACACAGCCAGCAACATATACTCTTATTCGAAAGCATCCTACTGTTCGGGCAATATATGCAGACCAGCTTTCGGAAAAGTCAGTTATTGATAAGTCGTATGGAGATCAGTTAGATAAAGAAACTCAAGATTACCTACAATCTCAATATGATGATGTGATTGCTAATAAATCAAATCAGCCAAAAGAGATGTCTCCACCGGATTATGTCGTTAATGGCTTGCCAAGAGTAAAAACAAGTGTTCCGTTTGATACTCTTAAGGAAATAAATGATGATTTATTAGCATGGCCTGAGACTTTCAATGCAAATGTAAAACTTGAGAAGATTTTAAAGCGTCGTTTGCAATCATTTGAAGAAAGTGCAAAGGTTGATTGGGCGTTAGCAGAGACGTTGGCATTTGCAACAATTTTACATGATGGAACGCCTATTAGGTTAACTGGGCAAGATTCAGAACGAGGAACATTTGCTCACCGTCATTTAGTCTTACATGATCGTGAGACAAATGAAGTTCATACACCATTACAGACGTTTGAAAAAGCGAATGCATCATTTGCTGTGTATAATAGCCCTCTTTCAGAGCAAGCAGTTGTCGGCTTTGAATACGGATATAATGTGCAAGCTCCAGAAACACTTGTCTTATGGGAAGCTCAATTTGGAGATTTCGCCAACGGTGCACAAGTAATGTTTGACCAATGGATTTCAGCAGGGCGTGCGAAGTGGGGGCAAAAATCAGGTCTTGTTGTGTTATTACCGCATGGATATGAAGGTCAAGGACCAGAACATTCAAGTGGTCGTGTAGAACGATTCCTAGTTCTAGCAGCTGAAAACAACTGGACGATTGCCAACTGTACATCAGCAGCACAGTATTTTCATATTTTGAGAAGGCAGGCAAAAATTCTCGAGAAGGATTCCGTTCGTCCGCTCATAATTATGACGCCGAAAAGCTTGTTACGAAATCAAGTGGTTGCTTCTGCTCATGCTGAATTTACAGAGGGAGAATTTAAACCTGTATTTGAGCAAGAAGGCCTTGGCCAACAGCCAGAACAAGTAGAGCGACTTATTTTATGTAGTGGGAAGGTAGCCATTGATTTAGCTGATCGCGTTGAGAAAAATAACGATCAAAATTGGGATTGGCTCCATATCGCTCGAGTAGAAGAGTTGTATCCATTCCCTAAAAAGCCTATTAGAGAATTATTATCTCGTTTCAAAAATGTAAAAGAAATCGTTTGGGTGCAAGAAGAACCGAAAAATATGGGAGCTTGGCCATATATCGAATCTCGTATTCGTGAAATCACACCTGAAGGGACCTCTGTTAGTTACATCGGCAGAACACATCGTTCAAGTCCAGCAGAAGGTGACCCAGTTGCCCATAAAAAAGAGCAAGAACGTATTGTAACAGAGTCTTTGACACGTAAACAATAAGAGGAGGCCTTTTCCGTGATTGAGATTAAAGTACCAGAACTTGCAGAGTCGATTACAGAAGGAACCATTGCTCAATGGTTAAAAGAAGTTGGAGAGCATATTAACCAAGGTGAATATATTGCTGAACTTGAAACTGATAAAGTTAATATTGAAATTGTAGCGGAGCACTCGGGTGTAATTAAAGAATTTAAAAGAGAACCAGGCGATACGGTTGAAGTTGGTGAAGTCATTGCAGTGATTGACGAAAGCGGAAGTGCTGCAGGTGAAACAAAGGCAGAAGCCGTTCAAGAAGAACCGAAAAAAGAAACCGTACCAGCCAAAGAAGAAGCGAGTGCACCGTCTTCAACTGACCGCCCGCTAGCATCTCCTGCCGCTAGAAAGTTAGCTCGTGAGAAAGGAATCGATTTAAGTGCCGTTTCAACTGGTGACCCATTAGGTCGTGTCAGAAAGCAAGATGTACAATCTCATGGAACACAGGCACAGACAGCTCAGTCAGCACCTGCGCCATCAGCTCCAGCTGCACCTAAAAAGAGTTCTGCAGCACCTGTTGCATCAGATGACCCAGCTAAGCCTGTGGAAAGAGTGAAAATGACTCGTCGCCGTCAGACGATCGCAAAACGTTTAGTGGAATCGCAGCAAACAGCGGCCATGTTAACTACTTTTAATGAGGTTGATATGACAGCCGTAATGGATGTACGTAATCGTCGTAAAGATGCCTTTGTCGATAAGAATGGTGTGAAGCTTGGCTTTATGTCTTTCTTTACAAAAGCAGTAGTAGGTGCGCTGAAAGAATTCCCATTACTAAATGCTGAAATTCAAGGCGATGAGCTGTTAATTAAAAAATATTATGATATTGGTTGTGCCGTATCAACAGATGAAGGTTTAGTTGTTCCAGTCCTACGTGATGCAGATCGCTTAAGCTTTGCAGGAATTGAAAAGGGAATCGGTGAATTAGGTAAAAAAGCGCGTGATAATAAATTGTCGATTGCTGATTTACAAGGTGGTACATTTACGATCACAAATGGTGGGGTATTTGGATCGCTTATGTCTACACCAATCTTAAATGCGCCTCAAGTTGGGATTTTAGGAATGCATAAAATTCAATGGCGTCCTGTAGCTCTTGATAAGGAGCGCTTTGAAAACCGCCCAATGATGTATATTGCTCTTTCTTACGATCACCGTATCGTAGATGGAAAAGAAGCAGTAGGCTTCCTTGTGAAAGTGAAGGAACTCTTAGAAGATCCAGAATCCCTTTTACTCGAGGGCTAAATAGAAGGAAAGTGGCTGACTTCGGTCGGCCTTTTTCCTTTGAGTAAATGTTAAAGTTACGTAACAGATACCATTTAAGTTGGCAATTTCAATGAATGTCAGTATAATGGAAACATACATATAGATTAATGGAAAGAGGGTTGAGTGAATTGATTCATCAAACATGGACGAATAAAGAGACGATCCGCACGATTGAGTGCGTTCATACAGATGCGAAAAAATATATGGTAAACCGCGCCTTAACAAAAGGAAAGTCTTATGAATTAAAAAATGAAACAGATGAGTTTTATTTTGTCATTGATAATACAGGAAAAATTGGCGGTTATTATAAAGATTACTTCAAAGGATAAGGCAGCAAACAGCTGCCTTTCTTTTACTTCATGGGACAACATGTGTAAAAGGGGGTGAATAAATTAAATGGAAATGTTGATTTTTATTGATTTTATTAGACAATATGGATACATTGCTTTGTTCTTTATTGTAGCAGTTGGATTGTTCTTCTTTCCGGTTCCAAATGAGGTGTTGTTGATGAGTGGCGGTTTGTTAGCAACAACCAAATTATTAGATCCTTTTCCTACGTTTCTTATCATTTTCAGCAGTATTATTTTACATGGGACCATTTTATATGTCATAGGAAATGCGGTCAATCAACATGCAAATTTCGAAAAGAAAAGCCAATCAATCTGGCAATCTCGTGCTGAAAAAGGGAGAGAGTTACTAGATCAATATGGCCTTAAAGCGGCTAGCTTTAGTTATTTCTTTCCATTTATTCGTCACGCCGTCCCATTTAGTATTGGTATGTCAGGCATTTCGTATCGATTTTTTGCGATGGTTGGTTTTAGTTCTGCTTTTGTCTGGTTGTCTATCTATTTTTTCATAGGTTATTATTACGGTTCTTCGATCAAAGATTGGAACAGTTTTATCCAAAACTTAATTTATACATTATTTGCCCTTTTAGCAATTGTTATTGTGGTGCAAGTACTAAAACGACGAAAACAGCGACAGCGCAGATTGCTTTAATAGGTTAAGCTTGTGCGACAGCTGTTTTCTTTTTGTCCTTTTTCTGACTGGTTTCGGCTGCTAGAATAATCGATGAAAGTACAAGGAAAACACCCATCCATTGCCAAAATGTTAAGATATCTTGAAAGAATAGAAAGCCAATCCCTATCGCTACTACGGGTTCAATTGTAGAGAGAATGGAGGCACGACTAGACTCGATGTATTGCAATCCTTTCGTATATAATAAATAAGCTACAATGGTTGGAACAAGTGCTAGACCAAGGCTAAAAATAAGAACATCCCAATGGAATAACAGATGTACTTTTTGATAAAGTTGGCTTGAGGAAGCCATAAATACACTTGCACAAATAAATGAGTAAGTGGTAATGGTTAGTGAGCCATAATGCCGACTACTAACTTTCGCAAATATACTATATAAGGCATAGAAGAAACCAGAACCGACACCAATTAATAGAGTGGAAGCTGTTATAACGGTATCAATGGATGGTAACAGACCAACAACAAATGCACATCCGGTTAATGTTATAAATATGGCTAACCCTTTACGAATGGTTAAGGACTCTTTGAAAAAAATTCTTGAAAGGATTGTTACAAATAATGGGCCGGTATATAATAAAACAACAGCCAACGAAATATTGGCTTGGTCCATAACCGTAAACAAACACCAATTAAAGAAGACAATACTTATAATCCCTGATCCGATAAACAGGGGAAGGTGCTTTAGTTGGATTTTCAGAAGCTCTCTTTTAAACAGGGAAACATACAAAAGTAAAAGTACTGCTGAAAAAATAGCACGGATAGCCACAACGTCCCAAGCAGTAAAGCCGAAATCATAAAGAAACTGAACAAATAACCCGATTAATCCCCAACAAGCAGCTCCTAAAATCGCTATGATGTACGCTAATTTCGTATCCATACTTGACTCCCTCACTTAGATAATCTTATCTGTCTGAATATTCAATTAGGAACTGGTTGTTTTAAGGGCACTGAAAAAAACATCTAGTTCAGTGCCCTATTAGTAACTTATTTCTTTGTAGTTTCTAAATATTCATTAAAAGTCATTTGCTTATCGATCACACCATCAGCTGTTAATTCAATCACGCGGTTTGCGATTGTTTCATTGAATTGATGGTCATGAGAAGTGAAAATCATCGCACCTTTGTAATTAATCAGCCCATTGTTCACTGCTGTAATGGATTCTAAGTCTAAGTGGTTCGTCGGCTCATCAAGAAGAAGCACGTTTGCACCACTTAGCATCATTTTTGATAACATACAGCGGACCTTTTCTCCTCCTGATAAGACGTTAGCTTTCTTCTTGACTTCTTCTCCAGAGAAGAGCATACGTCCTAGGAACCCACGTAGGAATGTATCACTGTCATCTTCAGGTGAATATTGACGTAACCAATCAACTAAGTTTAAGTCACTTCCTTCAAAAAACTTTGAGTTGTCTTTCGGGAAGTACGCTTGAGATGTAGTGATGCCCCATTTATACGTGCCACTATCCGGTTCCATTTCACCCGTTAAAATCTTGAAAAGAGCAGTTTTGGCGATTTCGTTATCACCAACAAGGGTGATTTTATCTTCTTTGTCCATCGTGAAACTAACGTTGTTCAGGACTTTTTCGCCATCAATAGTTTTAGTAATTCCTTCTACACGCAATACATCATTTCCGATTTCACGCCCAAGGGAAAAATGAACATATGGGTATTTACGTGATGATGGTCTAATGTCATCGAGTTCAATTTTATCAAGCAACTTTTTTCTTGATGTTGCTTGTTTAGATTTTGATGCATTGGCGCTAAAGCGAGCAATGAAGCTTTGAAGCTCTTTAATTTTTTCTTCTTTTTTCTTATTTTGATCTTGTGCCATTTTTTGAGCAAGTTGACTTGATTCATACCAAAAGTCGTAGTTCCCCACATAAATTTGAATCTTACCAAAATCTAAGTCTGCAATATGTGTACAAACTTTGTTAAGGAAGTGACGATCATGTGAAACAACGATAACGGTATTCTCAAAGTTAATAAGAAACTCTTCTAACCATTCAATTGCTTTAATGTCTAAATGGTTGGTCGGCTCATCTAAAAGAAGGACATCCGGCTCGCCGAATAATGCTTGAGCAAGAAGAACCTTTACTTTATCAGAACCTGATAAGTCAGCCATTTTCTTGGAATGAAGTTCTTCTGAAATGCCAAGACCTTTAAGAAGAATAGCAGCTTCTGATTCTGCTTCCCACCCATTCATTTCAGCAAATTCTCCTTCAAGTTCTGCGGCTTTAATGCCATCTTCATCAGAGAACTCTTCCTTCATATAAATCGCATCTTTTTCTTGCATGACTTGATACAGGCGAGCGTGTCCCATAATCACGGTTGTTAACACTTCAACTTCTTCATACTCGAAG
This sequence comes from Halalkalibacter okhensis, assembly GCF_000787375.1. Taxonomy (GTDB): domain Bacteria; phylum Bacillota; class Bacilli; order Bacillales; family Bacillaceae_D; genus Halalkalibacter; species Halalkalibacter okhensis. The sequence continues at coordinate 54,370 of NZ_JRJU01000009.1, read as the reverse complement.
TGATTTTGCTTTAACACAGCAAGTCTTTGTCCAGGCTTCATATGAACATCACCTTGTTGTGGTTCAATTTCACCTGAAAGAATTTTAATAAAAGTTGATTTCCCAGCACCATTTGCTCCAATTAACCCGTAGCAGTTTCCTGGTGTGAATTTAATATTTACTTCATCAAACAATTTGCGGTCGCCGTATTGTAATCCAACATTTGTAACGGTAATCATAAATATGTATGCCTCCAATGTCCATAATCGAATGAATTATACCATTCATTGTGGACAAGGGGCTAGTATTCTAACGATTTTTTTAAAATAAACCGACTTTTGTCTTTACTCGACCGATGTTTTGGATCATGGTACGATGGATGTGTTAGATATACCAGAAGAAATATACGGCTAATCCAACGATTGTTGCAAGCATCGTAATTGTAAGTAGCTTCGTAGAACGCATCGTGTAGTTCACAATGATTGCTCCTAAAAGCACAGCAAAATAAAGAGAAAAATCTAAAGGAAACAAACGAATGGCTGTTACGAATCGTTCACCTGTAAATAGCATGATGAAAATAGGTGCAAACATGATTAACGTAACAACGATTAAACAGAATGTATTTTTTTGTTTTAATGTCATGTTCATGATATCACCTCATGAGTGTTATTATTTATAAAGTGTCCAACGATCACTTTCTCATTCAAAATAGAAAAGAGGAACTGTTGATGGAGAAAAATAAATTGCAATTAGCGCAGGAAAAGTTGAAATCGATCTATGGATATGATCAATTTAGAGATGGACAAAGGGGCATAATCGAAAAAGTACTAGATGGCATTGATACAATTGGGATCATGCCAACTGGAGGAGGAAAATCACTTTGTTATCAAATCCCTGCGTTAGTCTTACCAGGAGTTACACTCGTGATCTCCCCGCTCATTTCCTTAATGAAAGATCAGGTTGATGCCTTAAATGAACTGAACATCCCTGCAACGTATTTGAATAGTACATTAAGTGCAAATGAAGAGAGTACGCGGCAATCACGTATTATAGAGGGCGAATACAAGCTCGTCTATGTCGCTCCAGAGAGGTTGAATCATCCATCTTTTCAACATCTACTAAATCAAATCACCCTTTCCTTAGTAGCCATAGATGAGGCGCACTGTATGTCTCAGTGGGGGCATGATTTTAGGCCAAGTTATTTATCCATTTCTTCATGGCTTGAAGAGATATCTCAAAGGGTTACCGTCTTGGCTTTAACAGCAACGGCTACAAAACAAGTTTGTTTTGACTTACAACAATTTTTACATATCGATGAACAAAATGTCATTACAACTGGCTTTGAAAGAACGAATTTGACGTTTCAAGTCAAAAAAGGAGTAAACAAACAAAAGTTTATGACTACTTTCTTAGCATCAAGAAAGAATGAATCAGGGATCATTTATGCTTCAACACGAAAAGAAGTAGAGCAAATCTATGACGAACTAAAATCGAGTGGATTTGATGTAGCTTGCTATCATGGAGGTATGTCTGAAAGTCAGCGCTCAGCTAACCAAGAAGCTTTCATACATGATGAAGCGAAAATAATTGTTGCGACGAATGCTTTTGGAATGGGGATCGATAAGTCAAACGTTCGGTATATTTTGCATTACAACTTACCTAGAACGGTTGAAGCTTACTATCAAGAAGCAGGAAGGGCCGGACGTGACGGAGAAGCAAGTGATTGTGTTCTTCTTTTTAGTCCACAAGATGTGAGAACACAATCCTTTTTAATTGAACAGTCTGACCGATCAGATGACAGACAAGAATTAGAATACAAAAAATTGCAGCAAATGACTGGGTTTTGTCATACGGAGCGTTGTTTGCAACAATATATTTTGCACTATTTTGGTGAAGATACTAATAAGACGTGTGGAAAGTGTTCAAACTGTGTGCAAACAGGTGAGAAGGTTGATCGAACGAAAGAAGCACAAATGGTTTTTTCAACCGTCAAACGTGTGAGAGAACGGTTCGGGAAAACAATGATCGCTCAAATTTTAGTCGGTTCATCGAATCAAAAAGTGAAACAATTACAGTTAAACAATCTATCAACATATGGCTTAATGAAGGACTGGACTCAAAAAGATGTAGCTGAATTTATTGACATTTTAATGGCTGAAGAATACTTACGTGCAACTGGAACGTCATATCCTACAATTCAATTAACAGAGAAAACGTTGGCCGTGTTAAAAGGGGAGGAACAGCTTTTTGTTACTGAAACGTTAGCGCCGAAAGAGCCAGAAGAGCAAGATGATGTTTTTGAAGCATTACGGCAACTACGAAAGCAGCTCTCAACCGAAAACAATATCCCTCCATATATGGTCTTTTCTGATCGGACGTTAAAAGAAATGAGTCGATATATTCCTACAACGTTGGATGAGTTAGCTGAAATTTCAGGTGTTGGAGAACAAAAAAAGGAGAAGTACGGGGAAGCCTTTTTGGACGTATTGTCACAATTTAAAAATAGTCAGCCTACAGGGATGAGTGAAAGAACGCAGAAAAAAAGCAGTCGACCATCAAAAAAAGGACAATATTTAGAAACGGCTGAACGGTTTAAAAATGGAGAAATGATCGAGCAGTTAGTCGAAGACCTTTCCTTAACGGAGCAGACAATTATTAAACATTTGATTCGCGCTGAACAAGAAGGGATAGAGTTACGTTTAGCTCAATATGTGAAAGAGGAACATCGTACCCTTATTCACCAAGTAGCAGAAGAGGTAGGAACTGAATTTCTTAAACCAATAAAAGAAAAACTTCCTGAACATATTACCTATCAGGAGATTCGCTTCACCTTAGGAAAGTAATTACGCGTAGGAACAACGATTTATGATATGATGAATCAGAGTAGGTCTATAGGTAATATTTCATAGAAATTGTGATGAAGCTATAAAGGGGAATGTAGAAAATGACAATTAAGATCGTAACTGATTCAACGTCTGATTTAACGGAAGATTTTGTTCAAACATTTGGAATTGAAGTGGTACCATTATCTATTTCGGTGAATGGACAAACCTATTTAGACGGAATCGATATTACAAAGAAAGAGTTTGTAACACTATTGACTTCTTCTGAAGAGCTCCCGAAAAGTTCTCAACCTTCTGTAGGTTATTTTGAAGAAACGTATCGTCGATTATTAAATGAACCTGAGACAACGCACATAATTTCCATTCATCTTACAGAAGGAATGAGTGGTACATTTAACTCTGCTAGAACGGCCGCTGAGATGGTGGGAGAGAGTGTAACGGTGATTAATTCACAGTTCATCTCACATGCATTAGGCTTTCAAGTGATGGAAGCAGCTAAGATGGCAAATGAGGGACATAGTGTAGAAGAAATTGTTACAAGGTTAAAAGAAGTTCGAGAACATACCTCTCTATATTTAATGGTTGATACATTAGAATATTTAGCAAAAGGTGGGCGAATTGGACGCGGGAAGGCCTTGCTTGGATCAATTCTAAAGATTAAACCTATTGCCTCGCTTGCTGATGGTGTGTATACACCAGTGACCAAAGTACGTACGCACCAACAAATGATTGAGTATTTTAAGAAACAATTCATAGAAGAAACGTCATCTTTTAAAGTAAAAGCGATCGGAATTGCTCATATCGAAGCAGAGTCGCTTGCAAATAAGTTGAAAGATACGCTGCAAAAAGTGAAAAATATTCCAGTAACGATTACGGAAACTTCACCAATTATTAGTACACATACGGGCCCTGGAGCCATTGCTTTGATGTACTATAAAGAACAAGGGTAAACTTGGAAACATAAAGGAGTGACCACATAGAGCTATGAGTCACTCTTTTTTTTCTGGCTTGTTTTTGCCATTTGTATGTAGGCAAAAATTAAACAGCTTGTTCCGAGAAATGTACAAACATATTGCAAAATCCTCATTGTATCCAAAATGACCGCCTCCATTCTTTATGTATTTACTTTTTCTAGAAAGTTTCGATCTTATTCGTCAAAATAAAAAGGAATCGCTTACATAATCAGAGAATAAAGATAAATGAAAAAGCGCGAAAGGAGGCGTTAAATAATGAGTGTAATGGGAGAGCTACGAGAGTTGATTGAAAAAGTTAATTCCTACCCTGAACATATAAGTGATGAAAAAGATCGGGTGTTTCAATTTGCCTTAACGGATGCGGGAACCATTCAAGTTGAATTGCGGGATGGGAAAGCATATTTACACGAAAGACAAGTAGAGAAGCCAGATGTTTCATTGCAATTATCTGAAAAGGACTTGTCGAAATTGTTAGCGGATGAACTGAACACAACATTTGCTTTTATGACGGGGAAAGTAAAAGTAGACGGAAAGATAGGATTAGCATTAAAGTTACAAGAGATTGTCCGGACTTACCAAACAGTCTAAATCAAGTAGGAGACGAACAGCTTATAAATGTCGTCTCCTACTTGATTTTATGCAAAAAATAATGCGTAAAATATACCGAAACTACCTATAGTTGCAAGGATATAGACAGGTTTTATTGGCATTTCTCCATCCTTTTCCATTGCTTTTCCAAACATATAGAAAACAAGGGGATGGACCAGAAATGGCATGGAAAAAATAAAAGGAATGAGCAAAGCGGCTTCTGTACCAAACATTTCACCTTGAATGGCAGCAAATAAACCAAAATGGGATATCGCTGATGTTTGTGCCATTGCAGTATAGTCAAAGGACATGGCACTAAAGCTTAAGAGCGCTAAACCACCAAAGACGGCACAAATTTGCCAACCAAACGAAAATTGCATCAACGCTTTTACTTCTTTACGATCGTCCCCTTTTGCTTTGCGTAAATTAAGTAAGGCTAAGATCGTAAGCGCCACCCCGATTGCTACGATAATCGACGAAGGCACAATCCAAAGAGATCCCCGTTCGGCACTAATAGCTAGAATTGAAAAAACAAAAACGTGACCAAAAAAGGGAATATTAATCATAATCGGTGCACGCTTGGCTGCCACTTTTCCGAAGTCTCCTGCAGTGCAAGCTCCTGTTAATCCAGAATGAGAAAGAGAGCCAGCCATACCAGGCGCTAAATTTCGCGCATTTGCTGTTTTGGCAATCAACATAAGTAAGGCAATCCCTCCAAACATCCAAAAAAGCTGACCGAAAAACCCATAGGCTAATACAGAATTCATTCCTTGTATGTCAAAGGCGTCTCCAATACGAGAGCCACCAATCATAAAATTCGCAGCAAGCACGACTGGAATTCCGGCAAATAGCAAAGAACGCACAGTTGGACCAAATGTCCATTGGTGAAAGATCGCACCAAGAGCTGCTGAAATCATCATTGCGAAAAAGATTTGTGGCAACGCAATAATGGATACAAAGATTTGTGCAATGTAATAAGAGAAAAGTAATACGGCAATGATGAAAGCAATTTCGAGCAATCCTTTTCGAATGTATAAATGTTTATTTCTTATCGTTGCTTTATTATCAATTAAAATGATCGCAATAATAAGGCCAATATAGGCAATAAGTGGGTTATAAACAGCAATTCCCTCGGCTGCTTGTCCATGCACAATCATTCTCGTGAAACCTTCTATGCCGAGCAACAAAAAGAATGCACGCAAAATGTAAAAAAATTGAGTACGTGTTGTACCAAGTATAGTTTCCTCATCTGATGGAACAACAATATCATCAACTTTAAGTTCCTTTTTGCTTAAAATTTTTCGTAACTCTTGGCCTCCAACAAAGAATGACACAGTAAGAGCAATAATCGTTGTACGAGCCATTAAATCAACAAATGGAAATTCGACTAAACCTGGTGTTGCGATCTCAACAGAAACTAACAGAAAACCAAGTAACAAGCCGAAGATAACAATTATAAGTACAGGAGAAAACCGTGTACCTGCTACAACGGTCCTCGATATGAGAACCATAGGAACAAGGAAAAAGAGCAAAATCCAAAATTGATTTAACACTTGTAAATGTGTAATTTGTTCAATGATTTCCATGGTAGTACCTCCTTAAGTTAACTTTGTATCCCATGTGAAGAGAAGGTCAAGCAAAAGTAAATTCGCAAGTAGAAACTATCTTGTTACTCCTTTCGTCTCATGTGTAAAGACGGAGGTGTGTAGGATGGGTACAATAAAGAATTACATTGGAATGGTTTTTTTAGTATTCGTTATTAGTGCTTGTAGTACTCAAAATGAGGCGTATGATTTTGCAGTTTCCGATGTAGAAATGACAGAAGAAGCAGAAGTAGTGACTTCCACTGAACAAAACGATATGGATAGTGGGTTGCTGAATCAAATCAGTACACAAGTTGAAGATCGTATGGTCATCTATCAAGGATATGTGACATTAGAAGTGAAGGATTTCTATGTAGCTCGAGATGATATTAAAGAAAAAGTAAATCAATTAGGTGGCTATGTTGTTGAATCTCACCAGCATGAAGGGGAAGAGGGCAACTTGTTTGGAACGATTGTACTTCGAGTGCCAAAACAGGATTTTCAACCGTTTCTTGAAGAGATCGGAAGTACAGATGTAAAAATAGTTGAGCAAAGTACCCATGGAAGTGATGTAACCGAAGAGTATGTAGATGTAGAATCACGTCTTAACGCTAAGCTAGTCGTAGAAGAACGATTGTTAGGATTTATGGAACAGGCAGATAATACGGAGAATTTATTAAAGATTTCTAATGATTTAGCAAAAGTACAAGAGGAAATCGAGCAAATGACAGGAAGAAAGCAATTTTTAGAAAATCAAGTCGAGCTGTCTACTATAACGATTACGATCAATGAGGTTTCAATTGGAACTTCAAGCATTCAAGGAGACGACTTGAATACATGGGATCGTTCAAAAAAATTATTCATTGATACCATCAATGTAGCTTTAAAAGCATTCTCAAGCATTATTGTTTTTATCATTGGATTAAGTCCAGTGTTTGTCCCAATTGTGATCCTTATTATTATCATGCTGACTCATTACAAAAGGAAAAAGAAAAAGCATGATCAGACCATAGATTAAAAAGCGAAGGGCACATCAAATTTATACTGGTGATGTGCTTTTAAGCAATGTGCCGAGCTATTGCTATACCTTTCTCATTGGCTTCTTTGCAACTGAGTGTATACTTTTCGATTCATTTCAAACGATATACATGAGGTGAAAGAGATGAATCGACCAATGGTTACGGCTCTAACAACAATTGGCATCGCCCAATCGTTAAAAATCCCCATCCAAAAAGCAAAAACGGGAAACTGGGATACAGGTTTGTTATTTGAAACAGGAGGGATGCCGAGTTCCCATTCAGCAGGTGTGACAGCCTTAGCTACATTCGTTGCACTCGAACGGGGCATTTCTTCGGTTGATTTTGCATTATCGACTGTATTTGGCTTAATTGTTATGTACGATGCTCAAGGAATTCGAAGACAAACAGGTGAATTAACGATAAAAGTAAATGATATGAGTGATGAAGTAAACCGGTTAACAGGATTGCATGACCCAAATCATAGCAAAAGTGATCAAAATGTAAAATTACGTGAGCGTCTTGGCCATATGCCAGAAGAGGTGCTAGGAGGGGCGCTGTTAGGAATTGTAACAGGTACATTAGGATATATGTTAACTGGAAAATGAGTTCATATGAAACCGCCAATGGAAAGGTTAATTTGGAGGCACTAGAAAAGCCATTTTTTAGTGCCATTTTTCGTGTTTAATTAAGGTAACATTAGATTATGAAGGAGCCAGCAAATGTAAAAAACGGCTATGATCCCTATGAATCCGATGATGCTGTATTTATCAAATAGTGGAACATTATCTTTTTGTTTATGATCATTCATTGTTTTCACCCAGTTTATTAACAATTATCCTGTTATTATTTTTTACTTCAATGTTAGATGTATTCAGATTATGATTAAGTAGAAATAGAAGCGAATCTTGTGATAAGTAATCTAAATGGAAAGCTTTATTGAATGGTTGATTTATGTATTAGTATAAACAAATACAAAACAAAAAACCCCATCTTACCAATGGGGCTGGCAAACAATTGATCCACTTTGATTCTCGTGGTCAACGTCAATATCAAAATCATGTTTCTCATAAAAATGGATGAGTCTGTCAAGATGGTCCCAATCACGTTCGGCGAGGTCGCCTTTAATGTATTGGACGTTTTGATCTTGTGCATGTTCCTTTAAATAATCCATGCAGATCGAGCCGTAGCCACGGTTTTCTTCGCCCTTAATGTCACCGATGTGAATCGTGGACTGATCCTCATATTTGGCTTGAATCGAGAAATCCCAACTTCCACGAAAGGCAGATTCACAGTCATTTAGCATGATCTTACATGCATGCCCATCATCTACAATAGACACAATCACCCATTTTTCTTCTTTTGTTTGTTCTATTCCTAGGATTTGTCGCTTTTTTGCGATTTCCTTAACGTTGGCTTGCATACGAAACATTTGAAACTCTAAATTTTCTAAGTCCTGCTCTAGCTCTTCAGGGTTTCTTTTCTCCTCCTCGGCCCCTAACTTAGTTAAAAGCACCGAATCACCTCTTCTATTTATCTACTTCTATTTCACAAGTTATATATTATAACGGGATTGAAGAAAACGTGCAAGTCTACATGAAAACCAGAGTGGAGTGCTGGAACCCGAAAAGGGGAAAAATCAAGAAATTAGGGAACCAGAGTGGAGAGCTAGAACCCGAAAAAGGGAAAAATCAAGAAAGTGGGGAATCAGAGTGGAGCGCTGGAACCTGAAAAAGGGAAAAATCAAGAAAGTGGGGAATCAGAGTGGACAGCTGGAACCTGAAAATGGGAAACGGAACCAGAGAGGTGTCCCATCAAGAGGTGGCCGATAATTTATGAGGTACCTCTTGATGGACCCATTCATATTGAACTACTCAAATGAATATGTCCAAAACCGCTCTGTTTGTAACCATTCAAGTGCTACTTTATCTCCGCTTGCCCATTTGGGTTCAAGTTCTTGGAGCATCCAAGCAGTTTGGGAGAGGTGGGCTCGCATCGCTGCTTTTTTTTGCTCAGCAAATGGGGTGATATCATTCACGATATCAGCAGGGCCGATTTCTTGTTCATGTCCATTGGAGAAAGCGACACAATGAACCGTGGGGCGGTTGCTCTCATCTAACCGGCTAACCGCCTCAATTACAGCGCGAGCAGTGGCTTCATGATCAGGATGAACAGAGTAGCCCGGGTAAAAGGTGATGATTAAGGATGGATCCAACTCTGCAATTAGGTTACTCATCATGACGGTCATTTCTTCGTCGTCTTCAAACTCAAGTGTTTTGTCGCGAAAGCCTAACATCCGTAAGTCGTCAATTCCCATTGCTTCTGCTGCCTTAATTAATTCTTGTTTGCGGATGTTGGGCAATGATTCTCGTGTTGCAAATGGTGGATTTCCTAGATTTCTTCCCATTTCACCAAGTGTTAGACATGCGTATGTTATCGGTGTTCCGTTTGCAACATGCATCGCTATAGTACCAGATACTCCAAATGTTTCATCATCTGGATGGGGGAAAATGACAAGGATCTGTCGTTCTTTTTTCATGAATTTATGCCTCCCTATTCAAAAGGTGTTTTGCTCAGTTCTAATGCAACGGCTAATTTTCCGTCGTTTCCATGTCCAGCAAGGAGGAGACGACCGAATTCATCTAGTTCATAATGCGTTAAACCTTCGGCGTATACCCATCCAATTTCAAGCTTTAAGCCGACACGAAAAGGACCATCGCCAATAATTTTGCCGCTTTCATAAGTGATTTTAGCATTTCTTATGTAGGCACTTGCTGAAAAAAAAGAAGCGTCATTATGAGAAGCATAGGCACCATTTGTTGTTTCTAAGTGTAAATACACTTCTTGATGGGCGTATGAATTGATTAAGTCTTGTACTTTCTGTAAAGTGATTAGCTCCATGTGTTCCTCCTACTGAATTTCTTTTATACACAGTATAATGCAATTTGAGTGTAACGACCAATAACTCGCTCTAGTAGATTGAAGTGTTATCTCTTATTTATTTTTGGTAATATAAAAGAGATGATGTTAGAGAGGACGTGTGAAAGTTGAAAGAGGTTGCTGTTTTAGGAAAGATTCCTGATATCGCATATGAAAAGTTAAGCAAATATTTTCAAGTAACCATGAATGATACGGTTACACCTATGACCAAAAGTGAAATTTTACAAATGGTAAAAGGAAAAGATGCGATTTTATCAATCTTATCTGATACCATTGATCAGGAAATTATCGAAGCTGCACCTGATTTGAAAATTATTGCGAACTATGGCGCAGGCTTTAATAACATTGACATAGAAGCCGCCACAAAGAAAAACATTCATGTCACCAATACGCCTATCGTTTCGACTTATGCTACGGCTGAATTAACGATGGGGCTTCTTATTTCATTATCAAGGCGGCTAGTGGAAGGAGATAAGCTAACGCGTGCTGGTCAGTTTGAAGGCTGGGCACCATTGTTCCATCTTGGAACAGAGCTTCGTGGGAAAACTTTAGGTATCTTTGGGATGGGGAACATTGGGAAGAAAGTTGCCCAGATGGCTAAAGCATTTGATATGAACATTGTTTATCATAATAGAACACGCCTTTCTGATGAAGATGAACAATTATTAGACTGTACATATCTGAATAAAGATGATCTATTACAAGAAGCCGACATGATCAGTTTACATATGAGTTACCAACCTTCATTAAAACACTTCATTGGAGAAAAAGAATTGTCGATCATGAAGCCTCGAGCATTATTAGTTAATGTAGCTAGAGGGCCGATCGTTCATGAGGATGCGTTAGTGAGTGCTTTAGAAAATAGAATAATTGCTGGTGCAGGACTAGATGTATTTGAATTTGAACCTGAGGTAACTGAAGGATTAAAATCATTAGATAATGTCATTTTAACCCCGCATATTGGCAATGCAACGGTGGAGGCGAGACGAGATATGGCAGAAATCGCTGCCGACAATATCATTTCAGTCCTACAAGGTGGAAAACCGAGGTCTCCTGTTAATTCAGTTATTTGATAAAAAAGAATGGCAATGTTTTTAAATGTGAGTAGGTGATCTAATGAAAGATGATTACAAGTCTGAAGAAGAGGAATACGTCCCGAAGCCTGAGGATTTTCTGTTCGATGAAGAGGAAACAGAAGAGGAAATGAAAAAGAAACAGTCAAAAAAAATTCTGGTCCGCTGGATAGGGCTTGGAATTGCTCTTCTGCTAATCTTTCAAGTAGCTAACATATGGTTAAACTTATTTTCATTGGATTCTCGTGAATTAGCTCGAACATCAGATGAATTAAGCCAACAAGAGCACATTGCTGAATACATGGAGGCTGTAGTAACCATTCAAGGAACTGGAGGACGAGGAACGGGGTTTGCGATTTCAGCCGATGGATTTATTTTAACAAATTATCATGTGATTCAGAATCGGGAGCCTCTTGCTGTTGTATTTCCAAGTGGAGACATTTTTCATGCGCAAGTCGTCGAGTCTGATGAAGACCTTGATGTGGCTTTGTTAAAGATTGATGGCAGCGATGTTCCCTATTTGCCACTTCGGATTGAAGATGCCATAGAGAAGGAAAAAATCTATGTTATAGGCAGTCCGCTCTCACAAACACAAATTGTAAATGAGGGAGAAATTTTAAATGATGAAGCCCCATATCAGGTGCTAAAGATTTCAAATGCGATTTTTCCAGGGCATAGTGGCAGTCCTGTGTTATCACAAGAAGGAGAAGTTGTAGGGGTCGTCTATGCAAGGTCTGTTCCTTCAATCGGGAGTCAAGTAGAGGGACATGGACTCGCCATTCCAATTGAACAAATTGTTTCTGAAATTGCTGAAGTAGAAGCACTTACTTATCAATAGCCGGTTCCATCTTTTTTTGATGGGCCTGCTTTTTTTCTAGACAATCCTCACCACTTGTACTATTCCTTCCTTCATCGAAATAGGATGATAAATAAGAGGAGGGAGGCACTTAAAAAGGAAGCTGTCCCTTTTAGTGCCTTCTAGATAAGGGGGGGTATGTATGTCTTTTGGCTTGTTGGTATTTTTCATTGCTTCGACGGTCCTTTTTCTTTGTTATTATCTAGTTATTGTTCAAAATCGTCATGACTCTCAAATGAGTCTTATGATGACAGCGATGGCTGGAGGGATGACCGCTGGGGTTTTATTTGGAACCATTATGGGCTTTTTGCTAAGGGGAGACTTTGTTCAATCTACCATTCTAGGAATTGTGATTGGTATGACAATCGGTGCATTTATAGGATTACCTCATCAGTTGATTACCACACTCGAAGGAATGTTAGCTGGATTAATGGGGGGAATGATGGGAGCGATGGTTGGGGAAATGTCTCCAATTGGGCAAGAAGACACATTATTAAAATTTTTATTTATGATCAGTTTGATCGTTCTTGTTATTACCATTCGACTCTTTCACGCGGAGTCAAAATCAGTTATTGTGACCTTTTTAAGAAATCCTCTTATTGTGTTTCTTCTTGTAATGTTTGTTTTTTTTGCTTTGGAACAAGTAGATACATTTTTTCCTGAACAAATTGATTCAAGTGAACATAACCATTCCGTGTTTGGCTAGACATTGACATGGCGTTGTTTTTATAAGATAGTAGAATTACAAATAATAGGGAGGAGATTCGCCGATGTCAAAAAAAATAGAGTTAAAACAAATAGATCATCGACATTCTCGTGAAAAAGAACAGTTGGTGAATCGACTTAAACGCATTGAAGGCCAAGTTAGAGGGATTCAAAATATGGTTGAAAATGAACGTTACTGTGTGGATATTCTCATACAAATTTCTGCTATTAATGCAGCGATGAAGAAAGTCAGTTTGCAGCTAATGGAAAATCATACAAAACACTGTGTTGCTGATGCCATTAAAAGCGGAAGCGGCGATGAGTCGATTGCAGAGCTTATGGATGTCATCGAACGGTTAACAAAGACCTAAAAAAACAATTTTTAGCCTCTTGATTACCCTGGGTGGGTATGGTACGATACATGTATCATATGTAAGCAAAGGTGATGAACAATATGGAAAAAGCAACTATACAAGTAAAAGGAATGTCTTGCAATCATTGTGTTTCAGCTGTTGAGGGAAGTGTTGCGAAGCTTGATGGGGTTCGCTCTGTTGAAGTGAATTTAGCAGAAGGTACCGTTGTTGTTGATTTTGAGGCAAATAGTGTTTCTCTTCATTCAATTAAGGAAGAGATTGAAGATCAAGGGTATGATGTAGTCTAATTTCTAAAGTAACGTGTCAATTTGACACGTTTTCTTTTATAAAAATATATACCCTCAGGGGGTAATGTATATGATTTGCTTGAGTGGAAGGGGGAAGAACAATGGAAAAGGAAGAAGTGACTTTCTCAATCAGAGGAATGACCTGCGCGGCTTGCTCATCCAGAGTTGAAAAAGGGATCAAGCGGATGGATGGGATTTATGATGTGCATGTAAATTTGGCAACGGAACGAGCAAGTGTTACGTTTGATCGCGCCAAAACAAGTCTTCAACAAGTAACGGAAAAAATTGAAAAACTAGGTTATGAGGTTCAAGTGTTAAAAACAGACTTTCATGTAATAGGGATGACTTGTGCAGCTTGTTCAAATCGGATAGAGAAAAAGCTAAATCGGTTAGAGGGCGTAGAGAAAGTGACAGTCAATCTTGCACTTGAGACAGCAACTGTTGAATATGTAGATGGAGTCGTTACAACCACTGACATAAAAGAAGCCGTTGAAAAGCTCGGTTTTGGATTAAAAGAGAAAAATGATGAAAGTTCACAAGTGGATGCGAAGCAAAAAGAAATGGACGCTCAACTTGGTAAATTTTTATTTGCTGCGATTTTAACATTGCCATTATTTTGGTCGATGGTAACCCATTTTGAATTTACTTCGTTTATTTGGATGCCTGAGATGTTTATGAATCCGTGGGTACAATTAGCTCTTGCCACACCTGTACAATTTATCGTCGGAGCACAATTTTATACAGGGGCCTATAAAGCATTAAGAAACAAAAGTGCCAACATGGATGTTCTTGTTGCCCTTGGAACATCAGCTGCTTATTTTTATAGCATCTATTTAGGGATAGAGGCAATGGAGAGTGGAAATGCCATGCCTGATTTATATTTTGAAACGTCAGCTGTAATCATTACCCTTATTGTTCTTGGAAAGCTTTTTGAAGCACGGGCAAAGGGGAAAACTAGTCAAGCGATTCAAAAGTTATTAGGTCTACAAGTGAAAACTGCTACGGTAGTTCGGCATGGAGAAGCAGTTAGCATTCCACTTGAAGATGTGCAAGTGGGGGATCACCTACTGGTAAAGCCAGGGGAGAAAATTCCAGTTGATGGTAAGATATTAAAAGGACATTCAGCAGTAGATGAGTCAATGATTACAGGTGAAAGCATCCCCGTAGATAAACATACAGGAGATGAAGTCATTGGATCAACTATGAACAAAAACGGTTCGTTAACGATGGAAGCAACTAAGGTAGGGAAAGATACGGCATTATCTCAAATTATTAAAATTGTTGAAAATGCCCAAGGATCAAAAGCAAACATTCAACGAATGACGGATAAAGTTTCAGGAATTTTTGTTCCAGTGGTTGTTGTTATAGCTGTTGTTTCATTTTTAGTTTGGTATTTTCTTATAACCCCAGGTAATTTAGGTGCGGCTTTAATTCCAACGATTTCTATTCTTGTTATCGCATGCCCTTGTGCCCTTGGACTTGCCACCCCGACCTCCATTATGGCAGGGTCTGGCCGTGCCGCAGAATTGGGATTGCTTTTTAAAGGTGGAGAGCATCTTGAAAATACGCAATCAATTGAAACGGTTGTTCTTGATAAGACAGGAACAGTCACAAAAGGGGAACCGATGTTAACGGATTTTCTAACGGAAGGTTCGATACAAAAGAATGACTTACTTCAAATGGTTGCTTCAGCCGAAGGGAAATCAGAGCATCCATTGGCACAAGCGATTGTGACCTATGCTAAAGATCAGAAGCTTAATTTACTAGAGACAAGTCAATTTGAAGCAATTCCTGGACATGGAATCTTTGCTAATGTAAATGGTCATGCATTAATCGTGGGGACTAGAAAGTTGTTTGAAGACCAAAATATTGCCTATGAAAAAGCAAATGAACCGATGCTCGCGCTTGAAAAAGCAGGAAAAACAGCAATGCTTATAGCCGTCAATGGGCAGTATGCTGGACTAGTGGCCGTTGCTGATACGGTAAAAGATACTTCAAAACAAGCAATCAGAAGGCTTCACAAGTTAGGTCTTGAAGTTATTATGCTAACAGGAGATAATCGGTTAACAGCAGAAGCCATTGCAAAACAAGTGGGTATTGAAAATGTCGTAGCCCAAGTTCTACCTCAAGAGAAAAGTGCGGTCATTGAAAGGTTGCAAAAAGAAGGCAAAAAAGTTGCGATGGTAGGAGATGGATTAAATGACGCCCCCGCCCTTGCCGTTGCTGATATTGGAATGGCAATAGGGACGGGAACGGATGTGGCCATAGAAGCAGCTGATATTACCCTAATGCGAGGAGATTTGAATAGTGTAGCTGATGCGATTATGATGAGTCGAAAGACGATGACAAACATTAAGCAAAACTTATTTTTTGCCTTTGTTTATAATTCGCTTGGGATTCCGATTGCAGCCGTAGGGCTGTTAGCGCCATGGGTCGCAGGTGCAGCGATGGCTTTTAGTTCTGTGTCAGTCGTATTAAATGCACTTCGCTTGCAAAAAACAAAACTTGTTCAAAATGAAATGGAGAGATCATGATGTCAAAAACCGTTCGAACCTGGGTGATCTCTGCTATGGCGATTTTGCTTGCTATTGTTGGGATATACAATATAATGGGAGCAGATGCGGAGGCTGATCATCCTCATTATCAAGATGAAAGTCATAATGACAACGATTAATAAAGGAAGATAAGGTGGGTACTATGGCAAAATCAGGACAAGAGCGAAAGAACATCCAACCAGGTATGGAAGTGGATATTGTTCTTAAGCAGGATCAACGAACGGGGAAGACAACGAGAGGAATTGTCAAAGACCTCTTAACGAAGTCACCCAATCACCCACATGGGATTAAGGTTAGACTACAGGATGGTCAAGTGGGAAGAGTGAAAGTTATCATTGAAAGCAGCTGAACCAATTGGTTCAGCTGTTTTTTCGTTGTGGGTGCGCGAATGTTTAAAACAACAACAGTGCAGCAATCGTTGAAACAATCAGTCCTAACATAACTGGTATAAATGCCTTGCGCACAAGGTCCATGACAGGAACTTTTGCAAAACCGGCTACAGCAACTAGGGAGGACCATGCGATAAGAGTACCTCCTCCGACCCAAATGGAACCCATTTGTCCGATAGCAGCCAGAGTAGCCACATCGATTCCAATGCTTTCACCTAATGCTCCTGAAAGGGAGCCTACTAATGGGAGTCCGGAGAACCCTGATCCGTCTAAACCGGTAATCATCCCAATGAATAGAATTCCAAAAGCAGCCAAAATCGAACTTTCAGGAATGACTTGCTGACCAGCTTGAACGAGATCAAATAAGAAAGAAGGAGCTTGTTCTGCATCCACCCCGAAGATTTTGGCAGAAAATTCTCCACTACCGATAAAGAAGAACCCAGCAATCGGAATGACGGGTCCCATTGCTTTAAAGGCAAAGACAAACCCTTTCACTAAAAAATCACTAACATTGGCGAGCGATTTTCTGAAATTATAAAAACTTGAGGCTGCTACTAATAAAACAACGGCAGTCCCTCCGATTAAAGATGCTCCCGCACCACCTTCCATGTCTGGAATCGAATCTGTAAACATGGAAAGCACCATGTAGATCACAATGATTAAAAAGGAAATAGGAACCAACAATGCGAAAAATACACGGTGTTTTTTTGAATGGATAGGCGTAAGTGGCTCCTCCTCCATTTTGGCATGGCTTGCTTTTTCCCATGTGATTAAGTGCTCTCGGGAAGGCGCTTTGATTGATTTTCGAATGGAGAAATAAGCATACGTTAATGCAACAGCACCCGTAATTAGTGATAAAACTAACGCTCTGTCTGCAACAGGTCCAACATCAATTCCTGCTGATGTGGCATTTAACATCGGCGCAATTTTAATCATATAATCAGCAGATAACGCCATCCCTTGACCGGCTAAAGAAATGGCTATGGCAGCGCCGATTGGCGGCAACCCAGCCCGAATCGCTACCGGAATGAGTAAAGCACCAATTAATGGAACAGCTGGTGTTGGCCAGAAAAACAAAGAAATCGCATATGTGACAAAGACAATCACCCAAAAGGAAATATGACCATTTTTCATCACGCGTTGAAAAGGGGTAATCATTTGCTCATCTGCACCGATTGCTCTTAATGAATGAAGCAAGGCGGTCATAATCGCAATAATAAGAAAAATGTTAAAGAGCTCAGCAGCAGCTGTTAAGCTCGCTTGGAAAATCGATTGAAGCCCAATTGAAAATGAACCTGTATAGACCCAGCCTACAAAAAAAGTCATTAACACAGCTGGCACGACGACATTTTGTCTAAAGAGCATGGTGATGATAATAATAAATGTGCCAATCAAGTAAATCCAATGTGGGGCAGTAAGTTCCATTGTTTTGCTCCTTTCTGCATAAAGCCAAAACATAGAATAGTATATGAAAGAGACTAGGCAGGGGTGTATTTAACAAAATTATAAAACTATTTAGATGTTCGAAATAAATGGTTGAATGTGAGGGGAGATCGTTGTATGATCTTATTACAATAGTTAGGGGGCTAAGTAATTGTGGAAAGAAATTTAGAGGAAAGAATTGGCTATCAAATTGGCGTAGTAGCCCACCTTATGCAAAATCAATTTAATCAAAAGATTGCAGAGTACGGGGTGACAAATGCCCAGTTCAAGGTGCTTTATCTATTAGCAGAGCATCATGAACTTTTACAATCTGCCTTACAAAATCGACTATATATTAAGGCATCTACAATGAATGGAATCATTGATTCGATGTTGAAAAATGATTTGATCAATAAGAAAGAAAGTGAACAAGATAGACGTTCGAAAATCATTAGTTTAACGGAAAAAGGGAAAGTACTTGAAGAAAAACTATGGAATGAAATGGGCCAAATGGATGCCAGGCTTATGAATCATTTTTCTGATGAGGAAAAACAGTTGTTTTTCTCTTTTTTACGTAGAGTGGCAAATTTTTATCAAAAGTAGAAAGTTGGTCTGTGTGAATGAAACAAAAAATGCAAAGTGAACGGCTCGGTACCGAACCGATTCCTAAGCTGTTAAAAAACTTATCCATCCCAGCTATGATTGGGATGTTTGTTATGGCGCTATACAATGTTGTTGATACGATTTTTATTTCTTATGGGGTGGGAATTGACGCGGTTGCGGGAGTTACCATTGCATTTCCACTGATGATGATTATGATGGCCGTCTCTGCGGCTATGGGGATTGGGGGAGCTTCTGTTATCTCTAGAAGATTAGGAGAGCGGAGAGAAGAAGAGGCGAACCTTGTATTTGGAAATATTATTTCAGTTATTCTCATCATTAGTCTTTTAGGGATGATCGGTGCTTTCACGATACTTGAACCTATCTTACGACTATTTGGTGCTACTCCTGATATATTAGGCTATTCAATTGATTACATGTTTCCGATTTTGTTAGGGACGTTTTTCTTTTCTTTTGCATTTGCAACAAATAACATTGTCAGGTCAGAAGGAAATGCCAGGTTTGCAATGATGACGATGATCATTCCAGCTGTCGTTAATATTATCTTAGATCCTATTTTTATTTTTGGGTTTAACATGGGTGTACAAGGGGCTGCGGTTGCAACAGTCATCTCTCAAGCTTCTGTGACAATTGTTATTCTACGATATTTCTTAACAGGAAAAAGCTCCTTGCAGCTTCGAATGGTCGATCTGAAAATTAAATATTCCATTGTAAAAGAGGTCGTTGCAGTCGGCTTGCCAGCATTCGCTCAAACGGCAGCTGGAAGTGTGATGATGATTGCAATCAATACGATGCTGATCCGTTTTGGAGGCGATCTCTATGTTGGAATATTTGGGATTATTCAGCGAATTATCATGTTTACAGTTATGCCAATGCTTGGTGTTATGCAAGGGATGCAGCCGATTGTTGGCTACAACTACGGAGCGAAAAATTTTGACCGTTTACGAGAAACAGTTATCCTTAGTTTGAAGGTAACATTCATTATTTCGCTTTTCATTTTTATCTTAATTATGGCTGTACCAAATTGGTTGATGATGATTTTCACATCTGATCCCGTCGTTATTGACGCAGGATCAGAGTATTTACGAATTATGTTTGCTGCCTTTTTCTTAATTACGATTCAGGTGATTAGTAGTGGGTTGTATCAAGCTTTAGGAAAACCAAAGCAAGCGTTAATTTTATCTTTGTCACGCCAATTGATCTTTTTAATCCCACTCGTGCTTATATTGCCACATTTCATTGGTGTGTATGGAGTCTTTTTGGCTTTCCCTATTTCAGATTTCTTCGCTTGTTTACTTGGTGCATTCTTAATGTATCGTGATCGCAATATTTTCTTTGGTAAAGGAAAAGGGAAAGAGAAAGAGACGGCAGAGAAGGAACCTGTACCTGTGTCATCAGGGACGTAATAATCTTTGTATGAAAAGTAAGCTTCTAAGTTAAGATGATAAGAGAGTAACTCTAACGTTGAGCTACTCTCTTTTTGCACTATGGTACAATGATAAACGCACATGTTCAATCTGTTATGTGAGAAAGCAGGGAAAGAAATGAACGATTTTAAAAAATTAGGTGTTAGTCACCAATTATCTTCAAGGTTGAAATCATACGGTATAATAAGTCCTACCCCCATCCAAGAAAAAGCAATCCCCATTGTTTTTTCGGGCAAGGATCTTATCGCTCAAGCACAGACGGGAACGGGGAAAACATTAGCCTTTCTTCTTCCTATTATTGAAAGAATGAATCCAACAAAATCAACTGTTCAAGCATTGATTGTTGCTCCAACGAGAGAGCTAGCTTTACAGATTACGACTGAAGCAAAAAAAATGGTAGAGCATGTATCTATAGATGTACTTGCCGTATATGGAGGTCAAGATGTTGAGCGGCAGCTCCATAAATTAAAAGGATCTATTCAATTGGTCATTGCAACGCCTGGGAGGCTACTTGATCATATTAGAAGGAAGACGATTGATCTAAGCGACGTTTCAACCCTTGTATTAGATGAAGCAGACCAAATGTTACATATGGGTTTTTTACAGGATGTAAAAGCAGTAATTCACGAAACGCCTAGCGATAGACAAACGTTGTTATTTTCTGCAACGATGCCTGAAGACATTCGGAAGCTAGCGAATGAATATATGAAGCATCCTGAGGATATTTATATTAAACAACAACATGTCATCATTGATTCAATTAAACAGATTGTAGTTGAAACAACCGATCGAACGAAGCAAGATACGCTGCGAATGGTCATGAAAAATGAACAACCGTTTCTAGCAATCATTTTTTGCCGTACAAAGCGACGAGCGAGCAAGTTAACGGAAGCGCTATTAGCAAAAAGATACCTCGTAGACGAACTACATGGCGACCTGACTCAAGCCAAAAGAGAAAAGGTCATGAAAGCCTTTCGAGAATGCCAAATTCAATACTTAGTGGCAACCGATGTCGCTGCGCGTGGGTTAGATGTGGAAGGGGTGACCCACGTTTTCAATTACGACATTCCACATGATGTTGAAAGTTATATACACCGCATAGGAAGAACGGGCCGTGCAAAAGAAGTGGGGGTCGCTTTTACCTTTGTTGCGCCCAAAGATCGTCGACATTTAGAGGCAATTGAATCGGGAATTGGAATGAAGCTAGAACGACAAAAAATAGAGAGGTACTAGAACGATAAAATTTAAAAACTCATGAGAGATTATCTAACTTGTTCATAGAAATAACTTTTGCTTTTACGTATAGTAGCATTGTAGTCAACTAAAATAGCTACTTCTAATTTCGTATAACCTTGAGTAATATGGACCGAGGGTATCTACTTGGAACCGTAAATTCCTAGCTACGAAAAATGTGTGTGATTGCCGATTGAAAAGGTGAAAAATATACCAATTCAGTGGTCACTAATGCATATTTTTTGTAGCTTTTTTTGTTTGATTAAATTGATTAGGTCGAGGTGGGCTCATGAGTAAACTATTAATCAAGCAAGCTGAAATTGTAACGATGAATGAAAATAATGAAATCTTTGTTGGCGATCTTTTAATTGAAGATGACCGAATTAAAGAAATAGGTGCCAATCTGTCCTCTGCTGCTGTAGAGAAAGTGATTGATGCTACGAACAAAACAGTGATCCCAGGTTTTGTACAAACGCATATCCATTTGTGCCAAACGGTATTTCGTGGCAGAGCAGATGACTTAGAGTTATTAGATTGGTTGAAAAAACGAATTTGGCCATTAGAGGCTGCACATGATGAAGAATCACTCTATTACTCAGCTTTACTAGGAATTGGTGAATTGATTCAAAGTGGGACGACAGCCATTGTTGATATGGAGACAGTGCATCATACGGATTCAGCTTTTCAAGCCATTGCTTCAAGTGGAATACGAGCGTTATCGGGGAAAGTCATGATGGATAAAGGCGAGGAAGTGCCGAAATTATTACGTGAAAATACGAATCAGTCGATCCAAGAAAGTGTTGATTTGTTAGAGAAATGGCATAACTATGATGGTGGCCGGATCAAATATGCCTTTTCCCCTAGGTTCGTTGTGTCGTGTACCGAAGAGCTATTAAAAGAGGTGGCCCATCTTTCAGGAACGTATGGTGTCCATGTCCATACTCATGCTTCAGAAAACCGCGGTGAAATCGAAATTGTCGAACGTGAAACAGGTCTAAGAAATATCGAGTATTTAGACCGTATTGGATTAGCGAATGATCGACTTATTTTGGCCCATTGTGTATGGTTAAATGAAAATGAAAAAAGGATTATAAAAGAAAAAGGAATTCATGTTAGTCATTGTCCAGGGTCTAATTTGAAACTAGCTTCAGGAGTTGCTGAGATTCCTAGTTTAATAGACGAGCAGATTTCGATCAGTCTCGGGGCAGATGGGGCCCCATGTAATAATAATTTGGATATGTTTAATGAAATGCGTTTGGCTGCCCTTATTCAAAAGCCTCTTCATGGGCCAACGACGATGGATGCCAAGACCGTTCTTAAAATGGCAACGATTGGTGGGGCAAAAGCGATTGGTTTAGAAAATGAAATTGGAAGTATTGAAGTGGGGAAAAAAGCAGATATAGTGATGTTAGATTTACACGATTTCCATACGTATCCATCCTTTGATGTCGATCCTATTTCTCGCATTGTTTACTCAGCTACAAGAGCTGATGTTGTGACATCGATTATTAACGGGAAAATTGTGATGGAGAATCGCATCATGAAAACGCTTGATAAGTCAACGGTCTTAGCGGAAGCAGACCGATTGATCAAGCGAATGACAAAAAGAATGGCAACGATTGTGTAGAAGTATGATATAAAAAAAGGGAGTGATCGGGTGAGTACACAAACTTATCTAGTCTTTGTATATGGGACATTAAGGAAAGGGGGATCAAATAATCATTACTTAAAAAAAGCTAAATTAATTTCTTTAACGGCTTGGTTATATGGTGAATTACATGATACAGGGTATGGCTATCCGGTCTTAAAAGAACATTCTCATAGGACAGTGACAGGTGAATTATATGAGGTGACAAGTGATGAATTAGTCAAGCTCGATCAACTTGAAGATTATGTAGCTGATCGTTCGTCAAATGAGTATGAACGAGTAAAAAAAACAGTATACACAGATGAAGGTGAACAAGAAGTGTTTGTTTACATGGCAGGAGAAAAATTAGTTAACTGTTCTAAGATCATTGAAGAAAATGATTGGATGTTATATATGAAACGTTGAAATCTAAGGGCGATCAAAAGTGAAAAAAACTTTTGACGCTCTTTTTCATTTTTTAATCGTTTATAATCACACATATTTCAAGTTGGAACTGGGAACGTTTTACTTATGGACCAATTATATGGAGGGGTGTTTAATGAGTAGGAGAAGAAAGGGTTTCAAATTTAAACAGTTATTTCCTCCTCAACCACATGATAAAAATCTTGCTAATCCGGACATTAAAGAACCTATTACAAAAGAGGCCATTCAAACGAGTTTAGCTGATGTAGACGATTTTGTCATGAAGGATATCAAGATTGGTGATAAAACAGTAACCATTATTTATTTGAATACCATTGTTGAAACCTCCATTATTGATGAATTGGTGTTTAATCCGCTTAATCAGTCATCGTCTACATCCGCTGATGAAATTTTTAAAAATTACTCAACTTTGAAAGAAGATGAATTGCCAAAGCTGATTCATGATGTTTGCAGTGGGTATACCGTCTTACTATTCGAAGATGAAATTATTGAGATCGATACGTACAGTGCTCCAGACCGTTCGATTACAACTCCAGAAAATGAAACAACTGTCATGGGTCCGCAAGATGCATTTGTCGAGAGTGTGGCTACAAATATCTCTCTTATCAAAAAAAGAATTCGGTCACCACAATTAAAATCTAAATCGTTCTTATTAGGAACCGAAACGAAAAACGATGTGGTGATGTTATATATGGACAATATAGCGAATGATGAAAATGTAAATCGGGTGCAAAGAAGACTTGAAAACGTTGAATATCATGGCTTCATTGGCATGCCAGTACTAAAACAAATGTTAGAAGACAAACCTTTCTCGCCTTTTCCGCAATTTGGCATAACGGTTAGAAGTGACAATACAGTTGATTCTTTACTCAATGGAAAAATAATAGTCATGATGAATGGCAGTCCAGAAGCGGCGATATTGCCAGCATCATTTTGGGAAATGTTTATTTCACCTGAAGATTATTACAATCGCTGGACCACGGCAAGTCTTCTGCGAACGTTGAGGTTAGCTGGTTTTTTTATCTCTATTTTCTTAACATCTACTTATGTATCCGTCTTAACCTTTCACCCAGAAATGCTGCCACCACAGCTATTGACATTATTAGCAGAGTCAAGAGCTCAAGTTCCTTTTCCTCCCGTGTTAGAAGCTCTCATTATTGAACTTGTCATTGAAGTTCTGCGTGAGGCGGGAGCTCGAATGCCGACGAAAATTGGTCAAACCATTGGTATTGTTGGAGGGATTGTCATTGGTACGGCCGCTGTTGAAGCAGGCCTTGCAAGTAATATTCTCATCGTATTAGTTGCTGTAACTGCGTTGTTATCCTTTATTGCTCCAAGTTACTTAATGAGTAATGCGATTCGATTTATTCGCTATATTTACATTATTTTTGCTGGGGCGTTAGGAATGTTTGGACAAATGATAGTGCTGGCATGGATGATAAATCATTTATCCAATATGACTTCATTAGGTTCACCGTATATAACACCAGTGATTCCGAGGAAATGGTCAGACTTGCTAAATTCAGTGATCCGAGTTCCGGGTAACTTTATGGTTCAAAGATGGGGAATATCTAGAGCCAAAAAAGACCTAATAAGACCGTTAGACGAGGAGTAATCACAGTATGGATACAGGTAATCTTAAGAAATTAAATGGATTTCACGTTGTGTTCTTAATTCAAAATACGATGATTGGGATTGGGTTGTTTTCCTTGCCGAACAGTTTAAGTATGGTCGGTTACAATCAGTGGCTTGTTCCGATCATATTAGGAGCATTAACGAATCTGAATCTAGTCCCAATTATCATGCTTTGTAAAAGGTACCCAGATGATTCTCTATTTAAAATAATAGAGAAATTGCTTGGAAAAATCATTGGAAAAGCAATAAATATGTTGATTTTATTGTACGGAATTATTGGAGCAGCAACGGTTGGGCAAGAATATGTACGCCTCGTTCAATCGATCGTTCTGCCTACTTTTACAATCTTATCATTTACAATTTGTCTTTTTTTTGTCGTCATTTGTATTGTTCTTGGAGGGATAAAATCGGTTGCTCGTTTTTGTATGTTTTCCTTTTTTATGACAGGGTGGATGATTGCTTTTCTTCAGTGGCCAGTACAAGCGGGAAATTTACTACATGTTGTTCCAACATTTGAAGTAAGTGGAAGTGCCTGGCTAGATGCATTATATAATGGTTCCATTGCGATGTTTGGATACGGCTTAATTATGTTTTATTTCCCTTATATTAAAAATCAAGATAAAGCTTTTCTTCATGCTTCAATAGGCGTATGGATTGCCGTTTTTTATTATTTTCTCGTATCAATTACCGCTGTGACATACTTTTCACCATGGCAAATTGATAACTTGATATACCCGGTATTAAATCTATTTCAAGCCATTCAAATGCCGTTTGTTGAACGGATTGAGAACTTTGGTACAACTCTTTGGGTCTTTCTTGTTCTTTCCACGTCGGCCACATATTTATGGGTGGCGAAAAAAGGAATGGATGCTTTATTTAACCAACATAAAAATCGGACGTGGCATGTGTATGTTGTCGCTTTAATAGCTACATTCAGTATAATTGGCCCGATTCCAATACACATTCAAGAAATCATTTTACATGATTGGAGTACGTATTTCGCCTATACGTTGAACTTGTCACCAATCTTTTTGCTTCTCATTCATAAAATAAAAAATAGGTTAGGGAAGGATTCAAAAGAGAAGGGAGTGGCTTCGTGAAAAAAGCGACACTATTATTTATGACGATAATATTCGTATTTATTGGATGTGCTGATCCTAATTTAGAGCATCCAGTCATAGAGGATTTAGGGATGGTTGGCGTAATGGGCTTTGATTATATTGATCAAGACAATATAAAGCTTTCTCTTACGTTGCCGCAACCATCAAAAGATGCGGAAGAACAAGTTCAACAATTTACAACAACGGTTCAGTTGCCTCATCAAGCAATGATGGATATATCAACTTTAACAGAAAAAACCCTTACAGCTGCCCAACTGCGTGTCGTGTTATTTAGCGAGGAGTTTGCAAGAAAAAGAGGAGCAATGAAAGTATTAGAAAACCTTTATCGGGATCCTCAAGTGGGTTCTAATATCTTTATCGCTGTTGTAAAAGGAAATGTAGAGGATATTTTGTCAGCAACATATAAGGATAAGCCGGAAATTAACAATTATATTAATGAATTACTCACTCCAAGAACGATGACAGCATTTAGTCCTTTTTCGACCATTCATAATTTTATTAATCGAAATACTGATGAAGTGTCTGATCCATCTGTTCCTTACCTTGAGCGCGTCAATGGCGATTCGCTAAAAATCACGAAGGTTGCGATTTTCAAGAATGACCAAATGGTAGATACATTAGAACCTGAAGAGGCTAAGTTAGTTGAAGCGATGAAAGGAAAAAAGGATCTTCCTCCTTTGTCGATTACCATTCCCTCAGCTGATGGAACGGGGGAAGAACAATTCATAATGAAATTTACTACGTCCGATGTCAATGTAAAAGTAAATGGAAATTTAGAAAAACCGAAAATATTTGTACATCTATATGCCCGAGGTAGTGTTGTTGATTACGATGGAACGAGGCATTTGTCTAGTCGAAAGAATCGGTTTGAGGTCGAAGAAGACGCGAGTAAACATCTTGAGCAAAAAGTACTACGAGCACTAGCCTTTTTTCAAGAAAACGAAGTGGATCCCATTGGATTTGGCGATTATTTCAGATTGTATAATGCACGAGGGTGGTCTAAAGAAAAGTGGATAGAAGCTTTCAGTCGAGCAGAAATAACCACGCATGTAGAAGTAAGAATCGTGTCAACGGGGACTCTTAAGTAAGCTAGCACGTAGCACAGTGCTAGTTTTCTTTTTGATTTGTACGATATTGGAAAGTTTACATAAACTTTGCTGAAATGGTAACGATAAAGAAGGAGTAAGGTGAAAGCTTGAGGTGAGTTAAGAGTGGTTACCTTCATTTTTTTTGTGATTTTGATTTCAATGCTATTAATAATGTCGTTGTTTGATACGGTGATTTACGGTAGAGCGTTTTTAGAAAGTATCATTCATATTTATCCTTTTGAATTAGGAACTAGGCGAACCATAGTTACATCGGGAGCTATCGTAGGGCTAGTGATTGCCATATATATTGACTACAAAGAAAAGAAAGATACAAAGGGGCAACAATCTGCAAACAAGTGAGTGAGAGCTATGAAGGCAAATGGCAACGAAAAAATATCATTGTGGCAGTTATTTATTTTAATAATGGTCTTTGCAATTGGCACAGCCGTTGTAGTAGGTGCAGGGGAAGAGGCAAAGCAAGACTATTGGATTGCTGAACTCATTGCCACAGCAATGGGAGTCATCATTGTTTGGAGTTACTATCAACTGATTTCCTTTGCAGATCAAAAAAATTTATATGAGATGCTCTTTTTTGCTTTTGGCAAAATACTTGGTTCGTTTATGTGCATTCTTTACACGATCTATTTTTTTTATATAGCTTCACGAAACATTCGCGATTTTGGAGAGTTAATGAAAATTACGATTTTACCGATTACACCAATGGAAGTGATCGTAATTGCGATGATGATCCCTGTTTTGTATACGGTCTATTTAGGGCTCGAAGTCCTTGCACGTGTGACTGAGGTAATTTCTCCATATATTTTCGGCATTTTGATTATTGTAGGCCTTTTCCTTTTCTTTAGTGGGGAACTGCATTTTACCCATTTACTGCCTATATTGGCGGAAGGTTTTGGGCCGATTTTTGAAGCCATCTTCCCGACATTGCTCACGTTTCCTTATGGTGAAGTGATTGTTTTTACCGTTATTATGACAGCCACAACCAAATTTTCTCATGTAGGAAGAGTCGGGGCAGCGGCTGTAGCGGTAAGTGGACTATTGATCACATACGCCAATATTATTCAGGTTGCCGCCCTCGGAGTTGATTTGAAAACGAGAACGCTCTTTCCATTAATGACTGCAGCGAGAGAAATTTTGTTATTGGATTTCATCGAGCGTGTAGACATATTGGTTGTGTTTATTTTGATGTGTGGCGTCTTTATTAAAGTAAGTGTGTTTTTCTATGCGGGGTTAAAGGGGTTAGAGTACGTATTTTCGATTCCATTTAAGAAATATATCATTCCTATTGGAATGTTGGTACCCTTTTTTGCTGTTTTAAACTCTGTTAACATTGTTGAACACTTTGAGGAAGGTCTGGTCCTTGTTCCTTATGTTATGCATATTCCCTTGCAATTTGGAATTCCGATTCTGTTGTTCTTTATAATATGGATGAAAAAAAGGAAGAAAAAATCTGTTTCAGGAGGGTCTCAACATGAAGAAAGTATTTAAACAAATCATCTCTTCAATGAAACTCGACCAAAAAAACGATATAACCACTCCTGAAGACATAGTAGATGATCAAAACGGAGTCATAAGCATTTCGCCATCCTTAAAAAAAAATGAAGAAGAATGTAATCAAACATTCGAGAAAAATTATGATTTTTATATGGAAAAAGTTTATGTCGGTAAACGGGAAGGGCTTATCCTTTATTTGACAAGTATGGTTGATCTGATAACTGTAGCTGAAACAATTCGGCCTGCCCTCGCTAACGCATACCGGGAACAAAAACATGTATCTACAGATTCAGAGCTTGAAAACTTTCAAAAAGAATTTTTTTCAAGTAACGATTCAATATTAATTAACTACAATCATGAGGTTTTCTGGTATGTTCTTTCGGGGTATACTGTTATTTTAATTGATGGGCTTAAG
The DNA here is from genome assembly GCF_000787375.1 of Halalkalibacter okhensis. GTDB lineage: Bacteria > Bacillota > Bacilli > Bacillales > Bacillaceae_D > Halalkalibacter > Halalkalibacter okhensis. The sequence goes on along the minus strand of NZ_JRJU01000009.1, from coordinate 25,663 downwards.
AAGGGGATTGCCCTTAGTACGGTAACAACAGAAAGTAGAGCGGTTGAACAATCAAAAACACAAACGATTGTTCGGGGACCGCAAGATAGCTTCACAGAAGTGAAAGCCACAAATGTGAGTCTTATTAGACGGAGAATAAAAAATCCTCATCTAAAGGTAGAGCAATTCACCGTCGGTAAAGATACACAAACATCAGTCTGTGTGGCTTATTTGGACAATGTGGCAAGTGAAGACATTGTAAGCCAAGTGAGACAAAGAGTCAAAGATATTAAAGGCAGTGCGATTTTCGATTCTGGCAATATAGAAGAATTTATTGCAGATCGTGTGATAACACCCTTTCCGATGCTATATCATACCGACCGTCCTGATACGGTATCAGCTAATATTGTCGAGGGGAAAGTCGCTATTATTGTAGATGGAACTCCGTATGTTCTTTTGGCGCCGGTTGTTTTTACTGACTTTTTTCAAGTGAGTGAAGATTACTATCAAGGATTTATGATGGCTTCGATGCTTAGATTACTCAGGTATTTAGCGTTCTTAATTGCTCTACTCCTGCCCTCTTTTTATATTGGTTTGACAACCTATCATCCGCAATTAATTCCAACTGATCTTATTATTAGTATTCAGGCACAAAGAGAAGGAGTTCCTTTTCCAGCGGTAGTCGAATTGCTTTTGATGGAGATTACTTTTGAAATTTTGCGTGAGGCAGGGGTAAGAATGCCGCGAGTGGTTGGGCAGACCGTCTCCATTGTTGGGGCCCTCGTTATCGGCCAAGCTGCCGTTGAAGCAGGGGTTGTATCCCATTTTCTAGTTATCATTGTCGCTTTAACAGCAATGGCAGGATTTGTTTCCCCTATTTATTCATTTGCTAATTCAACTCGTTTGCTGCGATTTGCATTAATCTTTATGACGGCCGCTCTCGGATTATTTGGGACCATCATAGGATTTTTACTCATTATTGCTCATCTTGCAAGTTTAAAGTCATTTGGCGTGCCATACTTAGCACCAATGGGGCCATTTATTCTTGAAGATCAAAAAGATGTATTTATCAGGCTACCTATTCAACTTATGAAGCGAAGACCAAACTATTTACATCCGAAAGCGGAAGTAAAAGAACCAAATGCTAACACGTTACCTTCTAAAAAGAAGGAGGAGAGTACATGAGAGGAAAAGCAATATTCGTTGGCCTATCCTTGCTTGTCGTACTAACAGGTTGCTGGGATCGGAAAGAATTAGATCGAGTTTCACTAGTTACTGGGCTAGCACTTGAAATAAGTGAAGATGATGCATTTAGTTTAACAATTGAAGCGATTAATGCGAGTGAGTTAAATGACCAAATGTCAGAGGGGATGACCCCAACAATTACATATGAGCTTCAAGGGCTCACAATGGCAGAATTGTTAAAGAAAATGAATATGGGGATCACTAGAGAATTGAACTTCTCACACACAAGAACATTAATTGTAGATGAGAAGGTAGCAAAAGAAGGACTGTCGAAGTTTTTACATTTTTTGGAAAAGGGTGGGCAGTTTCGAAATGACTTTCAAATCATTGTGGCCAGAGGAGTCAAAGCAACAGATATTATTACGACGACCTATCCAATTGAGAAAGTACCATCCATGAAGATGTACGAGCAATTTACGACAATAGAAGAAAATTGGGGAGGGTACCCTCAATCAGCTTTGACTGATTTTGTCTTTGCTTTGACTTCACCAGGAAGACACCCAGTTGCTGCTGCAGTAACGATCAGGGGAGATCCTAGTAAAGGCCATAATGTCGATGATAACAGAGAGCTTGACTTAAATGCTCTGATTGAATATGACGGTATGGCAATGTTTCATAAAGATCGCTTAGTCGGATTTCTATCTGTGGAAGAAACACGAAATTATATGTGGACTCAAGATTTAGATCAAACAACAGCTACTGCTCCATGTGGGGAGCTCGGATATTTTGCCTTACAAGTGTACAATTCCCATACAAAAGTAACGGCTAATTATGAAAAAGGTGTCCCTAATTTTACGGTTCGTATTATTATTGAAGGAGATATTCATGATAATCAATGTGCTGACGGACTCGATGAAATAAGTACGTATGAAAAATATCAAAAATTAATGAAAGAGCAACTTGAAGAAAAGGTGAAATCAACGATTACGTTAGTACAAGAAAAATATGGGGTTGATGTATTTGGATTTGGAGAGCACTTAAGCAAGCAACAATATAAGAAATTTAAAGAACTTAAAGACAACTGGGATGAGGAATTTAAAAGGGCGAAAATTAATGTGGACGCAACGGTTTATATTAGAAGAGATGGAATGAGAACAAAGAGCTTTATTGAACAAGTCGACGAATAGCTTTAAAATGAAAGGGATTAAATAAAACTGTAAAAAGTGTACTTGGAAGGGTGTTTTTTATTTGCAAGATTTACGTTCGTTTGGTTGGTATGCAGCAAAATTAAAGCCTCATTTGCCGAAAAAAGCGTTCAAACCGGTACCTGCACGGTTATGGGGAGGATTAGCTTATTTAGTCGTTACGGTAATGGGATTACTTACAATTGGGCTGGTTGATGTATCTCCACTTATTTATTTACCGATTTCACTCGTAATTGGTACGAGCTTTGCTGCTTTAGGGTTTCTTGGTCATGAAATATTGCACGGAACAGTTGTAAGAAAACCATGGCTACGAGATTTCTTAGGAGCTGTTGCCTTTTGGCCGTTAAGTACTGGGCCAAAGTTGTGGCGGAAATGGCATAACTTAACACATCATGTACACACTCAGCATGAAGAACATGATCCAGACTCTTGGCCGACATTAGAGAGAATTATGAGAAGTCGGTTGTTACGGTGGGTGTACAAGCTACCTTTACCTGTTCGTGCATTCTTTAGCTTCTGCTCATTGTCATTTCAGTTTACTGTTCATTCTGTAAATATGTTTGTAGTCTATTTAAAGGAATTTAACCCTAGGAAGAGACCGGCTGTATTTTTGGAAGCGATCTTACCATGGATGACATGGATTGGATTACTCGTTTGGGTTGGACCGGTGAAATGGATCTTTATGTTTTTGCTTCCATTGTTAGTAGCCAATCTTATTGTTATGGCTTACATATCGACCAATCATCGTCTAAACCCAACGACCGATGTAAACGATCCATTAGTGAATAGCTTAACAGTTACGGTTCCGAAATGGGTGGATGTTTTGCATTTTAACTTCTCGTATCATACGGAGCATCATTTATTTCCAGGTATGAGTTCTAAATATTATCCGGAAGTAAAGAAGTTAATCAAGGAGCATTGGCCAGAGCGGTACCATGAAATGCGATTTGATAAGGCTCTAATTGCGTTATGGAAAACCCCAAGACCTTATCAAGATCGCGTTCTCGTTGATCCCAGTAGCGGAAATGTGTTCGGAGCATTAGGAGAAGGGTTGGATACAGGAAAATTGAAAAATATAGCACGAAAGGAGAAAAATTTCAAGTTTGTTTCGAGTATAACCAAGTCAAAAAATCAAAAAGTTGATAAATAAGGTGAATAAAGGAGAAGGGCCATGCGTCTTTCTTCTTTTTTGTCAGGTTTAAAGAAGAAAGAAAGGATCATTAAAGGAGATACCTTTAATGATCCTTTAAGTCGTCTTATGGATTCGTTGACCAAAGGCCAGCAGATTTAATGAAAATTCGTGGGTGAAGCTTTAACTGAGCTACCATATATTCAGCTAGGTCTTCTGGTTGCATCACCTTTTCTGGGTTTCCATCAGTTAAATTTTCTTTAAACGCTAGTTCAGTCGCAACAGTACTTGGCGTGAGCGCCGTAACACGAATATTGTGTTTACGAACTTCTAGTGCGAGTGATTCTGTCAGACCGAGCAATCCAAATTTTGAAGCACTATAAGCACTTGTGACAGGTGCACCTTTTTGTCCAGCTGTTGAGGAAATATTAATAATATCGCCACCATTTTTTTCAATTAATTGTGGAAGGACGGTGCGGGTCACATAATAGGCGCCCATTAAGTTAATATCGATCATGCTTTTCCATTCTTCTGGAGAAAGCTCTAAAAATCCTCCAAACTTACCCGTACCGGCATTATTAATTAATATATCAGAAGGTCCAAGCTTACTTGTTACATGATGAACAGCTTGTTCAACTTGCTCCAATGATGCTACATCGACTGTAGCATAAGCAGCCTTTACACCCATTGCTTCAATTTCATTTGCAACCTCAACTAGGTCAGACTCCGTTCGTGCAAGCAATCCAACTTGGACACCTTCTTTTGCTAAAGCAATAGCTGTTGCTCGACCAATCCCTTTTCCTGCTCCAGTAACAATAGCGACTTTTCCTTGTAGTGACTGTGCCATGACAATATCTCCTTTTCATATGTAGAATAGGATTGTATTTTACAGCTTGAGCATACTAGAGTCAAAAAAATTGCCTGCTTAACAATTTACGACAGCTTTTTTAAAGAGAACGCATTATACTACTCAATAAGGCAAGAACGAAGTCATTTCTACAAAAAGAAGATTAATGCACAATTTTAACTTGATTTTTGGTAATATAGTAAAGGGAGATAATCTGTCAATGGCATTCTCAATTTACTAGACATCTTAAGATAATAATAGGTAAGGGGTTTTGAATTTGTTAAATAGGACATATGACATCAAGAATGGAGAGTTAAAGCAGGCTATCGAAAAGAGTGGATTAGAATTGCGTGAGTTTGCGACGATGAGTCTTGAAAAAATGAATGTGAAATCTAAAAAGAAGCGTATTCGTCAAAAAGCATTAAAAAGAGCGTTCACTCATAAAGAAGTTGCGAAAGAAATTTTATTGATGGTTCAAGGAGATAACAAAGCTAGTAAGCAAGAAGATCAAAAAGTTGTACAAGCTGTAGAAGGAAACGACTCTGCGGCATCTGTTCGTGGTCTTCCGGTAACATTTCTTTTGAAACTAGGAAAAAAATATTTGAAAGATGAAGAGGTTGTTAGATTTTACTATAATGCCGATAAGGAAGAGTTCTATAAGAACAAGAACTTGTTAGAGCAAGTGATTGAAACGAATTCGAAAAACCTCGATTCTACACAGTTAGCACAATTTCAAAATGATGTGATGGAAGAGCTTGAAAAAAGAGCTAAGAAATAAATAAGGCAGGAGCGAGAGTGGACAAGCATTTCACTCTCGCTTTTTTTCTATAAAATGGTAAGCTAAACTTGTATTCATTAGTCGAACTATTTACAATAATTAATAGATATTGATTTTACAAAAGGAGTGGGTTAAACGTGGAGAATGTAACGGTTAATTTCATCGAAAATAAAGATAAAAAAACGAAGCCTGATGCTGATAAAATAGCGTTTGGCAAGCATTATTCTGACCATATGTTTGTAATGGATTTTCAGGCTGATAAGGGCTGGTATGATCCTCGTATCGTACCTTATGAACCGATAACATTAGACCCGGCGGCAATGATCTTTCATTATGGCCAAACCGTTTTTGAGGGACTAAAAGCATACCGCACCCCAAGTGATCGCATTCTATTGTTTCGCCCTGAGAAAAATTTTAGACGGCTAAATTTATCAAGTGATCGACTCAGTATTCCGGCTATTGATGAAGACTTAGCTTTAAGTTATTTAAAGCAGCTTCTTGAAGTGGAGAAAGAGTGGGTTCCAAAAGCAGAAGGAAATTCATTATACATACGTCCTTTTATCATTGCGACTGAACCAAATTTAAGTCTTGCCCCTTCCAAGACATATCAATTTATGATCATCCTTTCTCCAGTGGGATCTTATTATAAAGAAGGGATCCAGCCTGTCCGGATTCACGTTGAAGACGAATATACAAGAGCCGTTCGAGGTGGAACGGGAACAGCAAAAACAGCTGGAAACTATGCAGCGGCCTACAAGGCTCAAGAACGAGCAACGAAAGAAGGATATTCACAAGTTCTTTGGTTAGATGGGGTTGAAAAGAAATATATTGAAGAAGTTGGAAGCATGAATGTGTTTTTCAAAGTAAATGGTGAAATTATTACACCAGAACTAAATGGAAGCATTCTTGAAGGGATTACGCGAATGTCCATCATTGAGGTATTAAAGGATTGGGGAGTTCCTGTTACAGAGAGAAAGCTCTCGCTTGAAGAATTATATGAAGCTCATGAACAAGGTCAACTAGAAGAGGCGTTTGGAACAGGAACAGCAGCTGTTATTTCGCCAGTTGGGGAATTATATTGGGGTGAAAAAAAGATAAAAATTAATAACGGAGAAATAGGAGATCTTTCAAAACGCCTCTACGATACATTAACGGGTATACAAACAGGGAAGATTGAGGATACATACCATTGGACAATAGAATTGAACTCATAACATCTGCTTCCTTTAAATTTGAAAATAAAAGAAGAGCCAAATAAAAGTTGCCAGTACATGCATCTTTTTCTTGCAAGTCCACATCCTAATTGTGCAGTTTGAAACAGAAAGGATGACCACATTGGACTCTAACTTAGGCTATTTACGTGAATCATTATCTAATCATCTTGATAACCATCAAATTTGTCAAAGGATTTATCATAAGTTAGAAACGAAACAATACAAAGATGAAGATGAATTTGTAAGGGACCTTGAAGATAACGAAGCGACGATTTTAAACTTAGTTTTGCAATATGAACTGGATTATGCAAGAAATGAACAAGATGAAAAGCGAGTCGAACAATTAAATGGAGTTTATGAATTATTAATATAAAGCAGCGCCCTTGCGTTGCTTTTCTTTTGTCAGTTTTCCATAGAATCTAGCTTTTGGTAAATTGATTTAAAATCGAGTATAATAGAATAGACAATGTTGTGAAAGGGAAGAACGTCTATGAATATCTCATTTTTTTTAGTGCCAAAAGCAGAAGTAGCCTATTTAGATTTAGATTCAACAATGAGACAAGCGTTAGAGAAAATGGAATTTCACAAGTACTCTGCTGTCCCTATTGTAGATCGTCACGGTAAGTATGTTGGAACTTTAACAGAAGGTGACCTCTTATGGCAAATAAAGAATACACAATCATTTACGTTAGAGCTTGCTGAACAAATTCAATTAAAAGATATTACGAGAAAAATGAAAAACAAACCGGTTCGAATTGAATCGAAAATGAAAGATTTATTGTCATTAGCTATATCTCAGAATTTTATCCCGGTTGTTGACGACCATGGAATCTTTATCGGTATTATTAGAAGAAGAGAAATCATTGAATATTACGCCAACTCGGTTGAACAAGGAAGCACTGATATCGATAATATAACAAATTAGAATGAAGAGGAGGATGTTCGTGTCTTATTTTGCTGCTATTTTATTAATGGAAAAACCTGAATTAAATGCTACATATCGTGCCGAACATTTAGATTTTCTTGAAAAGCTTGAAAGGGAGGGAAAAATCTTTGCGAAGGGTCCTTTTACAGATGGTGCAGGGGGACTTGTTATTTATAAGGCCGATACATTAGAAGAGGCGAGACAACTAGCGGAGAAAGATCCTTATGTTGTAAAAGGCGTCAGGAGCTTACAATTACACGAATGGGGCATGGTTCAAGTGTGATGTACAAGCAAAAGGCAACCAATCATTTGGTTGTCTTTTGTTTTTAAAACAAGCTTGGAAAGGCCACTGAAAAAGGCGAAAATCTAAGCCACTGAAAAAGGAGAAGAACATTACCTTTTTAGTGACCTTACTTTAAGATAGACTTTGACAAAATGCGATTTTTCTAAGATAATGATCTATTGACTTTTTATGATGATACGGAGGATTTTTTTTGAAAACGAATAATCGATTACCATTTGCTTACGATAGAAGCCAGCCCTTTTTTGAAAAATTAAATGAGTGGATTGGGGATGTATTTTACGATATTTTGCCCGATGCTGGCCTGGAGCTTAGAGATGAACAAATTTACATGGCATTTCAAATTGAAAAAGCATTTATTGACAAGAAAATCATGTTTGCGGAAGCAGGTGTAGGAACAGGGAAAACGATCGTCTATCTCCTCTATGCACTTTGTTATGCTAGATATATTGGAAAGCCTGCAATTATTGCCTGCGCTGATGAGTCACTTATTGAGCAGTTGATTAAAAAAGGTGGGGACATAGAAAAACTGTCTAACATCTTAGGTTTAACTATTGATGCCAGATTAGCAAAATCAAAAGATCAATATCTTTGCTTACAAAAGCTCGATGAGGAACGCTCAAAAGACGACTATGATGAAATGTATGATAACATTCACGTCGAACTGCCAGCTTTCGTCCATTCCAATCAAACGTTACAATCCTTTCACCATTATGGTGATCGCAAGGAATATCCGTATTTAAATGATGAAGAGTGGAATAAAATTGGCTGGGATTCATTTCAGGATTGCTTCGTATGTGATAAACGCCATCGCTGTGGGCAGACACTTTCACGCGACCATTATCGTAAGTCTACCGATTTGCTTATTTGTTCTCATGACTTTTATATGGAGCATGTTTGGACATATGATTCAAGAATTCGTGAAGGGCAGCTTCCACTTTTACCAGAAGCGAGCACGGTGATATTTGATGAGGGCCATTTACTAGAAGTTGCTGCTCAAAAAGCACTCACATACAAGATGCGTCATGACGTCATTGAGGAGCTATTAACTCGTTTATTGGAAAACGATGTCAGAGAAGAATTTGCTGTACTTGTCGATGAGCTTATTTCACAAAGCTTTCATTTCTCATATGTGTTACGTGACCATTCCAAAAAAGTAGAAGGGTCTGACCGAAAAGAAATTAGTTTTTCAAAAGAGTTACTGGGGGAAGCTAAACGATTGGTCGAATTAATAGCAAGGTTAGAGGATGAAATGGTCTTTGAAAGTGAAATGTATACGATTGATCCATATCAACTTAAAATTGTTGAAGAACACCTTGATATGATTCATCACGCGCTGAAGATTTTTGTCAGTGTTGAAAATGTGATCTCTTGGGTTGAAGATGGAGAATCAGGAGTTACTCTAGTTATCATGCCAAGAGTAGTTGAAGAAGTATTAAAAGAAAAGGTTTTTTCAAAAAAACTACCATTTTTATTTACATCAGCTACATTGTCTACGAGTGATTCATTTGAGTACTTGGCAAATAGCATAGGGATTAAAGATTATTTATCATTTTCTGTTGATTCTCCATTTGAATATAGTGAACAAATGGAACTGTTTGCGCCTGTTATTCAATCAGTAAAAGATAAAGTTCATTATGCGAAAACGTTGCTTGAAGAAACAAACGGAAGAGCGCTACTTCTTTTTAGAAGTGAAGAGGAACTTCATCAATTTAAACAATTGGCGACTGAAGATCACGATTTTGCCAAGTGGGATCTGTTGTTTGAAGGAGATCAGGAAATTAGTCAACTGATATCAAACTTTCAACAAGAAACAAATTCAGTTCTCTGTGCCCTCAGTTTGTGGGAGGGTCTCGATATACCAGGTGAATCATTATCTAATGTTATGATTTGGTCCCTGCCATTCCCGCCAAATGACCCTGTCTTTGCGGCAAAAAGAAATGCAGCGAGCGATTCTCTTAATGAAGTAGATATTCCATATATGTTACTTCGTTTGCGTCAAGGGGTAGGCCGGTTAATTCGAACACATGAGGATAAAGGGATTGCAACTATTTTTGATGAACAATTATACAAGGATAACCACTTGTTATCAGTTGTAAAAGAAGTTTTACCTGAAGGTGTAGAACTGAAGAAGCAACGATAAAAGTAGCCACTGAAAAAAGGATGCAACTTTTTTCAGTGGTTTTTCGCAAATAGCGAAACAGCTGCTTGATTTAAGTCTGCTTTGAACCGAGCCATCTGTAGCTTCCTTGAATCTTCTAAAAAGACTTTTTAATGTCTCTGATTACGGATTCTATTTACTTATGAGAACGAGTTCGGTAATCTAGTAAATGAATCTATTGTGGTGGGAGAGGATTGGGTAATGATTAAAGCCATATTTTTTGATCTTGATGATACATTGCTTTGGGACCAACGCAGTGTGAAAAAGGCATTTGAATCCACTTGTAAAGTCGCAGCTGACAAATACAACCTTGATGTGGATGCATTGGAAGAAGCGGTTCGTAAGGAAGCAAGTGAGTTGTATGCTAGTTATGAAACGTATGATTTTACAAAAATGATCGGGATTAACCCATTTGAAGGATTATGGGGGAACTTTCTAGATGATGATGATAACTTCAGAAAGATGAAAGAAATTGTTCCATCTTATCGTAAAGATGCATGGACAAGAGGCTTAAAAGCACTTGGAGTGGATGATCCAGACTTTGGTTACGAGTTAGCGGAGAGATTTCCTGCTGAAAGACGCAAGCATCCATTCGTTTATGATGAGTCATTCCGAGTATTAGATGAATTAAAAGGGAAATACAAATTATTACTTTTAACAAATGGATCTCCAGATTTACAGAATACAAAGTTGGAGATTACACCAGAGCTTGTTCCATATTTTGATCACATTATTATCTCTGGTGCGTTTGGTAGAGGGAAACCAGACCCAACGATTTTTGAACACGCATTAGAGAAGATGGAACTGACGAAAGATGAAGCAATCATGGTAGGGGATAATTTAATGACAGATATTTTAGGTGCTTCTCGTGTTGGAATGCAATCTGTTTGGATAAATCGCCACAAGAAAGAAAGAAATGAAGTCAGACCAGATTTTGAAATTACACATTTAGAAGAGTTGTATGACATTCTTGATACGATGAGCAAGTAAGTAGAAAGAGGGCAAATTGGTTGTCCTCTTTTTTTGTCGGAAAAATATCAATTATGACCGGGAAGGTTAACTATAAATAACAAAATATAGCAGGTTAAAACCCAAAAATAGAAGAAAAATAATAATCGTAGACAAAATAAACACTTTAAAAAAGTTAGTAGTAAACTCTTTACAAGTTATCAGTTTAGTTATAAACTGATAACGGCATTAGTAAAGGAGTGAGATCACTTGCCCAAGGAAGACAAAGGAAAAACAGATGTTAGACTTGGCCTATTACTATGGTTCCGTTTAGCTCGCTTTTATAATCAAAGTAATCGCTTATCGAACCAACATGTGAAAAAATGGGGGCTGACCATAGCACAATTTGATCTACTCGCACAAGTTGGCGCCCGACAGCCGATATCACAGCAAGAGTTAGCTGATAAATTATTAGTCAGTAAAGGAAACATTACTCAAATGCTTACGAAAATGGAGAAACTTGAGCTCATTATGCGTAAACAAGAATGGCGAACAAAATTATTAACACTAACTGAAAAAGGTCAACAACTTTATGAAGAAGTGGTCCCTATCCAAGAATCATTTCAAGCAGCACAATTTCAAAAGCTAGATCGAATGGAACAGAAACAATTGCTGGCTATTTTAAAAAAATTAGAATCGTAAACACACATATAAAAGGAGAGAAAAAAATGAACGTAAAACCATTATTAGGTCAACATCACGTTTCAGCTATTACGGCTAATGCGAAAGAAAATTATCGCTTTTATACAAAAGTTCTAGGTCTTCGATTAGTGAAAAAATCAATTAATCAAGATGATACGTCTGTCTATCACTTATTTTATGCCGATGAACGTGGGAATCCTGGTACGGATTTAACATTTTTTGAAATTCCTCATGCCGGAACGACGTACTATGGCAATAACAGCATTTCGTTAACGTCCCTGCGTGTAGCAAGTGACGAAGCCATTCATTATTGGAAAAAACGTTTGGAAGAATTTGAAGTAAAGCATGATGACATCATCACAAGGTATGGGCGTAAAGTTCTTAGCTTTCAAGATTTTGAAGGGCAACGCCTTGAACTCGTGTCAGACGAAACAAATCAAGGTGTAGCAGGTGGGAAACCTTGGGATCAAAGCCCTGTACCCGTTGAATATGGAATTATCGGTCTAGGACCAGTGCAATTGACTGTACCTAAGTCTGATATTACGGCCAAAATCCTAACGGAGGTTTTGGGATATCGTGAGAAAGACTCCTATCCATCTCTAATAGAGGGCCAACCAAATGTTCGTGTCTTTGAAACAGGTGAAGGGGGGACGGGAGCGGAAGTCTATCTTGAGGAGCGTTCGGATCTATCAAGAGAGCGCCCTGGACGAGGAAGCGTCCATCATGTTGCTTTCCGAGTAGAGACGGAAGAAGAGCTCAAAAAATGGGTCGATTATTTAAAGCAGCTTCGTTTGCCGAATTCAGGATTTGTTGAAAGATATTACTTCCGTTCACTATATTTCCGCGAACCAAACGGGATATTATTTGAGCTTGCTACTGATGGGCCAGGTTTTGAAGGAGATGAATCATTTGAGAATCTAGGAGAAAACCTTTCGTTGCCACCATATTTTGAAAACCAACGTACTGAAATTGAAGCGAAATTAAAACCGTTAAATACAAAGGAGTAAATTAAAATGAAACATATCTATACTAATGGAACAAATCAGGAATTACCAACGTTATTATTATTACATGGAACAGGTGGGAATGAGCAAGATCTATTGCCTTTAGCTAATATGATCGCTCCGGATGCAAACATTTTAAGTGTAAGAGGAAATGTTTTAGAAAATGGGATGCCGCGTTTCTTTCGTAGATTGGCAGAGGGTGTATTTGACGAAGAAGATTTGCTGTTTCGTACAAAAGAATTAACGGAATTTGTCAACGAAAGTGCAAAAACGTATGAATTTGATCGTAACTATGTCGTTGCCATCGGTTATTCAAATGGAGCTAATATCGCAGCTAGCATGATGTATCATCATGAACAAGCTTTACATGGAGCGATTCTATTTCACGCAATGGTTCCTAGGCGTGGGGTGGACATTCCTAATCTGTCAGAAACGGCTGTATTCATCGGTGCAGGAAAGCGCGATCCGCTTATTCCATTAGAGGAAACAAAGGAATTAGCCCGAGACTTAGAGAAAGCCGATGCAAAGGTAACGGAATATTGGGTAGATGGAGGACATCAACTTGTTAGAGAAGAAGTAGAAAAAGCAAAAGAATGGTTTGATCTTAATTACCGCACGTAATGTAATGACTACGAATAAGATAAGGCTACTGGTAAAGCTGATTTAGGCTGACAGTAGCCTTATGCTTTGTTATAGAAAGAGTGGCTCATCCCAGCGAATGTTTGTTGATCTCAATAGTTGTTATATCCCTTTTATCATAATTTCACGTACCTCATTTAATCGTTTTTGGGCATCTTCTAAGCGAGGATCCTGATTATACTCGCTTACAAGCTCATTGACTTCTCCTTGTAAATCAGCAAGCTCTTTCTGAATAAAAGCATATTCAGTCGGATCGTTTTCACGAATCATTTTCACTTCCATCAGTTCCGTTAACGCGCGATCGATTAAATTTTGTACCCGATATAAGCATTCTTCAATATAATCATCAGATGCCATAATAATTTCCCCTTTTGCTCTAATTTTAGTAACTTTAATTTGTGTCAATGTCGGTCTTTTATACAGAAAGAAAAGAGGATACATGCATATCCTTATTGAAATATGTATATACCAGCTAATAAGCAATAATATGTGGTTTGAGGAGTGGGTCGATGAGTCGTCATACAGAATGGCAAGAGGAACAACAGAGGGTAGATTTAGTCGTTCAAGAAGTGAAAAAAAGAGAAGATGAACTACAAGGAAAATTGGGTGAAGTTAAAGCAGATGTTCTTGATATCCGTAAGAAATTCTGGGATGACGTAACGGTTAATTTTGATACAGCTGATGATGCAGCTGAAACACATGCTAGCATTAAGCAACAGGCCGAACTTATGTCTGAGAGAGAACGAAGTCATCAGCATGATATAAAACAATTGAAGAGTTTACATAAGTTAAAGGAGTCTCCTTATTTTGGGCGTATTGATTTTTTAGAAGAAGGCGAAACAGAAGCAGAATCTGTTTACATAGGGACATCGTCTTTCGTGGATAAAAATGGTGTAGATTTTTATGTGTATGACTGGCGTGCGCCAATTTCTAGTTTGTATTATGATTATGGCCCTGGCCCTGGAACGTATGAGACTCCGATTGGACCGATCTCTGGAGATATTGAAATCAAAAAACAGTATATCATTCGCAAAGGTCAAATCGAGCATATGTTTAATACAGGTATTACGATTGGAGATGAAATGCTCCAGGAAGTATTAGGAAGACAGTCAGATTCCCAGATGAAGAATATTGTTGCGACTATCCAGAAGGAGCAAAATCAGATTATTCGTAATGACCGAGGGAAGCTTTTAATTGTTCAAGGTGTTGCTGGTAGTGGAAAAACATCAGCAGCTCTCCAACGTGTGGCTTATTTATTATATCGCTTTAGAAAAACACTTGAAGCCGATCAAGTCGTATTATTTTCTCCTAATCCTTTATTCAACAGCTATACTTCAACCGTTTTACCGGAATTAGGGGAAGAAAATATGCAACAAACGACGTTTCAGTCCTATTTAGAGTATCGGCTAGGTGATTCATGGACACTTGAAGATCCTTTTAATCAAATGGAATATGTTTTATCTGCGAATGCTGACCAAGAATATGAGGGGAAAATTGAGAGTATTAAAGTGAAATCGTCATTAGAATATATGCAATTGATGGATCGATTTATTCAATCACTTGAAAAAGAAGGACTCATGTTTTGTGATCTTAAGTTAAATGGAGAAACATTGATTTCAAGTGAGCAAATTAAATCTTATTTTTATCAGGTAGATCAAACACTATCTATCCCAAATCGTTTTCAAATGACTGTTGATTTTCTTTTGAAAGAAGTTAGGGGAATTGAACTTCAAGAACGGGACAAGGAATGGGTCGAGCAAGAAATTGAACTTCTAGATAATGAAGTTTTATTAAAGGTTCATCATAAAGTTGAAAAGGAAAAAAAGAAAGACTCGGATTCGTTTTATGAATACGAACGAGAACAAGAAATATTACGAGCGCTTGTCGTCAAAAGAAGATTTAAAAAGATAAAAGAGAATATAAAGGAACTTCGATTTATCGATGTTCCGGCAATCTATTTACAGTTACTTAAAAAGACTTTGCCAGTTGAGTTGTGCCATCAATCAATAACTAAAATGAAGCAATCGATATTTCCTTATGAAGATGCCACTCCATTTTTGTATTTAAAAGGAAAGCTTGAAGGCTTTCAAGTAAATACAAGAATACGCCATGTATTTATCGACGAAGCTCAGGATTATTCACCCTTTCAATTTGCCTTTATAAAAAATATGTTCCCTAGGGCAAAGTTGACGGTATTAGGTGATAAAAATCAATCGATCTACGCCCACTCAAAAATAAGTAGCTTTTCTGCATTAGAATCTCTATATGATAAAGAGGAGATTGAGAAATATGAGTTAACACAAAGCTATAGATCAACAAAACAAATTATAGACTTTGCCAAGAGGATCATCCATGCACAAATCGATCCTTTTAACAGGGAAGGTGAGAAACCAACTTGTTGGAAAGCGGATTCGTATGAACACATGAATGAATTATTAATTGGAAGAGTAAGGAAATTGAAAGAAAAGTATCCAACAGTGGCCATTATTTGTAAGACTGCTGCGGAAAGTGAACGTTTGTACAAAGAAATGAAAGAAAACCTTGATGTACGATTAATCAAAAAAAATTCAACAGGGTATGAATCAGCCGTGTTAATTATTCCTTCTTATTTAGCTAAGGGGGTAGAGTTTGATGCTGTTGTTGTTTACAATGCTTCAAACTCTTCATATAACAAGGAAACGGAGCGAAAGTTATTGTACACGGTTTGTACGAGAGCGATGCATTCATTAGAACTAATTTATGTTAAAGAGAAGAGCGGCCTAATGTCCGATGTGTCAATAGAAACCTATCATCACCGGAAATAGAGCAAATCGTTTTCATTTTAAAGGTAAATGGTGGATAATATCTATATAGGAGGGGATATTGATGGTTACATTACAGTCTACTGTAACGTTACATAATGGTGTAGAAATGCCATGGTTTGGTTTAGGCGTATTCAAAGTAGAGGATGGTCAAGAGGTTGTTGATTCGGTTTTAGCCGCAATCAAAGCAGGCTATCGTAGTATTGATACCGCTGCTATTTACGGAAATGAAGAGGGAGTTGGCAAGGCCATTAAGGAATCAGGAGTGGAGCGTAGCGATCTCTTTATTACATCTAAAGTGTGGAACGCCGATCAAGGGTATGAGTCTACTTTAAAAGCATTCGATACAAGTTTAAATAAGCTTGGTCTTGATTACTTGGATCTTTATTTGATTCATTGGCCAAAAGCAGGAACATACAAGGACACATGGAAAGCTTTAGAAATGCTTTATAAAGAAGGTCGTGTAAAAGCAATTGGCGTTAGTAATTTTCACATTCATCATCTCAAAGACTTATTACAGGATGCTGAAATTAAGCCAATGGTGAACCAAGTTGAGTACCACCCACATCTAGCTCAATTAGAGTTGAGAGCGTTTTGTAAAGAGCAAGAGATTCAATTAGAAGCATGGTCACCACTGAAGCAAGGGGAGCTTTTAACAGACGATACAATCACCTCTATTGCTGCTAAATATGAGAAGTCACCTGCACAAGTCATCTTACGTTGGGATTTGCAAAATGAAGTTATTACAATTCCTAAATCGGTGAAAGAAGAGCGCATTATCGATAATGCAAATATATTCGATTTTTCCCTGTCAGAAGAAGACATGCAAGCAATCAATCAATTAAATAAAGATGAGCGTGTAGGTCCAGATCCTGATAATTTTGATTTTTAATGCTAGAAATAATATGGAGTAAAAGGGCGACATTACGTTTCTTTTACTCCATTTCAAATGAGGAGAGTGAAGAGTTTGAACTATCGTCAATTAGGTAACACACAATTAAAAGTAAGTGAATTAAGTTTTGGTACATGGGCAATTGGTGGTTCTTGGGGGAAATCGAATGACCAAGAAGCGTTAAGAGGTTTGGCATATGCAATGGACGCTGGAGTGAACTTTTTTGATACAGCTGACGTATATGGAGACGGTCACGCAGAAGAATTGCTTGGCAGGGCGACAAAAGGCAAAGAAGATCAAATCTATATTGCTACGAAGTTTTGTAGAGCAGGAGACATTCATGATTTGGAAACATATTCTGAAAAAAGCGTTCGAGCTTATTGTGAAGCAAGTTTAAAGCGTTTACAGAGGGAGCAAATTGATTTATTTCAAATTCATTGCCCCCCTTTTGAGATTATAAAGCATGGTGAAGTGTTTGGTGTGCTAGATCAACTTCAACAAGAAGGAAAAATCAGACATTATGGTGTAAGCGTGGAGACCATTGAAGAGGGACTTTACTGTTTGGAGAAGACTAATATCAAAGCATTACAAGTTATTTTTAATATGTTAAGGCAAAAGCCATTAGAGGAGCTATTTCCAAAAGCCAAAGAAAAAGGAGTGGGAATATTAGCTCGTGTTCCATTAGCAAGTGGTCTTTTAACTGGAAAGTTTACGGAGGATGCTACATTTGCTGAAGATGATCATCGCCATTTTAATCGAGATGGCCAAGCCTTTAATGTTGGAGAAACATTTGGTGGACTTGAATTTCATAAAGGGGTCGAGTTAAGCAATAATTTAAGATGGGTCGAAGAAGGCCGTGGAAATATGACAAGAGCGGCGTTACGTTATATTCTAGATCAAGAAACGATTACTTGTGCTATTCCAGGATTTAAGACAGTAAAACAAGTAGAAGACAGCTTGCAAGCTATAAATGTTCCTTCTTTTACTCACGAAGAATTAGCAAAGATAAAAGAGTTTTATCAAGAGGAGGTTCATTCCCATATTCGAGGAGTGTATTAAGCTTAAATAAAATCGTTTAAAATTTCCTTACATAGACGATTATTTATGTATCGTTTCACTAAACCTAGAGACAATAAAGTTGTAAATTATAATTCTCGGAGGTTAGAAATGAAACGATTACATGTATTAATGGTAGCTGTCGTTTTGATGTCGATGTTTTCTGTTCAACCTTCTGCCAATGCAGAAGTAAAAATGTTTAATGAGCCACCTTTCTCTCATTATAAGGTGTCACGGGGAGATACATTTTGGTTTATCGCCAAGCGGTATGGACTTGATTATCAAGAACTTATGAGATTGAACCCTGATGTGGTTCCGACAAATATGCACGTAGGGGAAGTGATCCGTTTAAAACCGGAAGCCTCTCATCATAGTGCCTTTGAAGATCAAGTCGTCGCATTAGTAAACCAAGAAAGAAGACAGCGTGGCTTAAATCCATTGCAGCACCGAGCGGATGTTAAAAATGTCGCCCATAAAAAAGCACAAGACTTAATTAACTCTAATTATTTCTCCCATCAAAGTCCAAACTACGGTTCCCCATTTGATATGTTGCGTACGTTTGGAATTAGTTACCAAGCAGCTGGTGAGAATATAGCAAAAGGGCAAACAACACCTGAACAAGTGATGAGAGATTGGATGAATTCCCCTGGACATCGTGAAAATATTCTAAAGCCTGAGTACGATACGATTGGTGTTGGGTTTTATCATGGTGCGTGGGTTCAAATGTTTATAAAAGCTAGATAGTTTTCTTCATAATGAAAAGGTGTCTTAGGAGAGTTTGTCACTCTTTTAAGTCACCTTTTTGTTTGGTTTTGTCTAAAAAGAGGAAAAGAGGATATTACAAACGCTATAGCGAAATATTAGGTAAGAAAGGTAGAAATGGAGGAATACGATGTTTGTCAACATTGAACCTAATAGTTTTCTTTTTAACTTAGCTATTGCCATCATTTTATGTACAGTTATTGGTTTAGAAAGAGAATTAAAGAGAAAGCCTTTAGGGTTAAAAACATGCCTAGTCATTGGAATTATGAGCTGTTTGCTTACCTTTGTATCCATCGCTGGTGCTGAAAATTACGCGGCAGCCCATAGCAAGCCGATGGATCCGTTACGACTTGCTGCACAAATTGTTTCAGGGATTGGTTTTTTAGGCGCTGGAGTTATTCTAAGGCGAAATAACGACATGATATCAGGATTAACAACCGCAGCGATGATTTGGGGAGCTGGGGGCATTGGTATTGCATGTGGTGCAGGCTTTTGGCTTGAAGCTATTGTTGCAACGGCTCTTTTACTCATAAGTGTTGAGTTATTGCCATTTATCGTTAAATTCATTGGACCAAGGGCACTAAGGGAAAAAGAAATTAAAGTGAAAATAACGGTAAACTCTGAGGACAAACTTACAGTTGTGTTAAAAGAATTAAAAAAACAACAGATGAAAGCAAGGAAAGTAAGAGTAAAGGATTTGCGTGATACCGATTTTCAGCAAATGGAATTATTATTATTAGTCGATGAGAAGATCTATACAACGGACATCTACTATGCATTAAAAAAAATGCAGTATGTTATTGGGGTTGAACTTGAATCTAGATAAAACATTGCATAAATTCAACTGAGAAAGCAGTATTTTCTCAGTTGGAATACCGTTGATTTTCCAATTAGTTCACATGGTTTTATACAAAAAAAATTCTGAAGATACTGATGACAACAGCGATCACACTAATTCCGGTTCCTGCAGACCATTTAATTAGTTGTAATTGCTGCTGCTGTATTTTATTTTCTAGCTCTTGTGCCAAAGCAGATTCCTTCTCACTTAACATCGCATCAACTATTTCGGAGATGTCTGATTGTTTTTGCTGTTGTTCCTGAGCTATTTGTAAAGTCTCTAGCTTCGCTTCTACTTCTTTTATTTTCATTTCTAATTCCTTTTGTTTTTGTTCCATTTCATCCATATTAAATAACCTCCTCATCATACCACTTAATAACAAATCTTTTTGAGAAGCTCTCTCATAGGCTATTGAATAGGGACCTAGGAGATTGCTTTATTTTTGTCATGCTTTATTACAAATAAAAAAACGAATAAATTTCATAAATTAGTCATTAGCCCAAACAAAAAGTAGCGATTTACATAGGAATAGAAAGTACCTTAGCTTGCGACATAAAAAGGAGAGATAGAGATGGCAGACGGATTTTCTCTAATCGTTGTATTGTTTATTTTATTAGTGATTGTGGGAGCTAGTTGGATGTACCCAGGTACAACAACTGCACCGATGTATGGATATGGTTATGGATATGACTGTGGGTGCTAAAATTTTAAAAGGTTGAAGAATATGGATGAGGATGGCTCATATTGGCCATCCTCATGCTGTCTATTAAATCCACCATAAAGCGGCCCCTAGAGCAAACCCTCCAATAGCAGCTAGTGCAATTGGGAATCCCCATCCCCAAGGACGATATCCATAACCCCATCCATAACCATATCCGAATCCACCGAACTGGGAACCAGTTGGTTGTAGGTACACATGGGTATTTGTAACGTGTGTAATTTTCCCTGAAAATTTCTTGCCATCTTTACAAGTGATCGTAACATCTCTTCCTATATACCGGCAGCAAAGATCATAATAACCCATTTGATTCTCTCCTTTCTTAAAAATAACTTGTTCACTCTATTCTATTTGTGAAGGAGTAAGTTGATTATTCATTGGCCTAGCGCTCAATAAATTCCGCACAAATCCTAAAGACACAAGTAAGAACGGAATTCATACAATACAACAAAGAGGAGGAGATATGAGGTGAGTCAGTATAGCTATGTAGATTTTTTAAGTGAATTAGAAATAGGAAGTGCCCATCCAGGTGGATTTAATCGTACAAAATCCATCTTCTTGAATGAGCCAATTAGGAAAGAAATGAAAGTATTGGATGTTGGATGTGGGACTGGTGATACGGCTTTATTTTTACAAGGCTCATTTCATTGCAACGTAGATGTCATTGAAAATCATCCAAAGATGCTCAAAAAAGTGAAAAAAAGATTCGCTAGCAAAAGAGCAACCATCAATGTGTTTGAAGGCTCAGTTGAGCAGATGCCTTTTTTAAACAACACATATGATTATATTATTTGTGAATCTATCATTGCATTTGTGGATGCCAAGAAGGCTTTAAATGAATGCCATAGAGTCCTAAAGAATAATGGAATCTTATTGTTAAACGAAATGTCTTTTGTGGAACCGATAAAGAAAACAGAGCTTATTCGGTGTAAAGAATTTTATCAATTACAAGAATGTAACACGGCGGATCAGTGGAAAGAAAAGCTTGAGGAAACAGGTTTTTCGAAAATTAATACTTTAAAAGTTTCTTCCTCTATAGAAAGTCAACTCATTGATATCACACTTACTCCAAATATGGATTCAAATTTGTTGGATTTGTTAGATGAACATCAACTTTTGCAAAAAGAATTGGATGGGAAAGTAGGGAATATTATTTTAAAATGTGAAAAATAAAGGCTGACTCAACTGGTCGATTGCGACCATAGAGCCAGCCTTTTATTTATTAGCGCCCTTTACCGTTGTTCCCTTGGTGTCCTCTTGTTAACACTTTTAATCCTTGCCCCATATCCGATGCTAATATATAGTTACGGTCTACAAAAACACCCCAAACATTAGCTTCATCAGGTGTATAGCGACCGATTTCTGTAGGGTTACTTGGATTTGTAATATCCACCATAATTACTCCTCCAGAATAATAGGATAGATACAACGTATTGCCTTGTACTTTTGGATCGTGAACAGTTTTAGCAAAAGTGGTTCTACCTTGTGAAGTTTCAGGGATATCAAAAGTTAACTCCGTTGTAAATTCACTAAGGAGGACAGGGTTTGTTTTATCCTTGATATCTAGGATACGCGTATATCCATATGCGTCTTCATAGCCATCCCCAACTGGGTTGGATACTTCACGTGTTTCTATTAGTATATTCCCACCTCGTGCTAAAGCAGCTGAGTGAGCTGCTCCCTTTTGATCATCCCGATACTCTGTTCTTCCAAGGTATTTAGGGTTTTCTGGATCTTTGATGTCGAAAATGACTGTCCCTAAATCCCACATGGACACATATGCATATTGACCGTTGTTATCGGTGATAACACTATGATTAAAGACAGGTCTAGTATGTCCATCAGGAGCATTCCAGTGGTATCCATTAAAGTCATTATCTATTTCTTCGAGTTCTCTTGGATCCCATCCCCATAATTTTTCTGGGCTCGAGGGATCCGAGACATCGATAATCTGAAAGTCTTCATTCTCTCCGTGTGTATAATAATCAGCGTATGGACTTGATGCAAGAACAATTGCACGATTTCCTTGTGTTGTTAAATATAGTTCATGTGTACCGGTGATTCGTCTATCTAACTCATAGAAACCTAATTTTTTGGGAGCTGTTGGATCGCTCACATCATATAAAAGAACGCCGCCAACACTATTTGGTCTGTTCGAATGGTTTCTGGAGGTTTGCTGAATACTGACTGCTGCAAGATCACCTTTAAAGTGTGGTGTATTGACAGATTTAACAATGACTTTTTCCTGCCAAGTATGTGGAATATCATTAGCAAAAATAGCAACTTCAACAGGGTTTGAAGGATCTTTTAAATCAAATACTCGAACACCGCCATTTGCTCCATTTGCTGTATGAGTGCCTAAATAAGCATAACCTTTATGTGCATAAACATCAGCAGTGTTATTTTGAACACCATCTAATTCATTAATTTGTACAGCTGCTGCCTCATGAAAATTTGATACATTTTTTGTCCCATTTAACAGACTACTACTTAAAGTCTTTAAATCATCGTTTGAGAAAACAAGGCGTTCTTCTCCTTTGTTTACATCTGAACCGAGAGCATCATGGGCAAGAGTTGTAGATACGGTCGTTCCAAATGCCATTGTTCCAATAAGTGCTGTAGTTATTAGTAGTTTTTTCTTCTTCAAATAGATCCCTCCAAATATTGTTATCTACCTTACACAAATTGGATTATAAACAGATAATGGAGTTTTGACTACTTGGTACGTATAGTGATATACCTTTTTCTCTTTTGCAAACTATTTGAAATTACCTATATAAGATAAATGGTTTGAGAATATCAATCTATTTAGGGACACTAAAGAACTAATGTTATATAAAATAGAATAGTCTAATAGTCATGTTTATTCTTTCTTGTATAGATCACTTTACCTTCTAGACTTGGCAACTACGTATTTTAAAAGGAAATATGACTTTGAGAAGTAGGTGCAAAAAAACTTCATACTAAGGGTATAGTTTTTCGATCATCATAGATACATTTTTCTGTTTTTGTCGAAAGATCGAAAGGGATGTCGGCATAATCGTTCTGTAGCCCGATGGATTTAATATTTTAAAATATTAAAATAATGTTTGAATTCATTCATCTGCTTATTGTAGGTCTATTTAGATGGGTCTTTATACACAATGTATTTTTGAGTTAGTAGGGCATTTTTTTCAGCTACCTAACAAAAATGAACTGGACTATAATTGGCTTTTCGTATAATATTATAAAAAATCCGAAAAAATAAAATTCTTTTCCTTGCTTCTGCCTTCAATTACAGTAACAAAAGTAATCATCCATAGATTTATTTAAAGAAATCCGTGCGGTTATTTTATCTTTCGATGGCAAAAATAGAAGATAATAAGTTTCGAAAGTTGACTAAATGAGTAAGTTTGCGTTACTTTCTTAATAGGAGAAGAGAGAACTACGTAAAGAGAGGCTGGACGAATGAAAAACATAGAGAACCCTAAAACAGCTGTTGTTATTTTTGGTGTAACAGGAGACTTAGCAAAAAGAAAGTTATTTCCGTCCATTTATAAATTATATAAAGCGGGAAAACTGTCAGAAAACTTCGCCGTAATAGGCGTTGCAAGAAGAGATTGGTCAGATGAAACGTTACGTGAAAATGTAACGAATTCAATTCCTACCGGGGAAGATGCTGAATTGGTGAAGCGTTTTTGTAACCATTTCTATTACCTTCCTTTTGATGTGACCAACAAAGAATCCTATCATGAATTAGATGCGAAATTAAAACAGATGGATGAAAAATATGAAATCCCTGGAAATCGTATTTTTTATATGGCAATGTCACCAGAGTATTTTGGAACGATTGCTTCAAATTTAAAATCAGAAAAAGTGACGGAAACAAGTGGTTGGACAAGACTGATTATTGAGAAGCCTTTTGGGCGTGACCTTCCTTCAGCCGAAAAATTAAACAATGAGATACGTCAAGCTTTCTCAGAAGATGAAATCTACCGTATTGATCACTATTTAGGTAAAGATATGGTACAAAATATTGAGGTCATTCGATTCGCTAATGCAATTTTTGAACCTTTATGGAACAATCAATACATATCAAACATTCAAATCACTTCAAGTGAGACATTAGGTGTCGAAGATCGTGGTGGATATTACGAGACTTCTGGAGCCTTGCGCGATATGGTGCAAAATCATATGCTGCAGATGGTATCATTGCTTGCGATGGACCCGCCTATCCGCTTAACAACAGATGAAATAAGAAGTGAGAAGATTAAAGTTCTTCGTGCACTTAGACATTTCTCTGTTGAAGAAACACCGAACTATTTCGTTAGAGCTCAATACGATACAGGTGTTATTGATGGAGAGGAAGTTAAAGGGTACCGTGAAGAAAAGAATGTAGATCCGAATTCTATTACAGAGACTTTTGTCGCTGGAAAAATTCTCATTGATAATCATCGATGGGCAGGTGTTCCGTTTTATATCCGCACGGGAAAACGAATGACTCAAAAATCAACTAAAATTGTCATTCAATTTAAAGATAGACCAATGAATCTATATTATAATGAAGATTCACAAAGATACTCTAATTTGCTAGAAATCTCCATTCAACCGGATGAGGGCATCACGCTTCAGCTAAATGGAAAAAAAGTTGGGACTTCAGGTGAAACTACACCTGTTCAATTAGATTATTGTCACGATTGTGTTGATACATCGAATACACCTGAAGCATATGAACGATTAATTTATGATTGTATGTTAGGTGATGCAACAAACTTTGCCCATTGGGATGAAGTGGACTTATCTTGGACATTTATTGATACCATTTCAAAAGCGTGGGAAAGTAGAGATATTGAGGTAGCTGCATATGAAGCTGGTTCGATGGGACCGAAACAGGCCGATAAATTACTTGCAGAAGATGGATTCCATTGGTGGCCAATTACGACTAGAGGTTAACGAATAAAAAGTTTATAATGAAGTAAAAGACATGTGTCATGCATTCACATGTCTTTTATGTTGTTTAATAAGGAGATTAGGGAATGGATAATAAAAAGATTTTACTCGTAGATGGTATGGCGTTATTATTTCGATCTTTCTATGCAACGGCAATGAGCGGGTATTTTATGGTCAATAGTAAGGGAGTACCAACTAATGCCATCCATGGATTCATCAAGCATTTATTTACCGCTGTAAATGCTCACAAACCAACGCATGTTATTTGTTGTTGGGATATGGGGAGTAAGACGTATCGAACGGAATTATATCCGGAATATAAGGCAAACAGAGGGGAACCACCAGCAGAATTAATACCTCAATTTGATTTAGTGAAAGAAGTGGTCCAAGAGCTTGACATCCCAAATATCGGTTTAGCAGGCTTTGAAGCGGATGACTGCATTGGGACATTGGCAAAAGAAATGGGGCAACATTCAGAGGTTGCGATCTTAACAGGTGATCAAGACATTTTACAATTATTAGATACAAATATCTCGGTTATTCTTTTAAAAAAAGGATACGGAAATTACGATGTATTTAATGAAGAAAGGTTTTATACAGAAAAAGGCATTCGTGCTGCTCAAATGATTGATTTAAAAGCATTAATGGGA
>NZ_JRJU01000008.1 GCF_000787375.1 Halalkalibacter okhensis | reverse complement strand
CCGTTAGAGTCCATGATAGAAACGTCTCCTATAGTTAGTTGATTGTTAACTGTTGATAGATAAATAAAAGGAATGAATGCGAAGCAATTTTGTTATTTTCATAAATATTTAGGTAGATTGGATAGAAAATCACACAGGAGCAAGTAAAATATGATGGAGTATAAATGATAAGTGAATAAGTTTTTTCTTGTTATTTATAATGATAATACGAAATTACTCGGTTTTATCTATTGGATAATTAATAGTACTATTAATTATCTCAGGAAGAGGAAAAGATCCTATCAATTTTGATCAAATTTTTTATGAGCAAGGCATCGGTTATTAATCATGAATTTTATACAGATATTTTCACATGGTTAATAAATAAGTTCAATTAGTTTATTGTAGAAAAACGCTAAACAAAAATAAAATGAAGTGATAGTGAATTAGTGGTATGTATCAAATTATCTGACTGAGATAACAATTATAAAAAGCGGAGGATGGTATAGTGAAAAAATTATGACAGACAAAACTTCGAAATCGTTTTTTCAACAGGAGTTAAAACACCACTATCACAAGCAGTTCAATTTTAAAACTATTATTTTTGTTTAATCAAGAATCATTAGCTCCTGAATCAACTGAATTATCTTCTGATGTAGTAGAGCAAAACTCATGCTGATAAATAGTTAGTACAGAAATTATTGTAAAAGTTATCACCAGGTTATATAGAAGCTGAGACAAGAGCGGCTTAAATTCACCCAAGACTTCAGCCTTTAATCCCTTAGAATTACCTAAAAAAACGCCAAACGCCATATACCATATAGAGTAACCAAAAGTGCCGAATTACGTAGCGACTGGCGTGGAGCGTATTAAGATTTCTTTTTTCATAAAGAGTAAGGAGTACCAATAATCAAATAATAATATTTTCACAACCAGTCTGGTATGATAAATAAGGACCACCTCTTTTTACTGCAGTGTTTAACTTACCAGTTCTTTATAGTAGTTGGTCCTATTATGACATAGAGTTGATGAAAATATTGGCAAATGAAAAATAAAACATAACTTTAAGGGGATTTAAGTAAAAATCACCTATAAAACGTGTTCTATATAATAATATACCCCTCTTCCTCAACAGCCTTCACCAAATGAGATACATCAGTCACCAATTCATCGTATTGAACACTAACGGTTTTGTCTTTTAACGACGCGTTTGCGTTATTGACGCCATTAACTCCTTTCAATGCGTTTTCAACCGTTTCGAGACAATTCCCACAGCTCATTTTTTCAACTTGTAGTGATATGTTTTTCATAATCGTCCACCTTTACCTGTTTTGAATTATTTTTTGAATAAAAGGCTTTATTATTCAAAGGTTACAGAGAATTAACAATTCGCTTTTTAGAGCATGATACTGCATGATTTTGCCGATTTGTCCTTTATAGGCTTGAATTACTTGTTCTCTGTTTCATTATGGACTTTAATCAAAAATCACAACCGACTAGGCAAATGAATAGGATGTTCTAAAAAGAGGTAAGGAGGGCTTATTATTTATTACTATAATAATTTTACATGGACCGATATTAGGCAACAGCCAAGATGCATGTATGAGCAACAATATTATGTTCAACCTGGTGATACGTTATATAAATTAGCACAACGATATAATATTGCTGTTCTTAGTATTGAACAAGCGAATCCAGGAATTCAGCCGGATCATGTACATGTAGGACAGCAAATTTGTATACCATTACCTCCATGCGAGAACGGATTTAAGTATATTATTAAACCGAATGACACTCTTTTTCAAATTGCTCAGATGTATAATGTAACGGCTGAAGACATTCTTAATATGAACCCGACCGTGAGTCCGTATCAACTTCAACTAGGCCAGACGTTATGTATCCCTCCAAGTATTGATGTTGACTGTCCTATGGACCGGTTTCATATTGTTCGACCAGGAGAAACATTATATGAGTTAGCAAGACGCTTTAATATTCCACTGGAATCATTGATTGCTGTTAATAACCATATTGTTAATCCCGACCAGGTTTTAGTTGGAACAAAGCTCTGTGTACCTAGTCCAATGGTGACTCCTGACCGAGGCTGGCATGGATATAATTATTAAAATAACAACGAGGATATCGTTGATAAGAGAGGTGAAACGAACAACTCTTATCAACGTTTTTTATTACCCTGATACTCATAACGGTTAAAGTTATGAGTAATTTCCAATACTTTATCTTGCAATTTATTCACCAGTATTTTACAATTAATAATAATTTATATTGATTTGCGATGATGAAGAAGAGTAGGCATTCTAAACGCTTCAGAGAACTGATGGTTGGTGAGAATCAGTGCGGGATGATTGTTGAATGGGCTTTGGAGCTACTAGACTGAATAGAGTAGGTTTAGCGGGATGTCTTGCCGTTAAAAAAGACAAAGTATCGAAACAATTTTTTGTTTCTGTACGGATAAAGTGCGTTCGCATTAGTGAACGAATGAAGGTGGCACCACGGGTTACTCGTCCTTTTTTTTAGGATGAGTAGCCTTTTTTTATTTTAATTTTAATGAGGAGGAACAATCATGAAGAAAACGATCTTGACTGGGATTAAACCGACGGGGCAAATCCATTTAGGCAACTACATTGGTGCGATTAAACCAGCATTGCAATTAGCTAAACAAAAGGAGTTCTCACCAGCTTATTTTGTTGCAGATTATCACGGGTTAACAAAATTTCATCAGGCAGATGAATTTCGTCATTTGTCTTACGGGATTGCGGCAACATGGTTAGCTTTAGGGTTAGTTCCGGAAGAGACCATTTTTTATAGACAATCTGATGTTCCAGAAGTGTTTGAGTTGAACTGGATTTTAGCTTGTTTTGCATCCAAAGGACTAATGAATCGAGCTCATGCATATAAGGCCATGGTCGACAACAATGAGAAAATGGAGCGTAACGCCGATTTTGGTGTGAATATGGGAATCTATACGTACCCGATATTAATGGCTGCTGATATTCTTATGCTTAAAACAGAAGTTGTTCCTGTAGGAAAAGATCAAATTCAACATGTGGAGATTGCTAGAGATATTGCAGAAAGCTTTAATCATGTGTATGGAGATGCGTTTGTGCTTCCTGAGTATTTAGTTCAAGAAGAGGTAGCTGTCCTGCCAGGGTTAGATGGCAGAAAGATGAGTAAAAGTTACAACAATACAATTCCTCTTTTTGAAGAGCCGAAAAAATTACAAAAGCTTATCAACAAAATACAAACAGATTCATTACCACCAGAAGCACCTAAGGATCCTGAATCGTCCATTATATTTACCCTTTATCAGCAGTTTGCATCTACTGTTGAGGTTGAACAGATGAGAGCTCAATATTTGAGTGGGATTAGTTGGGGTGAGGCGAAAAAGGAACTCTTTATCGTAATGAATCGATTTTTAGAAGAACCGCGTGAGAATTATAAAGAGCTAATTGCTTCTCCTGAGCGATTAAATGAGATTTTATTGGAGGGAGCTCAGAAGGCGAGAACCATAAGTGCACCGTTTTTGAAGGAGATTAAGGAAAAGATAGGGTTTTCAGTTTAGGAGATCCGATCGTTTGGCCCCTATTGTTAAAACAATAGGGGTTTTTTAGTTTTGATCCTTTAATAAATGGTTGAATCGTCTACTTTTACATAGGAAAGTTTGAGGTCATCGCGAATGGTACATATAGTCAACTGATTAATATAAAAGGGGGACGAATCATGAATATTGATACACTTATTAAAAATGGGTTCATAATTGACGGAACTGGGAATAAAGGGTGTCATCAACTAGTTGGCATAAAGGGTGATAAGATTATATTGCCTGAGAACGAATCAGAAATAGTAGCAAAAGAGATTGTTGATGCAAGTGGGTTGGTTGTTGCTCCAGGGTTTATCGATATACACACACATTCAGATATTACACTACTAGTAGACTCAAGAGGAGCAAGTAAGGTATCTCAAGGGGTGACAACAGAAATTATTGGGAACTGTGGCATGGCAGCGACCCCGTATCCACCTGCGAGGAAAAATGAGATAAGAGAGGCGGGATCTGTGATTTATGCAAAGGAGGTAGAGTGGTCTTGGGAAGATTATGAGGAATATTTGAAAAAATTCCAGATTACGGGTGTGTCAATGAATGTTGGTTTTTTAATTGGTCATGGAGCCATACGTGCAGCAGTGATGGGGTTTGATGATCGAAAGCCAACGGAGGTCGAGTTGGAAAGAATGAAGCAATATATTAAAGAAGGTATGAAATTAGGGGCAGTAGGGATGTCATCGGGGTTAGAGTATCCTCCTGGTATGTTCGCAGATGTCGATGAACTGGCTGAACTGTGCAAAGTCGTCGCAGAATACGGTGGGATCTATTCCACTCACATGCGGAATGAAGATGACTATTTGCTTGATTCCATTAAAGAGTCAATTGAAGTCGCGAGGCGATCAGGAGTTTCTCTTCAAGTGTCTCATTTAAAGGCTGTGGGGAAACAAAACTGGGGAAAAGTAAATGATGCCATTAAGCTTCTAGAGAATGCTTGCCATGAGGGGTTCAATGTGAATTATGACTTTTATCCTTATACAGCTAGCTCTACATCATTAACCTCTCAATTGCCAAAATGGGCTCAGGAGGGTGGATGGGCTAGATTGGAAGAGAGACTTTTGGATGAAGACTTAAGACAGCAAATCAAAAAAGAAGTCACTGTTAAATTAGAAACATCGGTAAGCTGGCACAGTATTATGATTGCATCTGTCCAAACAAAAATAAACAAAGAGCTTGAGGGGAAGAACCTTGAAGAGATCGCTGATCTAAAGCAGAAAACACCAGTAGAGGCGATGCTTGATTTGATTTACGAAGAAAAAGGTGCGGTGAAGATGATCAAGTTCTCAATGAGTGAACAAGACGTTCGTACAGTCGCTCGTGGGAAGCTTTCGATGGTGGGTTCAGATGGATATGCATTAGCAGTGGATGGCCCTCTTAGTATGGGCAAGCCTCACCCACGAAGTTATGGTTCTTTCCCTCGAGTCATTGATCAATATCAACGAAAAGAAAAACTCTTTTCACTAGAAGAGGCGATTTATAAGATGACAGGGGCTGCTGCAAAGAAATTAAATTTCACGGACCGAGGAATCATCAAAGGAGGTTCATTTGCTGATTTAGTTATTTTTGACCCGGATCTTATTAAAGATGCAGCAACATATACGGATGCTCATCAATATTCTAAAGGAGTTCATAGCGTATATGTTAATGGGGAAAAAGCGTATGAGAAAGGCAAATTTCTAGACCCGAAATCGGGAATGGTAGCAAGGACCGGAACTCATGATTAAAAATCTTGTATTATATACGATTAGACAAAATAGGTTGATCTGAAGGATAACGAAAATATTGTCGAACAAAAAGTGAAATGCCACGAGCAATGGTTTGGGCCATAGTATAAATTAGATGTAAATTGGTATAAAAAAGAGAAGTTTCAAGTGCGGGGTTATCTTCAAGTACAACTCCCAGTATACTACAGTCCCCAATGGGAGGAAGGTTTTGACCAAGGCCTTCTCCAGGTAGGATAAACCCTTCTTGTACAACAAGTGAATTTACATGCTTTTTCGGTCCGAGAACACTGTCAATAGCAATAACGAAGCTGTTTTCTGGCAAACTGAAGCCTGATAAAGTAGGGACGAAGGTCTCAGCATCGAGCGGGTATTGGAGGCTTCCAAAGACGGTTAAATGATTTGGGTACATGTCGTGTAACAAGGTTCCAACAAAGGGGCCAAGGCTGTCACCATTAATTAAGCTAGAACCAATTCCTGCAACATAAATATGTTGTGTCCCATTTGGAATAAGAGAAAATAAGTGATTACGAATGAATAAAGGTGCTAATTTTTGATCATACGGAATAATGCTTTTGGAAATCATCGGCTCATTTTTCAACTGTTGATGTGCAAACATATTCATTCACCTCTATCGTTATCTAATCAATTGCATAAATTATAATTCTTCAAAAGATAAAGAATCCCCTTTAATTAGTGAATAATTAAAGGGGATTCTTTTCGATATTAGGAGACTGATCCATTACTTTTGAGCGCAATAAGGGAACATGACTATTCAATCGATTGAAATTTCTCCATTTTCTCTCTTAATAAAATTAACTTAGCTTTTGTCTTTTTAATGTTGGAATGGTCTTTTGCTTGTATGTATTCATTAAGTTCCATTAAGTGATAGTCCATTTCTAAGTAGAGCGTTTTGAATGTTTTTTGTTCGCTGTTTTTAAGCGGGATACCTAGTACTTCTTCAAAGACAGAAATCACTTTTGGATTAGTTGAATCTAAATGTTTGAAAATGAGTTGGTCTCCATTAATAAAAGTCGCCACGCTGATTTGTTTAGATTTATAATCATAGATAGATAAGATGCTATCATCTTCTTCATGATTCCAATTTAATTTATAATCCTGATCAGGCAATGAGCGGACTACATAACGAAGTGCTGGTTTGCTGAATACTTTATTAATACCAGTTGTCTTTTTCATATGAAATCACCTCATGTACTTTTTTATCTCTTTCCTGTATTATATACGGAAACTCAACTGAATTAAAGCGCTTTCATGCACTAAAATAGTGCATAAAACGCTTTTATTAGACAAAAGACACGGGGAGAAGTTGAAAAAACGCATGGACTTTATTTAACCCCATGCGTCATCGAATGATTTTATTAACCCTTATTCAATCCACTGTACAATTTCATTCATATCTTTCCTTGTTTTAGGGCGAGGTTCTTTTGATCGGTAACCAAATGCAACCATCACCGAAACGGCTAAGTGCCCATCTTCAATTAAATTCTCTTCCTTAAGGATTTCTTGTACTTTGTCCAATTGAAACCCTTCAATTGGACAAGAGTCAATTCCGATGAGCGCTGCAACTGTCATCATATTGGCAAGAGCGATATAGGTTTGTTTTCCAGCCCAATCTAGCATGGTACGCTCATTTTCTAATAAATGAAGGTCTTCTTCTTGGAAGGATTTATAACGTTCTTTTATTTTATCAAACAGTTCTGGTGGAAATTTTTTTACGTTAAGCATTTGATGTTTCACGTAATCTGAATTATACTTTGTATCTTTTATGGTTCTCGCTAAAATAATGACAAAATGACTTGCTGTTGGTAGTTGGCCTTGGGCACCCCATGATACTTCTCTCAGTTTTTCCCTTAGTTCCTGATTTTGTACAACGACAAATTTCCATGGCTCATATCCAACTGAACTTGGAGATAAGCGACCTGCTTCTAAAATAAGGTCAAAATCTTCCTTAGATATTTTCTTTGAAGGATCAAACTCTTTTGTGGCGTGTCTAAATGTTAATGCATGAAGAATTTCCTCACGCTTCATCTTGCTCTGTTCCATTATACAGACTCTCCTTCTTTAATGATAACTCTCTTATTTTCTACTAAAGTTGGTTTTATTATAAAAAAAATAATGAGTCTGAACAACAAAGTCCACTTCAAAACAATCATCTATTGACAGCTTTTTTACCCTTATGCTATATTTATCTCGAATTAAAGATAATTTATTTCGAAATATATTTATGATTCATTGGAAAACAATATATAAGTAGAAGCCATTTAGCTTAGATGAATGGTGATTATATAGGGGGATATAACATGAATGAACTAAAAGGACTTCATCACGTAACAGCTATTACAAGTAGTGCCGAAAAGAATTATGAGTTTTTTACGTACGTATTAGGGATGCGTTTAGTCAAAAAAACAGTAAATCAAGACGATATTCAAACATATCATTTATTTTTTGCTGATGACACTGGTAGCCCGGGAACAGATATGACATTCTTTGATTTTCCTGGTATTCCTAAGGGGTCTCATGGAACAAACGAAATCTCGAAGACATCGTTTCGTGTACCTAGTGATGAAGCGTTAGACTACTGGGGAAAACGATTTGACCGTCTAGATGTTCATCATTCAGGTATAAAAGAACAATTTGGAAAAAAGACTCTTTCATTTGTCGATTTTGATGATCAACAATATCAACTGATATCAGACGAGCATAATGAAGGAGTAGAATCAGGGACGCCTTGGCAAAAAGGACCGATTCCACTTGAGTATGCCATAACGGGCTTAGGTCCCATTTTTATTAGAGTTGCACAGTTTGATTATTTTAAAGAAATGCTCGAGAAGGTACTCTTATTTAAGGAAGTCGCCAAAGAAGGATCTACTCATTTATTTGAAGTTGGAGAAGGTGGAAACGGAGCACAAGTAATTGTTGAGCATAATGTCTTGCTTCCCCAAGCACGTCAAGGCTTTGGGACCGTTCATCACGTAGCCTTCCGTGTGGCAGATCGTGGCGTTTTAAATGAATGGATTGACCGATTACCTAAATTTGGTTTGCAAACATCAGGATATGTTGATCGTCATTTCTTTGAATCACTTTATGCAAGAGTGGCTCCTCAAATATTATTTGAATTCGCAACAGATGGTCCAGGTTTTATGGGGGATGAGCCATATGAAACACTTGGGGAGAAGTTATCCTTACCTCCTTTTTTAGAAGCGAAACGTGAGGCAATTGAAAAAGCGGTTCGTCCGATTGATACAGAAAGAAGCACGAAAGAGTTTATAAAGGAATAATGAAAAAAAGACTTGAAGGTAAAGCCATTCAAGTCTTTTTTGGATTTTTTATTGTCCCTGTCCCAATGAATACCCTAATTCCTCATTAAAGCGATAGAGATTCTCCGTCTTGATAAAATCAAAACCTGCTTCTTCAATTCGGCTTAGTAACGAAATGATATCACTATGACCAACAGCTTTTTGCTCTTTTGCTATTTGAAAACGACAACGCCAGTGGTCGGTTGTGAATGTTTCGGGGAACCCGTTTGGATACACTTTAACCCCCCGATTTGTTATAACTGCTAAAGAAAACTCAGGTCCAGCGACAACTTCTAATTTTTGTCCAATTTCTTCTGGTGTTTGTTCATTGTTAAAAAGAAAGACATCGACTCCATCTAATGACCGAACAACGTCTGGCTTAGGACGATCTTTTACAGCAGGAGAAAGAGCAAAGGTGCCTTCAGCTGTATTGTTTGTACTTTTATATTCAATTGGAGTCACAGTTGTTGGTAATTGCCCAAGTCTTGCGATGATGGCCTCAGCAAATTCATTTGTGCCAACAGATGCACCTCCTTTTGCGATATCACCAGTGTGTACACCGTCTTCTAATGTCTTAAACCATGCATTATGAATGGTGGCTGCCACATCTGCTTGGCCAATATGAACAAGCATCATAATGGCCCCGTGTAGTAAACCAGAAGGATTGGCAATCATTTTTCCTGCAATGTCTGGTGCGCTTCCGTGAATCGCTTCAAATAAAGCAAATTGATCGCCTATGTTTGCAGACCCGGCAAGTCCAACGCTTCCGGTAATTTGGGCAGCGACATCAGATGCGATATCTCCATAAAGATTTGGCATCACAATGACATCGAAATCCTGAGGAGTGTCCGCGATTTTAGCCATTCCAATATCAATTATCCAGTGTTCGGTTTCAATATCAGGATACTCTTTTGCAACGTCCTTAAATACATTATGAAACAGTCCATCTGTTAATTTCATAATGTTGTCTTTCGTAAAACAGGTCACTTTTTTTCGATTATTTTTTTTAGCATATTCAAACGCATAACGAATGATTTTCTCTGAACCGGGTCGAGTAATTAATTTTAAACACTGAACCACTTCTGGTGTTTGTTGATGTTCTATTCCAGCATATAAATCCTCTTCGTTTTCACGAATAATTACTAAGTCCATGTTTGGGTGTTTTGTTTTAATGAATTGCGCATAAGAAATATTAGGGCGGACGTTAGCGAACAAGCCTAGTGTTTTACGAATCGTAACATTTAAGCTTTTGTAGCCTCCTCCTTGAGGCGTGGTGATAGGTCCTTTTAAAAATACCTTGTTTCGTCGTAGTGAATCCCAAGCAGTATCAGGTATGCCGGAAGTGTTGCCATTTAGATACACTTTTTCGCCAATATCAATAAATTCAGGTTCAATTTTAGCTCCTGCATGCTCCAAAATTTTAAGTGTTGCATCCATTATTTCAGGACCAATCCCGTCGCCCCGTGCAATGGTTATGGTACGCTTGTCTGACATAGATGATTCTCTCCCTTCTTAGCTGTATGTAGTTTACTATGGTATAGTTTGAACCAAAGTAAAATTTTTATTGATGCAATGCTTTTTTTCCATTTGTACATAATGGGTAAAATAATAAACAGAAGAGTGGTGCTTTTTTTGAATAAGAGGAAATCATTTAAAGAATTTGCAGAGGAAGTGATTCAAGCAAGAGGTCATTTTGATGCTTCTAATCATTATCATTTAAGGGATATAGTTCATAAGGCCATTGATTACTATCAATTAAAGTCGTTTGTGCAGGTCGAAATCATTGGAAATAGGAGGATTGAAACCTTACATTTGGCATCCATTGTAGAAGAGAATATGCTATTAAGATTAGCAGAGATTACAGGTAATATGGATGAGTGTAGTCTTGAAGTCATTTATGATA
Source organism: Halalkalibacter okhensis (assembly GCF_000787375.1). Lineage (GTDB taxonomy): Bacteria > Bacillota > Bacilli > Bacillales > Bacillaceae_D > Halalkalibacter > Halalkalibacter okhensis. The sequence goes on along the minus strand of NZ_JRJU01000008.1, from coordinate 125,987 downwards.
GTTGCGTTGTAAGGAAGCATTAAAAAGAGGGGACTGATTAATGATAATCCCCCTCTTAACTCTAACTTACTTTTTGTTGTTCATTCTCTATTTTGACGTCCCAACTCTCCGTATTTTTAATATCTAGCTTTGTTGGATTAAAGGTAGGGTTTAACCCTCGTTTTCGTTGGACTTCATAATCACGTAATACTTTAAAAGCAACACTTCCTAATAGAGCAATTGCTGTTAGGTTGATTATAGTTGTCAAAGCCATAAACAAGTCAGCTATTTCCCAAACAAACCCTAGACCTACAACGGAACCGATCATCACAAACACCATTGTTGCAAACCGATAAACATGTAAAAAACGTTTCTCTTTGTTGAAGAATTGTAAATTTGTTTCTCCATAATAATAACTGCCAATAATTGAGCTAAATGCAAATAAGAAGATGGCTATTGCAATGAAAGTATTTGCCCATTCACCAATTTGCGAGCTTAATGCAGCTTGCAATAAATTGATGCCCTCATAATTTCCTGACATGTATACATCCGTAGAAACAAGAATGATAAACGCCGTAGCAGTACAAACAATTAATGTATCAAAGTAGACACCTAACGTTTGCATAAACCCTTGTTTGGCTGGGTGTGAAACGTGAGCGGTTGCGGCCGCGTTTGGAGTACTACCCATTCCCGCTTCATTTGAAAATAAACCACGTCTGACACCGTGCATTATTGCAGCACCAATCCCACCTCCGATTGCTTGTTCTAAGCCAAATGCACTAGAGACAATTAATGAAATGACTGCAGGAAAGTGCTGAATATTTGTTATTAAAACAAATAAAGCTACAACAATATAAAATAGTGCCATAAAAGGAACGATAGCACTTGTTACATTTGCAATTCGGTGAACACCACCATAAATGATGAAGCCCGTTAATGCGACTAATATGATTCCAACGACCACAGTATTTAATCCAAATGCTGATTCAAACGCGGCTGTGATTGTATTGCTTTGAACGGAGCTAAAGACAAGACCGAAAGTGAAAGCAGATAATATCGCAACGGTTATTCCAAGCCACTTATTATTTAATCCTTTTGTAATGTAATACGCAGGGCCACCACGATATGCTCCGGGTTTATCTTGGTCCTTTGTTTTATAAACCTGGGCTAATGTACTTTCAATAAAGCTTGTTGCTCCTCCAAGTAACGCAACAATCCACATCCAAAATACAGCACCGGGACCACCTAATGTAACCGCAACGGCTACTCCAGCTAAATTTCCTGTACCGATCCGAGTCGCTGAACCAATACAAAATGATTTGAAAGACGATATTGGCTTTTCTCCAGGTTGTTGTATTGGAGATTTTTCAAAGGCGACTCGTACCATTTCTATTACATATCTAAATTGAACAAAGCCTGTTTGAATGGTGAAATAGATTCCCACGCCTAAAAGGCCAAAAATTACGACATAAGACCAAAGTATATTATTTAAAAAATCAACAGCAAACATGAATAGAAACTCCCTCTAGTTGTAGTGATTGTAGAAATGATGATTAGAGGATAATTATAAAGGTATCTACAGAAAAATCAACAGGATCCGCCAAAAAAATTTTTCGCTTTAACGGGGTGAATCGGTGTTGCGTTAGTGTGGAGAGGTTGGATGTGCTGACTTATTTTAAAATTTGATCAATAAAATTCACCTATAAAGACTAGCGTAAATTTAGGCTTGTCGTACTGCAACCTTCCTTGCAACCTCGTCGTTACATAATTGAAAACATCTAGAAATGACATTTTAAAAAGAGGTGCATAAAAATGGGGAATGGCAAGAAGAATGTACTGAAGGTAACGGCAATGACATTAGGTTTAGCAGCAATGCTGGGGTTCGCTCAAAATGCCAATGCAGCGACGTATGAAGTTAAGAGTGGCGATACATTGTACCGTATTGCATTAGAAAATCATTTAACAGTACATGAGTTAAAAAAGATGAACCAACTGACAAGTAATCTGATTTTTCCTGGTCAAAGGTTGCAAGTCAAAGCTGGGGTCCTTGTGTCCTACGAAGTGAAGAAAGGTGATACACTTTATCATCTATCAAGAATCTATAATACGACAGTGGATGAATTAAAACGGAACAATCATTTAGTGAGCAATACCATTTACCCTGGTCAAACGATAATGGTGAGAGATGCTAATGCCATGGAGTATGAGGTGAGAAAAGGCGATACACTTTACAGCATTTCAAGAGCTAATAATATGACAGTTACAGAATTGAAACAAATAAACAACTTATCTTCTAATCTTATCTTACCCGGACAGAAATTAGCCGTTTATAAAAGTACGATAACGAAAGAAGTAAAGCTAAATGTGGAAAGTGGGTTTCAATTTATTATTGAAGAACCGGACATTTATCAATTATTTTCAATAAGAGATGACAGTTTCTTTGCAAGAGTTCAACTTGTTGATAATCAAACGACTCTTTCAAATATGAAAAAGGAAGCAGAGCAATATTTACAAGTGACGGGGCCAGTACGTGAAGTGAAAAACGTTTCACAGTTACATTCATTTTATCAAGACAACGAACTATATCTAATCAGTGAGAATAATAAGGTAAGGCAAAGTGTCGTTATTAAAAAGATCAATGGCTATTATGTTAAGATTACGCTTCATTTACCTGATAAGGAAGAAGCCGAATATTTTACCCCACGTATGTTAAATCAACTTCAAACGATTAATTTTTAAATAGATGTGGATGTCCCAAAGGAACTATACGACCTTTGGGACATCTGTATTAAAACATTTCCTTTATACTCAATTTTTCTATCAATCAATTGATGTGTATTTTAAACAATCACTTGCGTTAAATAGAGCAGGTGTTTTTTTGTTTATATTACGATAAAATGAAAATCATTCAGTTGTTATTTAGGAAGGTCTTCGTCTTACGAATAGAATTTTTTAATCATCAACGTCAAAACAATCAAAATAAATAGCGGAGAATGAGAATGATGGATAGAAAGGAAGCAGACCAATGGAAAAGTTAAAAGATATTTACAATGTAGAGTTTGTCGATCTACTTACAGAGGCAGTTAAAAAGGAGTATCCCGATTTTAATCGTACTAAATGTGAGAATTTCATCTTTCAACGTGATTGGCAAGAGCTAGCTCTGAAACAAAGAATGAGACGTATTACAGAAGCGTTGCATGCTACACTACCTAAAGATTATTTAGAAGGTTTACGAATTTTACATAAAGTCGAGCCAACCTTAAAAGAAGGTCTTAGAGGATTAATTTTTCCAGATTATGTTGAACAATATGGAATAAACCACTGGGACCAATCTATGCAAGCATTAAAAACATTCACTCAATTTTCCACCGCAGAATTCGCGGTTAGACCATTTCTCCTTGCAAATCTAGAAAAAATGATAACACAGTTATTTGAGTGGTCGACTGAGACAAATGAACATGTAAGAAGACTTGCAAGTGAAGGAGCTAGACCACGCCTACCGTGGGGGATCACGGTCCCTGCTTTGAAAGAGAATCCTTCTCTTATCTTACCTATTTTAGAAAATTTAAAACGGGATCCATCATTGTATGTACGTAAAAGTGTTGCCAATAATTTAAACGATATATCAAAAACACATCCAGAACTGGTACGGGAAATCGCAGAAAAATGGTATGGCACGCATGAACATACTGATTGGATTGTCAAACATGCATGTAGAACATTGTTGAAGAAAGGCGACCAACAAGTATTAGCCATCTTTGGTTATGAAAATGATGAAGCGATTACGTTGGACCATTTTACGTGTTCAGATAAAGTGAAAATTGGTGAAGGCATTCAGTTTTCATTTCATGTTCATGCAACAGAAAATAAGAAAGCAAGAATAGAATATGCAATTGATTATGTGAAGGCTAGAGGTCATCGAAATCGAAAGGTGTTTAAAATTACAGAGACGAAGCTTCTTTCTCAACAAGCAAAGGAATATTCAAAAAAACATTCCTTTAAAGATTTATCGACAAGGATACATTATCAAGGAGTACATACCATTACAATTATAATTAATGGTACAGCGAAAGCATCATTGGATTTTGAAGTTATCTAAGTACTAAAGAGCCACTTGTTCTTATTTGCAGAACAAGTGGCTCTATTACAATTCATGTACCAATGTACCCTGTAAAGATTTGATGCGTTCATAATACAAACCCGTTATCGTTTGAACGATAAGAAAAACGATAAAAGAGTATGGGAGGATATACCCGCTATGAAAATGGATGATCTCTAGCTTGGTGTACAACCAATTGGCTCCAACCCCTGCAATGCTCCAGCCCATGATATACCATACGAATGTTTTTTTATTAATCTCTAATTTCTCATATAAATAAATGAACAAATAACTGAATGGAGCAAATAAAATGTAATAGAAAAGGTCAAATAATTCATATCTAGGTGAATCATTCACTTGATAAAAGTCAAATAAGCCTCCACCAATGGTAAAATCAAAAAACATAGCACTAGCTAATCCCCATAATAAACTCAACCATGTGATAGACCTGGGCAATCTTTTTGCAAGGATTCCAAATATAGTAAAAGCTAAAATAAGCATCATTAATATGGCGAGTTCGTTTATTCCTAATTCTTCCCATAAGATCATAAGTAACGTACCTTTCGATAAGCAAATTTTATAAAACCGCGATAAGTATAATAAGCAATGACATGAAGGATGGAAAAATAGATCACATCATAACCAAGGTTCCAATTAACGTACGTTAAAATATCAAAAAAAATGGAGAGGCCACTAAGGAGAAGCATGATACCTAAAGAGCAAATGGTAAGGAAAATACGACGAACTGTATTCTTCCATGTTTGAAAGAAGTTTATATAGACCAATAAAAGTAGTGGAATAATCAAACTCCGATTAAGTAGAAATGCCGTATAATTGACGATCTCATCTGTAACCGTCACAAGTTTCAATTCTTCAAAAACGATCCATGAGAAATTAATATTTATGATTAGGAACAACAAAAAGCTAAAAGAATTCTCAATAATGTTTAGTTTTTTTTTCATCACAAGAAATAGTGAGGAAATAAGGTAAGCAAGTAAGAAAAAGAGTGTCAATCCCATATTTAACCCCTCATTTTTAAAGTTATTTTATTGTTTAACTATATAATTGGAAATATACAGACTTTCCTTCCAAGAGACGACCTATGTGAATTTGTTAGATAGATGGAAAGCACGGAAAATAATATTTAAAACAGCAAACAATGATAATCATTATCATTTATAATGTAACTGTAAATGATAGATGGGAGAGGTATTATGTTTATTCAATTAAGAAAAATTCAAGTAACTGAAGGCAATGCACATCAAGTGGTAGAACGTTTTGGTAACCCGGGGTTATTGAAGAGCAGGAAGGATTTATTGATTCGACTGTTATGACAAAGAAGGTAAGACGTGGTGACGAAGAAGTTATTGTTCAAATTCGTTGGGAATCGGAACAGCATTGGAAGAATTGGGAGAAGAGTGAAGCACATATTGCTGGTCATAAGGCGAACTTAGGAAAGCCAAAACCAGATTATATTGTCCAATTTGAAGGTGAATTGTATAACGTGCAAGCTGTAAAGACAGAGAAAAAAAGTGAAACAAGAGGCTTGTTAACACAACCTCTTGTTTTATTTTATATAGTAAAGCTAATCCTACCGTCTTCACTAATTTCAATCGTGGAGTAACTTTGGAAAGGTTCCATGCTAGTAATTTTATGTTCTACAGAACTAGATAAGGCTTCCATATATTCATGATACACTTCCGGATTTTTGACAAGATGATAATAATAGACTCGCTCTCCTTCAAATTCGTCACTATTTTTCAATAAAAATCGGTCACCGAACTGTTCCTTAAACCAAGATCTTGCCTCGTCATGATTTTGGAAATCAGGCATATTGTTGTAAAGTAAAGTAATATCAAAGTTCATTTGTGTCGCCCCTTTCATACATGGATAGTATTGTTTATTTTTCTTATTTTATCCACTGAAGGTTGGTGCCATAAGCTTTCTCAATTGAATGAAAAGGATGGCGATTATGGAGGAAAAAGTTTTAATTGTCGAAGGTACAAGTGATCGTAAGCGTGTAAACAAAGTTCTTGATGAGAAGGTTAATATCATTTGCACATATGGAACATTAAGTGAAGAAAAGCTAGAGACACTCATTTTGCCGATTGAAGATCAAGATGTATATATTCTAGTCGATGCAGACGAAGCTGGAGAGAATTTGCGCAAACAATTAAAACGAGAGTTACCAAATGCTACTCATCTGTATACGCAAAAAGGCTACGGACAAGTGGAAACGACTCCATTTGATTATCTTGTGGATGTGTTACGAGGTTATTTTAATGTGAAGGAGATTTTTTGAATGAAACCAAAAAAATCGGGCCAACACGGGCTCGATTTTTTTATTATACACGATCAATTTCCGGAAGATAGACATTGGAAATAAACTTATCAAGTACTTTAGGCAAAACTTTATACTTTCGGTGGCGTAGTGTTCTAACAATTTCTTTTCTTTCCTCTTTAGTAAGATGCCAACAATCAGGAATAAATGAAAGGATCTCATCAATTAATAGCATGGGGATTTGTTGAATGATCTTTAATTGTTCTCTGAATTCCTGTTCGCTCTTTATAAAACGAGCCAATATCCGGTGTGTTGAACTGTCAAAGACTCTTTCTGGTAACTTTTGCAGATCCGTTATGGTCCAAGAAGTAGAGCCAAAACAGGTCGGGCTTTCAAGAATTGAGAGATCGTATTGATTTTCACTCATTTCTCCTAAAAAAATATTATTTTGAGTTCGATTTGAATTGCATAACCAATAATCTAGAACTATTATCGCGGCTATATGTTCCTGATTTATCATTTCACTTACCTTCCGCTGTCGCTCCTGATTTACTTGATCAGTAAAAGCTAAATGGTGAGACACATAAGGTACATGAAGAAAATCAGGGATCGTTTCGTATAATTCCCGTGGAATTTCAACTATTTCAGCTGGTGGAACTGGCAATTGCAGATATCTGGCTAAGCAGTATGAAAGCCATTCGTTTACCAATGCTTTCTGGTGATGGAATACGTGAAATTTAACGAGATATTCCTTTTGATCATTGAATGTTAATACATGTACGTTTTTCGTATTGTTTTCTAGTTTTTTTACATGTTGAATAGGAGTAATCATTTTTCCCCTCCATTTACAACTGCTTGCAGCAGTTGTATGTATTCGTTAGCACATTTAGAAATAGAAAATTGATCTAGCACTTTGTCACGAGCGCTTTTTGACATGGAGGAATAATTATTTGTATTATCAATGATTTTCAGTAGCCCTTTTACAGCATTCTTTTCATCGTTTTCATTATATAAATAGCCATTTTTTTTATGGTCGACGATTTCAGGGATAGAAGAAATGTTTGGAGCAACGACAGGAACTCCACAAGCCATTGCTTCGATAAACGTGTTACCGAAGGATTCCCCTTTTGTAGTTGCAAGTGTACAGCCGCCCGATTTCCTAATCTTTGAATAAACAATGGGCATTTGCTGGTATGGTATGACGGGGAACCATTTAACAATGTCTGTTAATCCTTGCGTTTGCCATTCGGCTGTAAATTTATCTTTTTGAACACTTTTTGCCCCGCCAATAACCCAAAATTCTACATCATCACGTTGGTTTTTGATGAGGTGTGCAATTTTTAGTAATAGCCTCCAATTTTTCCTTCTATCGACTCTGCCAATCCAGCCAATGATTTTTTTGTTTTCTTCAAGGATGGGGACAGTTTCATTAGCAAAATCGTGCAAAGGCTCAAATTGAGAAGTGTTAATTCCATTGTGGATGACTTCAATAGGATAATTGTTCTGTAAGATTGATGTGAGCCTTTTCTGGTGATGAGAAGGAACGATAATTACTTCAGGATTAATTTGATGAAAATTGACATGAGGAGCTAGTTTGATAATTTCAGGTGTGCGGGCCTCCGTTAATACAGGTCCATCGTAGTTAGCTTCATGAATCCATTTATAGGCTTCAGCTGTATCAACAACGATGATAGCATCATAACGGTTCGATTTAATAATTTGAATGATTTCGTTTCGATCTTTGGTGAGATAAACTTTTGAGACATCCTTCATAATGTGTAAGCCACCAAGATCTTTTGTATAAAGGAATTCCGTATCGATACCGAATTTTTTGAAGTGAACCGCCCGATTTCTCCAGCCAGCATTAACCCCACCGACAGTTAGAAGGCGCCAGATTACTAGTATCTTCATAGTTCCCTCCTATAACGTTATTAACTATATTAATAGATGCTAGAAGCGGAAGAATCGTTCATGATATGTTTATAAAGTTTATGTGTTTTTTGTAAAGACAATGTCTTGTAGAGTACGTGTTATAACCTTTTACAATTATTTCAAGTGGTCTTTATATTACATTAACATTTGCACTTTATAATAGTAGTATCTCTATACAACAAGGAAGTGAGGGAATGAAGGAGAATCTGGTTGCCCTTATTGATCTCGGGTCAAATTCAATTCGATTAGCTGTGTATAAAATAAATAAAGACCAATACAAAGAAGTAGAAAAAGTGAAGGTATCAGCACGTTTAATTAATTATTTAGATACGCATGGAAAGCTATCAAATAAAGGGTTGAACCTAATGATAAATACACTATTATCATTTAAAAAAGTTATTGACTCATATCAAATCAGTCACGTTGTCGGATTTGCTACAGCGGTCATCAGGCAGTCTTCTAACCAGGGCAAGGTGTTGGCGGAAATCAACAAACAAACGGGGTTCTCATTGCGTGTGTTAAGTGAATATGAAGAAGCGTATTACGGTTTTGTTGGAATTGCTCATTCTATCGGGCTAAAAAATGGAATAACAATTGATACTGGTGGGGGAAGTACGGAAATTACCTTGTTTCAAGATCAGAAGCTTGTCAAATATCAGAGTTTTCCCTTTGGGACAATTACATTGGATAATGCTTTTACAAAAGGTCAGAAGGTAAATGACAATCAAAAAGCTCATTTAAAATCTTACTTGATGACTCAATTTCAAAGTCTTCCGTGGCTTGAAAATATCAGTTATCCCGTAATTGGTATTGGAGGCACTGCTAAGAGTTTGATACGAATACATCAAAGGAAGAAAAAGACTAATTCAACTAAAATGTTAGATAAGGATATAGAGCAACTATTCCATGAGGTTGCATCCTTACCAGTTAAGAAGCGTTCAAAGGTCAAAGGCCTTTCTAACAAAAGAAAAGATATTATTGTTCCAGGCATTCAAACGATCTTATCGTTAATGGAAGTTACCAAGTCGCCTTATTTTATTTATAGTGAAAAAACGATACGTGATGGAGTGGTGTATGAAGAGGCCATGGCAAGGGCTATTCATAAGTAAGATATAATTGTTTAGAAATCATAAAAAAGTCCCACCTGCAGGGGTAGGCAGGTGGGGCATATTTAACGTTGCTCTAGGCGAGTGATTCGCTCGCTTAAATCTGGGTGAGAGGAGAAAAACTTTGACATTTTGCCACTCCCATTAATTTTCATTGTTTGAATGGCGGAATCATCCGTACCACGACTAACATTGGCACGGTCAACATACGATTGTAATGACCGCAATGCGTGGCTCATTTTATCACGGCCGGCTAAATCAGCTCCACCTCGGTCAGCGTGAAATTCACGGTGTCGCGAATAGGCCATAACGACAAGACTCCCAAGAATAGAGAAAAGAATTTGGAAGATAATGATCGCAGCAAAACGAACAACAGTCTGCATCTCAGAACGTACCAATCTTGATACTAATATCGCAGCAATTCTTGAGAAGAAGACGACAAATGTGTTGACAACTCCTTGCAGAAGGGTCATCGTAACCATGTCACCGTTTGCTACGTGCGCTACCTCATGAGCAATAACTCCTTCAACAGCATCATCATCCATAACACTCAGTAGGCCGGATGATACGGCTACAAGAGATCGTTTCTTTGACGGCCCCGTTGCAAAAGCATTTACTTCAGGAGATTGATAAATACCGACTTCGGGCATATGTGTTAAGCCAGCTGCACGAGATAGTCGGTGAACTTTCTCAACAACGCTACGTTCTTGTGGTGATAAAGAACCATTTGGATCTAGAACTTTTACTTTCATCATCTTTTTTGCGATCCATCTAGACATTCCTAATGAAATAAATGAACCTGTGAATCCAACGATTAAACTAAACACACCTAAAGCGACAAAATCTATTCCAAGTCCAGGCCCTCCAGTTTCAAAGGAACCCCCGATATCTGTAAATGTTGTAATAATTGACCAGACGATCACGATCGTCGTCATAACTAAAATATTTGTTAAAAGTAAAAATAATATTCGTTTCCCCATATACGCCTCCATTTTTTAATAGTCTCAAATCATTTTAACATATGAGATGATTAAAAAGCTTATAAGAAGTCCAAAGAATTGTGAACTCTACATGGCTAGGAATAAGTCAAAGCTATCGGCATATACTACAGGCTGATAGAACTCAATTATAAGGAGTGATATAATATGAAAAAAGATCCAAAAAGTCGACAGCAACAACAACGAATGCCTTCAACAGCTAAAGAGAAGACGCACGCAACAAAGCAAAAGCAACAAGCGGTTCAAACAGATGGGTTTCGTTATGATTATGATGATTCCTCTAACGTATAGGTAGTTAGTTTTCTTATAGACTAAGCTCTTCTGATAAAGAGGAGAGCTTTTTATAGAAGAAAGTAATCACTTTGTTACATTTACAAATAGTGCATTTGTCATTGTCCCTAAATCCTCTGCTTTTAGTTCAATTTGGATGCCAATCATTCCACCACTCACGATAACGGTATTAAGTGACTGGGCTTGTTCGTCGATAAAAGTAGGCAATGGTTTTTTCATTCCGATCGGGGAGCATCCGCCACGAACGTAGCCTGACACCTTTGTGATATCCTTTACTGGAATCAGTTCGATTTTCTTTTCTCCGGCAGCTTTTGCTGCTTTCTTCAAATCAAGCTCTTCATTAACTGGAATCACATAAACGTAATGTGCCTTGTTTGAGCTTTGGGCAACAAGGGTTTTATAAACGATATTTACTTCTCTGCCAATTTTCTTTGCTACAGATACACCATCTATTTTTCCATCATTAGTTTCATAAGAAAGTTGATTATAATCAATTTTGTGTTTATCCAAAAGACGCATCGCATTCGTTTTTACCTTTTTCATATAAGCCCTCATCTTTCTACTATTTTCTATTTATTGTAAACTGATTATGTTGCGTTTAAAAGAGAGATGTATTAGAAAACGCTTTACTTATTAGAAATGACTGATAGGGTGATACTTACAGTAAGAAAGCAGGATTAGGAGGTAGAGGATGAAGAAAATTTACAATGATGATGGCTTCGCACTACATACAGATGCATATCAAGTTAATATGACCGAAACATATTGGCATGACAAGATGCATAACAGGAAAGCGGTCTTTGAATTATATTTTCGCAATCTCCCGTTTGGAAATGGATACGGGGTGTTTGCAGGGTTGGAACGAATAATTGAATATATAAAAGATTTTTGTTTTACACAGAGTGATATTGACTATTTACGTGAGGCGGGTGGTTATGAAGAAGACTTTCTTGATTATTTAAAGACGATTCGTTTCACTGGTACCATTCGCTCAATGAGAGAAGGAGAACTTGTTTTTGGTAATGAACCGATCTTACAAGTTGAATCGACGTTGGCAGAGGCACAGCTAATAGAAACGGCATTGTTGAATATTGTCAACTATCAAACACTAATTGCAACAAAGGCTTCAAGAATTAAACAAGTGCTAGGGGAAGAGAAAGCCTTGGAGTTTGGTTCCCGACGTGCACAAGAAATGGATGCTGCTATTTGGGGCACAAGAGCGGCGTTTATCGCAGGATTTGATGCTACTAGTAACGTACGTGCAGGGAAAAAATTTGGAATTCCCGTTTCTGGTACACATGCCCACTCAATGATTCAAGTGTACAAAAGTGATTATGTTGCGATGAAGAAGTATGCTGAAAGCTGTGTTAAACGAAAAACAAAAGTGTTCATTCCACTTGTTGATACATATGATGTGTTGCGTTCAGGTGTACCTGCTGCTATTGAAGTCGCCAAGGAATTTAAGGGGAAAGTGGATTTTAAAGGGATCCGTTTGGATGGCGGAGATATGGCTTATTTGTCTAAGAAAACGAGAGAGATGCTTGATCAAGCTGGGTTCCACTCGACTCAAATTGTAGCTTCAAGTGATTTGGATGAGCAGACCATTTTAAGTTTAAAAGCACAAGGAGCCAAGATTGACGTGTGGGGAATAGGAACAAAGTTGATTACTGCCTTTGATCAGCCTGCTCTTGGTGCTGTTTATAAAATTGTGGCGATTGAAGATGAACATGGAACTATGGTCGATACCATTAAAATTTCATCAAATCCGGAAAAAGTCACAACGCCGGGTGAGAAGAGAGTGTATCGAATCATTAATAATAAGAACGGGAAATCAGAAGGAGATTATATTGCCTTAAAAAATGAAGAGCCACAAACAGAAGAACGCTTAAAAATGTTCCATCCAACACACACATTTATTAGTAAATTTGTAACGGACTTTGAAGCAAAAGAACTCCTTACGAATATTTTTGTAGATGGAGAGTTGCTTTATGATACTCCAGATATTTTCGAAATTCAAAAGTTTGTCTCTCAAAACCTAGCTATACTTTGGGAGGAGTACAAGCGAACATTAAACCCTGAAGAGTATCCGGTTGATTTAAGTCAACAATGTTGGGACAACAAAATGTCTATTATTAAAGAGATTAAAGCGGAAATAAAAGGCCAAAATGGTTTATAATATAGAAATTGGGCAAGGGTCATTGGACCCCCTTGCCCTTTTAGACAACCTCTCATGGATTATTTTTCGGGTAGTTCGCAACCTTGATCATCACAAGATGCACCTGTTTGTTCTACAAATAGGCCGTCTTGTTCAATAATCTGTTCCAACGATTGAACAAACACGTCAGTGGATTGTGCTCCAGTAATAGCATACTTTTGATTAACAAGGAAAAAAGGAATGCTGCGGATACCATACCGCTCTGCTTCTTTCTCATCTTGACGAACAATATTGCCAAATTCATTACTTGCAAGCATAGTTGCTACGGAACCTCGGTCCAATCCAACCTCTTCAGCAAGCGTCTCCAATGATTCATGATTTCCAATATGCTTTCCTTCAGTGTAATACGCACGCAATAAACGATCAGTCATTTCGTGTATCTTCCCATGTTCTTTGGCGAACATTACCAATCGGTGGGCATCAAACGTATTCGTTAAAATTTGAGTATCAAATCTGAAGTCTAAGCCAATTTCCTGTGCCATGCGTTCCATGTTTTGACAGTTAGTTTTTGCTTGGTCTAAACTCATTCCATATTTGGAAGCCAATTTTTCATATATGTTGTATCCTGCATCACGTTCCATCGCTGGATCTAATTCAAAACAACGATAGTCTACTTTAACAGGATGGTTTATTTTCTGAATGGCGTCCTCCAGACGCTTCTTGCCTATATAGCAAAATGGTCAAGCAAAATCTGTCCACATTTCAATGTGTAACATCATGAATCCCTCCAACAATACGATATGTTTTTTATGTTTCACTTTTAGTATATCGACTAAGAGGGTGTTTGACCAATAAATTGCAATAAGGGTTTTTTCGTAATGATGGGTCCCGCGAGAAAAGCGGCAACACTCCTACATAGTGACAGCAAATAAAATCATTCCAATAACCAAAAAAAGGATAAATAATGACAATACAATTCCGTTGTCACCATTGAATTCTGTCCCCGTATTCACAGCATCCACCCCTTACCTTTAATGTTTCCCTATAAGAGTATGTGGGCTAACATCTTTTGCTTGGGCTCAATATAAAATTGTGTAAGGTAAAATTAACTACAAAATGTGGATTTTGATGAAAGTTGCAGAGAAAGTAGTGGGTATATATGTCTATTTCTGATATAGTAGTGAAATGTATGAAAAATTTGGAGGGAAATACAGCATGAGAAACATCATTTATTCCTTTGTACTTATATTAATATTTGCCATCTTTTTAAGTGGATGCAATATAGAAGAGTCGAATCCAATAAAAGAAAAAACAAAAATTGGAATTATGTTGTCAGACGTCGGACTGGGAGATCAATCTTTTAGTGACGCTGCGTTCCAAGGATTGGTTAGAGCACGAGATGAGTTAGGAATTGTTTTTGACTATCGTGAGTTAAAAGATACAGAGACTTATGAACAAGGATTAATGGACTTAGTAGAAGCTGATCATCATCTCATTGTTGGATTAGGATTTATGGTACAAGAAGAACTTGAAACGGTTGCCAAACAATATCCAAATCAATTATTTTTGCTTGTTGATGCAGTGTCTGAAGTAGACAATATTATTTCATTGACGTTTAAAGAAGATGAAGGTAGTTATCTAGCAGGAGTGATTGCGGCATTAACGACTGAGACAAAGACCATAGGTTTTATCGGCGGTGATGATGTTCCACTTATTCAAAAGTTTGCAAACGGCTTTGCAAAAGGAGCGGCATCGATCGATCCAGAGATAGAAGTACTTATTGAATACTCTGGTGATTTTGGTAATGATGTGTTAGGGGCAGAGATCGCTAAAAATATGATCGATCAAGACAGCGATGTTCTTTATTCTGCTGCTGGATTTACCGGTGTTGGAGCATTAAGAGAGGCACAGCAAAATGGGGTTTATGCCATTGGGGTAGACAGCGATCAATTTTATTATGCGGAAGAGGCCATCATTACATCTATGATGAAAAACGTGGATGTTGCATTGTTTGATGCCGTAAAAGAAATTCAAGAACATAATCAATTATCAGACAAGCATATAGAGTTAGGGTTAGCTGATAATGGTGTCGGATTGGCTCCAGTTCGAATAATTAATTTAACAGCGGAACAGGAAGAAGAGCTAAGAGAGGCTGAAGAGGCTCTTTTACATGGGGATGTAATATTTAGTAACTAACAAAGAGATTGCAACAGGAGGAAACTCGATGTCCATCAAAAGAAAAATACTTTTTCATTCCTTACTAGCACTTGTCTTATCCATTCTTATGATAGGATTTATTATTACAAGGATGTTATCAATTCAAACTTCGAATCAAGAAAATGTAGATCTACTTATTGCTGTCCATGAATTAAATGCAGAAATGAAAGTGGCTATGCAAAGCATGAATAATTATGCTAATAATCATACCGAGAGCAATAAGCAAGAAGCATTAAATGAAATCGTGCTAGTAGATAACCTATTCGATAAGGTTGATTCGCTTTTAAACCATGATGAAGGTAGAAAGTCCTTAGAAGTAGCTCGCTCAAAATTTACTGAGCTAAAGCAAACAGCGGAGGAAGCATTGAGAGATGAGAACCTTGCGGAAGTAAAACGTCAAGCTGTGAGAACTCAAGGGATCTCCAATGATTTATATTTATTAAATTTGCATGCAACATCACATCATGATTATTTGCAAGAAACAACAAGGGCTCAAATTGAATTTATCATTACATTTGCCATTATCGGTAGTGTTGTTCTTGTGCTAGTATCCTCATTTGTGCTTGTACGTATGACAAATAGCATTACAAATCCATTGAAGAAGTTAACACAAAATGCTCAGGAGATTGCAGCAGGAAACCTAGCTGTTGACCAGGTTAACTACGAGCATAAAGACGAACTAGGCCAGCTAAATGAATCGTTTATCAAAATGGTTAATCAATTGACCGCATTACTCACATCTGTTGGATCGGCAAGTCAGAAAGTTGACGCGTATTCGAAGGAGTTAGAATTAGAGAATCGTCAGTTGTCAGAGTCTAGTCAGCAAATTGCGTTATCAACAGATGAACTATCTAAAGGTTCACAGACAATTTCAGAGGATTTACAAAGTTCAGTTGAGTTAATTGAGCAAATGGGCCAAGGTTTTGGCAGTAACGTGGAAAGAGCACAACAATCGGTTGACTATGCAAAAGGTGCGAATGTAGCGATTGTAAATGGACGCCAAGTAATTGATGAGCAACAAATGTTACTAAGAGAAAACGTTCAAGCAACTCAAGCTATTGAACAAGCGACCAAAGAATTTACGGATTATGCGACTCAGATAGAAAATATGGCTCATACGGTTTCCAACATTGCGCAACAAACCAACCTGCTATCATTAAATGCAGCAATAGAAGCGGCTAGGGCGGGAGAGGCCGGAAAAGGGTTTGCCGTTGTTGCAGATGAAGTAAGAAAACTCGCTGATGAATCAACAGAGGCGACGACTCATATTTTTGAGATGGTGATCCGTATAAAAGAAGGGTTATCAACGATTTCAAATTCGGTTGATCAAGGCGTTAAGATTTCTAAAGATCAAAGTCACCATATGAACCGTACACTTGAAACGTTTGAACAAATAGAAGACAGAGTACAAGGGATTTCAGGCGTCTTACAAGATCTAGTAGTGGGTGTAGATTCTTCGAAGAAGTTCAACGAACATGTTTTAAATAACGTTGAAAATATTAGTGCGGTTGTCGAACAAACGGCCGCTGGTAGTGAAGAAATTTCTGCATCGACGAATGAGCAATTACATTCAATTGGAAATATAGTAGATAAAATTCAGTCATTGCGCATATTAACAGATGAATTAAACGAAACACTTTCACAATTTAAGGTTGATTAAATTAGTGTTCATGACCTCTAGGTATATAGAATCTAGAGGTCTTTTTTTCTGTGAAAAAGGCAAATTTGATGATATATTAAGTACAATGTTAATGGGATATGCTGGATAGAAAGTAATCAAATAGTAGGAAGGGTGATATCATGAGACGAAATGATGAGACAGTCAATGGACATAGTATAGAAGATTTAAATACATATGCAAATATGACTAATGAATTTCATAAGGATGGCTCTTTTAAAAGGCAAGTGAATCGATTTACGACCCCTTTTGGTGAGCAACCCGGGGAATTGCCAGTAGAGCAAGGCCGCTATCGACTTCTTTGGTCGCCAGCTTGTCCTTGGGCTCATCGTTCTGTCATTGTACGCAAATTACTTGGGCTTCAAGACGCGATCAGCTTGGGAACAGCGAGTCCGATTCGTCCAAATATTGATCGTGTCGACTGGGAGTTCTCACTTGATCCAGCTAGAGTTGATCCTGTTTTAGGGGTTACGTATATAAGTGAAGTATACAAAAATGCAGATAAAGAATATGAGGGTCGACCGACGGTTCCTGTTCTTGTCGATGTCACCAATAACCAAGCTGTCTATAATGATTATTTTAAACTAACGAATTACTTTGAAACGGTATGGGCACCATTTCATAAACCATCTGCACCAAGCCTGTATCCAATTCATTTACGTGAAGAAATTGATTCACTTAATGAGCTAATTTTTGAAGATATAAATAATGGTGTATATAAATGTGGATTTGCTCGTTCACAAGAAGCGTATGAACAAGCGTTTGATGCACTTTTTGCTAGGTTAGATGCATTAGAGGAGCGACTTGCTAATCAGCGATTTTTGTTCGGAGATTTCGTCACAGATTCAGATATTCGTCTTTATGCTACATTAATCCGTTTTGATGTCGCTTATTATAATGGATTTAATACAAATCGTAATTTAATTCGGGAATACGAGCATTTATGGGGATACCTTCGTGATTTATACGATACACCAGGCTTTGGAGATACAACCGATTTTGATGCAATTAAGAAGCACTATCATTTATCTATTACCATTTTTCAGAACAACGGAGGGGTTAAAATTCTTCCTAAAGGACCTGATATAACAGCTCTTTTGTTGCCACATAACCGCCAATCTTTAAGTAAACAAGTAGGAAAATTTTTAATCGAGGAGAATTGATGCAAAATGAAAATACGTAATGCTGTGGAAGATGAAATCCAGTTTATTCGCACGCAAAGGGTTAATGCTTACAGCGAGCATGCGCAAGCTGTATCTGAAAAACATTGGCAAGCTCTTAAACAAGCAATCTCTTCAGAGGCAGATATGCAACCTGGAGTAGAACTAATTGTTGCTGAAGTAGAAGGAGAGATTATCGGAAGTGTAGCCCTTTTTCCACCCAAAGTAGACGCCTATGAAGGGCAGGTTGATGAGTTAGATTACTCAGAAATTCGTCTTCTTGCTGTTAATAAAGAAGCAAGAGGAAAAGGAGTTGCACACGCCCTGCTTACCGAATGTATTGCACGAACGAAAGCAAAGGGATATGATACAATTGGTTTACACTCCGCAGATTTTATGAAAAGCGCTATTGGACTGTATGGACGGATGGGGTTTCAGCGTTTGCCTCAGCATGACTTTGAGCCTGCAAATGATGGAGTAATTGTAAAGGCGTTTCGATTAGGTATTGGAATTGAATGAAAGAACTGAATTGATTCCATTAGAGGAGAATTTCTTTACCATATTTCAATTTATCTCATTTTTGAGGATGTTTCAAAAGGGAAGAAACCTTTTGAAACATCCTCTTTTAAGTGAGTTTTTTAGTTTAAGAGATATATGTTTAGAAACAGATTTTAGATTTAGGTGATTTGGATGGTGCGATTTAAGAAAATAATAGGCCATAAGTAGATGATTTATGGTCGTGTGATGTACATAATAGGGTATTATTACCAATACTAATCTCTCATTTTAGAGAATCTTAGTTAGTTCGGTAGATGAACTAAGTGAATTATTGCTATAATGAAGCCGAGTTAAAAGCATGCAATTACATTCATCGTTATTTTGTAAGCCCTTACCTATTGTGGTTGCATGCATCCATTTTTTATAAAAGGAGGTTTCGTTTAGTACTTTTCGTTTTTGTTTCAAAAATTCACTTTATGAAAAGGAGATTTTTAGATGCTACATATTTTTCGGAAACCGATTATAGCAGGGTTGGCTTTATCTCTCGTCTTCTCAGGTGGTATTGGAAGTGTCTCAGCTCAAGGAAATGCACATAAAGGAGTATTTGGAAAAGATCAGAAAGGCAACGGTAATGTTCAACCGCATGCATGGCAAGTGGCTTCTCTTGCTGAAAGATATGAGAGCGCTTTCGATATTGGTGCTGCTGTAGAACCTTATCAATTAAACGGAAGACAGGGTAAAATTTTAAAGCATCATTATAATAGTATTGTTGCTGAAAATGCGATGAAACCTATCTCTCTTCAGCCCCAAGAAGGACAATGGGATTGGGAAGGGGCGGATAAAATTGTTGAGTTTGCTCGCAAAAATGATATGAATCTACGTTTTCACACACTTGTCTGGCATAATCAAGTACCGGATTGGTTTTTCCTTGATGAGAATGGAAATCCAATGGTAGATGAAATAGATGCTGAGAAAAGGGATGCAAATAAAGCCCTTTTATTAGAGCGCATGAAAACACATATACAAACGGTCGTAGAGCGTTATAAGGATGATGTCGATTCTTGGGATGTAGTAAATGAAGTGATCGATGATAATGGTGGCTTACGAAATTCACCTTGGTATCAAATTACTGGTACCGATTATATTAAAGTAGCATTTGAGACAGCTAGAAAATATGCTGGGGAAGAGGCAAAACTTTACATCAATGACTACAATACGGAAGTACCATCAAAAAGGGATGACCTACACAACCTTGTAAGTCAATTGTTAGATCAAGGAGTTCCGATTGATGGTGTAGGGCATCAGGCACATATTCAAATTGACTGGCCTTCAATAGAAGAAACAAGAGAGTCTTTTGAAATGTTTACGGAACTAGGATTGGACAATCAAGTAACAGAACTCGATGTAAGTCTATATGGCTGGCCACCAGATAACGCGTATGAAACGTATGATGATATCCCTGCAGAAGATTTTGAGCGGCAAGCTGTTCGTTACGATCAGTTGTTTGAGTTGTATGAAGAGTTGGAAGCGGACATCAGCAGTGTCACATTCTGGGGCATAGCTGATAATCATACTTGGTTGGATGACCGAGCCGAGCAATATAGTGGAGTCGGAATTGATGCACCGTTTTTATTCGACGAAAACTACAGAGTGAAACCTGCATTCTGGAAGGTAATTGATTAAAACCTAATTGTATACCGTGACATATGAAAACAGCTCCGTTTAAACGGGGTTGTTTTTTTGTGTCTTTTACCAAGATAGAGGATAGGTAGTGGAGTAACTCTATTTTTTTACAAATGAAGGGAGAAAGTGATAAGAGTACATGGATGTCAATAACGGTAGACAATGTTCGTTGAGTATAGAGACTTCTATTTTGGAAGTTGATTCCCCTTTAAGAGAAAATTTCATACTCAGTTCATAATAATTTGGTAGACTAATTATGGTAAAATAAATCACGTTTCTGTTTCTTTTAAATTCACAGCTACTAGGAAAGATAGATCGTATAAATTTCGTTTCTAAAATATATTATCGGAGTTGAGAAAATAGTGAATAAAATTCTCGTAGTCGATGACGATTCACATATTCGAAAATTAATAAGAGTGTACTTGGAAAATAGTCAGTTTAGTGTGGTAGAAGCATGTGATGGAAAAGAGGCATTAGAACTATTATCTCATGAACCGATAGACTTAGCCATTGTCGATGTCATGATGCCATATATCGATGGGATTGAATTAACGGCGGATATTCGGTCGTTTTTGAATATCCCTATCTTAATGGTCACGGCAAAAGGAGAATCGCAGGATAAGGTAAAGGGGTTTAGTGCCGGTACAGATGACTATTTAGTCAAGCCATTTGATCCGGTCGAATTAATTCTTCGAGTGAAGGCCCTTTTAAAACGGTATCATGTATCAACAGAAAGTAGGATAACGATTGGTTCAACAACGATTGATTTAGAAAAACATTTGATTCAGTGTCATGATTTATCAGTATATTTAAAGAAAAAAGAATGCGAATTACTCTATATGCTAGCTAACTCACCAGGAAAAATATTCACACGTACACAATTAATTGAAAAAATATGGGGATTCGATTATGAAGGCGATGAAAGAACTGTTGATGTGCATATTAAACGATTAAGGGAACAATTAATTCCTTTTAAGGATATAACGATCACAACCGTTAGGGGGTTAGGTTATCGGTTGGAGGAGGCATAAGTGTTTAAGAAGAGTCTTTATGTAAGAATCGTAGCAACCTTTATTGGGGTTGTCATCATTAGTATAGCTACTTCCTATTTCATTACAGCTTACTTTTTTCTTGAAAAGGAAGTTGTCAATGTTACATCGCGTGTAGCAGAAATAATTGAATTAACCGATCCAGGAAAGTTGCCTGAAATGGCTGAAACATTGAGGTCCGCTCATTTTGATATTATGATTATGGATGAAGAAGGCGTTCCCTTATTGGATCAACATGCGCCATTTGACATCAATGATACAGATATTGAAAACGTGTTGATGTCTGGTGATCAAGTGCCGATGTCCTTCTCAAACAGGAAAGGTGACGTCACAAATGGAGCTGGTTTTCAAGTGGAAATCATGAATGAACCGTATGCCTTGTTTGTTCATTTGAATTCGGAAGAAGAAATGAAGGGAATAAGAGGAATTGTTAATATTTCTCTTATCTTAGTATTACTCGTTGGTAGCTTATTGATTTTATTAGCTTCTCGATACTTGATAAACCCTATTAAGTTGTTAACTCAGGCAGCGAAAGAGATGGCAAAAGGGAACTTCTCTGTACGTCTTAAAAGTAAAAATAAAGATGAGATTGGAGAATTAATCACAAGCTTTAATCATATGGCCTCAGAGGTTGAGAAGATCGATCAAATGCGTGATGATTTTGTGAGTAGTGTGTCACATGAAATTCAGTCGCCGCTTACATCAATTAGAGGTTTTACAAAAGCGATAAGAGATCAAGTGATACCAATACAGAATCAGAGAGAATATTTGGATATTATTTATCAGGAGACGGATCGACTTTCCAGGCTAAGTGAAAATTTATTAAGACTTGCTTCCTTAGATTCAGAGCATCATCCCTATCGTCCTGAATTGTATTGGCTTGACGAACAAATTAGAAGAACGGTGTTAGCAACAGAACCGCAATGGAAAAAGAAAGAGTTACAAATTGACTTAGAACTTGAACCTATTGAAGTGTTGGCTGATCAAGATCTACTCGAACAAGTGTGGTTTAACTTGTTAACAAATGCTATTAAATATTCTCCTCAAAAAGGAGCCATTCAGATTGAGCTAAAAAGAGGAGATCAAGGTGTGACTGTAAGTGTAAAAGATTATGGGAAAGGCATTGCAGAAGATGCCATCCCGTACTTATTTGATCGATTTTATAAAGTAGATAAAGCAAGAGGAAGCTCAGTGGATGGCAATGGGCTTGGTTTATCGATTGTTAAGCAAATTTTAGGCATTCATCAATACTCAATCGATGTCCTTACACAAGAGGGATTTGGTTCTAGCTTTGTTGTAACCATTCCAATCAAAACGGAGAACAAGAAGACGCTTAAAGAGGAATAAAATGTTAAAAACAAAGCCTACTTCACTTAATTGTGAGAGTGTGGCTTTGTTTTTTGAGGCTATACCCCAGTTCTTTTTCTTTGGTTATTTTGTTTTTTCGTTTGTTGGCTCTTCATTTGCTTAGTTGATTGGTACGGGTTGTTAGTCGGTCTATTTGAACTGTTTTGTTTTTTCTTGTTGGCAAGTTGTTGTTTTATGGCATCTTGTAGGCTGATTTTTTTTCTTTGTTTTTCGTCAGACATTTCATATCCCTCTCATTTTCAATTTCTCATTAGTATGTACAGTATATAGGATTTTTTATAAATAGTGTAAACTTTTATAACTTGTTGCTTAAATTCATTCTAAAAACGTTCATATAAACAATCTAGCGTTACGTATAATTTCCAACACCAATCACATTCTAAAACGGTAACAACTTTTAGAGATACTTTAAGATAGGTGATGGTTATGGAATCAAGCTGGCTTTCGATTGTACCATTTTTAGTGGTAATCCCTGTAGCAATC
The DNA here is from genome assembly GCF_000787375.1 of Halalkalibacter okhensis. GTDB lineage: Bacteria > Bacillota > Bacilli > Bacillales > Bacillaceae_D > Halalkalibacter > Halalkalibacter okhensis. The sequence goes on along the minus strand of NZ_JRJU01000008.1, from coordinate 103,010 downwards.
TACACAAAACAAGTTCTTCCAGCTCTTTTTTTAGGATTGCTTGTAGGGTCCTATATCTTGGAGCCATCGATTCTTGGTGGGATACAGGCAATGTTTGTCTATGTAGTACAAGCATTGATTGATAGGAATAATATTAAAATTATTGTCTTTTTATATGCTTTTTCTGGATTGGTTGGCATGATTAAGATGACAGGAGGCATAAGAGGTTTTGTTGAAAAGGCAGCGGAAAAAATTCAAACAAGAAAACAAGCACTTATTTTAACGTATGTGTCAACGATCGGGACATTTGCGGCACCGACGTTTCGTTTTGTCACAATTGCTCCTATAATGAGAGCTCTCTTAAAGAAAGTAAAGATGACCACGGCAGAGCTTGGTTTTGTCATTGAGACAACAGCAACACCAATCATTGTGTTAATTCCTGTTGCGACAGCTTTTGTTGGCTATATGGTTTCGATCATTCAAATAGCAACCGAGAATCAAGGGATAGAATTAGATCCTTACTCTTTATTTATCCAAAGCATTCCGTTTAACTTCTTTTCAATCGTCATGATTTTATTAGGTGCGTATTTAAGTTTCTTTCATCATTCAAAAAAGAAATCAACAGCACCTATGCAAATTGATGAGAAGAAGGTGGAAGAGGAAGATGATTGGCATGACTGTCACCCTGGCGTTTCAAAGGAGTTACCGATAAAACCACTGAACTTGCTTTTTCCATTAATATTGGTCATTGGTTTGACATTGTTTTTAACGTGGTGGGATGGTCATGTTCAGGGTTTTGACTTTTTTGAGGCATTTATCAAAGCCGATGTTTTAGATGCAATGGTAGTGGCTCTTCTAATAACAGTGTTGTTATCCATTGGGTTTTACTTGCTTCAGCGTTTCAAATTAAGTGAACTTATTGATGGCTTTATCGCAGGTGGAAACGAATTAATGTCGGTCATTTTACTGTTATCAATCGTGTGGGGACTCTCCTCGATTACCGATGATTTAGGGTTTTCAGCGTTTGTTACAGCACATTCAGGCTGGATTCCTCAAATGTTTATAGCCCCACTTATATTCGCGTTCGGAGCGGCTGTATCGTATTTTATAGGTTCAGCTTGGGGGACATGGGGGATTTTGATGCCTCTTGGGATCTCGCTTGCGCTAGTTGGTGATGTTTCGCTTCCATTAGTAATAGGGGCAGTCTTTGCTAGTGGGGCGTTTGGAGCGTTTGCCTCGCCTTTAAGTGATGATACAAATACCATAGCAAAGATTTTGGGTCTTTCTGTGATTGATTATGCTAAATATAAATTGAAGCCGGCGTTAATCGCAGCTGGGATTACAACCGGCTTGTACATTGTGGTTACTTTTATTATGTAAGATGTTCTACGAATGCTTGTTTTAGCATTAGGATTACCTAAGATTACATGAGTCAGCGCCATATTTGTTGAAGCCATAAGAGAACAGAGCTTGTCCTCTTATGGCATAGAACCGTTATCGTGGAACGTCTTCTCAAGTATGATAGCGGACGAAATAGATAAATTTCTGAAAACCACTCTCTAATTCTCAGTCTCCTCGCATAAATTTAAACGTTCCATTAAATAAGAATTGTTAGAGCTCTTAACATGATAGCTTCCCCCCTTTTAGAAGTCGTCTGTTCACCTAAAAACTAGGATATATAGTTAATTCCGTTAAAGCCAAGATAATCCTGATGACCCGGAAGTTGTTGTTTTAATGGTTGCTTGCGATGTACAATGAAATCGCTAGTTATAGAAATGAATAGTACAGTTACGAGTGAGTAATCTGCGTAACTATATTTGTTCAATTTTACGTTAGGAGAAGAATGGATGGCATCATTTTGGATTTGGTTGTTATTACTTGGAGTGTCTTGGTTCTTTGCGCTAACTCATTTTACGATTAACTTTAGTGAAATTCCGTTTCGTATGGTGGGGTGTGCTGGATTCTTTGCTTTGTTTTTTTTATCTCCTCTTTTTCGAACACGTCAAAGACTTCTGACCATTGTATTATGCTTAGCATCAATCATCACAATCCTCTCACTTTGGCCAGAGAAAGAAAGCACCCCGAACATATACATATTGCTCGTTCTTTTAATCATAGCAGGGAAGGCTGTATACAGACTTCAACCGTTACAAGCCGGAGTTGTAGGGGTAATTCTTTTTAGTGGTACATTGGCCCCATACTTTTTACATTATCCAAGTGTGCCGCCAATGTTTCTTTGTTTGTATGGATTAATCATTACTGTAGGGTTAACTCTTTATCGCAGACTTTTTATAAGTCATGAGGAAACTCTTGCTCGCAATGAAGCACTGTTAACGGAGTATCGTAAAATGAAACGTCGGGTTGTCTCAGATGAAAAATTAGCACGTCAAGAGGAACGATCGCAAATTGCTCGGGAAATACATGATTCGGTTGGTCATAAGCTGACAGCTTTATTAATGCAGCTTGAAGTTTTTCGGATGCAGTCATCTTCTGACGAAGAGAATAGGAAAATTGTCGAATTGAAAAAAATAGCAAAGGAAAGTTTAGAGGAAACGAGAAGTGCAGTGAAAACGTTGAAACAAGATGACGTAAGAGGCTTGTCAGCGATCATTGGGTTGATTAGAAAATTAGAAGCAGAAAGCTTTATACGAGTACAATTCACAGTTAAACATGGCGCATTATCAGCTCCTCTTTTGAATTCACAGGCTATTGCTGTATACCGAGTGGTTCAAGAGGCGTTAACAAATGTGATGCGTCATAGTGGAACAAGGGAAGTAGATATTCTCTTTGAAGCTCCAGGTGGAACACTTTTTCGTTTTGAAGTGTCCAATCAAACCATTGAAGAGGGTATTATTCGTGAAGGGTTTGGGCTTACGGCTATGAGAGAAAGAATGGAACATGCAGGAGGAAAAATAGAAGTGAAGCAATATAATGGAAGGTTTATCGTGCGTGGCACGTTATCGCTACCAAATGGGGGAGGGATGGGCCAATGATTCGAATCTTATTGGCTGAAGATCAGGGAATGGTACGGCAAGGATTAAAGATGATGATTGAGACCGACTCAGAGCTTTGTATTACAGGGGAAGCTAGCAATGGAAAAGAAGCTATCTTACTTTGCGAAGCGCAAACCTTTGACATTGTTGTACTTGATATCAGGATGCCTGTCATGGATGGGTTGGAAGCAGCTCGAATTATTCATTCTCGCTGGCCAGATCAAGTAGTTCTTATGTTAACTACGTTTAATGATGATCAGTATGCATTAGAAGCATTGAAAAGCGGGGCTAGGGGATATATGCTAAAAGATGCAGAGCCAGAAGAATTAATTCGTGCGATTCGAAGTTGTCTATCAGGAGGTCTTTCCTTACAGGATCATGTAGCAGCAAAAGTAATGCCCCGTCTCATTAAACAATCTGAGGTGCTAGAAGTTGACTCTTCGATAACGCCTCGTGAGCTAGATATTATTAAACGAATTGGAGAAGGGCGTAGCAATAAGGAGGTTGCAGACGAGCTTGGTTTATCCGTCGGCACGGTGAAAAATCATATTAGTCTTATTTTAGATAAATTGGACCTTAGAGACCGGACTCAAATTGCTATTTATGCGATCAGGCACAATGTAGTTTAGAAATGTATAGCTAGTTTCGTTTGCCTCTTTAAGATAAACCCTTTAAAAAGGTGCAGACTTAGCTCAAGTATGTAAAGAAAAGGTTCATGTCCCATAGCGCTGGACATGAACCTTTTTTTAGGCACTTTTTCGCTTGGGTACTCTCCATTTATTTTCTTGCTCCTCTCCCTCATCTAGCTCATCTAGTTATATTTTCTATAAGAATGGTTCCTATATTTAGTGAATGATCTGGTTATTATAGTAATCTTCGTTTCGTACAATTTCCAATAAACGGCGTCTACCTTCTTCTGTTAAATAGACACTTTTATCATTTAAGAGCTTTTTAGCTAAATCTACTGTGATTTTCGGCTCAATTTTTTTTTCGTCCACTATTAATCCCCCCTTTTCAATGTGTCTCATTGCTAGCTTATTCAAGTATAGTAGAGTTGAACTGGACAAGTATAATGCATATCGTGCGGATTTTGAATTTGTGTTTATCCCTAAAGGAAAGCATTTTGAATAATAAAATGAAATTTCTGTCTATTCTATTGCTTTAATTGGAAATAAGGGGTTGTAACGAATCTTGATAAATGGTAATATACTATTTAATTTAATGTATAACACATTTGCATTGAATTTCTTATTAGTATGTCACATATTACATTCAATAGACTATCAAAAGGTTCTATTTAACTAGGAGTGAGGAGATGATTTCTTGATAGTCTTTCAAGTTATTAAGGTACATATTGGGTGCCATTCTGAAATGACTAAGACCTACATGAAAGCTACTATGAAACAAAAAAAGTAAAGGGGAATCGGTGTGAAAGAGAAGGAAGTCGTCTATGTCGTTTCTGATTCAGTTGGCGAAACAGCTGAATTGATGGTGAAAGCTGTCGCATCGCAATTTAATGGAGGAGAAGTTGAAATTGACCATGTTTCATATGTAGAGGATGTCAATGATCTTGAAAACGTCATCATTGCTTCTAAATGCACCAACTCGATTATCGCCTATACACTTGTTATTCCAACTTTGAAAGATTACTTAGATAACAGGTCGAAAGAAGAAGGGGTTATGGCGATTGATTTGATGAATCCACTTATGGAAGCCTTTGCTAAAACGTTCAATAAAGAACCGAAGCGAGAACCAAGATTAATTAGAAAATTAGACGCAAACTATTTTCGAAGAGTCGAAGCCGTTGAGTTCGCTGTAAAATACGATGATGGGCAAGATAGTAGGGGAATTCAACGTGCGGATATTGTATTAATTGGGGTTTCTCGAACATCAAAGACGCCACTATCCATGTATTTGGCACATAAGCGTTATAAGGTGGCAAACGTCCCTTTAGTACCAGAAGTACGACCACCAGATGAGCTTTTTAAAGTGTCAAAAAATAAATGTGTCGGTCTAGTTATCACACCAGATAAGCTAAATGAAATTCGTAAACAAAGATTGAAAAACTTAGGATTGTCGGTGGCAAAGTACGCGGACCTCGACCGAATCCTAGAAGAGTTAGAATACGCTGAAAAGATAATGAAACGTATTGGATGTCCCATTATTAATGTCTCAGATAAAGCTGTTGAAGAAACAGCCGATTTACTATTAGCCATGCTAAAAAAGAGAGGGGTAGGATATCGTGAATAAATTTGTTTATATGTTCGATCAAGGAAGTGGCGATAAAAAGGAACTTTTAGGAGGAAAGGGAGCAAACTTAGCTGAGATGACTCGGATTGGGTTACCTGTTCCTTATGGATTCACTATTTCTACGGATGCTTGTAATGCATACTATGATGCGGGAAAATCAATTTCTGAAACGATCGAACAACAAGTGTTAGAAGCATTAACGAACCTCGAAGAACAAACAGGAAAAAGCCTAGGAGACCCCGAAAATCCATTGCTCGTATCTGTTCGTTCAGGAGCGGTTCATTCGATGCCTGGAATGATGGATACCGTATTAAACCTTGGGATGAATGATGAAACAGTTGAAGGAATGGCGAAGCTTACGAACAATCCAAGGTTTGCATATGATTCTTACCGTAGATTTATTCAGATGTTTAGTGATGTTGTGTTGAAGGTGGATGGCTTTTATTTCGAACAATTACTTGAAGAAATAAGGGAAGAAAAAGGGTACGAAACAGACCCCGAGATGTCAGCTGACGATTGGAAAGAAGTGATTCATGGCTACAAAGAACTTGTGAAAAGTCATACTAAAAGCTCTTTTCCAGAAAATCCGAAAGAACAATTATTCCTTTCAATCAGTGCTGTATTTGATTCTTGGAATAATCAACGAGCCATTGTATACCGCCGTCTTCAAAAAATCCCTGGACATCTTGGGACCGCTGTCAACATTCAGAGCATGGTGTTTGGAAATATGGGCGATGATTCCGGGACAGGTGTTGCTTTTACACGTAATCCTTCCACAGGAGAGGCAAAATTATATGGTGAATATTTGATCAATGCTCAAGGGGAGGATGTGGTTGCTGGTATTCGTACTCCTCAACCTATCGTTAGGCTCAAGCAGGAGATGCCAGATGTATACCAGCAGTTTGTGGATACATGTAACCTTCTTGAGAAGCACTACCAGGATATGCAAGATATCGAATTTACGGTCGAGCGTGGCAAACTATATATCCTTCAGACGCGGATCGGAAAAAGAACTGCTCAAGCTGCTATTAAAATAGCGGTTGATTTAGTAGAAGAAAAGATTATAAGTAAAAAAGAAGCAATCTTACGTGTGGACCCAGATCAGTTGAATCAGTTGCTTCATAGCCGAATTGATGATTTATACGAGAGAAGCCCATTGGCAAAAGGGCTTCCTGCTTCACCAGGAGCTGCAACAGGTCATGTTGTTTTTGATGCAGATGACGCTGAACGGTTGGGGAAAGAAGAGAAAAAAGTCATTCTTGTTCGTCCAGAAACGACACCAGATGATATTCACGGGATTGTTGCAGCGCAAGCTACTGTTACGAGTCGAGGCGGAATGACAAGTCACGCAGCTGTAGTGGCAAGAGGAATGGGGAAAGCTTGTATTTGTGGTTGTGAAGCTGTCAAGATCGACTTAAAAGGAAAACAGTTTAAAGTAGGCGAAATCATTGTGAAACAAGGGGATGTGATCACAATCGACGGTTCGACAGGTGAAATTTTCTTAGGAGAAATTCCAATGATTGCACCACAACTGTCAGAAGAATTTCAATTACTGTTAACGTGGGCCGATGAAGAGAGAAAACTAGGGGTCAGAGCAAATGCGGATAATCCAGAAGACGCACTAAAAGCAGTAGAGTTTGGTGCAGGTGGAATCGGGTTATGCCGGACGGAGCATATGTTTATGGATGCAAATCGAATTCCAATTGTGCAAGAAATGATTCTTGCACAAACGTATGAACAGCGCGAAGTCGCATTAAGTAAATTGTTGCCGATGCAACAAGAAGACTTTGAAGGAATCTTTGAGGCGATGGAAGGTCGGCCTGTTACGATTCGATTGTTGGATCCTCCTCTTCACGAATTTTTGCCAGATAAAGAGGAATTGCTTGTTGATGTAACAAAGCTTCAAATGACAAATCCGAATTCTGAAGAGTTGAAGGAGAAAGAATATCTCTTGCGAAAAGTGCGCCAATTAGATGAATTTAATCCAATGTTAGGTCATCGAGGATGCCGTCTTGGAATGACGTATCCAGAAATTTACGTTATGCAGGCAAAAGCAATCTTCTATGCCATTGCTAAAGGAATCGATAAAGGAATCGCTGTAAAACCGGAAATTATGATTCCGTTAGTGGGCCATGTAAATGAGCTAAAAGAAATGCGTCAGTTGGTTATCAATGCTGGGCTTCAAGTGGAAGAAGAAACAGGAAAGACATTTGATTACCTAGTAGGGACAATGATTGAAGTCCCACGTGCTGCATTAACTGCGGACCAAATTGCACAAGAGGCTGACTTTTTCTCATTTGGCACAAACGATTTAACCCAATCTACATTTGGGTACAGTCGTGATGATGCAGAAGGGAAATTCTTGCAAGCATATATTGAAAACAAAGTTCTGCCAGAAAATCCGTTTGCTTCTCTTGACCAAGAAGGTGTTGGCAAACTAGTAGAAACTGGTGTTAAGCTTGGAAGAGGTGCAAAGCCGGGATTAAAGACAGGGATATGTGGAGAACATGGGGGAGAGAAGCAGTCTATTGAATTTTGCCATGAAGCTGGATTGGATTACGTAAGTTGCTCTCCATATCGTGTACCGCTTGCACGCCTTGCCGCTGCTCAAGCGACGATTAAGCATGAATTAAAGCAATCGGTTAATGAATTTCAAGCTCAGAAATAAATTATCGAGGGAGGCTGAAGAGATCTGCACTGTTTTTGACCTTTTTGGCTCCCTTGAGCAATCTAAGGAGTCGCTGTTTGTAATAAGTGGGTTCCCTTACAAAGAAAAGTGGCTAAAGGGGAGTAAACTAGCAACTGTTGCTAGTAATCATTTTTTCAGCTAGATTACCATCATTATATGAATAACGCCATACCTTTTAGGAATACTACCTATGAGGTGAGAAAAATGGGTTTATTGAATGTTTTTGGAGATTGGATTGAAAAAAGGAATGTTCGAAGAGTAGAAATTTGCAAATCACAAGGAATGTGTCCTGAATGTCAGGGGAAAGGGTTCAATATGTTAGGAACGGAAGTGTATATGTTGAACTCTTCTTATTATCACTGTGCGGGTTGCAATGGGAGTGGCACTTACTTTGATTGGGTAGAAAATACATGAACTACGATTTCCTTTGTGGGAGTATAACGACCGCTAAGGAAATCGTTTTTTTGTTCCTCCATTATCTAGGGGATTTAAATATGGAAAAGCTCGATTTAGCAGGAAAGCAAGCATCAAACCACAACACTTATTGCCGAATCTCAACTTATTATTAGAACTTTTGTCATGTAGAAGGAAAATAGTCATACTCACATCTAATATGTACTTTAAACATAATTCTAAAAGAGGTGAGAGTATGGAAAACGGACAAAGAAAATATACGATTAAGGAAGTTTCAAAGAACTTAAAAATACCAGTAGGGAAACTAAGAGAATGGGAAGACATGTTTTCAAAAGCCCTCTATGTGCAAAGAACAAAAACAGGCGCAAGATTGTATTCAGAATATGATCTTGAGATGTTAAAAAAAATAAAAATTTTAAAGGACAATAACATTAATGAAGAACATGTGAACTTTATTCTTAATACAAATATTGAAATGGAGCCAAATGAGCTACTAAATGAAGCACCTCAAGAGTATGAAGTGATATTATCCTTACAAAATGAGACGATTGATAACATTCAAGAACTAACTGAATCGATTGCAGGACTTAAGGAAGAATTTATTCAAGAAGTAAAAGATGAAGTAAAGCATGAAATGAATGCGGGACATAGCAAAACGAAATCACTTATTCAATCCTATTCTCACACCATTATAGACACAGCTGAAAGCACGAAAGAAGAATTAAGTCGCTTAAGACAAGAAATTCATCGAGAAGAGGAAGAGAAGTTATTTATCCAGCAAAAACTTGAAGAAAGAGAAGTGCAATTTCAAGAGTTTGTTCAAGCTTATCGGGAAGCAGCAGCAACAAAATCGAAGCTTCCAAGTTGGTTAAACTTCTTAAAGCCGAAAAAAGAGGGCTCTGTCGATTATTTATAGCACAGGAACTGAATTAACCGTTCTCCTACACTATTATAGTGTAGGAGTTTTTTGAGACGAAAGAGTGTATTAGAAGGATTATACCAATTGTAAAAGTTGGTTTAATTGCCTTAGGGTACGGACAAGTATGACAAATGTCATATTTGTTACTTGACGTTCATGACTTCTTGAAACAAAGGCTCTCTATTATGATAGAGGTATTAGTTCTCCAACTCTAATTAAAAAGTGCCTTGTAAGGGGGAAGTCATGAGTAATCACAAATTAGCACAACTAAAAAAAAGCGTAGTACCATTTGAAAAATCAGACGTAAAATCAAGTATAAAACAGTTAATTAATACAGTGCCGCCGTTCTTTTTATTATGGTTTTTAGCGTATCAGAGCTTGTCAGTTTCAATTTGGCTAACACTTGCTTTAGCGATCGTAGCTGCAGGGTTTGTCGTTCGAATATTTATTATTTTCCATGATTGTTGTCATGGGTCGTTCTTTAAAAATAAGAAAGTTAACAATATTCTGGGGACCATTACGGGTATTATTACGATGTTTCCTTATGAAAAGTGGAAGCGTGAGCATTCAATTCATCATGCAACTAGTGGAAATTTAGACAAGCGTGGTACTGGTGACGTTTGGATTATGACGGTGGATGAATACGTGAATGCATCATTTAAAGAAAGATTGTCATATAGACTTTATCGGAATCCGGTTGTTATGTTTGGACTTGGTCCGATTTATTTATTTTTCATTACGAATCGCTTCAATCGTAAAGATGCAAGAAAAAAAGAAAGAGTGAATACACATGTCATTAACATTTCAATTGTTGCTCTTTATTCATTGATGATCTGGATGATTGGTTGGCAGGCTTTTCTTCTTATTCAAGCACCGATCCTTTTTGTAGCAGGAGCATTAGGGATTTGGTTATTTTATGTACAACATCAATTTGAAGATTCGTACTTTGAAGATGAAGAAGAGTGGGATTATGTCAAAGCAGCGATTGATGGAAGCTCATATTATAAGCTTCCGAAAGTGTTGCAGTGGGTGACAGGTAATATAGGATATCACCACGTTCATCATCTAAGCCCAAGAGTTCCAAATTATAATTTGGAAAAAGTACATGAAACAACCCCACCATTACAGAAAGCAACTACGATTACAATGGGTTCAAGTCTACAATCTATTCGGTTTCGCTTATACGACGAAGCTAGTAAAACATTTGTGAGCTTTAAACAAGTAAAGCATCTTATCCCTAACGCCAAGTCTAACGTACAAATAAAAAATAAACGGGTTAGCTTACAAGGGAAATCCTAATAGATATATGGTTCAAGTTTAATAAGGGCACTGAAAAAGGTAGATTTTTCCCTTTTACAGTGTCCTCTGTTAATATTAAAGGTTTTTTCTTTACTGAGCCGGACAAAAAGGTGGTCATTATTGTATGATAAGTACAAAGTAATTTTCCTCCTTACAAAAGAAAAGAAAGGGGGCTAATCATGCAAAATTGGTATAATATATTCCCAAAAAATACAGGCCTTAGTGTGTACATTTGGATCATTTTTTGTTTATTGCCTTTTTATTTTATCTTTAGGTTATCTTCTGCATTAGAGATTACGTTTGGTATTATAATGATTTTGTTATTTTTTCTTTCCTATCGTTTATCTTTTATTTCTAATGGAAGACTTGTCTATTTATGGGTATCGGTTGAGATGGCTATAAGCATAGGAATGACATTGTTTTACGGCTACGTATATTTTGCACTTTTTTTAGCCTTTTTTATAGGAAACATTCAAAGCAAAATTGGCTTCCTTCTGATGTATGTTATTCATCTAATAACAACGATTATTGCGGTTTGTTATAGCTTTATCGCACAAACTGAATTGTTCTTTGCTCAGTTTCCTTTTATTATCATTTCAGTGATTGGTGTGATTCTCCTTCCGATTACCTCTTATTATCGAAACAAGCGTGAGAAATTAGAGGGCCAATTAGAAGATGCAAATAAGAAGATTTCTGAATTAATGGTTGCAGAGGAGCGACAACGGATTGCGCGTGATTTACACGATACACTTGGTCAAAAGCTATCACTGATTGGTTTGAAAAGTGATTTGGCTAGAAAATTAGTTGGAATTAATCCAGAAGCAGCAAAAGCTGAAATGAGTGATATTAATCAAACGGCTAGAACGGCATTAAAAGAAGTTCGTGAGATGGTGTCTGATATGCGTGGAGCAAAGCTGAAAGATGAACTTGTTTATGTGGAACAGATCCTAAAAGCCGCACATATGGAATTCATCTTCGAAGGAAATGCCACTTTAACTAATACACCTTTATTAATCGAAAATGTCGTAAGTATGTGCTTGAAAGAGGCAGTAACAAATGTAATTAAGCATTCTCAGGCAACGACTTGTAAATTAGTAATTAAGGAATTAGATGAGGAACTACAAATTATTGTACAAGATAATGGGGTTGGGTTCTCTAGAAGAGATGATGATTTTGATGGAAATGGACTTCGTGGTATTAGAGAGCGTTTGGAATTTGTTAATGGAAGCTTGACTATTCAGGAATCAGAAGGAATAACGATTGATATTCGAGTGCCAAATGTGATTAAGCAAGCATCTAGGAGGGATTAACTTGATTCGAATCGTAATTGCCGAAGATCAACGGATGTTGCTCGGTGCCCTTAGCTCTTTACTTAATTTAGAAGCAGATATGGAAGTAGTAGGGGAAGCAAGAAATGGCGAGGAAGCGTTGTCTTTAGTTAGAGAGTTTAACCCTGACATTTGTATTATGGACATTGAAATGCCAATAAAGAGTGGACTTGATGCGGCCGAAGAACTAATTGATCAACCTTGTAAAGTTATTATTCTAACCACTTTTGCTCGTGCAGGTTATTTTGAACGTGCGAGAAATGCCGATGTACGTGGCTATTTGTTAAAGGATAGTCCTAGTGAAGAATTAGCAAACTCGATACGAGTCATCATGGATGGACGACGTGTTTATGCTCCAGAATTAGTCGACCTAGCATTTGATAATAAAAACCCACTTACGAATCGGGAAAAACAGGTGATGGAGTTGATTTCCAATGGAAAAAGTACTAGTGAAATTGCCAAAGAGCTTTCATTGACAAATGGCACGGTGCGTAATTATATTTCGGTTATATTAGATAAACTACAAGTTGGCAACCGAATTGAGGCTATATCTAAGTTTAGGGAAAAAGGCTGGTTTAAGTAAAACCTTGTGCTACTTTTATAAGAGATAAAATCGATGGCGATGAACTTCCATTTGCTTTTCTACACATTATCTGTTATGATAAAGTAGAATTATTTTTGTTCGATATGTCGGGATTGATAAGTATTTAAACTTTTCGCCTTTGATATCTAAACTGAGCAATAATAGTATTAAATCGTGGATGTAATCCACACAGGAGGAAACACACATGCAACAAGGTACAGTAAAATGGTTTAACGCAGAAAAAGGATTCGGTTTCATCGAAGTTGAAGGTGGAGATGACGTATTCGTACATTTCTCAGCTATCCAAGGCGAAGGATTTAAATCTTTAGATGAAGGTCAAGCAGTTACTTTTGACGTAGAGCAAGGTCAACGTGGCCCTCAAGCTGTTAATGTAACTAAAGGTTAATAAAAAAGACTCCTGAGAAGGGGTCTTTTTTTAATGACTTTTCTAAGATAATAAAAAAAGGCTGACTCTAGAGAGAGTCAGCCTTAGAAACAATATGACACAAGTGAAAAATGGTTACATGTAGCATACCATACACTTTCTAAATAACCTAATTAAATTTATAAAAACTTTAAACTGGTCGTCAAATACGTAAAAATCCTTCTTCTTCTAAATAGTGTACCGCTTGTTTATACGAATGAAATGTCCCGTCTAAGCTCTCATCAGAGTACACGTTCCACAGATCGTCTTCTTTTAGTAATGTAAGTGTGACAGTATTATCATTAATCCATATTTCCTCTTCTGGTTCGAGTTCTGATTCGTTCACCTTTGGAGTGAGTGAGAGAATGGACTTTCGAATTGTAGAGCGAAGGGCTTTTTCAGTAAAGTCGCGAATATTCACCATCCCTTTATCATTCGTTTGGTAGCCTGTCATCTTCCCAGCATACACAAAGCCATTGCCGTTAGGGTGTAAATGGTAGACTACATTCTTTTGATCGTAGGAACTGTCTTTATAGTGGAAGTTGACTCTACCTAATGAAACATTTTTTCTTTCTAGTTCAGGGAACGATTCAGTAATTATTAATAGTTTTTCTTCAAATGTAAGCATGCTGCCTCCAATAATAAAAAGGATTGTTTAATTTGCTTAGTATACCATAACCTTTCTGTCATAAAAAGGTAGTAGTAAGAGGTGTCACAGAGGGTGCTTTTTACCCTTGTGACAACCCCGAAGCAATGGGCAGAGGCGCATCTTTAAAAAAGCAATAAAGAGAAGCGGGTTTCTACTCGCGGCGTATAGCGAATGGAGCTTTGCTACATCTGTTGTAGGGAGATATACTTTGACTTTTCGGTCGTTAGTTTTCTAGGCTGCCTTTTGGTCCAAAAAATTCAAAGTGGATACGATCATCTGCTACATTCCATTCTTTTAATGCTTGATTCATCGCTTTCATGAAAGGAACAGGGCCGCAGAAATAAAAATCAGCATCATTGTTTTTTAAAATAGATTGTAACCATGGAAGGTCAACATAGCCCTCTTTTTTATAGTTCTTTGCTTGATGGTCTTTTGCAGTTGGCTGTTCATAACTCACATAATAGCTCATATGTTCAGACTCATTAACGATACTTCTAATCTCTTCGTCAAATGCATGATGAGAACTGTTAATAGCAGCATGAATATACGTCACATCTGTAGTGGTATTCTTTTTTGCAAGTGTTTTTAACATGCTAATCATTGGAGTTTGGCCAACACCACCACTGAGGAAAACGACAGGTCGCTTCTCTTTTTCTTGTAAGATAAAGTCACCAGCTGGTGCTGTGATTTCAATCGTGTCTCCTTCAGAAACCTGTTGGTGAAGGAAGGTAGAAACAATGCCAGCTGGAATTTCTTCTTTTCTATCTTCCCGTTTTACGCTAATACGATAATAGTCTTTATCCGGAGAGTCTGACAAGCTATATTGACGCAAGTGTGTGTAATCTTCTCCAGGAATGACTGCTTTTACGGTTATATATTGACCAGGCTGAAAGCTAGAGAGGTTGCCTTCATCTTTTGGTTTTAAGTAAAACGATGTAATAACATCGCTTTCTTCTATCTTTTTTGTAATGATGAATTCACGAAATCCATCCCAACCTCCAGGTTTTTGTGCAGCTTCATTGTACATTTCTTGTTCTACGGAAATAAAAACATCGGCAATGACCCCGTATGCTTCACCCCATGCATTAATGATCTCATCAGTTGCTGCATCACCTAATACATCTTTGATTGCTAATAATAAGTGTTCGCCGACAATTGGGTAATGTTCAGCTTTTACTCCTAAACTACGGTGTTTATGTGCGATTTGTTTGACTGCTGGCAGGAGGGTTTCCAACTGATCTATATATTGCGCTGCTGTATATACTGTATTGGCAAGCGCTTGCTGTTGTTTCCCTTGTTTTTGATTCACATGATTAAAGATATGTAGTAACTCTGGATGATTTGTGAACATCATTTGGTAGAAACGGGTAGTGATTGCCTTGCCGTGTTCAGCTAAAACTGGAACGGTTGATTTAATAATATCAATTGTTTTTGAGTCTAATAGTTTTGTTGTCATAAGGAATTCCTCCATTTATTTAAAGGTGTATTTATAATATATGTTTAATTATGATGATGAAAACAGTTAAAAGCAATATTTAAAATACTTCTTTTGAAAAATAGACAATAATTAAACTGGGCTAGTATCCTCTCAAAACGTGTTTTCTTTGCCGACTTTACCCCCTAACTGTATTTACGTTTCTAAAAATTCCCTTTATAATGAATTTTATGTGAAATAATCTAACGATTCTCTTGACTTTTTGTGTAGAAGGGGGATGTTAGCTTTTGCCTTTAGAAAGAGGAGAAATAGAGAAAACCGTTCATTTGCAGAAGGGCTCAAGCTTTGTTCAATATGTAAAAAAGATGAAAGGGGTTAGTGTACAAGATCCTAATGTCCGCTTAACAGACTCCTTAATCTCTGCTGGTGGCGGCTTAATTGCGATGATTCTTATAAGCATTCTTGCTGTAAGCTTAGGTTATCCGATGGCATTAGGTCCTATTGGTGCTAGTTGTTTACTCGTTTTTGCTGCATATGAAGGTCCATTTTCACAACCGCGTCATATTATTGGGGGACATATTCTTTCAACCGTTGCCGCATTATCCATTTGGGATCTATTTGGAAGGTCTCATATAACAATAGGTATTACATTAGCTGTTGTAGTTCTTCTTATGTTGATTACTAAGACGATGCATCCGCCTGCTGCAGCTAGTGCAATTGTAGCAATAAACACTCAGACTGGCTGGGGGATGCTATTAACAATAATAATTAGTGCAATCATCGTCGTAGTGATATCGGTTTTATATAATAATTTATTTGAAAATAGAACATACCCTAGAAGGTGGATATAACTATAAAAAAGTGCTATGCGAAAAAGTGTATTCCATAGCACTTTTCTCATTTGAACTTTTTTAATTAATTAGTCTGCGGCTAAAAAGATGAAAAATTAAAACAACAAAGAGTAAACATAACCCCCCGATAAAAAATAACAAAGAAGGAGATACCGCTAAAGCACCAGAAAGGAATGAACCGGCAATTACACCAAATGAAAAGCATGCGTAGAATAGGCCAAATGCTTTCCCACGTTTTGATTCACCGGAACTCTCAACGACTGCCGCACTAGTCGAAGGGAAAATAAAAGCAAACCCTACCCCGTAAATGACCATCGCAAGCATCAAATGAATAAAGGTAGATGATAGTGATAAGCTTACTAAAGCAAAAAATATTGTTAAAAGACCAATGGTCATTAGATGCATAGGTCTCCATTTCTCAAAGAGAACATTGGTTGGAAGGATGAAAATGAGAATGGCCACTAGTCCAAATATACTTAATAATGAACCAGTCAATTCAGCCCTTAGTTGAAGTCCTTCTACTTTTAATGGCAAGGCGAATGTTAGAATTCCTAATGTAAACATTAATAAAAAGATGGAGATATAGGAATAGAGAATTGGTTTTGTTATTATAAAAAAGGCCGTTTGATCAGTTGGATCAGTAGAGCCGGTCCATTGAAGATCTTTTACAAAAAAGATCGCTAATAAGGCGCACCCAATCATCAAAATGGTAAGCATAAAAAATAAATAATCATACCCGAACCTTCCGCTAATAATGGTTCCAAGTGCGGGGCCAGCAATGGCTGCAATCCCAACAGAAGCTCCTGATAACGCCATGACCTTCCCTTTTGATTTCTTCGTCTTTCTCGAACCTAAAAAAGTAAACACCGCTGGTACAATTAGTCCTCCAACAAGTCCATGAAATAAACGAACGTATATTAATTCTTGTGCGGTTGTAACGAGAGAGTAGAAAAAAAGGACGATTCCTGCCAAAATCATCCCTGTGCACAGGACAACTTTAGGGCCCATTCGATCGATCCAGTACCCTGATACGATATTTCCAATGATATTAGAAAATGAATATATGCCTATAATGATGCCGACTAACATCGGAGTAGCACCCAAGTTACTAGCAAAAGGACCAATAATTGGGAGCTGTGAAAAGGTATCTATAAAAGCCACAATAATAATGATGTAAAGCAAAGCCATTAACGTCACCTCAAAGTTATACGATTTACTATGTTCTATATGATTTAATCAATCCCGATCTAACTAAGCAATACGTATAATGAATGATTTAAAAACATAGACAAGAAAAAGTGAGGATTTTGTGAAATCAAGATGAACATTCACTTTAAAAAAATAAGCAAATTATTTTGTTTCCTCTTCTTAACTTGTTACTATTGATTTGTAACTTCAGCATGAAAGGAACATTAACATGTCAAATATACAAATTCCAGTATCTGTTTTAAACTTAGCGCCTATTCGCAAAGGACAAAATGCAAAAGAAGCGATTGATTCATTGGTCGATTTAGCGCAAGCAACTGAAGAGATGGGGTATTCACGTTATTGGATTGCAGAACATCATAATATGCCCACTCTTGTTAGTTCGGCAACATCGATTTTAATTAAACATACGTTAGAGCACACCAATCATATCAAAGTAGGTTCGGGTGGAATTATGCTGCCTAACCATTCTCCATTAATCATTGCGGAGCAATTTGGAACGATGGCAACATTATATCCTGACCGAATTGACTTAGGACTTGGACGCGCACCGGGTACCGATATGATGACAGCAAGAGCGCTCCGTCGATCTCAAAATGATACGGTCTACACGTTTCCAGAAGACGTGAATGCTTTACTTACTTATTTTGGGCCAGAAGAGCGTCAAAGTTATGTCAAAGCCCATCCGGGAGTTGGGACAAAGGTTCCGATTTATATTCTAGGCTCTTCAACAGATTCAGCTTACTTAGCTGCAAAGTTAGGATTGCCATATGTGTTTGCTTCTCACTTTGCTCCAACACACATGGAAGAAGCGATTTCGATTTATCGCAAGCGTTTTGAGCCATCTGAATACTTAGATTCTCCGTACATGATGGTTTGTTTAAATGTAATTGCAGCTGAAAGTGATGAAGAAGCAAAAAGGGAATCAACAACAATGCAACAATTCTTCTTAAATGTTGTACGTAATTCTCAAAATCCATTGAGTCCTCCAGTGGAAGATATGGACCTAATTTGGAGCCGTCAAGAAAAAGAAGTAGCTATGTCAATGTCAAGTGTCACGTTAATGGGAAGTAAAGACTCGATCAAAGAACAATTAGCAAATTTCCAAAAAAAATACAATGTTGATGAAATTATGGCTGTTTCCTATATTTATGATCAAGATAAGCAAAAGCGTTCTTATGAAATATTAAAAGAAGTAGTAGACGGAAAGTAATACTTTTAGCGGGGGGCATTTATGGAAATTGGAGTTAGTACATTTGTAGAAACGACGCCTGATACCGAAACTGGAAAAGTAAAAAGCCATGCAGAGCGAATACGTGAAGTAGTTGAGGAAATTGTTCTAGCTGATCAGGTGGGCTTAGATGTCTTTGGAGTAGGAGAACACCATCGCGAAGATTTTGCGGCTTCTTCTCCTGCAGTTGTATTGGCCGGAGCTGCCGCGCAAACGAAACGGATAAGACTAACAAGTGCGGTAACCGTGCTTTCTTCAGCTGATCCGGTACGTGTGTTTCAGGAGTTTGCGACACTAGATGCCATCTCAAATGGCCGGGCAGAGATCATGGCAGGGAGAGGCTCGTTTATTGAATCATTTCCGTTATTTGGTTATGAGTTAACGGATTATGATGAGCTCTTTAATGAAAAATTGGAGTTGCTGTTAAAAATACGAGATTCTGAGAAAGTAAGCTGGAGTGGTGGTCATCGTCCTGCTATTAACAATCTCGGGGTGTACCCGCGCCCAGTACAGGACCCATTACCTGTTTGGATTGGAAGTGGTGGGAATTCCGAGTCAGTTGTTCGTGCGGGACTTCTTGGACTACCATTAGTCTTAGCGATTATTGGTGGTCGTCCAACTCAGTTTGAACCGCTTGTACGCCTGTATAAAAGAGCAGCAGCACAAGCAGGCCATGATGTGTCCAAGCTACCAGTGGCTTCGCATTCTCACGGTTTTATTGCCGAAGATACAGAGGTAGCAGCGAATAAATTTTTCCCATCAACGCAGCAGGTCATGAATAAATTGGGACGAGAGCGTGGCTGGGGGCATTATGATCGTACTAGTTTTGATGCTGCTCGTAGCTTTGAGGGAGCGTTATATGTCGGAGATTCCAAAACGGTTGCAGAAAAAATCATTCATACTCGTAAACATGTAGGAATTACACGATTTATGCTACACGTACCAGTTGGATCGATGCCACATGATGATGTGATGAAAGCCATTGAATTGCTAGGGAAAGAGGTAGCCCCAATGGTTCGAGAAGAAATTTCTAAATGGGAAGGCAAAAAGAACAAATAGCATAGTTAAAAGACCAACAGTACTATTGATAAAACGTTGGTCTTTTTTAATATACTAAAGTCCATTTGCATATATTAATTAAATAGTACCTTGCAATATACAGTACTGAGTGATATATTTATTTCAAGGATTCTTTATAAACAGGTACTATATATTGCATGGTAGTGAATAAAAGAGAAATGAGGTGTAACTAGGCAGTGAACGTACAATTCAAAAAGGGTGTTTTAGAACTATGCGTACTCATCTTACTAGATAAACAAGATCGTTACGGGTATGAACTTGTCCAAAAAATTTCAGAGAAGATTGCTATTTCTGAAGGCACAGTATATCCATTGTTAAGAAGGTTAACAAAAGAAGGTTATTTTACCACGTATTTAAAAGAATCGTCAGAAGGACCATCACGTAAGTATTATCAGTTAACTGATAGTGGAAGAGATTTCCTTCACAAGCTTTTGCAAGAGTGGAAGGAATTTTCGAGCGGAGTGAATCAATTAATAAAAGAAGGTGTTAGAGATGAATAAACAACAATTTTTAATGGAATTGGATCGTGCTCTACAAAAAATGTCTCTTGATGAACGTCAGGATATTTTGAATGACTTTGAAGAGCATTTTGCAGTGGGATTAGAAGAAGGAAAAACAGAGGGGGAAATAACATGCTCACTTGGATCGCCGCAACAAATAGCTAAAGATATGCTTGCATCGTATCATCTCGAGAAGGCAGAAACGACGGTGACAACAGGGAATATCATTCGGGCTGTATGGGCTGTTATTGGATTAGGGTTCTTTAATCTTGTCATCGTTCTCGGACCATTTATCGCTTTGGTCTCAATCGTGTTTGCAGGTTGGGCCGTAGGGGTTTCATTTATTGTTTCTCCTCTTTTGTTTTTAATTAATATTATTTTTTATCCAGGGTCTTTCGAGTTATTTGAATTATTTATAACATTAGCTCTTTGTGGACTTGGATTGTTTATTGCCATTGGGATGTTTTTTGCAACACGTACCTTAACCCAAGGCTTTCTTCGATATTTAAAGTTTAATGTCAAGCTTGTAAAAGGTGGGCTCAAACATGATTAATTTGAAAAAAGTTTCGATTATTGCATTGGGATTATTAATTGGAGGAGTAATTGGTATACTCCTCACATTGCCATCCGTTAATAAGTCTGAATGGGTTACTGAAGAAAAATTGATTAACGATGAAGAATTTATGAACATAGAAGTCATGACAAATAATGCAGAAATTAATTTTTTACCTACAAATGATGATACGGCAAAAGTGGAATTGACTGGAAATAATTCCAATTATCTATTATCAACAGATGTAAAAGATTCAACATTATTAATTAGTGTCAAAAATCCACAAAAGAAACTATTTCAATTTAACTTTCTTTCTCATACATTATCGTTAACCGTTTATGTACCTGAAAAACTCTATGAAACAATTAAGTTAGAAAGTAATAATGGTCGTATTCATGCAGATAACATAGAGGTACGAGAGATAGGTGTAAAGTCTGACAATGGTCGAATTGAACTGAGTAATGTAATGGGAGATAGAGTTACTGCTATAGCAGATAACGGTGCTATTGAATTAAAAGGAGTGAGTGCTCCTACTGTTTCTGTAAGAACAAAAAATGGCGCTATTCTTTTAGAGGATATTGACGGAGAAATTATTGGAAAAACGAATAATGGAAGAATTTCACTTTTAACAAAACAAATGAATGATCCATTGGACTTAGCTACTGATAACGGGAGGATTCAAATTCAAACTGAAGAGGAACCGACCAATGCTACAATCCTTGTCAACACTGCTAATGGAAGAGTGGATGTTTTCGGGAGTTCATCAAGAAATGCTGTAAGTGGAAATGGCGACAACATGATTCAATTAACAACAGCTAATGGAAGTGTGACAATAGAGAAGAAATAGAACGAAGCGTTGAACGGAGTGGATGAAAGAAGTTATAGTTGTGAATTAATAAAGCTACTCGAGGTCGTGTATATAAAATCCCGCGACCTCGTATTGTCTTTCTACTAAACTGGGGCTGGGAAAATACTAATCACAGTTGGTTTGTTTTGTTAAATTTAGGGTAAGGTAATAATAGTAAAAAAATGGAGGGTTTTATTTTTATGGCTAGCCAAACTGATTCGATTGTTCAAGCATCATTAGCTGCATTATTAAAGGATTCTAGCTTCTTACCAGAATTACAAGATAAAACAAGACATCAAGCTTTTGCCTCGTTAGCTTCCATTCTTTCAACACCTAACAAAGTACATAAAGCTTTTTTGCGAATATCTTTAGACAACGGGGAGATTGTACGAATACCTGCATTTCGTGTTCAGCACAATAACACGCTTGGTCCATATAAAGGAGGAATTCGTTTTCATGAAGAGGTCAAAGAGGACGAGGTAATTAACCTTGCTGCCTTAATGACACTGAAAAATGCTCTTCATGACGTCCCTTTCGGAGGTGGGAAAGGCGGTGTAGTCTTGACACCAAGAGACCACTCTGCAAAAGAAATTAACTTAATTTGTCAGAAGTATGTACATTATTTTAGTGATATCTTAGGTCCGGACAAAGATATTCCTGCACCTGATATGGGTTCTGGTGATCGTGAAATGGATTGGATGATGGCAGAATATAAGAGCATTCGCCCAGGGGAACCATACAGAGGAAGTTTCACAGGGAAAAGTATCATAAACGGTGGCTCATTAGGGCGAAGAGAAGCTACCGGAAAAGGTGTGTACTTTTCATTTCGTTATATGCTTCATGATTTCTTAAAAGAGCAACAGACATTTTTATCAAACACAGGGAATAAATTTGCAAAGACATTATTAGGCTATACGGACAAACCGATGACGGTTGCTGTTCAAGGTTTTGGGAATGTCGGTTCTATTGCAGCCCTTGAAGCTTATCATTGTTCACTCTTACAAAATAAAGTTGTTGCAGTTAGTGATCGAAATACAATGCTATATAATTCTGATGGCCTGGATATCCCTGCATTAATTGATTTTACAGGAAAAAATAAAGGGGACCTCCCAACCTCAGAAGAGCAATTAATGAAGGCTGGAATTAAAGCGGTGATCCATGAGCGAGATCAAGTGTTAGAGCAAGATGTAGACGTATTAATTTTAGCTGCGTTACAAGATCAAATACATGAAGGTAACATGGAAAACATTAAAGCGAGATTTATAGTAGAAGGTGCTAATGCTCCAGTTACAGGCAAAGCAGATGAATATTTAAGTGAAAAAGGTGTCATTATCATCCCTGATATTCTTGCAAATGCAGGAGGAGTAATCGTTTCGTATTTTGAATGGCTTCAAGGTCGTGAGACACAATTTTATAATGAAGAAGAAGTTTTTAAACTGTTAGTTGCTAAAATGAAAGCAACTATGGACTCCATTTTGCCACAATACTTTGGGGATCCCTTTCCATTACGACAGAATTGTTATATACATTCGGTGATGAAATTGAGTACGGTGTTGTATCGTCAAGGGAAGTTGTATTAAAAATGAAAACGTCCTGCTTCAATGGTTCTAATAACTAATGAGGCAGGACTTTTATGCACCCCATTAAAGAAATAGATTAATAAGTTTGGGACCAAGCTGAAGCCAAGATATTAATTCGTTCAGAAAATGTTCGAAATTTGAAGTGAGAAATATAGGGTGAACGATAAAAATAGTTGTATTATTTGTCGATCTCATTTATGCTAATCTCAATAATCTTCACGACTTATTACCAACATGAACATGTTGTAGCTAGACCTTTTCGTTTGTTAAGGTCTATTTTGTTTGATTGATATTTATGTATAAAGGAGAAGAAAGCTTTGTTTCAATGGAAGAATATTTTAAAAGGTATGACGATGGGGGTAAGTGATCTGATCCCTGGAGTAAGTGGAGGAACGATTGCGTTAGTTCTTGGGATCTATCAATCGCTTATTGCTGCGATTAATGGGTTATTTTCAAAGGAGTGGAAGAAGCATGTAATGTTTTTGATGCCACTTGGGATCGGGATCGTTATTGCATTATTAACGATTAGTCACTTAGTTGAATGGCTTTTGGTTGAATTTCCGCAGCCAACATTTTTCTTCTTTTTAGGGTTGATCATTGGGATTATTCCTACATTGTTAAAAGATATTGATTATAAAAAGAATTTTTCACCTATTCATTATGTGTTGCTTGCTGTTGGTGCAATGATTGTAGGAGCTACATTTTTTGTGAAGGAGAATGAACTAGCAACCGTTATGAGTCAGTTATCATTTACTGAATATGCGCTATTATTTTTTGCTGGGTGGATTGCTAGCTCTGCTATGATTTTACCTGGTGTTAGTGGATCATTTGTCTTTTTGCTATTCGGAGTGTATCCAACCGTTGTGAATGCATTATCGACATTTAATCTACCTGTTATTTTAACAGTTGGATCAGGAATTGCCATTGGGTTAGTCATAACAAGTCGATTTATTTCTTTCCTATTTAATAAATACAAAACGAGCACATATGCCTTAATGATAGGTTTTATTATCGGATCGATTGTTGTCATTTATCCTGGTGTGGCAGGAGATAGCTTTTTATTATTTATAAGTGTACTAGCTTTTGGAATCGGTGGAATGAGTGCATATGGATTAAGTTATTTTGAAGTGAAAAAAACAGCAGTAAAATTAAATCCTTAAATGTTAAATGAGACCTCTGTGTGAAATGACACAGGGGCTTTTTGCTATAAAATGGGTACATAAACATATCAGACATGGCAAATAATGAATAAGATCAATCTGTGCGACTGGAGGTGAGTAATGATGGAAAAGAAGCCCATTCATTATGATGGGAGTATGCAAAATCACGAAACATCAATGAGTGAAACGAATAATCAGCCATTTAATCTAACCGATGAAGCTAGATTAAATATTGCTACTAACCCTTATGAAAGTGAGCAAATAGAGTTTTTAAAGTAGGCACTTGAGGGTTTCAGCAAAAATAAGTGGGAAAAATGAAATAGAGAGGTTGGGTAAAGATGACAAAAGTATTGTATATTACAGCACACCCCCATGATGACACACAATCCTTCAGTATGGCAGTAGGAAAGGCTTTTATCGATACGTATAAGGAAGTAAATCCGGACCATGAAGTAGAGGCGATCGATCTATACATAGAAGACATTCCTCATATTGATGTCGACGTATTCAGTGGATGGGGCAAGCTTCGGTCTGGACAAGGTTTTGATCAGCTTTCATCCGATGAGAAAGCGAAAGTTGGTAGATTATCTGAATTATGTGAGCAGTTTGTTTCAGCAGACAAATACATTTTTGTCTCGCCTTTATGGAACTTTTCATTTCCACCAGTATTAAAAGCATACATTGATTCTGTCGCTGTGGCTGGCAAGACATTTAAGTATACGGAACAAGGTCCGGTTGGTCTATTAACGGATAAAAAAGCGTTGCACATTCAAGCACGTGGGGGAATTTACTCGGAAGGCCCTGCAGCTCAAATGGAAATGGGGCATCGTTATTTATCAATTATTATGCAATTTTTCGGGGTTCCATCTTTTGACGGGTTGTTTGTAGAAGGTCATAATGCCATGCCTGATAAAGCCCAAGAGATTAAAGAAAACGCCGTTGCGCGTGCAAAAGATTTAGCACATACTTTTTAAGAGTGCTTAAAATATAGATTCCCCACTTTTTTTCGTAAAGGTGGGGAATTAATTTTTGTCGGTAAATTTAGTTTCCTGCGCCGCGATATTTTTTTACCCCTGCATTCCACAACATCACAGCCAGGAATAAAAACACAACACCCATCACGGGAGTTAAAAATGCATACACATACCATTCTTCTCTTTGTAGAAAATAAGCAGCAGGATACACGCCGACAAATGCAAAAGGCAAAATCCATGTTAAAACAAAGCGAATCACATTGTGGTAAATATCTACTGGATACCTGCCGTAGTTCCCAATGTTATACATCATCGGCATTATGTCGGTCCGGCTATCAGACCAAAAGCCAATGCTAGCAAGAGCTATGAAAATTCCAGCATAAATAAAGGCCCCGCCCAAAACCATTGCAATAAAAATGAAAAGATCATACCAAGCTATCGTTAATCCTAAACGGGAGCCTGCGTAGTACATAATCGCTAAGCCTGTAATAACCCCAAATAATGACTCGAGCTCCATTCGCTCCATTATAATTTGAAAAAGGCTATGAATGGGGCGTGTGAGTACACGGTCCATTTCCCCTTTAACAATATAGCGTTCATTAAAGTCCCAAATATTAAAGAAGGATGAAAAGATAGCATAAGGAACAAGGAAAAAACCATAAATAAAGATAATTTCTTCGCGATTCCATCCACTAAGTAATGTCGTATGTCCAAAAACAACTAAAATAAAAACTAAGTTTACTGCCTGAAATAATAAATCAGATAAAATTTCAACTACTGTATCTACACGGTACGTTAATCTTGTTTTTAAATATTGAGAGGCATATTGAAAAAAGATAGAAATGTAAAACATCGACTAGCCTCCCTGCACAATCAACTGTTTTTTTGCTAGTACCCATAACAATTGAATTGGAATAAATAAAAATAGTGCCCAGAATGCTTGCAGCAACACAGCCGTATAAATCTCGTTTCCTACGAATCCTTCTGTGAAAATCATACTAGGAATATAGCTGATCGCTTGAAACGGCAAATACATCATGACAGATTGCGCCCAAAGAGGATAAAAAGAGATCGGAAGCAAAAGTCCTGAAAACAAATCAATCACTACACGTTTTGCACGAATTAATCCTGAATTATTAAATAAGAAAAACGTCATAATTCCAGTAAGCAAGTTGATTTGTGTGTTCACAATAAAACTAAAGACGAGTGAGACAAAGAAAAATACCCATGTCATAAAGCTAGCAGAAAAACTAATCGGAAAGACAAGGGCAACAATAACCATACCAGGTACGGAAAAGAATAGAAGTCTAAACAAGCCTTCACCAAGCCCTTGCATGGTTTTCATTCCTAAATAGTTATAAGGACGAATCATCTCTATCGCAACTTTTCCATCTTTTATCTCATTGGCAATTTCGCGATCTATATTGTTGAAGTAGAAGGCTCTGGCCATCCACGCTACTGCCACATACGTTGTCATTTGTAGAACAGATAATCCTTGAATTTCTTCTTGTCCTCCATAAATGGCGGACCATAAAAAGTAATAGGCACCAATGTTAATGCTGTAAATTAATATTCCACTGTAATAGTTCGTTCGATAAGCAAGCATCATTAAAAAACGAACACGAATCATTTCAATATACTGACTCATGAGATGGCCATTCCTTCTTCATAGATCTTTCGAATAATCTCTTCTGTTGAAATTTCATTAATACGAACATTTTTGATCGGATTTTTTTGGATGACATTGCTAATGAGCTCAGAGACAGCCTGCTCATCACCATTTACAGTAGCCGTCCAGGTCGTTGCGTCTTTTTGTTCCCAATGTAGTTTTGGTGAAGACGGAAGTGTCGCTGAAAGAACCTCAGTCAGAAATTCAAATTCAACTTGTTTTCCTTCCACGGCATTGATTTGAAGTTGATTTAACTTGCCATCATATACAATTTTTCCTTCATCTAATAATACGACTCGCTCGCAAAGGGCTTCGATATCTGTAATATCGTGTGTGGTTAGGATGATGGTCGTTTTATATTGTTCGTTAATTTCTTTTAAGAACTTGCGAATTTTCAACTTCACTAAAACATCCAGTCCAATCGTCGGCTCGTCCAAGAAGAGCAGGGAAGGATTATGGATTAATGCTGCTGCTAATTCACAGCGCATCCGCTGACCCAATGAAAGCTTTCGTACCGGTTTGTCTAATAAAGGGCCGATTTCTAATGTTTCTATTACATGACCCATATGATTGTTGTAATCTTCATCCGATACTCGGTACACCTTTTTTAGTAATCTGAATGACTCCTGTACGGCAATATCCCACCAAAGCTGAGAACGTTGACCGAACACAACGCCAATGGTCCGAACGAATTGTTCCCGTTCTTTATGAGGGTTCATTCCATTGACGACAACGGATCCGGAAGTAGGTGTTAAGATTCCAGTTAACATTTTGATTGTAGTTGATTTTCCTGCTCCATTCTCGCCGATATAGCCTACCATTTCACCTTGTTTAACGGTTAAAGAAATTTGATCAACCGCTGCAAGGACTTTATAATTTCTTGTAAATAAGTCTCGAAACGCTCCAGATAAACCAGAACGGCTAGAATAAGATTTGAATTCTTTTCGTAAATCTTGAACTTCAATGACGTTCATCGATATGCTCCTTTCCATAAATAGCTCAAGGCTATTTAAGTTGTGTTCAAGCAAATAATAGTTTACTCCCAACTAGGTCATACAGCAAGTAGATGACCCCAGACTAACGTTATTAGTAAGGAATGGACATAGACTCACCATATTCACAGCTCAATGTATGTTGGATATAAACAATTTAAGTCAATTGTCGGTATCGATGAAACCTTGTAGCGAATACAATAAAGAGATCTACGTTCATAAATAATAGTTAGGATAGGATTTCAATGGATAATCAGTCTAAAAGCATACTCGGTTCTGGAATATCGGCGCTAGGTACAATTGTCTCTGCTGTTGGTAGTACACCATTGCAGAGGATTAGTGACGATGCTTTAAAGAGCCTAAACCTGTGGGGGAACGTGCTACAAGCAACTGGCAGTGCCCTACAAGCAGATGGGCAAGAGCAATTTACTTTTAGTAAGCTTGGAAATCAAGTACAATCGGTAGGGAATCTCACTGTTATCTCTGGTCTGCTAGGGGATGAGGAAGAAGAATCGAATCAGAAGTTAAATATAGCTGGAAATTGGATGCAAGCTTTAGGAGCGATTGTTTCATTAGGAGATGACCTTGATAATCAATCAAATTCATTAGATCAATCGTATAATGTCATAGGAAACCTATTGCAAGGAATAGGAAATTCATTACAGGCTATTTCAGGTCAATATAGCCTCCAACACACTCTCAATCAAGTGGCTGGAGATCCTGACACATTAAATGCTACTGGAAGTTGGATTCAAGCGATAGGTGCTGTCTTATCGTACTTTGCACAATTACAACCAGAAGTGGAAGAGCAGTAAAGGAGGATTTTCGTGTACAATTGTTTTAAAGGTGTCTTAGTGAGAGAATTTATTTTCAATTTAAAAGGATATAAAGAATTAATGAAGAAGTAATTATTATTAAACTATTTACTTAGTGAGGTGTAGAGTGTGCAAAAAAATGATGTGAAAAATACCGAACAGCCTAAAGAGGAGAAAGTAGTTTCGGTTACATATTCGAGAACGAATCCTTTCCAAGCGGAAATCCTTAAGACGATTAATTTGAATAAACCCGGATCTAATAAGGAGACGAGACATATTGAGTTATCATTAAAAGGTTCAGGTCTTACGTATGTACCTGGAGATTGTCTGGGGGTCTTCCCGGAAAATGACCCTGAATTAATAAAGACATTACTGGCAGAAATGAAATGGGATCCCACAGAAACGGTAACGATTAATAAAAAAGGTGAAACGTTGCCACTTGGTGAGGCGTTGAGCACTTACTTTGAAATTACCTTGTTAAACAAAAAGATTGTCCAACAAGCAGCTCAGTTCACAGAAAATGCCGACATTCAAGAACTAATCCTACCGGAAAATAAAGATCAATTAAAAGAATATATGGAAGGGCGAGACTTGATCGATCTATTACGTGAATTTGGACCATGGAACGCATCTGCTCAAGATATTGTTTCCCTTTTAAGAAAGATGCCACCACGCCTTTATTCGATTGCAAGTAGTTTAAACGCCCATCCTGATGAAGTTCATTTAACCATTGGTGCGGTTCGCTATGAAGCTCATGGGCGAGATCGAAAAGGAGTATGCTCTGTTCAATGTTCAGAACGTGTTGGTGAAGGGGACACACTTCCGGTATTTGTCCAGCAAAATAAACATTTCTTTTTACCTGAGTCACTAGATACGGATATTATTATGGTTGGTCCTGGAACAGGAGTTGCCCCGTTCCGTTCATTTATTGAAGAACGCGCAGTGTCACAAGGTGAAGGAAAAACTTGGCTCTTTTTCGGTGATCAACATGAGGCGACTGATTTTCTTTATCAAGAAGAATTTGAGGAATACCAAAACGATGGAGCGTTATCTAAGCTTGATGTTGCATTCTCCCGTGATACGGATAAGAAGGTGTATGTGCAGCATAAAATGCTTGATAATAGCAGAGAATTGTTTGCTTGGTTAGAAGCTGGTGCCTATTTCTATGTGTGTGGAGATAAGCAGTACATGGCTAAAGATGTGCATAATGCGTTAATTGATATTGTTGAAAAAGAAGGCAGCATGAGCCGAGAAGAAGCAGAAGAGTATGTGACTGCGATGCAAAAGGAAAAACGTTATCAGCGTGATGTATATTAATAAGAAAATGGAGGCAGGATTTGTTCCTGTCTCTTTATTATGGCTGCTAACGTTGAGGATCCAGGTGCTTAAGTGTATACTTACGCAATAAACGTATTTTACAAAATTGGAGGAAAGCATTATGAATCCAAAACCTAAAGCTATTTTTTTAGATATGGATGGTACCATCCTAAATCATCATAACAAGGTAAGTATACATACAAAAGAAATCATTGATCACTTGCGGAGGAAGGGATTTTTTGTTTTTATTGCTACGGGTCGAGCTTTTGATGAAATTGAAGGGGTTGTCCCAGAAGGATTTCAAGTGGATGGATACATTACTTCAAATGGAATGGCTGGATACGTAGGAAAAGAAGCGGTATTTGAGCATTCCCTTTCGCGTGAATTAGTGGAGAAGATTATTGGAAAAGCAAGAGCAAATAAGGTGTATTATGAACTTTTCCCTTATGGAATCGATCGAATAACATTAAAGCAAGATCAGGAATATGTGGAAAATGAAGTTCGAGATCCAAAGCCTGATGAGGTCGGCATCAATGAATGGCTCTCGCGAAAACAAGCAATTAAGGAAGAAATTGATTGGGCGGATGAAATAAAAGGAGAGAAATTCTCTAAGTTTTATTTCTTTGCTAGAACGAAAGAACATATCAATGAGTGGAAGAAAGAGCTAGATCAAGTAAAGGAAGAAATAGATTTTACGACGTCGATCTCTTCCCTTCACAACGTGGAAGTAATGGTAGCGAATGTGAATAAAGCGACAGGAATAAACGAAATGTTGCATCAATTTAATTTAGTTGGTGAGCACATTATGGCGATTGGAGATAGCAATAACGACATACCCATGCTTAAGTTTGTCAATCATGCTGTAGCAATGAAGAATGCACCTGATCAAATTAAAGAAATGGTAGATGACATAACCGAATTTACTTGTGATGAAGATGGTGTGTATCATTATCTTAAGGAGAAATTTGAACTATAAACAGGTTTTTAGCATAGCCACACAGAAAATAATGGAGGATCTCTATTAGAGAAAGTAATTGAAAAATTGGAGGCGAGTTCATGCAGAATTTTACTTTTCAAAATGGTACAAAGATTATTTTTGGTAAAGATCAAGAGGAAGTAGTTGGACAAGAAACGGTCGTTTACGGCAATAAAGTTCTCTTACATTATGGTGGAGGTAGTATCAAAGAGAGTGGTTTGTATGATAGAGTTGTTCAATCTTTACAAGAACAAGGAGTTGAAATTTTTGAGCTAGGCGGTGTGAAGCCTAATCCAAGAGTAAGCCTAGTTCGAGAAGGGGTGAATTTATGTAAGGAGAATCACATCGACTTGATTCTCGCAGTAGGTGGAGGGAGCGTCATTGATTCAGCTAAGGCCATTGCCATTGGTGTGAACTATGATGGAGACGTTTGGGATTTCTTTACTGGGAATGCCTCTATCACAGATTGTTTGCCAATTGGTGTGGTGTTGACGATTCCAGCTGCGGGTAGTGAAAGCAGTGCAGGAAGTGTCATCACAAATGAAGAAGGAGCGTATAAACGTGCAGTAGGTCATGAAACGATGCGACCTAAGTTTGCGATTTTAAATCCGGTTCTTACATATACGTTGCCAAATTACCAAACGGTTGCGGAATCACTGACATGATGGCACATATTTTAGAAAGATATTTTACAAACGAAAAGCATGTAGATTTAACAGATCGTTTATGTGAAGCGACTTTAAAAACGATCATTAACCATGCACATACCGTTTTGGAAGACCCAACAAACTATCATGCAAGAGCAGAAATCATGTGGGCCGGTACGTTAGCACATAATGATTTGCTAAATACAGGTAGAGTTGGTGATTGGGGAAGTCATGACATTGAACATGAGATCAGCGGTATCTATGATTTAGCTCACGGTGCAGGACTTGCAATTATTTTCCCAGCATGGATGAAGTATGTGTACAAACATGATGTGAATCGTTTTGCACAATTTGCTAATCGAGTGTGGGATGTTGAAATTGATTTGAATGATTTAGAGAAAACAGCTCTAGCAGGGATCAAGAAAACGGAAGAATTCTTTCGCTCGATTGGAATGCCAGTAACATTGAACGATGCAAACATTGGGGGGGAGCACTTTGAGGAAATGGCGAAAAAGGGTACGGAAAGAGGGCCGCTTGGTAACTTTGTGAAGTTGTTTGAGGCGGATTTGTTGGAGATTTATCGGTTGGCGGAGTAAGTATTGGTTAAGACCTCGTTTAGGCGAGGTCTTATTTTTTTACTCTATTCTCGACCTAAATGGTATGACTATTTGATCTATAAGAGATGTTGAAATATTAAGAAAATTAGAATATGCTAAAAAGATCTATAAATCATTTGAAATGAAAAGGATTTAATATAGCGATTATATCAGGAGGTGAGATCATTGAACAAAATCATCAATAAACTCGATTCATGGACAAGTCATATTATGGTTCGTCCAAAGCTATTATTCACTTTTTATATTGTTAGTTTGCTGCCACTCTTTTTAGTTGCAACATTTTTTTATTTTAAGTCTACTCAAGCTCTAAAAGAGGAATTAGGAAGTTATATGGTGGAAACATCTCGACAAGTAGATTTGAGATTGAGTTCATCTATTGAAGAAATGGAGAATTTGTCTAGGATTATTCACTTTAATTCAGATGTGCAGCGTTTTTTAAATTTAAAAGATCAGACTGATAGGGAAGAACTAGCCTTTCAATTAGACTTACGTAATTTTCTTAGAAATGTTGTAAATCATCGGGAATACTTGTGGTCTGTGTTTTTAATTAACGATTATGGAAGTGTTTTATATTATAGCGAAGATTTCGTTAACCCTGTCTTTGCTAGTTGGTGGTCTGAGGTCGAATTAGAGCATGATTTTCAAAGTGATCCATTTCATCAGGAGGTTGTGAGTGAAAAGGATTTTTATCTTTATCCGCCCCAACAATCAAATTATTATAATGGGGAATTCGTCGCGACGTATGGTGGTAGGCTATATCAATTAAATGAAGAGAAAGGGACCTTATTATTTAACTTCGATCCTCAGTATTTTTCTAATATGAGTGACTCTATTAAAATGGGTCAAACTGGTTTTGTCGGTATTTTCTCTGAACAAGGTGAATCATTATTTGAAAACGCAAACATTACAAAAAAGCATACAAACAAGCTATCAGAATTAAACATGTTGAGAGGAGAAAGTGGCTATGAGCTGGTGAATATAGCTGGTGTTCAGACTCTTGTTGCTTTCAACACCTCAACGAAGACAGGATGGAAAATCGTCGGCTTTGTCCCTTTTGAAGAGGTATCAGGGAAAATTAATTCGTTACGAAATGGATTATATATGATTGCGATCTTTTCCATTCTATTTGTATTGTTGTTCTCGAAATACTTTGCTCAGGTTATTACTACTCCATTATTCAAACTTCAAAGCTATATGAGACATGCTGAAACGGGAGATCTTTCCTTACGTGTACCTATGGATCGCGGGGATGAATTTGGAATGTTAACGAGAACCTTCAATCATATGCTAGAAAGGTTGGAGGAATTAAAAGATAAAGTTTTCATGTCTGAACTTCGGCAGACAAAATTACAATTGTTGAACCGTGAATCAGAATTGCGAGCATTACAGATGCAAATTAACCCTCATTTTTTATATAACACATTAAATACCATGAAGTGTATTGGCGAGGTATATGACGTACAGGAAGTATCAGATATGAGTGAATCACTATCTGATATGTTTCGGTATAGCATTGATCACGAGAAATATAAATTGCTTTACGAAGAAGTAGATCATGTCAAAGCATTTCTACGAATTATTCAGATACGTTTTCCCAGACATGTTGAATGTCATTTTGATATTCCTGAGGAGTTGAGTGAAATTCCTGTACTTAAGTTATTATTGCAGCCCTTGGTAGAAAATGCAGTTGAGCATGGAATTATTCCAAAAGGGGTTGGAGGTAACATCCATATAACAGCTAGGCAACGGGAAGACTTGGTTATTATTGAAATAGTCGATGATGGAGTTGGAATGTATGATAAAAGGTTAGAAGAAATACAAGATAGGTTGAATAGGAAAGAGGATTTTAAGGTAGTTGAAGGCCTGTCTTCAGGTCATATTGGATTGAGGAACGTCCAACAACGCCTGCAATTAAATTATGGAGATCAAGCAAAGCTACATGTTAGCAGTAAAGCGAACCATGGGACAAGTATCGAGATTGTGATACCAATTAATGAAGATGAATGAGGTGGGAGTATGTATCGAGTTTTAGTTGTAGAAGATGAGTATTGGATGTGTGAAGGACTGTGTAAGATGATCGATAAGCTCGACATTGATTTTACTGTAGCAGATGTAGCACATAACGGCAGTGAAGCTCTTCAAAAGTTAAAAAACGACAGATTCGATCTTGTTCTTTCTGATATTCGTATGCCTGTTATGGATGGATTAGAGTTCATGAAAAGCATGAATTCTCTAAATTTACATCTTCCAGTGGTTATTATTACAGGACATAACGAGTTTGAATATGCTAGGACGGCATTTAGGTTGGGCGCCATCGATTATTTGTTAAAACCGATTAAAAGTAGTGAGCTACGTGATATTTTAGAGAATTGTAGGGAGCAACTTAGTGAATCAACAGGGCATTCTGAAGAGAACACCGTTGATTTAAATGAACAAAATAAGGGAGTGGAACTCATTCAATCTATTTTAAAACTTATTGAAAGTTCTTATAAGGAGGATCTATCTCTTTCTATCATAGCAGAGCAGGCAGGGTTTAACGCATCTTATCTAAGCCGCTTATTTAAACTGGAGGCGGGAAAGGGATTTGTTCAGTATTTAAGAGAGGTAAGGATGAAGCATGCTTGTCAATTCCTACTAGAAAGTGAAATGACGATAGATCAAGTGGCCAAAAGTGTGGGCTTCATGGATGAGAAGCATTTTAGAAGAACGTTTAAAAAGGATTTAGGAACGACACCAGGGGAGTATCGGAGAATTCAGAAAAGTAAAAAATAAACCCGTTGAAAGTAAAAAAGTGAGTCTTATTTCTATTTTTAAAAGCGCTTACAATAAAGGTAACAATAAGAAAAGGAGGAAATGAGAGAACAGATTGAGTAATAGCATTTTCATAGCTTATGTTTGGAATGCACAGGGTAAACTAAGTAGCTAGAAAAAAGGGGGAATTGATCTTGAGAAAAATGATAGCGTTTTCAGTTCTTTTGATAACAATACTGTTCTTAGGAGCTTGTTCAGGTAGTGATGTGGCAAATGAAGAAACAAATGATTCTAGTAGCAATGGTGGAGATGGAGAAGGAATTACATTAAGGGTAATGGACTGGAGTGATTCTACTCGCCCGATCCGTGAAGAATTCCATAAACAGTTTATGGAGAAGTACCCACAAGTGACGAATATTGAATACACAACATTAACACAAGATCAATTCAGAGATACGATTCTTGCTGCGGTAAGATCAGGGGAGGCACCAGATTTATTCCCGCCTCCATTAGGTTTTAAACTACCTGCCTTGGTAGAAGATGGGTGGTTCCAACCACTAGACCCTTATGTAGAAGAAGGCTTTTATGATATTTTCTCAGAAGGTCTTTTAGCAGAAGGAGCAACAATGATAAATGGAGAAGTGTATGCCATTCCTATGGACGTTCCACAAATGGGTACAGCTGTTTTTTACAATAAAGAGCTATTCAAAAAGGCGGGGCTTGATCCTGAGCAACCTCCAAAGACATATGCAGAATTTCGTGAGTATGCTCGTAAGATTACTGAGGCAGGAAATGGAGAATTTTATGGAATGATTGAGGGTGGTAGACAAACAAATCGTTGGGCTTATACGGCACGTGATTGGTCAGCGATTAATGGAAGTGGTTTAAGTACAGCTAGTCCAGTAAGTCTTATGACTGGCGAGGCCCCTTATCATACTGACGCAGTATTAGACGTGTTTGATTTGTTTGCTGGTCTCGCTGATGATGGCAGTATCCATCCGCAAACATCTGGATTATCTGCACCTGAAGCAAGGCAGTTATTTGCCAATGGTGAGGCTGGATTTATTATTCAAGGCGCATGGAACATTGGATTGTGGAATAAAGAAAATCCGGAACTAGATTATGGTGTTACGGCTCCCCCTCTTCCTGAAGGTGAAAGAAACGGCTCAATGAATTTAACGGTTACACCAGGACTAGGTATTTCTGCGAACACAGAACACCCAGAAGAAGCTGCATTATACTTACAAGAATTCTACGGAGGAGGTTTCTTCCAGGAAGAAGCAGTAAAACAAGATTTTAACTTCTCGGTCGTTGATGGAATTTCTGAAGAGTATGCATCAGGTAAAATGCTAGAATTTTATGAAATTTATAGTGAATATGCTGTACTTGCTCCAGATCCATCATCAAAGCCAAAAGCGACCAAAGTTTTTTCTGAATATACAGATGTAAGTCCGAATGTCGGAGAAATATTGCAAGCTGTGGCTATTACAGGCCTACGTGACTATGAACCGATGTTACAAGAGCTTTCGAAGAAAACGGATGCCGCTTTAACTAAAGCGATCGAGGATGCGAAAGCAAATGGTGAAGATGTG
Source organism: Halalkalibacter okhensis (assembly GCF_000787375.1). GTDB lineage: Bacteria > Bacillota > Bacilli > Bacillales > Bacillaceae_D > Halalkalibacter > Halalkalibacter okhensis. The sequence goes on along the minus strand of NZ_JRJU01000008.1, from coordinate 66,690 downwards.
AGTATTGATGATTTTACATTTTCTGATTGGGATCCAATGAGTCATCATAATCAAGAGTAGCCTGATTGTTTGTAAGGACAATTCAAAAGTATAATGGCAGGTAAAAAGGTTACCTGCCATTATTAACAAGGAGGGGAACCATGGAACATACACAACCTGCTGTGGCAAAGAAAAATGTGTCAGTGAAGGTGAAAAAAAGAAAATATAATAAGGGCGTAGCGTTTTGGTGCTGGTTGTTTGTTATCCCTAATCTATTACTTTTTGCCTTATTTCAAGGATGGCCCATTGTTATTAGTTGGTATTATTCCATGACTGATTGGTCGGGCTTGACTGCGACACCTGATTTTATAGGGCTAGCGAACTTTAAGGAGTTACTCAATGATTCTTACTTTTGGAATGCTTATAAAAATATTTTCTTTTATGCGATAGGAACCGTACCACTCCAGTTAATCATAGGGCTTATCTTTGCCGCTATTTTAAACAATCCTCGTTTGAAATTTGCTAATATTTACAGAACCTTGATCTTTATCCCTGTTGTAACGAGTGCTTCGATTATCGGGATCATTATGGGATTTATCTGGAGTCCAAACGGAGGAGTCAATTTCCTTTTAATGAAATTGGGCTTTATCAGTGCTCCCATTGATTTTTTAGGAAGCATGACTTGGTCCATGCCAACAGTCATTATGGTCTCGATTTGGATGAGTGTAGGGATCAATATGATCTTTTGGTTAGCGGGTCTTCAAGGAATTCCAAGGGAGTTATATGAAGCAGCTTATATAGATGGAGCGGGGTACCTAAAAACCTTTTTTAAGATTACCTTGCCATTACTTATTCCAATTGGAGCGGTCATATTACTTTTTAATATTGCTTTTTCACTTCGCGTTTTTGATTTAATTAAGACGCTTACAGATGGCGGTCCGTTCTTTGCAACGGATGTCGTATCAACATATGTATACCGACATGCTTTCTCAGGTGAAGTGGGACAGCCTAGAATGGGGTATGCGAATGCAGCGGGTCTTTTCTTTGGATTTACAGTCATTATCATCATGGCATCTCTGCAGTTAATTAAGGCAAAGTTGAAATCAGCTAAATATTAAACTGGCAAGAGCTTAAGTAGGTAAGGAGTGAAAAAATGAAAACGACAGCATCTAAACCAAGTAAACAGGGATCTATAATTAGAGGTTGTATTCATATCTTATTAATTGGGATCTGTTTTATCTGGACTTATCCTTTTTTATGGATGGTTGCATCAACTTTTAAAACAGATAAAGAATTTTTTGCTAATCGATTGAGCTTAATCCCTGAATCTCTTAATTTTGCCAATTTAATACGAGCTTGGGAAACGGCAAACTTTAGTCAATATTTTTTAAATTCCTTTTTAATTACAACAGGTGTGGTGTTGATTACGATTTGTGCAACATCGGCTTGTGGTTATGCTCTTGGAAGGTACTCGTTTCCAGGGAAAAAATTATTTTTGCCATTCTAGTTTGCAGTATGTTTGTACCACTTGAATTCTCAATTATTCCAGTAGCGGTTTTAATTAGTCAATTAGGGCTTTCCAATACGATTTTTGGTGTCATTTTAGCTGAATCTGGTGGGGGGTCTGTCATGCTAGTCATGTTGTTTGCCGGATTTTTCAGCCAAATTCCGAAAGAATTGGAGGAATCGGCAACGATCGATGGAAGTGGTTTCTTCAGGACATTCGCAAGTATTATGTTACCTTTATCAAAGCCGATCATCGGTAGTGCGGTTATTATGCAAATCGTATGGACGTGGAATTCATTCTTGACACCACTAGTTCTTACATTAAGCAATCCAAGCATTCGTCCTTTATCTGTTGGGCTATATGCGTTCAGAGGGGAGAATGTGGTTGACTGGACAGGGATTGCCGCAGGGGCAACGATTTCAATTCTTCCTATTATTATCATCTTTTTGATTTTACAAAGGTACTTCATAGAGGGGATCTCTGGTGCAGTGAAAGGCTAATATTAGTAATCTATAAAAAAAACTATAGGAGGTAATAGTAATTGAGAATTTTATTTTTAGATTTAGATGCATTGAGCCCGCAACATATGAGTTGTTACGGTTATCATCGTAACACGACGCCAAACATTGATCGCATTTCTTCTGAAGGAGTTTGTTTCACGAATTACTATACATCAGATGCACCATGTGCACCTTCTCGTACTGCTTTAATGTCCGGTCAGTTTGGGATTCGAAATGGCTTAGTCGGACATGGTGGGACGGCTGGTGATATGAAACTAGAAGGTCGAGATCGTGGTCTAATGGGAAGGTTATCTTTAGGCGAATCTCTCCCTTCGTACTTACAATTGGCTGGTGGGTTACAAACTACGTTGATCAGTCCATTTGCTCAACGGCATTCAACTTTTAATTTCTATGCTGGATTCAATGAAATCATCAATACAGGAATGGCCGGGATGGAATCAGCTGAACATGTTGCTCCTGTTGTCGAAGATTGGGTACAAAGGAATGCGAAGAAGGACGATTGGTTCTTGTATATTAATTATTGGGATGCCCATACGCCTTATCGTGCACCTGAAAGCTTTGGCAATCCATTTGAAGATTCTCCTTTACCAAAGTGGGCTACGGAAGAAATGCTAGAAAAGCATAAAGAAAAAGTGGGACCACATAGTGCCAGCGAACTAGAAATTGACTTTGCCAGACAGACTTATACGAATCAACCAGTTCCTAACTATCCTCGTAGTTTAGGTGAAATTAAAAACATGCAAGACTTAAGAGAAGTGATAGACGGATATGATTGTGGGATTCGTTATATGGATGAACAACTAGGTGCTTTGTTTACATCGTTAGAGGAACAAGGGGTAATGGACGATTTAGTTATTATTATTTCTGCTGATCATGGTGAAAACATGGGTCAACTGGGTATTTATAGTGAGCATGGTACGGCTGATGATGGAACTTGCCGAATTCCTATGATCGTTCGTTGGCCGGGAATGCAGCAAGGCACTGTCGACAACGACTTACATTATCATCTTGACTTCTTACCTACAATGGCGGAAATGCTTGACCTTCCAGTAGCACCGGCTTGGGACGGAGAGAGTTATGCACCAGCTATTAAAGAAGCAAAATCATGTGGTCGGGAATATTTAGTCGTCTCACAATGTGCTCATGTTGTTCAACGAAGCGTTCGTTTCAGAGATTGGATCTATATTCGAACGTATCATGACGGTTTCCATATGTTTGATAAAGAAATGCTGTTTAATTTAGCAGAAGATCCGAGAGAAGAACGAAATGTGGCATCTGAAAATAAAGACATCTGTATGGAGGCTGTTTATTACTTACATGAATGGCACGATGAGATGATGTTTAAGTCTCAAGATGATGTTGACCCACTCTGGACGGTTATTAGAGAAGGCGGTCCTTTCCATGCTCGAGGTTATTTGAAGAACTATACAAAGAGATTAGAAGAAACAGGAAGAGGACATCATATTCCTGAATTAAAACGTAGACACCCAGAAGAATTCGGAGAACACCAACAAAAAGAAGCCGAGGAATTTAGAGGGAAATTAAGAAAGAATATCATGTCTGCCAAAAAAGAAAAACTAAGTTCCGCCCCTACTAGATAAATGGATTGAGGTAACTAGCCTGTCTTATGAGAAATGACTGGCTAGTTTTTTATTTAAAAAGTAAAAAATAGCTCCACCGAAGTAAAAATCTTACCCTAACTCCAGTATCAGTAAGCGTTTACAATATAAATAGAGTAGGTGCTTTATACAATTTTGCTGCGATATATACAAAGAAAAGGAGGAGTCTGATGACTAAAAAACCACATATCGTTATTTTTAATCCAGATCAATGGAGAGGAGATGTGATGGGGCATTTAGAAGATCCTGCAGCTGTCACACCTAATTTAGATAAAATGGTGGAAGAAGACGGTGTTTCTTTTTCGAACGCTTTTTGTCAAAACCCTGTCTGTACCCCAAGCCGTTGTTCTTTTATGAGTGGCTGGTATCCTCATGTGAGAGGACATCGGACTATTTATCACATGATGCAGCCAGATGAGCCAGTGTTATTAAGAACCCTCAAACAAAACGGTTATTATGTTTGGTGGGGAGGGAAAAATGATCTCATTCCTGCGGATGCAGATTTTAACGAATACTGCAATGAAATGTATGAACCGGAATTAAAGCCCAAAAAAGAATCGAATTTACATTTTGCAGATAGCTGGCGCGGTGAGCCAGGGGACCGAAATTATTTCTCTTTTTATGGAGGAAAACTGGATCCATTGCCTGGTGATGAAACATTTTACGATAAAGATTGGGCTGATGTGTATGGAGCCATTGACAGAATTAAAAATGCTCCTGATGATCAACCTCTTTGTATTTATCTCCCATTGCTTTATCCTCATCCACCATATGCAGTGGAAGAGCCTTGGTATAGCATGATTGACAGAAGTAAGATACCAAAGAGAGTTCAGCACCCAAAAAATTGGGAAGGGAAGCCTAGCATGTTAAAAGGCATTCATGAAAGACAGAATATGCATTCGTGGACAGAGGATGAATGGACGGAGTTGAAAGCGACATATTATGGCATGTGCGCAAGGGTTGATCACCAGTTTGGAATGGTGATGGATGCCTTAAAAGAAGCCGGAATTTACGATGACACGGCAGTATTTTTCTTTTCAGATCACGGGGACTACACAGGAGATTATAGCATAGTTGAAAAAAACCAAAATACATTTGAAGATCCAATTACAAATGTGCCTTTAATCGTCAAACCACCAAAATCGTTTTCTGTTACACCTGGTATAAACGAAAACCTTGTTGAATTGATTGATGTTCCAGCAACGATTGAAGAAATGGTAGGAATCACGCCAAAACATACTCATTTTGGTAAATCTCTTGTTCCTATGTTAGACAATGACAAGATTAGCCAACGAGATGCCGTTTTCTGTGAAGGTGGGAGGCTTCAAGGTGAAACCCATTGTATGGAAGCAAATGCCGTATCCCATGCGGCAAAACCAGGGCTCTATTGGCCAAGGGTTAGTTTACAGGCTGAAGAAGGCCCCGAACATACAAAGGCTGTCATGTGCCGGACGATGGAATTTAAATATGTGAGAAGGCTTTATGAAAAAGATGAACTCTATGATCTTCGCAATGATCCTAATGAGGTAACCAATCGAATAGATGACCCCGCTTTGGCTGATGTTTTAATGACTTTAAAGGAAAGAGTCATGAACTTTTATATGGAAACGTCAGATGTCGTTCCACATGAGTTAGATAAGAGATTCTAAATAGAATGTCATTTCATAGAAAGGGAAGGTGATAGGATGACTCGCAAAAATATCCTTTTTATCACAACGGACCAGCAAAGAGCTGATGCAATAGGTAGTGAAACAAATTACTTTACTCCCAATTTAGAAAAGTTGGCAAAAATGGGTGTTCAATTTTCGAAACATGTGGTGACCTCAGCTCAATGTACACCATCAAGAGCTTCTTGGATGACAGGGAGGTATCCACATGAAGTAGGAGTAAATATTATTGGTCATATGCTTGATCCAAAAGATGAGAACATTGCAGAAGTATTGAATCGTGGCGGATATGAAACAGCCTACTTTGGTAAATGGCATCTTGGGGGACATCCTTCTGATTATGGTTTTCAAGTTACTACCTATCGGACAGAAGGAGTTGATTTAACAGGTACAAATGATCATCCAGATTATCATAGCAACAGAGATGCTCATTCAACGGCAGAAGCATTAAACTATTTAAATGACTACGATAACGATAAATCGTTCTTTATGCATCTATCTTGGTATATGCCTCATCCGAATCAACCTACATTTATTAAAAGAAAGCCTTTTGAGGATGTGCCTGCATATGACGATCAATATAAAGTCGACGAAATGCCTGTACCAAAAAGCTTTTATGAAGATGATTTGTCATCCAAACCGCCACATCAAAAACGCCGAGCTGAATCGACCGAGTCTAAACTGACCGAAACGATTATTAGAGAAGATGCAAAGAGATATCGGAAATTGGTTTCCTTAATGGATCGAAATCTAGGAAAAATCATTGAAAAACTAGAGGAAAAAGGAATTTTGCATGATACGATGATTGTCTTTACATCTGATCATGGGGATATGCAAGGGGCACATCGCCTAAGGTTAAAAGGGGTACTGCCTTATAGGGATTTATATGAAGTTCCATTACTTGTTTATTTACCATGGGTGACATCAAAAAGGAAAGAAATTAGCGATGTAACGTCAAGTGCATCCTTAGCAGGAACGATGATTGATGCTGTTGGACTTCCTGTACCAACAAATTTCTATGAATCATTGTTACCTTTGTTGAAAAAAGAAGAAGCAGACCCTGATACCTATGTATTTATTGAACATTACAAAGCTTATTGGGGAGAGCATCCTTTTAGAGGAATTCAGACAGGACAGTTTAAATACGTTTATTACTACCAAGATGATAAAGAAGAAATGTATGATTTAGTCAAGGATCCAGATGAATTGCAAAACATATATGACCTACAACCATATCAATCTACGAAAAAGGAACTAAAGGAGTTAGTAGAAGATTGGTGGGAAAAAACGGGAGGGTTATCAAAACAGCCTATTATTGATGAGAGATCCGAATGGAATAAGGCAGTAAAGTAAAGTGTGGAACTTAACCTGTTTATCTTTAAATAGGTTAAGTTCATTATATGAAGAGTTCGTTCATTTTCATGATTGACAAATGGAAAGGAAAGGAGAGGTTCGATGAATCCCCCTAATATATTATTGATTACGACTGATTCACAGAGATGGGATACGTTATCTTGCATGGGAAGCCCGTTTGCTATTTCTCCTAACCTCGATAGGCTAGCAAAAGAGGGAGTTCTATTTGAGCAAGGTCACACTACATCACCGGTTTGTTCAGCTGCTAGAAGTAGTCTAATAACAGGTCTTCACACTCCTGTTCATGGTTGTTTAGAGAATGGGTTAGCACGTCATAATCATTTTGCTACGATCCCCGATTATTTAAAAAAAGCAGGTTATCGTAATATTATGGTTGGTAAAACTCATTTTGGTCAAATGCCTGATTCGTTCGATCGTCAATTTGTTGTCGGAGAAAAGTTCAGTAATAAAAATGATTGCTACGCAGAACACATTACACAACACGGATATAGTCGAGTCAGCGATCACCCGAATGAAATTCCAGAAGATCTATTTATGGAAGCGTTCCTTGTTGATAAAACAATAGAAGAAATGAATCAATCTACCGAAGATGGTCAGCCGTTCTTCGCTTTTTGCTCAATGGTAAGTCCCCATGAGCCTACCGATCCGCCAGGGAAATGGGCAACTCTATTTGATGATATAGAGTTACCTGCTCCGAATTATGTAGAAGGAGAAATCGAGAACTTTCCTTTGCACATGAAAAAGTTATTAGGTTATACCGACTATGATTCAGAAGCAATACTTCCAATAGATTTAGAGTTAAAGGATTTATATGAAGCCCGTGGTGCTATCTATCATGAAGGAATACGACAAAAGGTAGAAAAGCTAAAGAAGCTGTACTACGGACTCACGGCTTATTGTGATCATCAAGTTGGAAGGGTATTAGATTATTTAGATGAAGCAGGATTGCGTGAAAATACACTTATTATTTTTAGCTCGGACCACGGATTACAGTTATTTGATCACGGCTTTAATGATAAGCATAACTATTATGATGAATCATGGAGAGTACCATTTTTAATGAGTATGCCTGGGACATTACCAGAGGGAAAAAGAGAACAATTTGCCACTTGGAATGATATTGGACCTACGATTCTAGGTGTTGCAGGAATTCAAAGTGCAACGATGCAAGGTTTGGATTTATTCACACCTATAAAAGATGGTGGTTCCTCTCCTCGTCATTGTGCGGTCGCCACCCTTTTCAAATCGGTAGCCGTAGCCAGTAAAAAATGGAAGCTAGAATATTATTTTGAAGAAGGGACAGGAAGACTTTTTGACCGCCTGAATGATCCGAAAGAGCGAAATGACTTATTCAATGATGAGGAAGTTGCTCCTATTAAACATGAACTTATTCAGGCATTACTGACATGGAGAGCGGAGATTATGGATTTACAATTTCATTTAGAGTCGGCTGAAGCTGTCAATCAAACACTACAAGAACGCAAGAAGACTTTACCTAAAGGGAAAAAAGTTGCACCAGTTGCAACAAGGATTGTGAATGAAGTTCTTTCGCTCCAAGGTTCACAGCCGGAACGAAGATTAAACGAAAGAATACAAAAAATAGATCAAATGGATGTAGTCACTCAGCCTTGAGGCCTTTATTAGAAAGGGGAATCTAAATGAAAGCCGTTGTTATCTTATTAGATACCTTAAACCGGAAAATGCTTGAGACATATAATCAGCAAACATGGGTTAAGACACCGAATATTTCAAGGTTAGCCGAAAAATCAGTGATCTTTGATAATCATTGGTCAGGGTCATTACCATGTATGCCTGCAAGAAGAGATATGTTCACAGGTCGCCTTGCTTTTTTAGAGCGTGGGTGGGGTGGGATGGAACCATTTGATGTCACACTTCAGCAAACTCTTCGAGAAGGAGAAGTGTTTTCACATATTGTAACTGATCATTATCACTACTTCTCAACGGGCGGGGAAAATTATTGTCAAGGATTTAACACATGGGACTTCTATCGGGGGCAGGAGTCGGATCCTTGGATTTCACGTGTAGCGTCTCCCGATATGCCTGAGAATTTTCTTGGAAGAGTAATGCCACAGAATGAACACAATCGGACGGTGTTAATGAGTGAAGAGGACTATCCTGGCCCTCAAACAATGAAAGGCGCGTGCAAGTGGCTAGAGGATAACAAAGAGGCAGACCAATTTTTCTTAATGGTAGAAGCCTTTGACCCTCATGAACCGTTTAATTGCCCCGAAAAATATTTAGATCTTTACGATGATAAATATGATGGACCACGCTTTGATTGGCCTGGCTATAAAAAGGTAACAGAGTCTCCGGAAGAGATGGATCATATTCAAAAGCATTATGCAGCGAACCTGACCATGATCGATCATTGGTTAGGGAAACTGCTGGATGTTATGGATGACCAAAATTTATGGGAAGATACACTAGTTATTTTTACAACCGATCATGGTTTGTTGTTAGGTGAACACGAGTGGACTGGGAAAAACTTCATGCATGTCTATAATGAAGTCGCTCATCTGCCCTTAATGGTTCATGTCCCGGGAGTAGCAGGAGGGGCACGAATGAATAAGCTTACCCAAAATATTGATTTAATGCCGACGATTTTAGAGTACTTTGGTCTTGACGTTCCATCAACGGTTAATGGTAGTTCTTTACTTGGACTTATTAACGGACAATCAGATGAGATACGAAAATATGCATTATATGGCATGTTTGGGATGACAGTCAATATAACCGATGGAGTCTATACGTATATGAGAGCTCCGGTGAGAGAAGATAATGATCCTTGTTTTTGGTATACAGCTATGCCAACCTCATTCCGTGCCCATTTAGGGAAAGATAAGATGAATCAAATTGAGATAGGAAGGTTCCTACCGTATACTGATTTTCCAGTTTATAAGATACCGAATAGTGAAGAGGGAAAGCCTTTTTCCTTTTATAAAAATATAAAAGAATCTTTCCTTTTTAATATAAAAGATGATTATGATCAGCTTGAACCCATTGACGATAAAGAATTAGAGGCATTTTATATCAATCGATTAACGGAAGAAATGAAGGATGAGAATGCACCAAAAGAACAATTTATAAGGTTAGGCTTATAAAGCGATACTAAATAGAGGGATGAAAAGATAAGCTACTTCTTTTATTAGAAGCTAGGTTATCTTTTTACTAATGTAAAAAAAGGGACCTACAAATGTAAAAAAAACACCCTAAAACGATTAATGGTAAGCGGTTACAATTAAAAGAAATAGAATAGAAGGTTTGTATGATTCTAAATGAATTGTAAACATTAAAGCTAATCTGTGAAGGGGAGATGAAAATGAAAACGAAAAGTGATGCCACCAACATCCATTATATTAAGAATATCGGAGGCCCTACCCTAGGTTACTCTGAAGGTTCTGGTGTTTCCATTTTACAAGTAGATGGATACTCATTTAAGGATTTAAATAAAGACGGTCAATTAGATAAGTACGAAGACTGGCGTGTATCTCCCGAAGAGCGTGCGAAAGATTTGGCTTCAAAGATGTCGATTGAACAAATAGCGGGGCTTATGCTTTATAGCCGACATCAATCGATCCCTTCCATGTCAAGAGGACCTTATAAGTATACGTATAACGGAAAGGAATATCCAGTAAGTAATGCGAATGCTTGGGACTTGTCCGATCAACAAAAGGCATTTCTAGAAAAGGATCACTTAAGGCATATACTTGTTACTTCTGTTGAGAGTACGAAAGCGGCAGTTCGTTGGAATAATGGCGTTCAGGCTTTTGCTGAGGGAACAGATTTAGGTATTCCGGCAAATAACAGTTCAGACCCAAGACATGGAACGGATGCTAGTGCTGAATTTAATGAAGGAGCCGGTGGGGATATTTCAATGTGGCCAGAATCACTTGGAATTGCCGCTACGTTTGATCCGGAAATATCCCGTAGATTCGGTAGTATTGCTTCAAAAGAATACCGTGCTCTTGGGCTGACAACAGCTTTATCTCCGCAAGTTGATTTAGCAACAGATCCTAGGTGGTACCGCTTTGTAGGTACGTTTGGAGAAGACCCTGCTCTTTCTACTGATATGGGCCGCGCATATATTGATGGCTTTCAGACCTCAACAGGGGAAAAAGAAGTTAGTGAAGGCTGGGGTTATGAAAGTGTGAATGCGATGGTGAAGCATTGGCCTGGTGGAGGGTCAGGTGAAGGGGGACGTGACGCTCACTTTGGATATGGCAAATATGCGGTTTATCCAGGCGACAACTTTCAAACTCATTTAATCCCGTTTTTAGAAGGTGCATTTAAACTAGAGGGAAAAACAAAAAAAGCATCGGCCGTTATGCCTTATTATACCATCTCTTATGATCAGGACCCTGTTAATGGTGAAGATGTTGGAAATTCGTATAATTCGTATATTATTAATGATTTGCTTCGGAAAAAATATGGCTATGATGGCGTGGTTTGTACAGACTGGTTAATTACAGCAGATGAACCAGATAACGTTGATCAATTTGCAGGTAAACCATGGGGTGTCGAAAAAGGTTACACAGTAGCAGAGCGTCACTATAAGCTGCTCATGGCAGGTGTTGACCAGTTTGGTGGAAACAATGAAGTGCAGCCGGTCATTGAAGCTTATTACATGGGTGTAGCAGAGCATGGTGAGGCCTATATGCGTCAACGCTTTGAAGATTCAGCTATCAGATTATTAAAAAACATTTTCCGTGCAGGTCTTTTTGAAAATCCATATCTGACTATAGAAGAAAGTGAGAAGACTGTTGGTAACTCACAATTTATGGAAGAAGGGTATGAAGCTCAGCTAAAATCAGTTGTATTATTAAAGAATAAAAATAACATTCTACCTTTGAAAAAAGGAAAAACAGTCTATATTCCGAAAAGATATATTGCGGCATCGGAAGATTGGTTTGGTAATCCTGTTCCAGAAAAGTATGATTATCCTGTAAATATTGATGTTGTGAAAAAGTACTTCAATATAACAGAAAAGTCTGAAGAAGCTGATTTTGGTTTAGCTTTCATTACGAATCCTGATAACCAATTTAACCCTGAATCGGGAACCGGTTTTAGTCGTGCAGATGTAGAGGCAGGAGGCAATGGCTATGTGCCTATTAGTCTTCAATATGGAACCTATACTGCCAAATACGCTCGCGAAAAGAGTATAGCAGGAAATCGAAGCTATAAAGAGAAAACAATGACTCCAGCCAATACGACAGATTTAGAAATGATTATAGAACTAAAAAAAGAGATGCACGGAAAGCCGGTTATAGTTTCATTGTTAATGAATAAACCCGCTGTTGTTGAAGAATTTGAACAAGACGTTCAAGCAATCGTCGCTAACTTTGGCGTACAAGACCAAGTGATTTTTGATATTTTAACAGGGGAATCTGAGCCTTCAGGACTTTTGCCAATGCAATTGCCGGCCAATATGAGAACGGTTGAAGAACAGAATGAGGATGTGCCTCATGATATGGAGTGCTATAAGGACTCAGAGGGGAATGTCTATGATTTTGCTTATGGTTTAAATTGGCAAGGGGTGATTGAGGATAAAAGGACTACAAAGTATAAAAAATAGTAGTGAAAGCTTCTCTTTCACTACTATTAGTAGGGAGTGATCAGGGATGCAGCTAGGGGGTATGGCAGGAGTAATATATAGAGTGGCCGAATGGATTGTTCGGTTAGCCTATCTTAACTTGTTATGGATTGGCTTTAGTTTAGCTGGATTGATTGTGTTTGGTTTTTGGCCTGCAACGGCAGCCATGTTTGCAATCATACGGAGGTGGAGAATGGGAGACTCAGAGTTTCCGATTTTTAAATCATTCTGGGTTTATTTTAAATCTGATTTTATAAATGTGAACCTACTAGGGATAATCTTAACCATATTTGGTATTACATTATATGTAAATATAAGATTTATTCAGGTTTCTTCATTCACTCTATTTGAAATTTTAAACGTATCGCTTTGGGTACTTGCATTCTTTTATTGTTTAACACTTCTTTATATCATTCCAGTATATGTGCATTATGAATTTAACTTGTTACAAGTGATTAAAAATGCATTCCTAATGATGATTCTTAATCCATTAACGACATTTTTCATGGTTTCTGGATGTTTCGTCATATATATTGCTTTTGTTTTTCTTCCAAGTGTCATTCCTTTTTTCGGTGGAAGTGGTGTAGCATTGGGCATTATGTTTTTTGCTACTAGTGCTTTTAATAGAATCGAAAAAAAGCGCACAAGGTTAGTAGGGCCCAAAAGCAATTAAAGGATATTTTACGGGTGCAACCCTTGTCAAAGGCACATTAAAAACTACCAAACAAATTCTAGTGTGTTTGGTAGTTTAACCTCAAGTACTTTTTATTCCTGTCCTTGTTGAGTTTGATATTTCCTTGGTGTAGTACCTGTATATTTCTTAAAGATCTTTGTGATAACTTTGATCATGAAAATTAAGTAAAGTTGATATTCAAATAGCAGATTCATCTATTATTTAGAAAGGAAATTTTCACTCCGAATAATTGATATAGGGATTGGCAGATATATTTTAAATCATCAAGTTTAATAATTTGCCTCCATCGTCCATTTAATAATATGGTTAAAACTGCATTAAAAAAATACAATAATCGTTAACACTATACCATAAATAAAAGATACTAAATTTTATAATCAGGATAGAAAGCGTTTACTAAAATGATGAATCATCTCTAGGAGGGATAATATGACTAAAAGAGATTTACAACAATTAATATCGGAAATGACATTAGAAGAAAAAGCTGGACTTTGTTCAGGATTAGATTTTTGGAACTTAAAAGGGGTTGAACGACTCGGAATACCATCGATCATGGTAACAGATGGACCACACGGCTTAAGAAAACAGCAAACCGGAGCCGATCATTTAGGGTTGTTTGACAGTGTTCCGGCTACGTGTTTTCCCTCTGCCGTTGGATTAGCAAGTTCATGGAACAAGGAACTGATTCATCAAGTAGGAGTAGCACTTGGGGAGGAATGTCAAGCAGAAGATGTAGCTGTTCTCCTTGGACCTGGTGCCAATATTAAGCGCTCACCATTATGCGGAAGAAACTTCGAATACTTTTCAGAAGATCCTTATTTATCTTCTGAAATGGCGGCTAATCATATTAATGGTGTTCAAAGTCAAGGTGTGGGAACCTCACTGAAACACTTTGCAGCAAACAATCAAGAGCATCGTCGAATGTCAACGGATGCCGTTGTGGATGAAAGAACTCTACGTGAAATCTATTTAGCAAGCTTTGAAAACGCAGTGAAGAAGGCACAGCCTTGGACAGTGATGTGCGCCTACAACAAAGTAAACGGTGACTACGCTTCAGAAAGCAAAACGTTACTTACGGATGTATTAAGAGATGAATGGGGTTTTGAAGGTTTTGTTGTATCTGACTGGGGTGCAGTAAATGAACGAGTTGACGGGTTGGAAGCAGGATTAGAGCTTGAAATGCCTTCAAATGCAGGCATTGGCGATAATAAAATCATTGAAGCTGTCAAGAGTGGTCAGTTATCAGAAGAAAAACTAGATCTAACTGTTGAAAGGATATTAAGAATCATCTTTATGGCAGTTGATCATAAAAAAGAAAATGCGTCTTATGATCAAGAAGCACATCATCAGTTAGCAAGAAAAGTAGCAAGTGAAAGTATGGTTTTATTAAAAAATGAAGATCGTATTCTTCCATTGAAAAAAGAAGGAACCATTTCTATTATCGGCGCTCTAGCAGAAAAACCAAGATATCAAGGTGGAGGAAGCTCTCATATTAAACCGACAAAATTAGAAAACATTGTAGAAGAGTTGAAGGTAAGTGCAGGACAAGATGTTAATGTCCAATATGCAGAAGGCTATCAACTTGATCATGATTCAATTGATGAAAGGTTGATTGAAGAAGCAAAAGAGAATGCGGCTAAATCAGATGTAGCGATCTTATTTGTGGGTCTACCTGATCGCTATGAATCAGAAGGATACGACCGGACACATTTAAGAATTCCTGAAAACCAACGACAAATAATCGAAGCTGTTGTAGAGGTACAAGAAAATACAGTGATCGTTTTAAGTAATGGTGCACCAATTGAAATGCCTTGGCTTGAAAAAGTAAAAGGACTTCTTGAGGGCTACCTTGGAGGCCAGGCAATTGGTGGAGCGATTGCAGATCTGTTATTTGGAGAAGTGAATCCTAGTGGGAAACTAGCAGAGACATTCCCAGTACAATTAAGTGATAATCCATCTTACTTACACTTCCCGGGTGAAGGTGATAATGTTGAGTACAAAGAAGGTATTTTTGTTGGATACCGTTATTATGACACGAAAAAAGTAGAGCCGTTATTCCCATTCGGTTATGGACTAAGCTATACAACGTTTGAATATAGTAACATAGTTATTGATAAGAAAAAGATAAAAGATACAGAGACCGTAACGGTTCACGTGAATGTGGAAAATACTGGAAATGTCGCAGGGGAAGAAATTGTTCAGCTTTATGTAAAAGATATAGAAAGCACTGTCGTCAGACCGGAAAAAGAGCTAAAAGGGTTTGAAAAGGTACAGCTGCAACCAGGTGAAGAAAAGACAGTAACATTTACGTTAGATAAGCGGTCGTTTGCTTACTATAACGTTGGATTAAAAGACTGGCATGTGGAATCAGGCGAATTTGAGATCCTAATTGGTAAATCTTCAATAGAAATCGTATTATCTGATCAAGTAACGGTTGAGTCAACTACTCCTATACGTAAAGAGGTTCATCGCAATACAACTGTAGGAGATTTGTTATCAAATCCGATCTTAGCACCAAAAGCTAAACCACTTATTGAAGAATTAACAAAAGGAAGTCCTCTATTTGATGTAGCAGGAGGTGACCAGGGCGAATTTTCAGAGATGATGGAAGCAATGCTAGGATACATGCCACTACGTGCACTTATGAATTTTAGTGGTGGAGCATTTACAGAGGAAAAACTGGCGAAAGTGATAGATGAACTAAATGAAACTCAGATTGTCAGTCTATAAGCAAGATAATGTTATTTTGAAAAGAAAATTAGATTCTCTAACGGAATGGTGATTGCCCCAGTGCAATAAAGCGCTGGGCTAGCCACATATTGTTGAAGAGATTGAAATCCTAAGTGAATGTTACAAATCCAGCTAACCTGTGTAAAATCTACTAAGAGACTGATAAAATAAAGATAGTAAATGTAGTGTGGTCATTGAATGATATTGTACGCTAAAGTAGACTAAGGAGCGGTCCTAATTTTGTTTTAGCGTTATCACATTATTCACTTTTGTATTTATCTTAATAATAAGAGGTGATTGTGGTGAAGGAGAAAGCGTGTTGTTCGGCTAAACGAAATATAAATAGTTCTATTTTGTTGAAACAAAAAGAGACAGTTGATATAAAAAAATCTCTCAAACTTCGACATGATGATAACCTCATTGAACTTCCCGGTGGTGAATTTTTAATGGGAACAGATGATATAGATGGATTCGAATCTGATGGTGAAGGTCCAATTAGGAACGTATACGTAAAACCATTTGCCGTAGATCGCTACACGGTTACAAACGAACAATTTCAAGAGTTTATAAATGAAACTGGTTATAAGACGGATGCAGAACAATTCGGCTGGTCATTTGTGTTTCATTTATTTGCTACCGATGAAGCGAAGCGTGAAGTTATCGGGTCACCTCAACAAACACCATGGTGGTTAGCTGTGAAAGGCGCTAGTTGGAAACATCCAGAAGGGGTAGATTCCTCAGTCGATGATAGAATGAATCATCCAGTCATTCATGTATCATGGAATGATGCCGTTGCTTACTGCAAATGGTCAGGAAAAAGGCTGTTAACTGAAGCAGAGTGGGAATACGCAGCACGTGGAGGTCTTATTCAAAAGAGGTACCCATGGGGAGATAAATTAACACATAAGAAAAAGCATTTATGCAACATTTGGCAAGGGGAGTTTCCGGTAAAAAATACGGCAAAGGATGGTTACCTTTCAACAGCGCCTGTTGATGCTTTTCAACCTAATGGATTTGGACTATATAATGTTTCGGGGAATGTATGGGAATGGTGTTCTGATTGGTTCCATAATGTTCATCCAGCTGAAGCTGTTATTCGTAACCCCTTAGGACCTGAGAGTGGTAGTGAAAGAGTGATGAGGGGTGGTTCATATCTTTGTCATCAATCCTATTGCAATCGTTATAGGGTAGCTGCTAGAACGAAGAATACCCCTGATAGCTCTACTGGAAACATGGGTTTTAGATGTGCTGTTGATTTGTCATGTTATAATTAAACTGTAATAGAATTTAAAAGGGTGCGTGCAGAGGAGGGATGTCTATTGTTTAAAGGAAAGAATGAAAGTCTGTTCGCCCATTATAATCAACAATTGTTTACAAAAGATTTACTTGCGGGAATTACTCTTTTTGTTATGCTAATCCCTCAAGGAATGGCTTATGCGATGTTAGCTGGGCTTCCGCCGGTTATGGGATTATATGCAGCTACGATTCCTCTGTTTATTTATGCTTTATTTGCTTCGTCAAAGCATTTATCCATTGGGCCAGTAGCTATTACATCTTTACTTGTTTTTTCGGGTGTCTCCATTTTGGCTGAACCAGGTTCCAATGAGTATATTTCACTTGTCTTAACGCTGGCCGTGTTAGTAGGGCTGATCCAGTTCTTATTAGGTGCTAGTAAACTAGGGTTTATTGTTAAATTTATTCCCCATTCGGTGATGAATGGATACACATCTGCAGCTGCGATTGTGATTGGATTTAGCCAAATTAAACATGTCTTTGGAATTGATTTAGGTAATCATTTACAGGTGCATTATGTCTTAATGGGTGTTGTCGAAAACATAGGAAAAATTAACTTCATTACATTATTAATTGGAATCATTAGTATGATCCTACTTGTTATATTAAAAAAAATGGCTCCGCGTCTACCTGGTGCTTTATTCGTCGTAATACTATCGATTCTATTTGTATTCTTATTTAACTTAGACAGAAGTGGCGTTCAGATTGTAGGGAATGTTCCACAAGGAATCCCGCAGTTAGTTATTCCTTCTTTTACACTTGAATCCGTTCAACTCCTCATTCCAATGGCAATTACAATTGCTTTACTTGGATTTATGGAATCACTAGCAATTGGAAAAGCCATTGCGAAGAAAGAAAAATATAAACTGAATCCGAATAAAGAGCTAAAGGCCTTAGGGTTGTCTAATATGGTAGGTGCTTTCTTTCAATCATTTCCGGTTAACGGAAGTTTTTCAAGAACAGCGGTAAACCACCAATCAGGCGGAGCTACACAGATGACATCCGTTATAACAGGTGTATTTATTATTATTACATTAATGTTTTTTACTTCTTTCTTTTATTATTTACCTAATGCCGTGTTAGCTTCTATTATTTTAGTAGCGGTTTACAAATTGGTTGACATTAAAGAAATGAAGCATCTTTTTGAAGTGAAACCATTTGAAGGCTGGGTTTGGATTATTACGTTTATTGTAACGCTCTTTGTTGGGATTCAATGGGGCATTATTATTGGTGCCATCTTTACGTTAGTATTATTGTTGAATAGAAGTTCCAAACCGTCCATTGTAGAGATGGGGTATGTTAAAAGGGAAAAGACGTTTCGTAATATTAAGCGATATACAGAAGCAGTCACTTCTGATGAGGCTGTTATTCTAAGGATTGATTCAAATCTTCATTTTGCGAATATCTCATATGTAGAAGAGAAAGTAAAAGAGGTTCTCAAAACAAGAAACGATGCAAAGTGGTTGATCATTGATATGTCTGGCGTTAATGATGTGGATACGATCTCTGTTGATACTTTAGAAGAAATGATAGATTTCTATCGTGCGAAAGGGATTATTACATTGTTTGCAAGTATGAAGGGTTCAATCCGGGATACGGTGAATAAAGTTAATTGGGATCAAAAATACAGAGAACATGAGAACCATTTGCCGCTAGAACAGTTATTGAAAGCCAAAGGGATTAACATAGAAAAGAAAGAAGATTTTATCATTAGTGCAATGGATTATCAGATTTAATGTTACTCGAAATGCCAAAAATAAATAGCAAGGTACAACATTTTACATTAGAAAAACGCTCTGAGTGAAAAATCTTAGAGCGTTTTTGTTTTGATGTCTTATTCAACAATGGCAACCGATAATACAACTAGAAATTAGAATGATCTTTATCTTGAGTTTGAAGAGCCAATCTTAATCCTAACCAATATATACAATACATAACAGGTTCAGTTTCGTTTAAGGCACATGGATCTTTACTCCACTATTCAGCCACCTTAGAGACTTAGAATAATTAAATTAGGACCCAAAAAGTCCAACTACCCACTTATCTTATTCACATTCACTTTTTTAACTTTTGCTACTTCCACTCGGTTATTCAAGAACTGAAAACTAACTAATATGACTAAAACAAATGCAGCTAGGAAGAAAAATAAGTTGGAAAACCCCATCCATGGGACCATAAGACCTAATATGAAAGATCCTGCAGCCACTCCTGAATCATATAATGTAAAGAAGGTGGCGGTTGCGTGACCTGTGCGGTTAGCGGCAACTGATTCAGTTGCCAACGATAAGAAAAGTGGCATCAAAGATCCGTACCCAATGCCGATCACACCAGCTGCAACTAAAAAGAGCCAAGCAGATTGTGAGAATGCAAGAAGGATAAATCCGATTGAGTACATGATTAAACTAGGCAAAATAACAATCTTTGCGCCGCGCTGATCAAATAAGCGACCTAAATATGGTCTAGATACTAGCATGGTGACCGCAAAAACAAGGAAGAAGTAGCCCGACACTTGCTCAAGTCCAACCTCTATGGCATATACAGAAATAAAGGAAAGGATTCCAGCATAGGCAAAGGCGACAAGAGAAATGATGAATGAAAAAGGCACGGCTTTAAATTCAAAAAAGTCATGAATGGAAAGTTTGCGTTTCGGTTGCGATTGCGATTGCGATCCAACAGGTGCTGGTTGGCTCTGTAATCTTACTAACCACGCACAAATGACACTAATGACAACGAAAGTGCTTAGAATCACAAATAATAAGTGAAACGAAATAAATTGAATAAGTGTAAGTCCGATAAAGGGGCCAATGACAATGGCAATATTCATAAACATGGTAAAATACCCGAGGCCTTCTCCCTTACGTTCAAGAGGAACAGTCTCTGCCGCAATGGTTGATGTTGTTGTTGTTAAGATCGCGAATGAAAACCCATGAAGAAAACGCAAGATCATAAGCGGGATGAATTGATCGATCCATATATACCCCAATGAAGTGAAGGCAAATAAACTTGTACTGGCTATTAGTACATTTCTTTTTCCAAACCGTTGAAGGAGGTTGCCTGAGAAGGGTCGAATCAAGATTGCCGATAAAAGCATAACTGTGACAACAAGGCCAGCTTGCGCTTCTGTCCCTTTGAGCTCGTATATCACGTATATGGGTAATGTGGTTAATAGTGAATAGAAGGTAATAAACACAATTAAATTCACAAATGAAACTCCAAGAAAGTTTCTCGTCCAAATCGGTTTGTTACTGGCCTTCATGTAGATCATCCCTTTTTTGTCCTAACTTCTCTAAAAGATGTTGGAGTTGTTGTTGTTCTTGCTGTGACAAGGGAGAGACAAACTGATCTTCGAATCTTTTTAAACGAGATTGGACTAATGGAAATTTTTCTTTAGCCATTTCTGTTAATACTATACATCGCTCGCGTTTGTCTTTTCCTGATTTTCTTATAACCCAACCACTTGCTTCCATCCTTACGAGTGTTCGAGTTACTGTAGGGGGCTCTACTTTCAAGTATTGCCAAATCTCCGTTTGCGTCATAGTGCCGTTTTGATTTAATACGTATAAAATAGCCCACTGCGATGAGTACAATCCAAATTCTTGCAGTTCCTCATTTAATTGCTTGGATGAGAGTCGAGCTTTTTGATTTAACGTATGAAGGAGATTACTTGTTTCCATTATAATTATCCACTCCAATATTATTTACCTAGGTAAATAAATGTGATGATTTTATTATAAAGCTTTGAGGAGATAAAAGTAAACATAAATGTAAATCAAAATATTTCTATGATAAGTAGTAAAAATATAGTTAAATAAAGCATGGATCGTAATAGGTATGTATTACTGATTATATATACCTATTATAAGAGCGGGATAGAGTCCATACTAGGTCATCAAATTCTGTCAGATTAATGATAGGAAATATGATGGAAGCTAAAAGACACGTTGACATAACTTGTGTAAGCGTTTACTATTTAAATTGATAACAACGTTGTTATTTTGTGTTGTTTAATCCTCTGAAATTACTCCCCATAGATATAATCAAGGTGACAACGTTGTTATAATTTGAGCATTTTCCTCACCAAGTCTTACTCAATTCCTCAGGTTAATTCTTTTATGTTCGGTTAGTCCTTTCATGGAGCTATAAATAGAGTGTAGCTTCCATGATGTTTAAATATATCTACATTATGAAGGGAGGATCCTAACGGAAGAGGCTAAATATTGAAAAGGAGAGGATTTTGAAATGAGAAGCAATTATAAAAGATTACTAGCAATCTGGTTAATATTGATTTTAGCTTTTCAACCTATAAGTTTAGTTGTGTTTGCTGAGTCAGGCGAGAGTGAGCCAAGTCCTAATATGATAAATATCAGTAGTGATTGGAAGGGCAGTGTTTTTGGAGACAATGGAGGACAAGGGAATTACACATATGATAATTTTGAAGTCACAGAGAATGCTGATGAGACGGTAACTATTCGAAGTTCTAATGATAGAGGGAAAATATCTAGTTCAACGGAAGGCATCGCCTATTATTTTAAGGATGTTCCTTCTGAGGGCAATTTTGAACTAACAGCAAAAGTTCATGTCGATGCATGGACGGCGAATAATCAAGTCTCCTTTGGCCTAATGCTTAGAGGGAATGTCTTGGATAATGAAAACGATGGAACATTCACAGGAGATTATGTAGCAGTTGGTGCTCTTGATCAAGAAATGAAAGGTTTTTATAAGTATGCGGGTGCTGGGATACAAAAGGATGGGCTGACATTTCAATCCACTGCACCAGCAGCTGAAGAAGATTACAAGTTAAGTATTCAAAAGTCAGGAAATCTTTACATTCTAAAAATCGACGATGAAGTTCAAACAATTGAAAACTATAATGGAGAGATTAATTTTGCAGGTTTATTCACATCTAGAAATACGACCGTTACGTTCAGTGAAGTTGATTTATTAATTGATTCAAGACAAGTTTCAAGCATACAAGCAGACACAAAAGAAATGAAAACAGAATACCTACAAGGTGAACAGCTTGACCTATCAGGTTTAAAAGTGAATGCTTCATTTGATGATGACACTGAAGCTGAGCTTTCAAGTAGTGATTATATTGTTACGGGTTTTGACAGCAGTGAGGTTGGAACAAATACAATTACCATTCATTACAATGGGGCTACAACGACAATAGACCTTGAAATTAAAGCATCTAGTGTGACGGGATTAGAGATAAAATATTACCCAGCGAAAACTGTCTATTTTAAAGGGGACTCCTTTGACCCAAATGGGGTTGTTATTGTAGCAGAATACGAGAATGGACTTAACTATGAAGAGCTATTGAGTAGTCAGTATTCGTTTGTGATTAATGAAGAAGAGGTGTCTGAGACTGGTTATATTTTTGAAGAGGCAGGTCCAGTGGAAATAACCGTTCACTCTATCGAAACACCTGAAACAACAACGAGTTTTGATGTAGAAGTCAAAGATGCAGAGATCACTAAACTTGATATTAGACAATTGCCCGTGAAAACTCTTTACTTCTTAGGAGATGAGTTGGATCTTGCTGGCTTAAGTTTATATGCTGAATATAGCGATAAAAGTGCGGTAAGACTTCTGCCAGGTGAGTATGAGGTGTCTAGTTTTGATACAACAACAGTTGGAGAGCAAGAAATGACTGTATCTTACAAAGGGGTTACAGCCAGTTTCGAAGTTAATGTGAAAGAAAAAGAGTTAACGGCAATAGAAGTAACGAGCTATCCAAAAACTACATATGTTGTTGGCGAAGCGTTTGACTTTGAAGGGTTAGAAGTATCAAAAGTTTATGATAACTTGGAACTGGAAGTTTTATCCGAAGAACAATTTGCAATTGATGAGTCAGCATTTGATGGGGCTAAAGCTGGTACGTACGACATCCGCATTGTTCCTGAAGATCGTGATATTAAACCAATTTCATTCCAAGTCACAGTAAGAGAACCTGTTGAACACGTTTGGAAGAAAATGAGGTTTGGTCAATCGACTTCTGATCAGCGAAACTATGTCGAAGTCCAAGAAGATGGGACTGTTAAGATCGTTGCTTTGGAAGGTGGAGGGAAAATTACAGGTGACCATGATGGGATCTCTTTCTACTATACGGAAATTGATGCAGAGGAAGATAACTTTGAATTGTCGGCTAATATAAAAGTGATTGAATATGCGAAAAACCCTCATGATGGACAAGAATCATTTGGAATTATGGCAAGAGATGCGATTAATCAAGTTCAAGATGCCAGTGTATTTGCTTCAAATATTGCTGCGGTAGGCGGATTTAGTGGTGGAACACGAGATAAAAATGGAACGCAAGGATTTATTAGAACAGGGGTATTAGCTGCGGATGGGGAAGGTAGTGAAGGCATTCATAAGCAGATGTTAAATCAAGATAGGCCAACAGCTGACAACACCCAAGACTACCGACTAACGCTAGCAAAAACAAATAGTGGCTATACAATGAAACTGAATGACGGCGAAGAAGTGATGTTTTATGAACCTGAAATTCTCCATGTTCAAGATTCAAAAATTTACGTTGGATTTTACACGGCTCGTCTTGCAACAATTGAAGTAAGCGATATTGATTTTACAGTTACAGCGACTACAACAGATGCGCCAAAGGTTGAACCACCATCAGAGCCAGTTACACCAACTCTCTCAATTGAGTCCCTTGATAAAACCTCTAAAACGGATTACAACTTGATGGTGCAATCTAATGTTGACGGAATTGTAACGATTAGGCAGGGACGAGAAGTTATTGCACAGGATGTAGATGTGAAAGCAGGAGAAATTCGTGAAGTTGCAGCAACACTTAACTCGGGAAATACCAATTTTAGCCTTACATTCTTGCCTGATGATACGCAGTATTTAACTTCTTATAATCCAATTGTCCGAAACTTTACGGTTGTATCAAAATCGTATGAAGGGGATATTTATGTATCGCCAACTGGGACAAGTAATGGAGATGGTTCAAGAGAGAACCCTCTTGACCTTGATACCGCTATTCATTATGTAAGTGAAGGACAAAAAATCATTGTCCTTGAAGGGCAATATGTACGTGACGCCAGCCTTGAGATTAGAAAGTATAACGATGGTACTGAGGATGCGATGAAGTATTTGGTCGCTGATCCAACAGCAAAAGAAAGACCTGTTATTGACTTTGATAGACGCTCAGAAGGTGTCGTTCATAGTGGTGATTATTGGCATGTGAAAGGAATTGATTTTGCTCGCTCAGCTGGTAATACAAAAGGGTACACAATTGGTGGAAGTGACAACGTTGTAGAAGATATTCGTGTATACGAGCATGGGGATACAGGATTGCAAATCAGCCGTACGGATGGATCACCCAATAAGGAAGATTGGCCGTCGAATAACTTAATTTTAAATAGTGTTGCTTTCGATAATCGTGATCCATCTGAAAACAATGCAGATGGCTTTGCAGCTAAGCTAACAGTAGGTGAAGGGAATGTGTTTAGAGGATGTATCTCACACAACAATATCGATGATGGGTGGGATCTCTATACAAAAGTCGGTACTGGTGCAATTGGAGCTGTAACCATTGAAAATAGCCTTGCCTTTAATAACGGTCGTCTGACAAACGGTTATGAAGGAAATGCAGGGAAAAATGGCTTCAAACTAGGTGGAGAAGGTGTACATGTGCCACATATAATTAAAAACAGCATAGCATTTGGAAATGGGTACTTTGGATTTACTAGTAATAGTAACCCAGGATTAATTGCTAAAAATAACATTGGTTACAACAATCATGGGGCAAATTTAAGTTTTACAACATATGATCATATTCCGACGGACTTTACAATTGATGGTTTTGTGTCCTATAGAACTGATGAAGTAGGAAGCGCAAGAGATAGTTATCCTGCCAACTTGGAATCAGATAGGAACTATTTATTTAACGGATCTCATTCAGAAAATAAATCAGGGGAGCCATTGCCAATAGACATTCTAGAAAGTCTAGAATCCATCTTTGAATTTGATGGTGATGGGAAAATAGTCTCGATTAAACGGGACAAAAATGGAGAAATCCTGTGGGGAGATGTTTGGGAGTCATTTAAGGAACTAATGCATCCTGAAAAAGAGGTTGAAACCATTGAAGTAGCAATTGACTTCACACCTCGAATGCTGAATCTAGAAGGAGTTAATAACAGTAATGGTAAAAATCAATCTGTTGCAACAGTGAATATTGAGTTTGCTGATCAGGAGATTAGTCAGACGGTTGAATTAGAATCAATTCGATTAAACGCTACAGTGAAGCCAGTTCAAGTTCAAGTTAATGGGAAAAAAGTGACGGCCAAACTTTCTCGACAAGACCTTGATAAGGTATTAGAAGAAGGGAATCAAGTCCCAATTGTGATGACTGGTGAGATTCAATCTGGTGATTTCTTCAAAGGCACAACACAAATAACAGTCCGAAAGTAAACTAAATAGACAGCTGAGAATCAAGGTTTCTCAGCTGTCTTTCTGTTTCCGCTCAGTGTCTTCCTTTGAAGCGGTTTATATTTAAATGTCACACTCTCCAACTAGGTGAATATCATGACTTTTGAAAGGAGAGATTATAATGAATCATTATTATCAAAATGAATTCGGTGACGCACAGGCAATGTATGATCAGTGTCAACAGTATATGAATTATCATGTAACGTTATCAATGAAAGACGGACAACATGTAGATGGGATCATTCAAAGTGTTGGTAATGATGGAGTTCATGTTTTGGTTGGTGAGGATGTTATGGACCGTGATGACCAAGATGAACGCTATTTTGCTGGAGGCGGTTATGGTTATCCTGGTAGAAGGTATAGACGATTTAGACCACAATTTTTTCCACTCGCAAGCTTAGCCGCGTTAGCGTTATTGCCTTATGCATATCCGTACCCATACCCATATCCTCCATATCCCCCGTACCCGTATCCATATTACTAAAATAGTTAGATTATAGAGTGATCCTGAACTAAAAGTATAAGAAGCGCATTGACATTTTAATGCGCTATTTTAATTTTTTTTATTTCTAATGATAAATCTGGTGTTTTACTAAATAAGGAATTCAATCAAATCTTTCAGAAATGAAACTTTTACAAGGCTAATACGTATTTAGAAATGAAAGGTGGGACCAACACATGATGAATAAGAAGATATTTAGTGCCTTGATTGTATCGATTTTGCTATTTATTCCAACACAAGTGTTGGCTGTTGATTATGAAATTACAAATGTAGAAATTCATGCCTATTTACTTACAGATGGGAATGTTTCGGTTCAAGAAAGTCATACGTATGATTTCAGTGGAGAGTTTGGAGGAATCATAAGAGAAATTATCCCGAAAGAAGGAACGGAAATTATACAACTTGAAGCATTTGAAGACAGTCAACCTTTATTAGTAGAAACAAATGAAACGGAGCATCGCATTCACCGTACTGGTGAAGATGAGACGATCACAATCGATATATATTATGAAATAAAGAATGGCGTGGATGTTTACGCCGATGTTGCTGAGTTTTATTGGCCGTTTTTTGATCGGAGCAATGATTCTACATATGAGAATTTGATGATCAATGTATATCCTCCAGAATCAACTTCAGAAGTCATCGCTTTTGGTTATGATGAGGCTTTTCAAAAAGAGTCCGTTTCCCAAGATGGCCATGTTCAGTACAACTTTGGACAAGTGCCGAGGAAGCAAAACGGTGACATTCGTGTTGCTTATAATGCGAGCCTATTTGGTGCCGCTACGGAAACGTCGAATGAATTGATGAAAGAGGAGATCGAGGCGGCTCACCTACAATTAATGGATAAAAAAATTGCTACTGCAGAGAGGAAGGAATTCCTCTCTGCGTTAGGAGCAATCTTAGTCCCTCTTGTTAGTCTTGGTATGCTTTTTCTTTATGCGAGAGCTTGGCTTGAAGCTAAAGGAA
Organism: Halalkalibacter okhensis; assembly: GCF_000787375.1. Classification (GTDB taxonomy): domain Bacteria; phylum Bacillota; class Bacilli; order Bacillales; family Bacillaceae_D; genus Halalkalibacter; species Halalkalibacter okhensis. Next base: position 39,770 of record NZ_JRJU01000008.1, on the reverse strand, counting down.
AACGCGCATCATTGATGAGAGAAGGTACAAATGAAGAAGTCGTCCCAAAAGAAACACTCTCGATGCCAACAACTATTTTTTATCTAAATTATCACCAATTCCAATCAGAAGCGATCGCAGCTGCCTTATTGGATTTAGTACGAAAAGGACATGTGAAGAAAATTGGTGATGACAAGTTTAGACTTGTTAAAGGTAGTGGGTTATTGAGACATGAACAGATTTTGACGGAATGGTTATTTGATGAAATCGGTGACCAAGATGAGTTTTGTTTTGATGATTTAATTACCTACCTCGAGGATAAAAAAAATCATCAGAAATACCAACGACAAAAAAACATGTGGCAGGAAGCCGTGCGAGCGGAATTAAAGGAAGCTAGATTGTATGAAAATAAAGTCATATATCGAGTGATGATAGGTCTATTAAGTCTGATTTTACTTCCGATAATTATATTATTTGCAGTACATGGATTAGTTTTCTATGCCGTTTCAACTGGTATCTTGTTCAGTGGGTTCCTCTTGTTTGCAATTTGTTATTATCCGAAAACATTAAAAGGGTCAAAAATTACCCTAGAGTGGCGTAATTTCAAGCAAAAGTTTCAAAATTTGCAGTCTTCACAATGGCAAACTTTATCAGAAGATGACAAAATGCGAGCCTTTATCTATGGGCTAGGGATAAATGATAAAAGCATAAAAACGAAAAATGAAACATTGATAAACGCATTTAATCCTTCAATAAGCTCCAATCCAATGGGGACACCAGCCTATAGCTTTGATCCAACCTGGCTTATCGTGGCAGCGGCGGCCACGTCGAATTTTAATCGGGCAGATCGGACAACAGGAGTAGCTGACAGTAGTTCTGGAGGGAGTTCAATTGGTGGCGGATCTGGAGCAGGAGGTGGTGGAGGAGGGTCTGGTGCCTTTTAATTTAAAGGTTTAAAGTTAGTTAATTGTAAAGGTGATTATGGAATTCTTAAAAGACATCCATAATCACCTTTTACTTAAGAGAATGACAAAATAATTAAATGGGGTGACACAAAAAGGAATAAAGTATATAGGACATTTGTATAATGACAAAAGAAGGGAGGTGGCAAGTTGGGAATTAAGTTTATTAAGATCTCTGTAGTTTATTTTGTTATCGGTGTAGTGCTTGGATATTATATGTCTGTTGCTCATGCTTATAATCTTACAGGAGTCCATGTTCATATTAATTTGCTTGGATGGACTTCCATGACGCTTGCGGGTATTTTATACACGTTATTCCCAAAAACAGAGTCTAGTATTCTTGGAAAGATTCATTTTTGGCTCCACAATATCGGTCTTCCGCTTATGATGATTGGTTTATTTTTTATGCTTCAAGGAAATAGTTCTCTACACTTCTTTATTCCAATTGGTGCAACGGCTGTGTTATTAGGAGTTATATTTTTTGCTATAAATATATTGACAAATGTAAAGAAGGAAGACGTCCTAACGTTGAAGACGAATTGATTGAACGAAGAGTAGGAGAGACATTAGATCAAACGAAAAAAGAATGTATCCCTTCATGGGCACATCCTATTTTCGTCGCTTCCTATTTTGAGTGTTCAGTTACCCACTCTTCAATTAATGGATACGTGTGTTTAACAGCGCTTCTTCCGACAGTTACAGAGACATGGCCAGCAGGGATAAGCTTGAAAGTCTTATCTTTGCTCGAGATTTTCTCCATTAAACGCTCAGTCTGTTCAGGAATCGCAATATGATCACGATCAGCTGCAATGTTAAGAACATTTGCTTTAATGTTTTTAAGCTCAACTTGCTGTCCACGTATATACAATTCATCCTTAATTAACTTGTTTTTCTGATAAAATTCTCCAATCCATTGTCTGTATGCTTCTCCCGGGAATGGAACTCCATCACCAACCCATTTTTGCATGAGAGTCCAGTTTTTAACGAATTTGTCGTTATCTGCTCGATCTGCTAATGCTATATATGGACCAAAGTAGTTCACTAACGGTTTTAATAATTTGTTCCCGAAATCAATTGTTTCGGCAGGGATGTTTCCAAACGTATCAACCATGAGATCAAGATTGAAGTATCTTTCATCTACCCAATTCGTAAATAACCCTGCATCTTCGAAATCAAATGGACTTGTTAAAAAGATGGTATTTCGAATTGGTAAGTTCGGATGCAGTGCTGTAAAGATAGCCGTTAATGTTCCACCAATACAATATCCGAGTAAGCTGACTTCTTTTGCCTGAGATGTCCGAAGCACTTTCTTTACTGCGCGTGGGATATAATCTAGCACGTAGTCATCTAATTTCATATGACGATCTTCATAACCTGGTGTTCCCCAGTCTAACAAATAAACGTCATGTCCCTTATCTGTTAAATACTCAATTAGGCTGCTGCCAGGAGCTAAATCGAGAATATAAGGTTTATTTATTAGCGCATAGATCATTAGAATTGGAACTTTATTTGTCTTTTTCTTAGCTGGTTGATAGCGATAAAGCTTTGCTTTATTCTTCGTCCAAATAACCTCTTTAGGAGTCTGACCTACTTTGGGTTCAGGCTCTTTTGTGAGGACATCCATCACTCGTTTAAAACGTTTAATGTCTTTTTGACAATCCTCAGGCACTGTGTCCATTAATGTTTCTAGCGATTTGGTAGTAGTATAAACCATTAACCATTCTCCCTTTCACATCTAACCTAAATTTTTGTTACATGTATAATCCGCCATTGACATTGATGCACTGGCCAGTGATATAGCTATTATTTGCTAAGAAGAGCACAGCGTCAGCGATTTCTGCAGTTTGACCTAAGCGTTTCATTGGAACTTTCCCAACAATTTGTTCTAACACTTTTTCTGGCATTTCTGCAACCATTTCCGTCTCAATAAATCCAGGACATACTGCATTGACTGTAATGCCTTTACTAGCTGTTTCTAAAGCAAGGGATTTGGTGAAGCCAATCATTCCAGCTTTTGAAGCAGCATAGTTTGTTTGACCAAAGCCACCAGCTTGTCCGATGATGGAACTAATATTAATAATACGACCAAAGTTTTGCTCAAGCATTGGGTTAATAACAGCTGAAGTAGTATGATAAATACTATTTAAGTTGACGTTAATAACCTCATTCCACTCTTGCGTACTAAGCTTTTTGAACGTACGGTCTCTTGTAATACCAGCATTATTAACAAGGATGTCTACTTTGCCATAATAATCGATTGTATTTTCAACTAATGCATGAGCTTGATCATGGTTAGATACATCCGCTTGGAACGCGACACCGCTTCCACCTAGTTGATCAATTTCAAAGAGAACCCCATCTGCAGCATCTTTTCTAGCGTTGTAGTTAATGACAACTTTTGCACCTTTGCTAGCTAAATCTTTAGCAATCGTTGCGCCAATGCCTCGTGAACCTCCTGTTACGATCGCAACTTTTCCTTCTAAGCTTAAACTTTCTTGTTGATTTAAGGCTGAGTCATTTTGAATAATTGTCATTTTGATTCCTCCAATTTTCTTATAGTTTTAGTTTGTGTATTAAAGAGTTACTAGACTAGTATAGTTATTCTGGCTTTTGGTCTTGCTCTGAAGAAGGAGGATCCTGTGTAGCTTGCTCTTCTTCATTGGTCAATATTTTCAAAATTTGACTCATTTTTTTATCGAGTCTTGTTATGCTTGCTTTTAATTTAGTTATTTCAGAAGATACATTTTGATTAAGGATCTCGTCCTCGATTTTCTCGTCAAGATTTTCGACTTTTTCCTCTACGTTAATAATTAGAGAGGCAACGCTTGAAATTTCTTCACGAGTTGGAACATTGATTTGCTTAAGGTAAGCATCAGTTGCACTTTGGATAAACTGCTGATACTGGAGGTATCCGCTCTGCAAGTGTCCTAAATACTCTGCGTATTCTTCTTTTTTCAGAGTTTCATGGATTGCGTCGCTTAGATTTGACTCTGTTTGTTCATACATGCTTTTCCACAGGGCAAAAGGATCTAGCGTTGTTTGTTTTGACATGAATCCCACTCCTAACTTTTTATTTAAAAGCTTTTACAATTTAATAGTAAGGCAAAATGAGTAGATTTTTGGCAAAAACAATTCGTAAAATAGTTTCATTTTTCCTTAAATTTAGACAGTTTGTGCGCTTTCATTTAGGTGAGTGTGTAGTTTTCTTGTTCTTTTTGTCGTTTTTTGAATGAAGTGGTAAAGGTTGACTTTTTTTACCTATAGGTGTAAATTACATATAGAGATATTTTTTAATAATTGGTGAGAAGGTGATAGAATGACACCCAGACGCAGTAGCATAGATAAAAAGAAAGCAGAAGCAGCTGGAGCTCCAAAAAATTTCATTATTCCTGTATTACTGTTGCTATTAAAGGATTGGAATGCACATGGTTATGAACTAATGCAAAAACTAACGCAATTTGGGTTTCACTCTGTTGATCAAGGGAACTTCTATCGAATTCTTCGTCAACTTGAAAAAGATGAACTCGTAACTTCAGAATGGGATACAACCTCATCTGGTCCAGCAAAAAGAATTTATTCCATTACTTCGGCAGGAGAGCAATACCTTGATATTTGGGCAAGTTCACTAGAGCAATATCAAAAGATGCTTGATCAATTTTTTAATATGTATACAAACTTCTTCACCCCACCTAGATAAACAATGAAGATCAGAGGATTAAGTAGAATAACTTCATAGTTAAGTCACCGAAACTTGTTAGTAACATAAACAAATGTATTTAACATTGTTTTATGTTGTTAATACCAAGTCATAATTGGCTACGGTAAATATAATTTAATTACGTGGAGGGATTTTAGATGGTGGCAAAAAAGGAGACGAATAATTCAAATAGTGGTTTCGTGAAAGATTGGTGGAGTCAATTTAACTATATTGAAGAATTTGAGACAAGAACACTTCAAGCTTTTGATAGTCAAAGAGAATGGATTGAAGGAACGAAAGAGCAAATAAATCAATTTGAAGAGAATTCAAAAAAGATGACAACTGAATGGAAAACAAGCACACAATCATTACTTGAAAATTATAACAAGGCACTTGGTGGACAAAATTATCAAGATTGGTTGAATAAATTAGAAGAAATCGGTCATAAGTCTCAAGCGATTGCTACTTTACCAAGTAAGGCTTCACTTGAGCTACTCTCAAAGTCAACGGATCAATTACAAGAAACATTTGCAAATACGATAGCTCAAAATCAAAAAATGCGTGAAAAAACGACTAATGCATTTGAAGGACTTTTTGACCAGTGGCAGCAAACACAGCCTCAAATGTTTAAATTCTTCGACTATTATGCAACTAATACAAAATAAATATTTCTAATAGGAATCCAAGCTCATTCATAATAATAACGGCTTCTTTGAGACAATACTTCTCAAGATGATCCAAGTTAGACTTTATGGATGGCTAGTTTTCCTTTTTTTATGTGCAAGCGATTTCTAAAGCCCTTAATCACTATTAACCTTGTTACTTGGATCTGGACAGAGACCTGAATAAGTAAGGGGGAATGGAAATGAGATTAAATGGGAAAGTTGCGATTATTACAGGTGCATCAAGAGGAATTGGAGAAGCGACAGCCAAAAAGTTTGCTTTAGAAGGTGCAAAGCTTGCATTAGTAGACTTAAAGAAGGAAGATCTTGCTCATACTTTAAAGATGATAAGAGATTTAGGTGGAGAGAGCATTGCTATTGAAGCAGATGTGACAGATCGGCAAAATGTCGAAAAAATCATGGAAGAAACTGTTGCTCAATATGGTCACATTGATATTGTCGTTAATAATGCAGGTATTACGAATGATGCGAAATTAGTAAAGATGACAGAACAGCAGTGGGACAGTGTCATAAATGTCAATTTAAAAGGGGTATTTAATGTCGCTCAGGAAGCAGCAAAAGTCATGATTGAACAAAAAAGCGGAGTTATTTTGAATGCTTCTTCTGTTGTAGGGCTTTATGGGAATTTCGGTCAAACCAATTACGCTGCAGCAAAGTGGGGAGTCAATGGGATGACAAAGTCTTGGGCAAAGGAATTGGGGAGATATGGTATCCGTGTCAACGCAATTGCTCCTGGCTTTATATCTACTCCGATGGTCGATAAAATGCCTGAAAAGGTGAAAGAGATGATGAAGAGTAAATCGGTATTAAATTGCATGGGTGAACCAGAAGATATAGCAAATGGTTATGCATTCCTTGCATCGGATGAAGCGAGATATATTACCGGTACAATTTTAAGTATTGACGGAGGTACGGTTATTTAGTCTCTGTGAATAGTATAATTTGTGTTTGACAAAGGTGTTCGTGAAGAACATACAAAAATCAACGGATGCAACACTTGGGAGCTACAAGTGTTGTATCCGTTTTTGTTTTCGTTATTAAGAAAATGTAATGATGAATTTCAAAAATATATCAGATATATGCATCTTTTGTTCAGCATAATCGTCTATACTTACGACAAAAGATGTGGGAGGTTGAGAAATGAACGATCACGAACTCATACGTGAGATTATTACAGGTGATCAACAAGCTATTCAGCAATTGCATGAACGTTATGTGGACCGAATTTTTCAATACATATACATACAAACGAATAGCTATCACGACACAGAGGAACTGCTGCAGGATGTCTTCTTTAAAGTGGCAAGACAGCTTGACCGATTTGAAGGAAAATCTTCCTTTAAAACATGGATATTTAAGATTGCTCGAAATGTCGTAATTGATTATTACCGTAAGCAAAAGAAGGAAAGGCAGTCCATCTCAATGGAAGTAGACGTGATTGAGCACTTTAGTGGCAAAGATGAATCGGCGGAAGATACCGTTTTTCGTAATTTTCACATGGATGAACTTCTCGAGAGCATTAATAAGCTACCAATCCACTATCAGACTGTTCTCCATTTAAGGTTTATAGAGGATTTTTCAATTAAAGAAACAGCACACATTATGGGGAAATCAGTTCTTGCTGTCAAATCAACACAACGACGGGCGAGAATGGCTCTTTCTGAACGGATGAATATGGAGGTGAATAGTCGATGAGTGACCGCAAACGTGAGGATGAGGAACTTCGCTATATTATGCAGAAAAGGAAGGCGATGAAAGCTTCTAAGGAAGCGAGGAATAAAAGTTTACTTGCGTTTCAAAAAGGCCTGAAAGATCTTAGTACTCGCCCTAGAAAGGAACAGAAGCGAAAGAAGCTTGGTCAACGTGTTATTGGAGGGGTGGCAACGCTAGCTGCCGCAAGTATTGCGGGTTTATTAATTCTAAATCTAACAGTCTTTCAAGACGACACGCAAGATGAAGTGCCAACTCACACGCTTCCGGAAGATGGAAAAGGTGAGATAAGAGCGGGAGAATCAATAGACCTGCAGCATATCGAAGAAAATGTTGAACTAGTTAAAAGGGTGCTCGAGAGGCCGACTTTTGATTATGATGATTTAAATGCAATGAACACCACCAATATTTACAACAATACATTTTCTGTTCACCTTCCTAGGAACTGGTTTGTAGAGGAAGAAGAGGGGGAAGATGTTCATTCAGTCAAGATAAATGGGCCTGACTCAGAACAAATGAATCTTCTTGTTTTTGATATTGATGCGGGTGAAGAACTAATAGAAGAGCAAATACAAAAGTTAACCGCTGATTTCTCACAAACGGCGGAGACGATTGTGCCCACAAATACTTTAATAGAGGAAATGCGAATGAACTTTCAGATTTCATTTCCTTTCGATCATGTATTCCCTTTCGATATGGAAAACACTAGGATGTATGCATTCATTGATGAAGAAAGCGGACGCTTTATGGAGTTGTATGTCTCTGACTTATTAGGACAACCGATGATTTATACGGCGGATTTTCCACTTGACAATAAGGAAAGTTGGTTTGTATCGTGGCTCATTTTTACATACATGAGGGTGCAGACGCCATACACTGTTCCTGGGTCAGAAGGAGAGCTTCATGATGAGTACCAACGTCCTCTGGAAAAAACAGTCCTCCTACAAATAGGCGCCTTTGGATTCGAGGAAGTACAATTGGAGCTCTATGAAAATGAAGAAGTAGGAATCACAAGCTATCTTCCGCCGGAGACAACGATTGAAAGAATTGAACACGATTATTTTACCGAATGGCGCTTTAGTGAGCCAACGGTTTCAGCCGACAGCTTTTACTCATTTGGTAAATTAAAAGATGGGTTTCCTCTCGAGCAAGGTAAAGAAATTATGTTTGATGCTTTTAACATAGACCATGCTTACCACGAAGATTTAGGTGGTGGGACTCCATACCATTACGCCTATTATAGTGGAATGGACGAGGAATTTATCGATGGATTTATTGAACTGTTTGAACTTTCTGGAGAGTGGTTTTACAAGCATAAGCACGCAGACCGTGAGGATTATAATGGAGGTGTATTTATGCAAAGATTGCAAACGTTTATTGATTCTCTAGAGAAGCACTAAGATACGTTACATTGGGGGAATCACTAAAAATGTATGAATTAATTAAAGGTAGCCAGACAGGTTTTGGGTTACCTTTCTATCATATTGATTGGAAATTGGCGCAAACATTTTTACACGTAGTCTACATTTCCATAGTTCAAGTGTGATTATAAAAAAGTACTAACAGCCCCGCCAACGCTGTCAGTGTAGCGACCCCTGATATCGCTCTACCCAACATGATTGTACTATTTAATATGGTGAAATAAGTGTATTCTATGTAAAGAACGTTTGAAGTTTTCATGAAGAGAGTAAGGGACGGCTTTCTTCTAATTCGTTAGTTTAGGGGCATAAAGTGGTGAAAATGTGCACAATATTAGTGCGATCAGAATTTAGTATGTCTTAAGAGGGGAATTATTTGAATATTGACAACTATTATCGAATCATGGTACAAACTGCATATGGTTTTTCTACATATGAAGTTGAATTGAAAAAGATTACAGAAGGAAGGGCTTACGATGGAACAAAGTTGCAAGATAATAGATTGTACCATTCGAGATGGAGGGTTAATTAATAATTGGGACTTCAGCGTTGAATATGTTCAAGATTTATATAACGGACTCAGTGCTGCGGGTGTTGAATATATGGAAATTGGTTATAAAAACTCACCTAAGCTGCTTCAAGCGACGGAGCCGAACCCTTGGCGTTTTTTAGATGATCATTTCATAGAAGAAATTATTCCACAGAAAAAATTCACAAAGCTCTCTGCATTAGTTGATATTGGACGTGTGGATCCAGATGACATTTTGCCACGTGAACAAAGTCCTTTAGATATGATTCGTGTTGCATGTTATATTCGTGAAGTCGATAAAGGCCTTCAACTTGTTCAAATGTTTCATGATCTTGGCTATGAAACATCTCTTAATATCATGGCTCTTTCAAGTGTTCCTGAGAATCAACTGATTGAAGCATTTAATATGGTGAAAAAGAGCGTAGTTGATGTTGTATATATTGTTGACTCCTTTGGAAGTTTAGACCCTGCTGACATTGAGCATCAAGTGAAAAAGTTTAAAGAAATGATTCCTAACAAGAAGCTGGGGATTCATACGCATAACAACATGCAATTGGCATTTGCTAATACTTTGACTGCGATGCGAAATGGAGTTACCTTTCTGGATTCCTCTGTTTATGGAATGGGTCGTGCAGCAGGAAACTGTAATACAGAACTTCTCGTTACTCATATTCAAAAAGCAAGCTATGAATTAAAACCAGTACTCGATGTCATTGAGAAGCACATGTTAGAAATGCGTCAAAGATGGGAGTGGGGTTACATCATCCCTTACATGATCTCTGGAACCCTAAATGAACACCCACGTGTTGCTATGGCTTATCGTGCGAGCGAAGACCGAGATAAATTCGCTGATTTTTATGATAAGGTAACATCACCAGAATCCTCATTGGCTTCAGAGTCGAAATAGGGTAGTAATTCATTCAAAAAAGCGCTCAATTTGGGCGCTTTTTTGAATAAGTTTATAGATATTGCGAAAAATGTCGTATTTCCGGGAGAAACAATTGATTTTGCTATTTCAGTATGATATATTATCATCCGTTGCCTTTGAAATTAGTGTAATTTAAATTTTTAGATAAAAGACAAAATTTTGTAATATGGTTTTGTGTTTCATGGAAATTGTAGGGGGATAATAAATGTCATCAAGAGGTTCATTCACAAATGTGATTGCAGTTGGTTTTATGTTGTTTGCGTTGTTCTTTGGGGCGGGGAATTTAATTTTTCCGGCGATGCTTGGTCAGATGGCTGGGGAAAACATTCTATTAGCTAATGCTGGATTTATTGTGACAGGTGTCGGGTTGCCTTTTCTTGCAATTTTGGCTTTGGCCTTTTCAGGTAAGGGTGATTTACAGTCATTAGCAAGTCGAGTACATCCATTGTATGGAATTATCTTTACTGTGGCACTATACTTAGCGATTGGACCACTATTTGCTATACCTAGAACTAATACGGTTTCATTTGAAATGGGGATTAGACCATTTATAAATAACCATGATAGCTTTCTCCCATTGTTGCTGTTTACAGTTGTCTTCTTTGGGATTGCGTTATTCTTTTCATTACAATCTAATAAGCTAGTTGATATTATTGGAAAGTTTTTAACTCCATTATTATTGATTTTTATCGGGATCCTTATAATCGTTTCATTTGTTAATCCAATCGGACAAGTTCAAGCACCTGCTGAATCATTTATGAATAATAGTTTCTTTAAAGGCTTCCAAGAAGGCTATTTAACGATGGATGTTCTAGCGGCTTTTGTCTTTGGAATTGTGATTATTAACATCATGAAAGAAAGAGGAATCACTACGAAAAAGGAAATCATGATTTCAACTTTCAAAGTGGCTGTTATTGCAGGGGTACTGCTTACAATTATTTATTCCTCTTTAACGTATATGGGAGCAAAAAGTGTGATCGAGCTTGGCCATTTAGATAACGGAGGTGCCATTTTAGCAAGTGTATCAAGTTATTATTTTGGTTCATTTGGTAAGCTGTTATTAGGTTTTATTGTGATTGCTGCTTGTTTAACAACAAGCATCGGATTAATCACATCTTGCGCATCTTATTTTAACAAGATAGTACCTTCTATTTCTTATAAAAAATGGACCATTGTCTTTACGATATTTAGTGCGGTTATATCAAACTTTGGTTTGTCGACATTAATAGCTATTTCTGTTCCTGTACTCTATATGCTATATCCATTAGCCATGTGTTTGATGTTGTTAACTTTTCTTCACCCTCTATTTAAAGGGAAAAAACAAGTGTATCAGGTAAGTATTTTATTTACCTTTATTGTTAGTCTGTTTGAAGGATTACATGCAGCAGGAATCCGGATCGACGTAATTCATGATCTATTTACTGCTATTCTTCCATTATATTCTGTTGGGTTAGGTTGGGTTGTTCCAGCTATTGTGGGTGGGATCATTGGATTCCTAGTTAGTATAGCCAACAAAGTGAACCAACCTTTAGTAGAAGAAAAATTGTAATAATTTAGGGGGTATCCCAAAAAGGTAAAAAACAGACCTTTTTGAGATACCCCTTTTTTTGTGAACGTCCAATTAATTTGGTATCTTTATTAAAATTTCTAAAATTTTAGAAGATTGAATTTAGAACTTGGAATTAAAAATAATATGAAATATAATACAACTATTGAAACTATAGCTTTGAATGGATAAACAAGTCTGATTATGAATGAGGGAGTTTATATTATGAGAAAAATTCTATTCATTGGGGATAGCATAACCGATTGTGGAAGATTAGAAGATCCGGATGGACTAGGAGATGGTTATGTAAAGCTTTTACATGATTATTTGGTAACATCGTATCCATCGACCTCGTTTCAGTTTATCAATGTGGGAGTTAGTGGGAATCGGATTGTTGACTTGCAAGCAAGGTGGAAAACGGATGTAATTGCCCATCAACCGGATTATGTTTCTATATCTATTGGAGTGAATGATGTATGGAGGCAATTAGACCGTCCAGATTTAGAACAAGTAACTCCGGAGAAATTTTACCGCATTTATGTAGAGTTATTATCTAAAGTTAAAGACGATACGGATGCCAAAATTCTATTAATGGAACCTACTATTATTGGAGAGGATCCTAATTCAATCGGAAACAAAATGTTATTAGATTACGTACAGATTGTTCATACAGTTGCAAAGCAGTTTGATGCAACAGTTATTCCAACGAATAAAGCTTTTATTCACTATTTGCAAACAAATCCTAATCATACACTTACGACAGATAGCGTACATATGAATTCAAGGGGGAATATGTTAATGGCTACTACTTGGCTAAGGGCAGTGGAAGACCAACTTATATAAAAGAGTATGGGAGGGCCGCTCTGGTATCCAAAATGAATCTAAACTATATATGATAATAAATGTACGCGTGTTCATGAGAGGGGGAAAAGGATATCCTTATTGTTAAATAGAAAAAGTAGTGCATATCAAATTGAAAGCGTTTAATTATAACGAGGGAGGAAGTACTCTATGAAACTAGGTATCATTGGTTGTGGGAACATAAGCAGCATCTATCTTGAAAACTGTAATAGATTTTCAGAACTTCAGGTAAAGGCTTGTGCTGATTTGGACCGTCAAAGAGCTATAAAACAAGCGGAAAAGTATGGCGTACCGTCTGCGCTTAGCGTTGACGAACTATTGCTTGATGAGGAAATTGAGCTAGTCATAAACTTGACGATTCCCAAAGTCCATGCACAAGTGTGTAGACAAATTTTAGCTGCGGGCAAACATGTATATGTCGAAAAGCCTTTAACTTCTGAACTAAAAGACGGAGAGGAGTTAATCGCATTAGCTAAGGAAAAGGGGCTTCGCATCGGGAGTGCTCCAGATACTTTCTTAGGGGCTGGTATTCAAACGTGTAAAAAACTCATAGACGACGGGGTTATTGGAAAACCTCTTTCAGTTACAGGATTTATGATGACACCAGGTCATGAGAGGTGGCATCCTAATCCAGATTTCTACTATGAAGTAGGGGGAGGACCGATGTACGATATGGGGCCCTATTATTTGACCACGTTTGTTCAGTTGTTAGGACCTATGAAAAAGGTTACTTGCTTAGCGTCTCAAGCGTTCTCTGAACGTACGATAACGAGTCAGCCGAGATATGGAGAAAAAATAACCGTACAGACTCCAACCTATTTATCAGGTACAATTGAGTTTACAAATGGGGCCATTGGTACACTGATAACTAGCTTTGATACCTTTACGAAAGTGGACTATCCTAACATTGAAATATATGGAACAGAAGGGACGTTAAGAGTTCCAGATCCTAATACGTTTGGAGGTCCAGTATTATTAAGAAAACCTGGGAGTTCAGAGTGGACTTCTGTAGAATTGATTTCTGATTATCATTTTAATGCTCGAGGTTTAGGTGTATTAGAAATGGTAGATGCGATAAAGAAGGATAAACCACATCAAGCCAGTGGAGAAGTAGGGTTACATGTGTTAGAGGCCATGCATGGATTTCACCAAGCGGCAGAAACGGGGATGCATTATGAATTAAGAAATCAATGTCATGTTTCTACGGTATTAACATAAGAAAACACAACAACAGGGCGGATTTCCCTGTTGTTGTGTTTTTTTATTAGTACTCTTTAACCTAGAGCTTCGTTCTTTTGCTTTTCTTTTTTTACTAGAACTTTTCTTTCCCAAGCTCTACTCTTCCAACGCCAAAATAGAACCATTCCTCGTAGCCATTCATCAATGATAAAAGCCAGCCAAATCCCAATTAATCCATAGCCAAAATGTATACCTAGCAAATAGTAGAGAGGGACACTTAAGGCCCAAATGACAATAATGGTTACTAGCATTAAATAACGAGCGTCACCAGTCGCTTGTATTGCTTGACCGAGAACGATATTAAAGCAACGACCAGGCTCAAGAGCAATCCCCATCAATAATAAAATTCCTCCTGTCGAAATGATTACTGGGTTATCTGTAAAAAGCTGAAACAACGGTTCCCTAGCTATAAAAAGGAGGATAGCCACTCCGAGACAGAGCAGCATACTCATACGAAGGTTTTTAAGGGCTGTTTTGTAGGCTTTTTCGAATTCACCGGCTCCAACTAAGTGTCCAATAATAATTTGCGTTCCTCTTCCTAAAGAAATGGAAATAACAATAGCAAAAAACAAAATATTTAAAGTGTAAATTCTAGTCGTCAACATCACCTGTCCGAGTGAAACGATAAAACCAGTTGTAACAATTTGACTTAATGAATAAGAGAGGTTGCCAATTGCACTAGGAACGCCAACGCTTAAGATTTGATAGAACCGTGCCTTGTTCCAATCAATCATATCTTTTAAATGAAGTCGAATCTCAACTCTCTTAAATAAAATCATAAAGTTAACGATTAGACCGATAAATTGACTAACAACGGTTGCAATAGCAACGCCAACAACTCCTAATTGGGGGAAGCCAAGAGCTCCAAATATTAGAAGATAGTTTCCAATGATGTTAATAATATTCATTCCTACGGTTACAAACATCGTATCTCTTGTGTAGCCATGAGCTTGAACAATCGCTGATATGGTAAGCATCATTGCTTGAAGGAACAATACGCCGCCTACAATCAGTAAAAAGACTCTTGCCTGATTAAATAAGACTGGTTCAAGGTTGAAGAAGCTGAGAAACGTCTGGCTAAAGAGAACCATAATGATGCTAATGAGTAAACCAAATAAAAAATTAAAGGTAATCGCATTCCAGGCAAATTTTCGAACTTCGCTGAATTTCTTCGCTCCTAGATATTGAGCAATCACCACCCCAGCGCCAGTTGCACCAAATTGAAACAAAAAAAAATAAACATAACTATTTGATTCGAAACTCCAACGGCTGCTACAGCTTCATCCGATATGATGCTTAACATAAAGGTATCCGCAATTCGAAGCGACATGTGTAAAAAGGTTTCGATAAATATAGGCCAGGTTATTGCAAAAAGAGAGAGTTTTTTAACTTCACTTGTAGTCATTAAAGTCTCCTATCCCAAAGTTTGTTCAATTGCAACCATCTGTAAAACGCTTTCAATAACAAACTTAATCTATTCATTTGTTTATGGATTCATGCCCTAATAGTAATATAGATTATTATAAATGCAACGATATTTCTATAGAGTATAAAGAAAAGAAGTAAAATATGAAATAAATTAATTGTTTATAACATCTAAATTATTACAAAAACTTAGTTTAAGCAATATACAAACTAAGAATGTGATGATATAATCATAAAAAAAGTGAAAGCGGTAACAAATATTTTAGGAATAAGGACATCACATACTTAGATGATATATTAGTGCAGCTAGGTGAGAAAGAATTTGTTGAACGATAAAATTACATAGATAATAGATAAGAACGGAGGAGAAGCATGAGCTTACTACAAGAAATTAAGGACAGTGGGGTTGTCGCAATTATTAGAGGGGCTACGCTTGAAAATATAATTCCGATTTCAAAAGCCCTACGTGAAGGTGGAGTGAAGACACTAGAGATTACCGTGGAAACACCAAACGTATTGTCAGTCATAGAAAAAGCTTCTACAGAATTAGATGGTGTAATCGTTGGGGCAGGTACTGTACTTGACCCGGAAACGGCCCGAGCGGCTATTTTGTCAGGAGCTAAGTTTGTTTTTTCGCCAACTGTAAATACAGAAACCATTCGAATGACCAAACGCTATGGTGTAATTAGTATATCTGGAGCCTTAACTCCTACAGAGATTTTAACAGCTTATGAACATGGCTCTGATGTCATAAAAGTATTTCCAGCCAATGTATTTGGACCAACTTATTTAAAAGATGTGCATGGCCCGCTTCCTCATATTCCTCTTATGCCAACAGGGGGAATTAACTTATCCAATACGGCTGATTATATAAAAGCCGGTGGGATTACTGTAGGACTTGGTAGTTCTTTAGTCAACACAAAGTTAGAAATAAATGAACATACGTTAGCAGACCTAACGGCTAAATCGAAAGCGTTTGTTAATGAGGTACAAAAAGCAAGGCATTAATTCTATCATTCCAATTAGAAACCGCTTTGGAGGTGTCATATAAGGTGATATTGTCCCTTTTAAAGACACCTCTATCATTTTTTATGAATCTCTACTTTCATGTTATTTAGTTTTCCCACTATTTGTACAAAGTGTGAATGGGAACAGCATATAGAACTTGTATGAAAGGGGTTAGAAATAGGATGAACAAGGTAGTACTAGTAGATGACGAACATTTTGTTAGAAAAGGGATATTAGCACTTGTAGATTGGCAGGAATGTGGTTTTGAGGTTAGTGCAGAAGCATCTAATGGTGAAGATGCATTAGAGATCATTGAACGAACCAAGCCTGATTTAGTTATTACCGACATACGTATGCCTGTACTTGATGGTTTAGAATTAATAAGGCATTTAGTGGAAGATAAACAATTTCCGACTAAGTTTATTATCCTAAGTGGCTACAATGACTTTAAATATGCTCAAAAAGCTGTTCGATACGGAGTTGTCGATTTTATATTAAAGCCACTTGATAAAGAAGAGATCGAAATTGTATTAAAGCAATTGACCAAAACACTTGATGAAGAAAGGAAGGTCAAAGAGTACAGACAAAACATAATCGTAACAAATTTGTTCGAAGATTTAGTTTCAGGGAACATTGAGCATGTCCAGCAAGAGCAAACGGATTTGTTATGCTTAGATTCAGTTAATCAAATGAATTATTTAATTGCTGAAATAAATGAAATCATTTCAAATCCTATAGAAAGAACGAGGATAGAATCATATAAAACAATGATCGGTGATGCGATATGTGATCTGACCAAAGCGGAAATATGGGCGATCAGAGAACATGAGTTGCTTCGGTTTGGGTTAGCAATTACAGACAACCACTTGGCGAGCTTTGATCATAATATTTTAGTTTTTGTTAGTAGCTTACAAAAAAAATTACAACATGAACTTGATAAAAGTTTAACGATTTATATTGGTCAAACGGTAAATAAGGTCAACGAACTTCATGTATCCTTCGAATCGGCAATCAAATCTCTGCAGTATAAATATATGAATGTTAGTAATCAACCAATTATATTTGATAAAGTTAAAGACTTGTCCATCACTCATATGGATATTGATGACCATTTGTATACATCTCTCATGGAATCAATTGAAGAAAAGGATAAAAAGAACATTCAAGAAAAAATTGATCTTATTTTTTCAGAATTTCAGGTCCACCTCTTTGCTCCAGGGTCAATTAAAGCGTCGATTACTCGATGTGTGAATAAAATCATCAAAACGATTAGAAGTATGGAAGGCAATGAACAACAACTGACTACGCTAACTCCTATGTTACATTTGCATAATAGTTCGGTGACATTTATTGAATTAAAGGAGTATTTTTCGGAATTGGTTCTTGAGGCTTGTGAGTATATCTGCAGCTTGCGAAAAAAGAATGGAAAAGGTGATATATACAAGATAAAAGCGTATATAGAAGAACATTTCAATGAAAATATTAGTTTAAAAAGTATAGCGAGTGCTTTCTATATGAATCCTGTCTACATGGGACAGCTTTTTAAAAAGACGTTTGGGGTGTATTTTAAAGAATTTATTCTGCAATTAAGGATTGATGAATCAAAAAAGCTTCTTAGGCAAACAACATTACGAGTTTATGAAATTGCTGAGAAAGTAGGGTTTAGAAATTCAGATTATTTTGTAACTCAATTTGAGAAACAAGAAAGCATGACTCCAACTGAATATCGAAAGTCACTCGAAAGAAATGGATGAAACAGTGATGAAAAAGTTTAGCCTAAATAACGTCCAACTTAAGAATAAATTATTAATTACTTATTTCTTATCTGTCTTTATTCCAATCCTCCTAACAAACATCATTTTTTATCATGTAACAATTAATAATGTGAAAAAACAAAAAATGCATGACTTAACACTTGCTTTTGAGCAAGTAGAAACTGAATTTATTAATACAGTGGATGAGGCTATAGGTGTTTCAACAACGATATATACTGATAATATCATTCATGGTTTTTTAGAAAAAGAGTATGAAACCGTTATTGAGTATATTACAGACTATGAATCTATTTTTCGTAACTTCAATAAATATAGCCCTGTCTATTCTTCAATTAAAGAAATTACGTTTTATACCGATAATCAATCGATGCTGTTTGCAGGAGGGATTCATAAAATTACGGAGGATGTAAAAACGAATGCACTACATCAAGACTTTATGTTATTAGAACAATCGCATCCTGTGTTACGAAGAAATGTTTCAACCGATACATTTAGTGTGATCCGTAAGTTAGACTATTTTCAAAATAATACAAGAGAGAAATTTGTGAAAATAGACTTAAATACCGATATGATTAAACAAGCTTTTAACAATGTAACATTTCAAGGCAATATTTATTTAGTAGGTGAAGAGGATCAGGTTGAGTACAGTACGGGTACGGTTATAAATGATGAAGAATTAAATTTCTCGAAACTTTCTGATATTCCTGAAGAGTCTATTACGTTCGAAAAGGAGTTTGAACTTAATTACTTAAATAATTGGAAGTTAGTTGGAGTTGTTCCGGAGAATGCTATATTAGAAGAAGTGGAGAATTCTGGGGAATTTATTTTGTATTTAGCCGCTCTTAATTTCTTCATACCATCCTTTATTATAATATGGATTTCGTCTTCTCTTCACAGTCGGTTATTACGCATATTACGTCATATGAAACGAATGAAAAACCAAAATTTTGCATTGATAGATGGCATAGAGTACAAAGATGAAATTGGGCAATTAACAAGTGAATTTAATCGTATGGCTAAGAAGATCAATGATTTAATAAATGATGTGTATATAGCTAACCTACAAAAGAAAGATTTAGAGCTAAAGAGGAAACAAGCTCAACTAAGTGCATTGCAGAGTCAAATTAACCCTCATTTTCTTTTTAATTCATTAGAAACCATTCGTATGAGAAGTTTGCTGAAAAATGAAGATGAGACAGCCAAGATTATTCAAAATATGGCTAAGTTATTACGAAACTCTATATCGAGCGGGAAAGATTGGGTGAGCGTTCAAGAAGAATTAAAGATTATTACTAGTTTCTTAGAGATTCAGCAATATCGGTTTGGCGAAAAGTTGCAATACGGGATTGACGTTGATCCTGAATGTATGGAGTTAGATATTCCATATATGTCTCTTATACCTTTTGTTGAAAATGCCAGTATTCATGGAATTGAGCCTAAAAGAGGGAATGGGTTTATCCATTTACAGTTGAAGAAGGTTCAAGGCGGTGTGATGTTTACCATTAAAGATGATGGAGTTGGTATGAATGAGAGTAAACTCTCTATGTTATTACAATCCATTCATAACGAAGATGATATGGGAGAAAGCATTGGTGTGAAAAATGTCTACTATCGATTAAAGCTGCTTTATGGTGAGTATTTTGCTTTTGAGATAAACAGTATTATGGATAAAGGCACAGAAGTTCGAATCTTTTTTCCAAGTAAGTAGAAGACCCTAAGTTTTTCTAAGTACGAACTATACTTTCCGGGGTCACAGCTACAGAATTTAAGCGCTATAATGTAAGTGCTTACAAAGTAAGTGCTTATAAGTACACTTGTTAGGAGCAGTTATGCATGAGAACTAATTGTTTGCTTATTGCTACATTATTTATTTGTTTAGTAGTAGTCACGGGGTGTAATCGTGATGAAAGTGAACATGTGAATACCGCTCTAAAAGGAGAGGATCCAGTTACGTTCACATACTTTAATGCTGCTAATAACGGTAGAAACATGGATTCCAACGTAACGACAATTGGGAAAATGTTTGAAAAAGAAACAGGAGTGAACTTTAAAGTAGAGTATCCTGTAGGTGATATTGATACACATGTTGGAGTGATGATAGCTAGTGGACATTATCCAGATGTATTAAGTCCCGATGTGGCAGTTGATAAAGTAGTTGAAGCTGGAGCCTTCATTCCATTAAACGATCTAATTGATGAATATGCGCCCAATTTAAAGGAGGTATATGAACCTTACTTAGATATGATGAAGCATGAAGATGGAAATATTTATTATATTCCTTTTGGAGCGAGTAACGGTTATATTCCTAACCCCAATATATACCAAGGTGCTTTTTGGATACAACGAGGTGTTTTGAAAGAGTTTGGGTACCCAGAAATCACGACTCTCGATCAATACTTTGATCTAATCGAAGCATACGAAAAAAAGTACCCAATGATTAACGAACAAGAAACGATTGGATTCACAGCTCTAACGTATGATTGGAGGTTTTTTACTTTAGCTAATCCTCCTGCCCATTTAGCAGGGTATCCAAATGATGGTGATGTAATTGTTGATATGGATACGAACGAAGCAAAAGTATATGGAAATAAAGACATTACTAAGCGCTATTTACAAAAGCTGAATGAAATAAATAGCAAAGGATTATTTGATAATGAAGCTTTTATCTCGACCTACGAAGAATACTTAGAAAAAATATCCTCTGGTCGTGTGCTTGGATTTTTTGACTATCGTTGGCAGGTTGGAACAGCATTTAATCATTTAAGTGAAGCTGGGGACGATGATCGAGAATATATGGCATTACCGATTGTTTTTGATGAAACGATTAAGGATCAATATCTTGATCCACCATCATTTACAGCAAATCGAGGGATTGGAATTACGATTAATGCCGAAGATCCTGTCCGTATTATGAAGTTCTTTGATCATTTGATGAAAGAAGAAAATCAGAAGTTGGTAAATTGGGGAATTGAAGGGGAAACGTATGAAGTGAATGATGAAGGGCGTTTTTACCGGTCGAAGGAACAGATTGCTTTAACAAATCAAGCCGATTTCCGAGAACAATTTGGCTTTTCGATTTTTGAATGGTATTGGCCACGAGGGAATGGATTGTATTCTGATGGAAATGCGTGGGAACCACGACGTCAACAGGAAGTGGCTATGAATGATTATACAGAGGAAGATCGAGTACTATTAGATGCTTACAACATTGAAGTCTTTTCTGATCTTTTTTCAGAACCGGAAGAACGTCCATGGTTTCCGGCGTGGAGTGCAAACGTAGAGCCAGGGTCGCAAGCAGCGATTTTTGAACAGGAAAAGCACGAGTTACAAAGACTTTGGTTCCCTCAAATGATTTTAGCTGATCCCAATGAATTTGAATCGGTTTGGGACATGTATGTGGAAGAGTTTAATCAGACTGGATACGAAGCATTTGAGCAAGTGATGAATGAGTTTATTCACAAAAGACTTGAATTAAGCAACAATAATCAGTAAATGATTCATCGTTATCATCAGTTGTATGAAAGTAAAAGTAAATCAAGGAGGAAACAATAATGAGCATGAGCGTTAAAGAGCTAACAGAAGCATACAAAGGTTGGTTAAGATATGAAAAGATTGAAGACCAAGATTGGATGAATGAAAATGGGAAGTGGCTTTCTGCTATTGTAAGTTCCGGTACTTGTACGACAGTTATCGAATCAGCTATAGAGGAACTCATCAAAGCATTCACAAACATGACAGGGCAAAAGCCGGCGCTAAGCGATTCTGTTCAAAGTTCCTATTCTATTGTTTTATCAAAAATAGAAGAAGGGGATGATGCATCAAATGAATTAAATGATGATGGTTATATTATTCAAGCAAAAAAAACAGATAATGGCTCGGCCGTTTTGTTAGCTGGTAAAACAGATATCGGTATTCTATATGCAAGCTTTCACTTGTTAAGACTCATTCAAACTAGAACCAACTTAGAGACCGTCAATTTGAGAGAGAACCCGACGAATCAGTTAAGAATGATTAACCAGTGGGATAATATGGATGGAAGTATTGAGCGCGGATATGCTGGTGAATCTATTTTTTATGAGAATAATCAGTTCACAAACAACCTTGAACGAATTAAAGATTATGCTAGGTTGCTCTCTTCAGTTGGAATCAACGGAATCTCCATTAATAACGTAAATGTTCATGCCGTTGAAACCAAGCTTATTACAAATGACTTTCTACCTCATGTAGCAAAAGTGGCAGAAATCTTTCGGGGTTATGGGATTAAAACGTTTTTAAGTGTTAATTACGCTAGTCCTATTCAATTAGGCGATTTAGAGACGGCTGATCCACTAGACGATAACGTTCGAAATTGGTGGAAGGAAAAAGTAAAAGATGTTTACAGTTATATTCCTGACTTTGGGGGATTTGTCGTCAAAGCAGACTCAGAACATCGCCCTGGACCTTTTACGTATGGAAGAAATCATGCAGATGGTTCGAATATGCTAGCAGAAGCATTGGAGCCTTTCGGAGGAATTGTGATTTGGAGATGCTTCGTCTACAATTGTATGCAAGATTGGCGTGATCGTAAGACAGATCGTGCAAGGGCAGCGTATGATCACTTTAAGCCGTTAGATGGACAATTCCATGAAAATGTCATTCTGCAAATCAAAAATGGCCCAATGGATTTTCAAGTGCGCGAAGCAGTATCTCCCCTATTTGGAGCCATGAATGAAACGAATCAAATGTTAGAGTTTCAAATAACACAGGAATATACTGGACAGCAAAAGCACGTTTGCTACTTAATTCCTCAATGGAAAGAGATTCTGGAATTTGAAACGTATGCTAAAGGGGAAGGAACTCCTATTAAACGAATTGTTGATGGTTCCACATTTAAAAATCGTTTTAGTGGGATTACAGCCGTTTCAAATATTGGTAACGATACGAATTGGACCGGACACCAGCTCGCTCAGGCAAATCTATTTGGGTTTGGTCGTTTGATTTGGAATCCTGATCTTTCTGTTGAAGAAATTACAAATGAATGGATTCATGCCACATTTGGAAATGACCCTGACGTGGTAGAGCAAGTATCTATCATTCTCAAGGATTCATGGCCAATATACGAAAATTATACATCTCCACTTGGTGTTGGTTGGATGGTTAATCCGGATCATCATTATGGACCGAATGTTGATGGATATGAATACTCTGTCTGGGGAACCTATCACTTTGCTGATTGTGACGGAATAGGAGTTGATCGAACGGTTGCTAGCGGAACAGGATATACAGCACAGTATTTTGATGAAAATGCTAGCATGTATGAATCATTAGATACATGCCCAGATGAGCTATTGTTATTTTTCCACCATGTTCCATATACACATAAACTTAAATCTGGAAAGACCGTTATCCAACATATCTATGATACTCATTTTGAAGGGGTTGAACAGGCGATAGGTTTAAAAGAGCGCTGGAGTAGCTTAGAAGGAAAAGTTGATCAGGAGTGTTATCAAAATATTTTGGACCGACTTACTGGACAAATTGATCATGCAAAACAGTGGCGAGATATTATTAATACGTACTTCTTGCGTAAGTCTGGTATTCAAGATGAAAAAAATAGAACGATCTATTAAATCATATTAAAGTGATGAGGATGATTCAAGTTATAACTCCGAGACATACACGTATATAAACAGATACGGGTGTTACTATTTTCGGGAATATTAATTTGTAGTCATCCTCATTTTTCTAATTAGTAAGATGGTAGCCTATTATAAGTTTCATAAAAAGTTGATCACTATACGGAGGGGAAAATGATGCAAGGAATTATGGGTGGGTTTTACCGAGCTAGTGAATGGGTAATGAGACTTGCCTATATCAATCTACTGTGGATTTTATTTACAGCATTAGGACTGGTCTTTTTCGGGATCATGCCTGCTACAGTATCTATGTTTACAATTATTAGAAAATGGTTTAAAGGCGAAACGGATACTCCAATATTTAAGCTCTTTTTTGCTACTTATAAAAAAGAATTTATGAAGAGTAATTTATTATTTATTTTCTTATTTGCGATTGCGTATATATTATATATTGATTTTCAACTACTCTCCCAAATGGGAGGAATCATTCAACTAATACTAAATGCAATTTTGATTATCGTTGTATTTGCTTATTTAATTATGCTTGCCTATATTATTCCAGTCTATGTTCATTATGATTTGAAGTTCTTTCAATATATGAAACACGCACTATTAATAGGGGTATTAAGTCCAGTCATGACGATTGTAATGGCGATCGTTTTATTTATTGGATACTACTTATTTATGTACATCCCTGGCTTAATTCCACTTTTTGGAGTAAGTGCAATTGGTTATATCGTCATGGGATCATCATACTTTGCTTTCAAGCAACTTGAGTTGAGACGACAAATTACAGAATTAAGACATGGCACGTAGGATGAGGGGATTATCCATGGTGCTACGCTTTCCAGCCCCCAGTATTTAGTACTTTGACTGTATCATGAGAATGAGGGAAAGTTCTTCAGGAGGAATTTCCCTTCTTTTCTGAAATGTTAAATAAACATATATACTTTTTTAAGTGTAAACTATATTTTGCTTAGTTTTTTTGGACGAAAGAGTTTTGTATAATTTACTTATAAGCAGCAAAGAAAACAAAACAGAACAGATACGTTCAGCTTAATAGAAAAAAGTTGAGTTACTGAACGTCGAAAGAGTTTCTCATTTAACTCTTAATGAAAACGCTTACTAAGAGGTGGTGGAAGAAAGAACGCACTAGTAAAATAATGGACGGTTGAAAAGCATGGGGGATATTCATGTGTTAATAAACACAGCAAATCTTGTATGGTAATGCATTAATATGGCAGTCGTTGTTTTTTTTGAAAGGGTTTTCAGTTGATTTTTTAAGGAGATTTCTATCGTTGTACCTTATCAAAGAACACTACCATACTAGTATATCTAGAATGGTGTGAAAGTGCATTATTTGAAAGGGGTGATGAAAAGAACAAATAATACACTTTATTGTCAGCGTTTTCATTATAAAAAATAATTAAGGAGGAAAGAAAATGCTTAAAAAATCATTATTTACGCTTTTATCTTTACTACTTACTTTTGGTATTTTGGCAGCTTGTTCAAATGAAGAGGCAGCAACAGATCCAAGTTCAGATCCAAGTACAGAGGATAGTGGCGAAGCCGTAACGATCACAACAGCTCGAGTTCTTGATGACGGTACCGTATTTAAAGATGGCGAGGATGTACACGATAACGTAGTAACAAGATGGGCGGAAGAGGAACTTGGTATTAAATTTGTAACAGAATGGACGCAACCAAATGATGAACAATTTAATACTCAGCTTCGCCTAATGATGTCATCACGCGAAAAATTGCCAGATGTTTTCTTAGTTTCAAATAATAATATTAAAGCAGACTTAATCCAATCAGGACTAGTCATGTCAATTGATGAAGCAATTGAAGAGCATGCTACACCTAGGGTCAAAGAGCTTTTCGAAAGATTTCCAGAAGCCTTTTATCCATCAACGAATGAAGATGCAGAACGTTTCGGTGTTCCAAGATACTCTGGTGGTAACGGTTCAGATACGCTTCTTTGGATTCGCCAAGACTGGCTTGATAAATTTGATTTAGAAGCTCCAGAAACACTTGAAGAATTAGAACATATTATGGATGTATTTGTTAATGAAGATCCAAATGAATCTGGAAGAGACGATACGATTGGGATTACGTTTGCAGCTGGGGACGAAGGTTTCCGTGGTGGAAACATAGCTGACTCAAGCTGGGTATTTGGTGCATTTGGTGATTATGTTCCTGGTAACTGGAGTCAAGCTGATGATGGTTCTCTAGTTTACGGCTCCATCCAACCAAACGTTAAAGATGGGTTATCTAAAATTAACGAATGGTATGAAAGTGGTTATTTATCAACAGATTTTGCAATTTTAAGTGCTGGTGATGCACAAGAAAGCTTTATTTCAGGAAGGTCTGGAATTATGGCAGCTCCACCTTGGGCACATGGTTATCCAATTGGTGAAATTGCACAAGTTGTTCCAGATGCTGTAGTAAAACCATTCCCGCACGTATCTGGACCAAATGGAGAGGCTGGACGTAGAGGTGAGGGATTAATTGTTGGTTCGTTCCTATTTAATAGAGAATTTGAGCATATGGATAAGTTCTTTGAATATTGGGATGCAATTCTTGGCTACACATTAGGTGAATCAGAGCATTTTCCACATGGTTTATTTGAAGGTTATGATTATGTAATGCAAGACGGCGAGCCGGTTTATGATATTGCACAATTTGAAGAAATTACTGGGGAAGATCATGTTGATCCAGGTAGATATTTCTTACCTACGAATATTCCAACAATTCCATATGAAATGTATGGTTTACTAGAGGAATTTCATGATACAGGCAGAGATCCTGTAAATGGATATGAAGCTAATCTTGCTGGTAGAGAAAAAGATTACATTCATGCAGCGGCAATTGTTAATAAACAAAATGAGATTCGTATCGTTAATGAGTTTTCGGGACCGCCTACTGATACGATGAGTTCGAGATCTGAGCATTTAGAACGATTAGAAGATGAGCTTTTTGTTGACATTATCTATGGAAACAAGCCATTAGATGCATTTGATCAATTTGTTGAAGATTGGTTAAGTTCTGGTGGGGAGCAAGTTACACAAGAAGTAAACGAATGGTATGAATCCGTTCGCTAATAAGATGATCTAAATAAAAGCAAAAAAGGTGCGAACAATTAGTCGTTTATTAAATTTTTTGTTCGCACCTTGCTTTTAACTAGTTACTTTCTTTAGGTATAGGAGGGAAAGTCATGAGTCAGCAAGTTGTTCATAATAAGACGAATCAAGTTACGAAAGAACCAAAACTTAAAAAGAAAAAACAAAAATGGGACCTGAAAAGAACGTGGCAACTTCATGTACTTTTGATACCAGCACTCATTTTAGGACTTATTTTCCAATATGCTCCCATGTTTGGGATCGTCATGGCGTTTCAGGATTTTAAGCCATGGTTAGGAATATGGGAGTCACAATGGGTAGGGCTTGAACATTTTCGAACGATGTTTGAGTACGATTATGCGAGACAGGTTATCTGGAACACTCTTATCATTTCTATGCTGAAAATTATCTTTGGATTAATTGTCCCAATTACAGTCGCATTATTATTGAATGAAATGTACAAAATGGCCGTCAAGAGAACGGTTCAAACCATTATTTATTTACCTTACTTTCTATCCTGGGTTATTCTAGGTGGTATTTTACTAGATTTATTATCTCCAGATGGAGGTCTTGTCAATCAATTCATAGGTTTCTTTGGAGTCGATCCAATCTTTTTCTTAGGAAGTAATGATTGGTTTAGAACAACCGTAATTATTAGTGATCTTTGGAAAGAAACTGGATTTAATACGATCGTCTTTTTAGCGGCTATTACAGCTGTAAATCCTAGTTTATATGAAGCTGCTGTTGTTGATGGTGCGAATCGTTGGAAACAAACTCTTTATATCACGTTGCCAGCCATGCTACCAATCATTATTGTTGTTGGTACATTATCACTTGGAAATGTTTTAAATGCAGGGTTTGACCAAATTTTTAACCTATATAATCCATTAGTTTATCAAACTGGGGATATTATCGATACTTATGTATACCGTGTGTCATTAGTTAGTGGTGACTTTAGTTACGGTACAGCTGTTGGTTTATTCAAGTCAGTTATTAGTTTGGTTTTAATTGTTGTAGGTTATCGTTTAGCTTACAAGTATGCGAACTGGAGAATTTTCTAGGAGGGATTTCCTATGCGTGTCTATAAAACGAAAAGCTATACCATTTTCACGGTATTTAATTATAGCTTTCTCATCTTGATGGCATTACTGTGCATTTTACCACTGGTACATATTTTGGCCGTATCGTTAAGTGGAAGTGCAGCGGCAGCAGCGAATATTGTTACTTTTTGGCCGATTGATTTTACAATAGATGCTTATGAACGAACAATAGGAAACGATAATTTTATTCGTTCTTTCATGATCTCAGTCTTACGTGTTGTATTAGGAACTGCTATTTCAATGGGGGCAATGCTTTGTGCAGCTTATTCTCTAGCGAAATATGATGAAGAATTTAAAGGCAGAAAATTATACGTATGGTTCTTCGTCTTTACGATGATTTTTAATGGTGGATTAGTACCAACGTACATGGTTGTAACAGGCTTAGGGTTAACAAATACCATTTGGGCATTGGTATTACCAACAGCAATTAATGCGTTTAATTTAATCTTATTATTAAATTTCTTCCGGACATCTGTTCCAAAATCCTTGGAAGAGTCTGCAACGATTGATGGAGCTAACCATTTTCAAATTTTCTTGAAAATCTATTTGCCGATCGCGGTTCCAGCCATAGCAACCGTATCATTATTTACCATGGTCTTTCACTGGAATTCTTGGTTTGATGGCATGATCTATAATAACGATGCTAGAAATTATCCTTTGCAGACCTTTTTGCAAACGATTATTGTTCAACAAGATTTTAGCCAAATTACTGATGCTGAAACATTGCGGAACTTGTCACAACGAACAGTTCAATCTGCACAAATCTTTATTGCCGCTTTACCAATGTTAGTGGTTTATCCATTCATTCAAAAATACTTTGTGAAAGGTATTGTATTAGGTGCTGAGAAAGAGTAAAAGAGTAATATTGAAAAGAAGGGATTTTTATGAAAAAAATAAAGGTTCGTAAAGAGGGAGAAGCAACGTTTAATAACAACTGGAAATTTTGTGTTGGGACCGGGCGTTTAGGACTTGCATTACAGAAGGATTACTTGGAGCATCTGAAATTAGCGCAACAATCGATAGGATTTGAATATATTCGTGGTCATGGCCTGTTACATGATGATGTAGGAATTTACCGTGAAATTGAAGTGAATGGGGAAACGCAACCATTTTATAATTTCACATACATTGATCGAATCTTTGATTCCTATTTGGAGTTAGGTATACGGCCATTTGTTGAAATTGGGTTTATGCCAGAACTGCTCGCTTCAAGTGAAGAAACAGTTTTTACGTGGAAGGGGAATGTAACTCCTCCAAATGACTATAATAAATGGAAGGATTTAATTATTGCTGTAGTCTCTCATTTTATAGATCGGTATGGAGAAGAAGAAGTGTTGAAATGGCCTTTTGAAATTTGGAATGAGCCTAATCTAGTAAACTTCTGGAAAGATGCTAATAAAACAGAGTACTTTAAACTTTATAAAGTAACAGCAATGGCAATAAAAGAAGTACACCCAGATATTCAAGTAGGAGGTCCTGCTATATGTGGAGGTTCTGATGAGTGGATCGTTGAATTTCTTGATTTTTGTCAAAAAGAACAAGTTCCTGTTGACTTTGTTTCACGTCATGCCTATACATCAAGACCGCCAAGTAAAGTAACGCCAGATTATTACTATCAAGAACTCGCGGATCATACGAAGATGCTTGATGAATTTAAAAACGTAAAGGAAATGATTCAGACTTCTCCTTTTCCTGATTTGCCATTTCATATTACTGAGTACAATACGTCTTATAGTCCTATTAATCCTGTTCATGATACAGCATTAAATGCGACGTACCTTGCTCGAATCTTAAGTGAGGGTGGCGATTATGTTGATTCATTTTCGTACTGGACATTCAGTGATATTTTTGAAGAGAGGGATGTGCCAAGGGCGCAGTTTCATGGGGGATTCGGGCTGATTGGAATGAATGAAGTACCAAAACCGACCTTTCATTTATTCTCGTTTTTTAACAAGTTAGGTCAAGAACGTTTATATCGTGATGATGATGTCATTGTAACATGTAAGAAAGACGGGGCCATTGCCCTTATTGCTTGGAATCTTGTAATGGAAAAAGGAGAAGGGTTTGAAAAAGAATTATCCTTTACGATTCCACTTAGAGATGGTGATGCATTTATAAAGCGTCAAACTGTCAATGAGGACTACGCTAACCCATGGAGAGTATGGAAAGAAATGGGACGTCCGCGTTTTCCTAGTAAGGAAATGGTAGAAACCTTGCGTCAATCAGCAAAGCCTCTTATTAGAACATCGCATGGTGAGTCTATGAATGGTGAGCTAACGATCGATATCACCTTATCGAAGAATGAACTAACGTTGATTGAAATCACTCCTGTAAAGGATGAAACGGATTCGTACGTTGGCTTAGATGATTCGTTAATTACTTCATACTAATAAGTTGGCTATGCTTTTTAGACTCATCTCATACAGTCTTTTAAAATTTAGCATACCATACTAGTATGATTAAAATGTTAGTTGAATAAGTTATAGTGAAAGCTATATGAAGGAGGAAGAGACAATGAGCAAAAATGATGGCATGAATTATGCGCCTAAAGGGAAAGTCAGTCGAGTTGTTGAAAAAGGCGAGTTTCGTTTTGCTGCGATTGGATTGGACCACGGTCATATTTATGGAATGTGTAATGGTTTACTAGAAGCAGGAGGGGAGCTAGTTGCTGTATATGACCCAGATGAAAAAAAAGCAAGTGGGTTCAAAGAGAAGTATCCAGAAGTGACGATAGCTGCATCTGAGGATGAAATATTAAACGATCCAACGATTCACTTAGTCGCTTCCGCGAATATTCCAGTCGATCGATGTGCATTAGGGCTTAGAGTGCTAGATCATGGCAAACATTATTTTGCAGATAAACCTGCATTTACTACGAAGGAACAAGTAGAAAAAGCAAGGGAAAAAACGGCAGAAACTGGTTTGAAGTGGGGAATCTACTATAGTGAACGCTTGCATGTAGAAAGTGCTATTTTTGCTGGTCAATTAATTGAAGAGGGAGCGATTGGCCGAGTCATTCAAGTCATGGGTACAGGTCCACATCGTGCTAGAGCAAATGCTAGACCAGATTGGTTCTTTGATCCGAAATATTATGGAGGTATTTTATGTGATATCGGAAGTCACCAAATTGAACAATTCCTACATTACTCCGGGGCAAACGATGCAAAAGTGCTACATAGTAAAGTAGCAAACTACCATTTTAAACAATATCCAAAGTTTGAAGATTATGGAGATGCTACGCTTGTTGCTGATAACGGAGCTACGTTCTATTTTCGAGTGGATTGGTTTACACCTGATGGTCTCGGTACATGGGGAGACGGCCGAGTGATTATTCTAGGAACCAAAGGGTATATTGAAGTGAGAAAATATATCGATATTGGTAGAGACTCTTCGGGAGATCATTTGTACCTCGTTAATCACGAAGGAGAAAAGCATTTCGAATGCAACGGGAAAGTAGGCTGCCCATTCTTCGGAGAATTTATTTTGGATTGTTTAAATGGAACAGAACATGCAATGACACAGGAACATGCGTTTAAAGCGGCAGAATTATGTATTGAAGCACAGGAAAAAGCCATTCAAGTTGAATCAGCTGATACACCGGCTGCTGTGAAGTAAGAGTTTGTTAGTAGTAATAATTAAGTTGAAAGAGTAGTTGTCAATTTTTATGTGGAGGGATCACTTTGGCTAAGAATATTTTCTTTAACGCTCACCACTCACCAATCGGAGCTTTTGCAAGTTTTACTTTCGGGTTCAAAGGAGGTAAGGGTGGATTAGGGTTGGAGCTTGATAAGCCTGCTGATGAGAATATATACGTCGGTTTAGAGAGTAGAGAGAACAACCAATATGAGGCATTCCCGTTTTTTGGGGATGTAGCAGAAGATCTAGCTCGTTTTGCTGTTGGAAATGATGAGACAAAAGCAGATCAGAAACTGATTAACTATTTCAATGATTGTGATATTACAAGGGACTTGAAGCTTGGTACAGATTCATGGCAAGCAGGGGATATGACATTTGAAGTGTATTCCCCTGTAAAAAGTGTACCGGACCCATCCGTTGGGCCAGATGAAGACGTAAAGAATGCAATTTTACCAGCTGTATTTGCCAAGATTACGATTGATAACACGGGGTGTAATAAGAATAGAACTGCTTTCTTTGGTTATCAAGGAAGTGACCCTTATTCTGCTATGCGAAGGCTTGATGATACAAGTAACGGAGAATTTGTCGGGATTGGTCAAGGTCGTCAAACGGCCATTGTAACAAATGAGCCCGGAGTTAAATCAGGTTTAGGCTTCTCGATTGAAAAAATTCTAACGGTTGAACACGAGATTAATTATGGGTTTGGATTAGGTCTTGTAGGAGCGTTACTCATGGAAGTTCCTGCCAATGAGAAGAAAGAATATACTTTTGCGATTAGTTTTTATAAAGGTGGAATAGTGACGAGTGGGATCGATACACAATACACCTATACTCGATATTACTCGTCCATTGAAGACGTTTCTAGCTATGCTCTTTCTAATGTAAAGGGATTCATAGATGAGTGCACAAAAGCGAATGCCTTAATTGAAAAGGATACCTTTTCAGACGATCAACAGTTCATGATGGCTCATTCGATTCGTAGTTACTACGGAAATACGCAGTTACTCGATGACGTTGATAAAAAGCCAATATGGGTTGTTAATGAAGGGGAATATCGAATGATGAATACATTTGATTTAACCGTTGACCAATTGTTTTTCGAATTAAAAATGAACCCTTGGGCTGTAAGAAATGAACTTGAATTATTTATTGACCGTTATAGTTATCAAGATGAAGTACGTTTCCCTAACGAAGAAACCCTTCACGCCGGGGGAATTAGTTTTACTCATGATATGGGCGTAGCCAATGTGTTCTCAAGGCCTGGTCATTCTGCTTATGAAGTTGCAGGAATCGATGGTTGCTTCTCTTACATGACACATGAAGAATTAATCAACTGGTTATGTTGTGTAACCGTTTATATTAATCAAACGAATGATCAAGATTTTATAACGAAGCATTCAGATACGTTGAAAGACGCTTTTTATAGCATGCTAAATCGGGATAATCCTGATCCTGAGTTACGAAATGGTTTAATGGGATTAGATAGTTCAATGACAAAAGGTGGAGCTGAGATTACCACATATGATAGTTTAGATGTTTCACTAGGGCAAGCAAGAAACAATATCTACATTGCTTCTAAATGTTGGGGAGTCTATGTAGCTTTGGAAAAATTATTCCTTAAATTAGGAGAAAATGAACTATCGCAACTCGCTACAGAGCAGTCTGAAAGGTGTGCAAAAACCATTTCAAATGAAATAACGGAGGGAGGCTACATTCCTGCAGTACTTTCTGAGGGAAATGACTCTAAGATCATACCAGCGATTGAAGGATTGATTTTTCCGTATTTTACTGATTGTAAGGAATACCTTAAAGACAACGGGAAATTTGGCTATTTTATTAAAACGTTAAAAGAACACATTACGACTGTATTAAAGCCAGGTATTTGTTTGTTTGATGATGGTGGTTGGAAGCTGTCTTCTACTAGTGACAATTCATGGCTAAGTAAAATCTACCTTTGTCAATTTGTTTATCGTGAAATATTAGGATTCTCTTGGGGCGAAGAAGGAAAAGCTGCTGATCGTGCCCATGTTAATTGGCTCACACACAAAGAGCTATCCTACTGGAGCTGGAGCGATCAAATCATTAAAGGCGAAATTGCAGCAAGTCGGTATTATCCGCGTGGAGTTACTAGTATTTTATGGCTATTAGAAAAGTAGAATCACGAAATAAGGTTGCTTTGTAATTGAAGTAATTTAATAGGAGAGGATCATATGTTAAAAGTAGCGATTATAGGTACGGGAGCGATATCTTCAACTCATATTAAAGCATATCAAGAATTCTCAGATCGTTGTGAAATTGTTGCCTTATGTGATATTTATCCAGAAAAAGCGGAAAAACAAGCTAATGATTTCAACTTAAATGTCAATATTTATGATGATATTAAGGGCATAGTGGAACGCACAGATATTGATTTAGTATCTATTTGTACTCCGCCATACACACATGCAGAAACAGCAATTGCGCTATTGGACTCTGGAAAAAATGTACTTGTTGAAAAACCGATGGCGTCTTCTTTAGAAGAGTGTGATGCCATGAATGAAGCAGCAAGTAGAAACCAAAAGGTATTATCGGTTGTCGCGCAAAATCGGTTTGGGTCACCAATGATGAAGTTAAAGCACGTCCTTGAATCAAAGCTGATGGGACCGATTGTTCATACTCAAGTAGATTCTTTCTGGTGGAGAGGACATAGTTATTATGATTTATGGTGGAGAGGCACATGGGAGAAAGAAGGAGGCGGTTGTACGCTAAATCATGCTGTTCATCATATTGATATTTTTCAATGGATGAACGGGATGCCAAAGGAAGTGACTGCCGTATCGACTAATACGTCTCATGATAATGCAGAAGTAGAGGACTTATCGATTGCCATTTGTCGTTATGACAATGGGAGTTTAGCGCAAGTGACGAGTTCAGTTGTTCATCATGGAGAAGAGCAACAATTGATTTTTCAAGGTAAAAATGCACGCGTTTCTGTACCTTGGAAGTTAAAAGCTTCCACAGCACAAGAAAATGGTTTCCCGGTAGAAGATAAAGAATTGGAATCAAAGATTCAGCAAGTCTATGATGAGTACCCACCCGTTGCGTATGAAGGGCACACAGGACAAATTCATGATGTACTCCTTGCTGTGGAAGGGAAAAAAGATGTTCTTGTTGATGGAATACAAGGTCGACAAACGCTCGAGCTCATAACGGCTATTTATCAATCTTCTAGCTTTGGGGAGTCTGTGAAATTACCTTTAAAAGACGACAGCCCTTTTTATACAAGAGATGGGGTCATGAAGCATGCCATACATTTTTATGAGAAGAAAAACAGTATAGAAAATTTCACTAACAATCAAATTACAACAGGTGGAAATTATTCAGGTGATCTATAACTCAACTAATAAATGAACATCTTACGTTTAAGGGAGAGAAAAGATGTTAAGTGTAAGTGATTATCAAAAAGCAAAATCTAAAACGATGAGTTATTTTGAGCAAGCGAATATTATATTAACTAGTGAAGAACAAGAAAAAATAGAAATTG
The DNA here is from genome assembly GCF_000787375.1 of Halalkalibacter okhensis. Lineage (GTDB taxonomy): Bacteria > Bacillota > Bacilli > Bacillales > Bacillaceae_D > Halalkalibacter > Halalkalibacter okhensis. Next base: position 5,014 of record NZ_JRJU01000008.1, on the reverse strand, counting down.
CCGATTTTGGGTTAAATGATTTAGAACGACAAGGGTTAGAATTGGTAACCTATATAAATAACGAGCACTATTGTGCGAAAGAATTGGTATTGTTTCCACTGCAAACTTGTCCTGAACACAAACATCCACCAATTGGTGATTCATTGGGAAAAACGGAGACATTTCGTTGCCGCTATGGGAAGGTATATTTGTATGTGGAAGGTGAGCCTTCAATAGATTTTAAAGCAAGCATTCCAAGTTCTAGTAAAGATTATTACACGGTCTCTCATGAAATTGAATTACATCCAGGTGATCAATTTACGATCCCCCCTAATACCCTTCACTGGTTTCAAGCGGGTGAAGAGGGGGCGATTGTATCAGAGTTTTCCACGACAAGCAGGGATGAATACGATATCTTTACAGACCCACATATTACACGAGTTCCTAAAAAAACGTAGGCTGTTGTAACTACTTTAGACTACCATACAAGTAGACTTGTATGGTAGTCTAAAGCTGAGGAGGTGTAGCAATGTGATTTTGGAACTTGATGAAAGAAATAAATTCGCTTCAACCCGTGATTATGTTTATACCATTTTACGGGAAAACATTATTTCATTAAAAATTGAACCTGGACTAAATATTTCCGAGAAAGAAATTTCAGATATACTTCAAGTGAGTAGGACCCCTGTGAGAGAAGCATTTGTGAAGCTAGTACAGGATGAATTATTAGAAGTCTTTCCACAAAGAGGATCATTTGTTGCACTAATCGATTTAAAACATGTTGAGGAAGCTCGTTTTATTCGTGAGCATTTGGAAAAAGCGGCAATAGAATTAGCTTGCAGCGTTTTCACACCAGAGCATATGCAGAAACTAGAGTTTAATATTTATATGCAAAAGCGCTGTGTTGAAGTAAAGGATTATAAGAAGTTTTTTGAGCTTGATGAAGAATTTCATGAGACCATATCTGAAGGATGTGGGAAGAAAAGGATCTGGAATATTATCCAACAAATGAATGTTCATTTAAATCGAGTTAGAATGCTTAGTTTAACAGAAAAACATAATTGGGATACCATTTTACAACAACATGAGGATATGATTCTTGCGATTCGAGAAAAGAATGCAAACAAAGCTAAAACGCTTATAACAGAGCATCTAACTCTTGTGAATGAAGATCAGGGAAAATTAAAGGAAGCTTATCCTATGTATTTTAAATAGGACAAAGAACCAGATAGCTGGTTTTTTGTTAGGATATATGAAAGCGTTACCTTTAAATAATAAAACTTGTTAACAGAGGTGATTAGGTGAGTTCATTTATGAATCAAGACTTTTTGTTAGAAACGGAAACGGCGAAGAGGTTATTTCATGAATATGCAAAAGAAATGCCGATTATTGATTATCATTGCCACCTATCAGCGAAAGAAATAGCGGAGAACAAAAGGTTTTTTTCTATTACAGAGGTGTGGCTTGGTGATGACCATTATAAATGGAGGGCATTACGAGCAAACGGAGTAGCTGAAGAGTATGTGACAGGTGAAAAAAGTGATAAAGATAAATTTCTAAAATGGGCTGAAACGGTTCCAAACCTGATTGGAAATCCCCTTTATCACTGGACCCATCTTGAGCTTCAGCGTTGCTTTGGAATTGATGAAGTTCTAACTCCAGACACGGCTGAGATGATTTGGGAAAAATGCAATATTAAATTACAAACAGGTGATTTAACTGCAAAGGAGATTATCAATCAATTTAAAGTAAAAGCGTTATGTACAACAGACGATCCTGTAGATTCTCTTTATTATCATAAGCAATTAAAAGAAGATCCAACTTTTTCTGTTAAGGTTTTGCCAACATTTCGACCGGACGGGGCATTAAACATCGAAAAGACCTCATTTAGCAATTGGGTAAAAGAGCTTGAACAAGTTTCAGGAAGAACCATATCCACCTATGGAGATTTCAAGAAGGCATTGGAAGATCGAGTTAATTATTTTCATGATGTTGGATGTCGTTTATCTGATCATGGATTAGATTCATCGTTCTACACCCCCTATCAAGAATCTGATATAGAAACGATTTTTAATAAAGCTCTAGCAAACGAAAAAATTAATGAAGGAGAAGCGATCCAATACAAAACAGCAGTCATGATTTATTTAGGAAAGTTATACGCCAAAAAGGGCTGGGCGATGCAGCTGCATATTGGTGGACTCAGAAATGTAAATACAACAATGATCGAACAAATAGGACCTAACACGGGGTTTGATTCCATTGCTGACTTTACGTACGCACAGGATTTAGCTAATTTGTTAGATGAGTTAGAAAAGAATGGTCGTTTGCCGAAGACCGTTTTGTATTGTTTAAATCCACGTGATAATTATATGGTTGCCACATTAGCTGGTAATTTTCAAAGTGAAGTACCAGGTAAGATCCAATTTGGTACGGCTTGGTGGTTCAATGATCAGCGTGATGGAATGGAAGACCAAATAAAAACGTTAGCCAATGTAGGCGTATTATCTAACTTTGTTGGAATGCTTACGGATTCTCGTAGTCTTCTTTCCTATACTAGACATGAATATTTTAGGAGAATCCTTTGCAATGTCATCGGTAAGTGGGTTGAAAATGGAGAATATCCAGCTGACTTTAAACAGTTAGGAAAGATAGTGAAGGATATTAGCTATTCAAATATTGAGAACTACTTAGGATTCGATCAAGTGAAGGGGAAGGGGCTGGAAAATGATGAAAATGACATTTCGATGGTTTGGGGAAGGCAATGACCTGATCCCTTTAGAGCACGTCAAACAAATCCCGGGGGTAGAGGGTATCGTTTGGGCATTACACGACATTCCGGCAGGAGAAGAGTGGCCATTAGATCGGATCATGGAAGTAAAAGAGTTAGCTAACCAACATGGGTTTCATATCGATGTAGTTGAAAGTGTGAACGTTCATGAGGATATTAAACTGGGGTTGCCCACAAGAGATCGCTATATTGCCAATTATAAACGAACGATTGAGAAGTTGGCTCAGGCGGGAGTGAAGGTTATCTGTTATAACTTTATGCCGGTGTTTGATTGGACTCGAACGGACTTGTTTAAAGAACTAGAAGATGGATCAACAGCTCTCTTTTTTGAGAATGCTAAGATCAAAGATCTTGAACCGATGGAATTAGTAAAAGAAATCGCCGGTAATTCAACACTGACAATGCCAGGCTGGGAACCTGATAGACTTCAATCATTATCTAGGCTTTTTGAACAATACAAAGGTGTGACAGAAGAGGATTTATGGGCGAACTTGCAATTCTTTTTAGAAGAAATCATTCCAGTTGCCGAAGAAAATAATATTAAAATGGCCATTCACCCAGACGACCCTCCTTTTTCTGTTTTTGGTTTGCCTAGAATTATCATTAACAAAGAGAACATTCAACGTTTTTTAAAGCTTGTTGATCGCCCTGCTAATGGGTTAACTCTTTGTAGTGGATCACTAGGAGCAAATCCTACTAATAATGTTGCTGAAATGATTAGAGAGTTTGCAGATCGAATCCATTTTGCTCATATCCGGAATGTGAATACATATGAAAATGGAGATTTCATCGAAACGTCCCATCGCTCTTCTGACGGTACCGTTGATATTTTGGGGATTATGAAAGCTTATCATGAAATTGGGTTTACAGGTTATGCAAGACCGGATCATGGTCGGCATATTTGGGGAGAGAAGTGTAGACCTGGTTATGGGCTATATGATCGAGGACTAGGGATTATGTATTTATGGGGTATTTGGGATTTACTTGAACGAACAAAAAAGGAGGAAGCGTTATGTTACCAATCAATGAAAATTTGAAAGGAAAAGTAGCAGTTATTACGGGTGGAAGTGGTGTATTATGCGGTGCGATGGCAACAGAGCTTGGCAGGCAAGGTGTAAAGGTGGCGATATTAAACCGTCAGCTTGAAAAAGGTAAGCTAGTTGAACAAGAAATACGGGAAAATGGTGGGACGGCTCTTGCCGTTTCTTGTGACGTCCTAGATGTTGAAAGTGTGAAAGAAGCAGAAGCCCTCATTTCAGAACAGCTCGGTGAATGTGATATTTTAATTAATGGCGCTGGTGGGAATCATCCTGATGGTTCTACAACAAATGAAACATTAAAACCAGAGGATCTCGATAATAAAGAGCTAAAGACATTTTTCGATTTAACAACAGAAGGCTTTCAATTTGTCTTCAATTTAAATTTAATTGGTACGATCATTCCAACTCAAGTATTTTCTAAGAAAATGATCAATAAAAAAGGGGCAACCATTATTAACATGTCTTCGATGAGTGCTCCGTCACCTATGACGAAGGTACCAGCATATAGTGCAGCTAAAGCAGGTATTGATAATTTTACACAATGGTTAGCGGTACATATGGCTGAAGTTGGGATTAGAGTTAATTCAATTGCTCCTGGTTTTTTTCTTACACAACAAAATAAAAGATTGTTAACGAATGAAGACGGATCGTTAACAGAGCGCTCTCACAAAATATTAGCTCATACTCCGATGCAACGATTCGGAACACCTGAAGATTTACTTGGAACATTAATTTGGCTGTCTGATGAAAATATGTCAGGTTTCATTACAGGTATTACGGTTCCGGTTGATGGAGGGTTCTTATCATATTCAGGCGTATAGTTGAACATTTATGCTTAAGCAACCAAGTAGTGGATTTCCGCTGCTTGGTTGCTTTTTTACAGAATTAAGATATTGATTATGTGAAGGTTGAGAAAGGTCAGTGGTCACTGAAAAAGTCCTTTTAGAAGATTCTAGGAAGCGGCAATGGTACGAGTAACCCACTCATAGCAGGTTTAAAACAAAGCAACGGTTCCGCTTAAAGACCACTGAAAAAGGTGAAAGTCGTGAGGCCACTGAAAAAGGAAAAAATCGTACCCTAAGAGGATTCGAGGAAGTAGCAATGGCTCCACACGTTGCACGCCAGCTACGAGAAACCCACTCGTAGCTAGCTTAAGACAAAGCAACGGTTCCACTCATTGCTTAAAGGCCACTGAAAAGGTGAAAGT
>NZ_JRJU01000007.1 GCF_000787375.1 Halalkalibacter okhensis | reverse complement strand
GTGGCAATCAACAAATCAAAATCACAATCTCAGCTTCAGAGAATATCTACACAACCGACCTCTATTATATGCTTAAAAAAATTGATCATGTATTAACTGTAGATCTTGATCATGTATAGTGGGAGCCTGAGGAAGTAGTGCTAGTCCCATTGGCCTTTGGTACTCATTTTTTTGCTATTAAACTTACATTTTATAAAAAAACTAGACAAAAAAAGAAAAATGTGAAAAAATATAATTGTTGCGTTAGGGAAACAATTATTTTTTATTTAAAAAGTTTCCCTAGTCCAAAATAATTAGAAAAAGACAACTGATACTATACAAAGGAGAGGAAAAAATGATCAAGAATTTTGGATTTTTATTGTTTGCCTTGAGTTTATCATTTATTGTTTTAATTGGTTGTAGTTCAGAAAAGACACAACAAGAGGAGTTAGTGGATGAGCCGGAAGATTCAATGGAAGAAGCAACTCCGGAAGAAGACGGCCTTACTATCACAACTAGTTTTTCAATTTTAGGAGACATTATCGGTGAGATTGTTGGAACTAGAGGAACAATTGATTACATCGTTCCGATTGGGGAAGAGCCACATGAATATGAGCCCGTGCCAAGTGATTTTCGAAAAGTGAGTGATTCAGATGTCTTTTATGTAAATGGACTTGGATTAGAAGAGTGGCTTGAAAAGTTGGTTGATAGTGCTGGTGATGTTGCCATTGTACCTGTGAGCGAAGGAGTTACACCAATCATGCTTGAAGGAGGCGAGGAAGAAGATCCTCATGCGTGGATGAATGTTGGAAATGTGAAACTTTACGTTGAAAATGTTGTAGCAGACTTAATTGAACGTGACCCTGAAGGCGAAAGCGTGTATCGTGAAAATGCGGATGCCTATTTAGCAGAATTAGAAGAATTAGATTCTTTTATTAAAACAGAAGTAGAATCGCTTAGTGAAGAAAATCGCGTGATTGTTGTTAGTGAGGATGCGTTTAAATACTTTGGGGAAGCATACGGTTTTCAAACAGAGGGAGTATGGGAAATTAATTCTCATGAAGAGGGTACACCTGGACAAATTGCTCGTGTGATCGATGTAGTTAATGATCAGGCCATTCCAGCAATCTTTGTGGAAACAACGGTAGATCGCCGTTACATGGAGTCGGTATCAAATGATACGGGAGTAGAAATTGCAGGTGAAGTGTATACGGATGCAGTTGGCCAAGATGGTAGTGGTGCGGAAACATATATCTTAATGATGAAACATAATGTTGATACGTTTATAAATGGTTTAAAATAATGATTTATTAGGAAGTTGCTCAGGTGATCTGGGTTACTTCTTTTTTTAGTTTGAAACTCATGGTCATATCAAGTAAAATATAATTAAATCGTAACTATTACGATTTAATTATATTTTACTTGAACAGAGAAATGAGGAATTAAGATGTTTGAGTGGACGATCATTGGTGGTGGCATTCAAGGGTGCACACTAGCTACATATTTAATCAAAAGAAAATGTACATCCATTTCTAATTTAGCAATAGTGGACCCACAACCTGAACCACTTTCTACTTGGAAGAGGTGTACTGAAACAGTTGAAATGCCCTTTTTAAGATCACCATCTATCCACCATTTGGATGTAGATCCATTTGCGCTTGAAAAATTTGCGAAATCTGAAAGTGGTAAACCGTCGTCTCACTTTTATGGTCCTTATGATAGGCCGTCACTTTCGCTATTTAACAAACATTGTGATGTGCTTTTTGAAGAGATCCAGTTACAACAAAGTTGGATTCAAGGACGAGTGATAAAGCTAGAAAGAGAGAAGACACATTGGAAAATTACTTTGACGGACGGCAGACAATTTGACAGTGAAAATGTTGTCTTAGCCATGGGATTGAGTGAGCATCCATTCATACCTGATTGGGCAAAAGAGCTTCAGGAACAAGGAGCAAATATTCAGCATATTTATGAAAATCGTATGTTTAGCGACCCAAACTACACAGATGACATCGTTATTGTTGGAGGGGGAATTAGTGCAATCCACACCGCTTTAAAATGGAGTAACCGAAAACCTGGGAGGATAAAGCTTTTATCTAGGCATCCACTCCGAACACATCAATTTGATTCCGATCCAGGATGGCTTGGTCCTAAAAAGATGAAGTCGTTTGAGAAGGTGACTAGTCTGCAAAAAAGAAGAAAAATCATTGCAAATGCAAGGTTTAGAGGGTCGATTCCCCAAGAGTTAAAAATGAAAATATTACGTGAGGAGAGAGAAGGACGCCTGGAATTAATTATCGATGAAGTGTCTACAGCATCGTTTGAATATGGTGAAATGATATTAGATTTAAAGCAGACATCTATCCATACGAATCAAGTGTTATTAGCGACTGGCTTTCATTCTACTCCTCCAGGTATGGAGTGGTTAAACCATACCATTAAAACGGAGCAATTGCTTTGTGCAAATTGTGGGTATCCGATCGTTTGTGAGGACTCATTACAGTGGAGCAATAATCTATACGTCATTGGAGCACTTGCCGAGCTCGTGATTGGTCCAGTTTCACGAAATATTTCGGGTGCAAGAAGAGGAGCAGAGAGGATTGTACAGTTTCAATCATAATCAAGAAAATTAATTTTTAAATGTAAGAGTTCGATTAAGTATAAATAAATTACAATAGTTGAAAAGGGGGGGAGAGAAAGCGGCTTTTTAGTCCTCTAATGTGTTAATCTTAATAATCGAACAAAGGAGGGAGAAAAATGCTAGAAAATCTCTACCGTAAGCTCGTTATTGATCATGCAAAGTATAAGCGAAATTTCGGCAAGCTAGACGGTGAAGGAGTACGTAAAATTCATTATAAGAACCCAACTTGTGGAGATGTTATAACTCTATATTTATATCTTCAAGGCGAACGAATAGATAAAGTTTCATTTGAAGGAGAGGGTTGCAGCATTAGTATGGCGTCTTCATCGATGATGACAGAGTTAATTCAACATAAGGATATTAAAACTGTCTCCTCAATAAGGAGTGAGTTTGAACAGTTAATCCGACAAGGAGAACCTAATGGACAAATCGACTTAGGGGATGCCTTATCATTGCAGGGGGTACATAAGCTAAAAGCCCGTCATAATTGTGCATTGTTGGCTTGGCAGGCGCTTGATAAGATCTTGCATGATGTTGATTCTTATAAAGCAATAAAGAAATAATTAAAAAGGAGAATGTAGAATGAGTGTAATGGAACATAAGAAAGAAGCACCTACACAAGTTAGGTGTATGATTATAACTGTAAGCGATACTCGTACGAAAGACACAGATAAAAGCGGAGTCTTGATTCAGGAATTTTTACGAAAGCAAGGGCACGTAATAGGAGATTATGAGATTGTAAGAGATGAAAAACAAGAGATTAATGATGCTCTTCAAAGAGGTATTCACGCCCCAGAGGTTGATGCCATCCTTATGAATGGGGGAACGGGTATAGCGGACCGTGATGTGACAATTGAGACGGTAAAAGAATGGCTTGATAAAGAGATTGTTGGCTTTGGAGAGCTATTTAGAATGTTAAGCTATACAGAAGATATTGGAGCAGCTGCAATGTTAAGTCGGGCTATTGCTGGTGTGAGTAACCATACGGCCGTATTTGCTATGCCAGGATCAAGCGGTGCTGTAAAGCTGGCCATGAATAAATTAATCAGTTCGGAACTAGCACATGTAATTAGAGAAATTAGAAAGGATTTAAAGTAGGAACAGATAATGAATAAACAAACAGAGGATATTTTTATTTTAAGTAAATAGAGGTTTAATCTATTGGAGAATTATCTAAACATGACAGTTGTAAATTCAGAGGGCAAAGAAGGAGTTATTATTGATATATGTAATGGGGGTGCAATCGTATTATGGGAAGATCATAAGATAGAAGAATGGTTTGATTATTTTGAGGATAATCAAATAGAAGAGAACTAGGATAATAAAATTTAAATCGTAATGATAACTATTAATGTTTGGTGGTGTATATGATAAATATAAGGAATTTATCATACTTTCTTTCTATTAAAAAGGAGTTGGAAAAATGGCTACATGGAATTTAACGGATACACAACATCATATTCTTATTTGTAATGGTAGTAGCTGCAATAAAGAAGGAGCAGAACAATTAACGCAGTCTATTAGAAATGAAATAAGCTCTAAAGGCTTAGATTCTATGATTCATACGTCTAGAACTCTTTGTAATGGTCGATGTCAAGATAAATGTGTGTTGATTACTTATCCTGATGGGAAATGGTACAAGGAAATGTCTTGTGAAGATGCTCCTCAATTTATTGAATCATTAATAACAGGGAGTATGCTCGAATACAAGGTCAGTCATGTATTTAATGGGAGAGGCTTTGAACCAACTGAAGGAACCGTGTTAGGTGTGGGAAAAAGGCGGGACATCGTTAAGAAGGTTTCGAAAAAATTATAAAAGTAAATCAAACCTCAATTGTTGCAAGAAATCAAATAGAGGATTAACGTAAAAGGGGATGTCTCAAACGGTCGATTTTGACCTTTTGAGACACCCCCTTTTGTTCAAGTAATATAATTTTAGGCTTCTATATATTGAGGAAGAGGATCGGGAAGCTTAGTCCAATCGGAAGCCATCTCGACATCTGTTAATAAGCAATGATCAAGCGAATCACGAATTTCTTCATGATTCATATCAATACCAATTAACACTAGTTCGGTCATTCTGTCGCCGAATTTTGGGTCCCACTTTTCTTGCAGCTCAGGTTCCTCAAGGAGGGCTTTCTTTCTTTCTTCTTCTGGATAAGCTGCAACCCATTCGCCAGCACCTTGTATGGTAACTAAAGACCCTGATTGCGAAATCAATCCAGCCATAGAATTACGTGAAGCAACCCAAATGAATCCTTTTGCTCGTACCACATCAACCGGCCAATTTTCCAGCCAGTTCATGAGACGTTCTGGATGGAATGGTTTTTTGCTTCGATAAACGAATGAGGATACACCATATTCCTCTGTTTCAGGTGTATGTTCTTCATTTAATTCCTTAATCCATCCAGCAGATTGACTCACTTTATCAAAGTCAAATTTCCCTGTATTTAAAATAGAAGACAATTTTACCTTAGAGTAGGAAGTTGGATAAATATCAGCATCTGCATTTAGTTTCCGCAAGAACCCTAGTAACTCCTTTTTATCTATTTCTTTTAACATTTCAACTTTATTAAGGATGATTACATCGGCAAATTCAATCTGATCAACTAGAAGATCAGAAATTTCGCGAGTGTCAGATTCATCGGTTCCTTCTCTCCGGTCGAGCAACGATTCACCTGATGCATAGTCATTCCAAAAGCGGTTCGCATCGACAACCGTTACCATTGTATCAAGCTTACATTTTTTCGTTAAGTCGACCCCTAGCTCTTCATCAATGTACGTAAATGTTTGGGCAACAGGGACAGGTTCACTAATACCAGAAGATTCAATAACGATATAATCTATATCGCCAGCATCAACAATTCGTTCTACCTCTTGCATTAAGTCTTCACGAAGAGTACAGCAAATACAGCCGTTTTGAAGTTCTACAAGTTTTTCCTCTGTTCTGGAAAAACCACTATTTTTCACAAGCTTCGCATCAATGTTCACCTCGCTCATGTCATTTACGATGACGGCGACTTTTAATCCTTCTCTGTTTGAAAGAATGTGGTTTAATAATGTTGTTTTACCCGAACCTAAGTAACCACTTAGGACGGTGACTGGTACTTGTTTCATGATTTTTTCTCCTTTTATAACTACAGTTGGTTATCTTTTGCATTAAATAGTAATGGTTACGATTTGTATTTTAACGTTCTTTTTCGTTTTTGTAAATAGAAGATCGTTTTTTGCTAAGTGTTCATTTTAAAAAAAGTCTTATTTACAACTACATCAGACTCTCTTATAATATCTTTTAGAGCAAAAATGAATATTAGACAAATTGGTTTCTTGAATGTTCATGTTTTCATACATTCAAGACTAAGAGGGAAGTTGGTGTAAATCCAACACGGTCCCGCCACTGTAAGCGATGAGGATGGTTAGCAAGATCCACTGTGTGTAAATCACATGGGAAGGATAACCTACGATGATTCGTAAGTCAGGAGACCTGCCTATTTGTAGTATTAAGCTTCCTCGAGGAAAGGAATGTTTAAAAGTGCAGGCTTTTACTTAGTCGAGTAATTGATGTTTATATCTTATATAAACCTACATACTATGCGCCTTTTTACATTCACGCTTTCCATTTGGACAAGCGTTTTTTTGTGCTCAAAATTAAAGGGGGGAAAAGAAAATGGGTTATGAGTTTTTGAAAAAATGGGGGCTTTTTGGTCTTGTATTAATGTTAGCGATGGCTATTATTACGGGCTGTGGAACACCAGAAGAAAGTTCTCAAGAAAATGTGAATGCAGGTGAAGAGGAGCTTGTTGAGGAAAATCAAGTTCAACCAGAAACAGAGCGTGACGAGCTCTTTCCTGTTACCATTGTTGATGATGCAAGTCGTGAAGTAACAATTGAATCAGAACCAGAGACAATCGTTTCGATTCAAGCTAGCAATACAGAAATCTCTTTTGCACTAGGATTAGGAGATAAAGTCATCGGAGTATCTGATTATTGCAACTACCCAGCAGAAGTTCTAGACATTGAAAAAGTTGGGGCGCAAGATATGAATGCAGAGCTTATTCTTACTTTATTACCTGATATTGCTCTAGTTACAGATTATCACTTTAACACGCATCCAGACATTCTAGAGCAATTTGAAGAAGCTGGTATTAACGTTATTGTTGTAGGAAGTGCATCTTCATTTGAGGATGTTTATCAAAAGATTGACATGATTGCTAGCGCTACAGGAAGTCAGAATGCTGCAGAAGAAATCATTTCTGATATGAAAGAGCGTCATCAAGCAATTAAGGTTCAAGCAGAAGAGTCTATTACTGATCCGAAAAAAGTTTGGGTTGAAGTTTCACCAGCTCCTGATATTTTCACAACAGGTCAAAATACATTCATGCACGAGATGCTCGAATCAATTCAAGCTGTTAATGCAGCCGAAGATCATGAAGGTTGGGTTAGCTTAACAGAAGAAGAGATTGTTCAGTTAAATCCAGATGTAATTATTACGACATATGGATACTACGTAGACAATCCTAGCGGTGACGTTCTTGCACGTGATGGATGGGCTGAAGTCCCAGCCATACAAAATGAACAAGTATTTGACGTTGATAATGATACTGTAACTAGACCTGGTCCTCGTTTAATCGAAGGAGTGGAGACACTTGCAAAACTTATCTATCCAGAAGTATTTGAGTAATAAAATTGTTTGGTTGTACATTTTAAGCGGAGGGTTTGTACTTGGTACAACCCTCCTTGGTTTATTGGTGAGTAGTGTCATTATACCAGTTCCTACCATATTACATATTGTTTTAGATAATAGCGTTAATCTAGGATGGCTAGAAGGTGTCCCAAGAAATGAAGAAATGATTATTTGGAACATTCGCTTGCCGCGGGTTCTTCTTGCGTTATTTGTTGGGGCATCACTTGGATTAGCTGGTGCAGCTTTTCAAGGTCTTTTGCGTAACCCGCTTGCCGATCCCTATACGATAGGCGTTTCATCAGGAGCAGCCTTAGGAGCTGTATCGGTATTGTTTTTTCAAGTGACGATCGTTGGGTTAGGAAATTTTACCTTACCGGTTGTTGCCATACTAAGTGGATTTGTCACATTACTTATTGTGTTTGGACTTGTTCGATTAAGTAGTCGAAGTTTGGCAATTGAAACCATTATCCTTGCTGGGATCATTATCGGCGCCTTTATTAGTGCGATTACTTCTTTAATTATCTCACTAGGTGATAGAGATGCCATGACACAAATCATTTATTGGTTATATGGTAGCGTCGGAATGAGGGGATGGAGTCACGTCCAGTTAATTATTCCCTTTATGTTGGTAGGGTCATTTATCCTACTTATTCACTATAGAGAATTAAATGCACTGGCTTTAGGGGAACATGCTGCAGACCATATCGGGGTTGATGTGAAAAAAGGCAAAATCTACATCTTAATTGGTGCTTCATTATTAACAGGTGCTGCCGTTGCCGTTTCTGGATCAATTGGATTTGTTGGCCTTGTGATCCCGCATTTAGTTCGACTTTTAACAGGTCCTAATCATCGCCACGTCCTTCCATTGTCCATGCTGACAGGAGGAGCTTTTCTTATTCTTGCTGACTTAGTTGCAAGAACAATTATCGCTCCGAAAGAACTACCAATTGGCGTTATTACTGCTCTAATTGGAGCACCAGTATTTGCGACCTTATTAATAAGAGAAAGAATTGGAAGGGGGGATCGGGGTGATTAAAGTTGATCATCTAGTAGGGGGGTATTCTAAAACGGCCATTATTAACGGCTTAGATTTAGAGATCGAAAAAGGAGAATTTTTTGCTTTGCTAGGTCCAAATGGAAGTGGGAAAACGACGTTATTTAAGTTAATTACAGGCCAATTACCCATTCAAAAAGGTGAAATTTTATTAGATGGCAAACCAATTTCCTCTCTTTCTAAACTTGAAAAGGCGAAAAAAGTAGCCGTTTTATCACAAGAAGTTCATGTTTCTTTTGATTATACAGTGGAAGAAATTATTAGCCTTGGACGTTATCCACATCAAAAGGGGATATTAAAGCAATTATCTAAAAAGGATTGGCAAGTAATGGAGGACGTAATGGAGATAACAAACGTCAGCCACTATCGAAAAACGCAATTCCGAATGATTAGTGGTGGCGAAAAGCAGCGGGTGTTGTTAGCCAAAGCGTTAGCTCAAGAGCCAGAACTTCTACTTTTAGATGAACCGACGAATCATTTAGATATCAAGCACACGTTTCACATGCTTGATTTATTAAAAGAGCATCAGCATTCAAGGGGGTTAACCATTTTTGCGATTTTACATGATTTAAATGTAGCTTCACTTTATGCTGACCAAGTTGCTCTACTTCATAATGGTGCTTTGTTAGATGTTGGGGATGTGAACACATTACGTAAAGAAGATCAACTAGAGAAAGTGTATGAAGTAGAGATAAATACTCAGACACACCCAACTGTCCCAAAACCTCAGCTGTTGATGACACCAAATCATTCATTAACTGAAGAGCTTTTCCTATTTAAGGATCTCTTTAAAATAGAGCAAAATGATCAGTTTATACATGTTCATTTTAATAAGGCGCTTCGAACGATATCAAATGGCGTAGTAGGTGAAGGGATCCAATGGGTTAAGCACTTTTGTAATTTTCATGTTGAGAAGGATTATAATTGTGCAGAACCTACAAAGGATGTAAAAATTAGGATGGAAAAACAGAACATCCCTTACGAGCAAGCTGTGGGGATGATGACGGCTGCAAAGCTTAAAGATATGGTGATGATTCAAAAAGAGATAGATGGAATATCGATACTAGTAATCGTGACGGCAGGGGTAGGAAATGCTGTTGATATTACGAATGGGACAAAGAAAGAGCAAACATCCAAAGTTGGTACGATCAATACGATGGTTTTTTTAGATGCTAACTTTTCAGACGGTGCACTTGTAAATGGACATATGTCTGCAACAGAAGCAAAAGTAAAGGCGTTATGTGACTTACAAATTAAAGATCCCGATTCAAATACGATAGCTACGGGAACCTCAACGGATGCTCTCCTTTTAGCGCTGACACAGAAAGGCAAACAAACGTCGTATGCGGGCTCAGGAACAGTTGTTGGCAAGGCAATAGGGCGTACAGTATATGAGGCAACAACTCAAGCAATTAAAAAGTATTCACTACAAGGTCAACTGTAAGAAATGGAAGGTGGGATGTGGAATGACAGATCGTAGAGTCGTGATCGCAGGTACCGGCAGTGGTGTCGGAAAAACAACAGTAACAATCGGATTAATGTCTGCATTAAAAATGCGTGGATTAACGGTACAAGGCTTTAAATGTGGACCAGATTACATTGATCCTTCTTATCACACAGCGGTAACGAATCGAGCTTCGAGGAATTTAGATAGTTGGATGCTCACGAAAGAAACCGTATTGGATATATTCACACATGGCTCCAAAGGGGCAGATCTTTCTATTTTAGAAGGAGTTATGGGTTTTTACGACGGGAAAAATCCAGAGACAAATGAAGGCAGTACAGCTGAAATTAGTATGATAACAAAAAGCCCTGTCATACTTGTTGTTAATTGTTCAAGTATGGCAAGAAGTGCTGCTGCTATTGTCAAAGGGTTTCAATTGTTTGATGATGGTCCCAATATTGTTGGTGTAATAGCGAATCAAGTTGGGAGTGAGGGACATTTTCATTTAGTAAAGAAAGCCATTGAACAAGAGTGTCACATTCCTGTAATCGGTTATTTAAAACGAGAGCTTGATATTGAAATTCCAGAAAGACACTTAGGATTAATTCCCTCTATTGAAAGGGGAGAGCTTGATTCTTTCTTTGCTAAATTAGGAGAGTTGATTACGCAGACGGTCGATTTGGATCAGCTCCTTGAATTATCAAAAGCAGAACCAATCAGTGGTCATGCTCAGTCTTCACTCTTTAAATCGTCTAAGAGGAAAATAGTGAAAATTGCTGTAGCGAAAGATGCAGCTTTTAATTTTTATTATCGAGAGAATTTAGAGATGATGGAAGCGAAAGGAATCGAGATCGTTTATTTTTCTCCGTTAGCTGATGAGGGCTTACCAGATGAGGTCGATGGACTTTATATAGGGGGTGGCTTTCCGGAAGAGTTTGCATCAGAGTTAGCGCAAAATATTAAGCCAAAACAAACGATTAAAGCAGCGATTGAAAATGGACTGCCAACACTTGCAGAATGCGGTGGATTCATGTATTTAACAAAATCATTAGAAACGACTGAAAAAACAAAGCATGAAATGGTAGGTATCATTCCAGGAAAGGTTCAAATGCATTCTCGTTTAGCTGCGCTTGGATATCGAGAAATTAACGGATTAAATGATAACTATTTGCTAGAGGACAATCGGGCAAAAGGGCATGAATTCCATTATTCTTCTTTTAGCTCGGCTGATTCACAATGGCAATATGCATATGAAACAAAAGGAATGCGCGGGACAAATAAGGAAGGGTATCTAGCTGAGAACCTAGTTGCTGGATACACTCATTTTCATTTTGCCTCCTGTCCAACCATGATTGATCATTGGATTGAAAAATGCTTAGAATACAAAGCTAGGAAGGAAAAAAGGCTATGAGATTATTTTCAATTCCAGAACGTAACAAAGAAATAGGCAAACAAGTGAAGAATTATATTGATACTTTAACGAAGCCGGTCGGAAGTCTGGGGCGTTTGGAGGAACTGGCTATTCTTCTTTCAGAAATGAAAAATGAAAAGTTTCCGAGTGTTTCAAAGCCTGGAGTTCTAGTTTTTGCAGCCGACCATGGAATAACCGAAGAAGGAGTATCAGCTTATCCGCAAGCAGTAACAGAGCAGATGGTTTTAAACTTCTTAAACGGTGGAGCTGCGATTAATGTATTTAGTAAGCAAATTGGGGCATTGCTTGAAATCATTGACATTGGCATTGCTTCAGATGTAGGCCATGAAAAGCTTGTAAATAAAAAAATTCGCTATGGCACTGCCAATTTCTTTAGAGAAGAAGCGATGACAAAAGAGCAGGCAGAAGCAGCAATCGAAGCAGGGTACGCAGAAGGAATAAGAATGGTAAACAGAGGTATACAATGTCTTATTCTTGGAGAAATGGGGATTGGAAATACATCACCTAGTACAGCCATTGTGAGTGTACTTAGCAAGAAAGATGTTCATAGTGTCGTTGGAAAGGGAACGGGAATTTCAACTGAGCAGCTTGTACATAAAGGAGAAGTGATTACTCAAGCCATACAACAAAGAAAACCAAAACGCTGTGATCCTATTGATCTATTACATAAGATAGGAGGACTTGAGATAGCTGGAATGGCTGGGGCTATGCTTGCTGCTGCCGAGCATAGAGTACCTGTGTTAGTAGATGGCTTTATTTGTTCAACGGCTGCCTTAATTGCTAAGGAAATCGATTCGAAAGTTGTTGATTATTTGCTAGTCACTCACCAATCGGTCGAACCAGGACATACAACAGCTCTTGAACTATTAGGGAAGGAACCTATTTTAGATTTAGGTCTAAGGTTAGGAGAAGGAACGGGTGCAGCAATCACCTTTCCGATTATTCAATCAGCAACGTTGATGTTAAAAGAAATGGCTACTTTTAGCTCAGCAGGAATCTCAGACAAAAATAGATAGGAGGTTAAACATGAGTGCAGAAAACAAACAAGGCTTAACTCTTGTATACACAGGCGATGGAAAAGGTAAAACCACTTCAGCATTAGGACTAGCTCTTCGAGGGATCGGTAGAGGATTTAATGTGAAAATCTATCAATTTATTAAATCCCCTCAAAGATCGTATGGCGAGCAAATTGCTCTTAAAAAGCTAGGGGTCGAAATGGTTCAATTAGGAATAGGATTCACATGGACGAAAACGCCTGAGGAACATAGAGAAGCATTAAGAAATGGATGGCCAAAAGCAAAAGCAGCTGTGATGAGCGGGGAGTATGATTTGATTATATTAGATGAATTAAACAATGCCTTAGCGATTAATAAATTCCCAATCGATGATGTCTTGCCATTAAATGAAGTCATCGATGTCATCCAAAATAAACCTCCACATGTCCATCTCGTAATTACAGGAAGAGACGCCAGGCAAGAAATCAAAGACCTAGCCGATCTCGTCTCTATCATCGAACCCGAAAAACACTACTACAACGAAGGCATCCCAGCAGTAAAAGGAATAGAGTTTTAGGGTTCATACCAAAAGGGCCCCTTCCCTTTTGGTATGAACCCGAAGCGATGAGCGAAGCCGCCGTAATCCTTTAAGCCATTTGAGCGAACTTCGCAGGAAGGCGCACGGCGAGCGTAGCCATCGCAACATGTACGCACTGTTAAGGGGAAAAGGGCGCCCTTCCCTTTTGGTATGAACCCGAAGCGATGAGCGAAGCCGCCGTAATCCTTTAAGCCTTTTTGAGTGGTCTTCGCAGGAAGGCGCACGGCGAGCGCAGCCATCGCAACAATATTGCACTAGGATAACCAAATCAGTAAAGACTTTAATATGGAAAAGGAAGGAGTGACTCCTTTTGAATAAAAAAGCAATCCCTTTAATGATTCAAGGTACGCATTCAGATGCAGGAAAAAGCGCTCTTGTAACAGCATTATGTCGAATATTCGTTCAGGACGGATGGAAGACGGCTCCGTTTAAATCACAAAATATGGCTTTAAATTCTTACATTACTGTATGCGGAAAGGAAATTGGTCGAGCGCAAGGAGTACAAGCCGAGGCAGCAGGCATTGATGCAACAACGGACATGAACCCAGTTTTAATTAAGCCGAGTGGAGAATTTCAATCTCAAATTGTTGTTCATGGCAAACCGTATAAAAATATGCAAGCTGGAGAATACCGAAAAGATTTTTTTGAACAGGGTTTACGTATTATCGAAGAATCTTACAATAGATTAACTACACAATTTGACCGAATCGTTATTGAAGGGGCAGGAAGTCCTGCTGAAATTAATTTAAATGACCGAGAACTTGTCAATATGCGTGTCGCAAAGCTCACGAATGCACCGGTCATTTTAGTTGGGGACATTGAAAAAGGGGGCGTATTTGCCAGTTTAGTCGGAACATTGCAATTACTTGACCAAGAAGACAGAAAGCGTGTGATAGGTGTATTTATTAATAAATTTCGAGGTGACGTAACTCTGCTAGAACCAGGTCTTTCTTGGTTTGAGGAATATACAGGGGTTCCTATTTTAGGTGTCATCCCCTATATCAATAATCTGATGATTGAAGCTGAAGACTCCGTTGTTTTAAGTAACTATTCGACCAAAGTAGATCGATCGAAAGAAATGGATATAGCGGTCATTCGCTATCCAATGATATCCAATTTTACTGATGTTGACCCATTTTTTGAAGAAGCTGATTGCTCTGTCCGCTTTGTAAAAAAGGCGGAAGAATTGGGAGAACCAGATCTTCTGATTTTACCTGGCAGTAAAAATACGATAGAAGATATGATGTTTTTACACCAAACAGGCTTAGCGAATCGAATTTTACAATTGTCACAGAAACATACGATGATTATTGGTATTTGCGGAGGATATCAAATGCTTGGAAACTGTATTGAAGATAGGGATGGGGTTGAATCTCTGAATGAAAGAATAGATGGACTAGGACTTATCCCAATGAAAACGTCGATGACTGTCAAAAAAACAACGGTTCAGTCTAGAGGATTGGCTAAGTTTGGGGAGAGGGAAATACCTGTATCGGGATATGAAATCCATATGGGTGAGTCCCATTTTGAGAAGGATTATAGCCATTTTGTTCAGTTAACAGGGCGTGTTGAAGGAGCAATTAGTCAAGATAAAACCATTATCGGTACGTATTTTCATGGGATTTTTCATAATGATATATTTCGAGAAGTTTTACTAAACGAGATCAGGTCTAAAAAGGGACTTGAACCAATCCATCATCGAAACTCTTTTTCTAAGAAAAAAGAAGAAGCTTTTGACTTATTAGCAAATGTTGTACGCGAACATATTCAATTAGAGAAAATCTATCAAATGATAGGTGAGTATCAGGAAAAACAAAGCTAATGAAGAATCACATCGTTAAGAATTTAGAAAAAGGAATTAAACATAATGGTAAGTATGATTAACACACTTAATGATCCTGTTATGATATTATGCATCATTTTAGTAGCTGCTATTTTTGTAGATTTGTTCATGGGGGATCCTCGTTGGTTGCCTCATCCTGTTGTACAAATGGGGAAACTTATTTCATTTTGTGAAACAAGGTTAAATCAAGGGAAAAACCGTGTGTCAAAAGGGGTATTCCTCGCGTCCGTTGTCGTATTGTTCGTTTTTATTGTTACTTTTTTCATCGTTTTTATTGCTTATCAATGGCACCCAATAGCAGGGATCCTCGTTGAAATTTACTTCATTTCCACAACGATAGCGATAAAAGGATTACGATCAGCCGCTTTAGAAGTTTACATCCCATTAACTTCTGGAAATTTAGGTGAAGCAAGAAATAAACTACGTATGATTGTTGGCCGAGATACAGAGCGCTTGAGTGAGAGTGAAGTGGTGAGAGGAACGGTTGAAACAGTAGCAGAAAATACAGTTGATGGGATCACAGCGCCATTGTTTTGGGCGATGATTGGTGGTGCTCCATTGGCAATGGCTTACCGAGCGATTAACACGTTAGATTCAATGGTTGGATACAAAAATGAAAGATTTAACCAATTTGGACGAGCTTCAGCTAAGCTTGATGATGTAGTCAATTGGATTCCTGCTAGACTGACAGCGGTAGCAATGTGGTTGTCTTCTTTTTTTCTTATTGGGTCAAATCGTCTTCATGGTTTAAAAATAACATATAGAGATGCTAAAAAACATCCTAGTCCAAATAGTGGTTGGCCTGAAGCGATGGTAGCTGGATTGCTAGGCATTCAGTTAGGTGGAATCAATTATTACAAAGGGATAAAATCTCAAAGAGCAACAATGGGAGACCCAAATCGAGCATTAACACAAACGGATATTAAGAAATCTATTCAATACATGCATGGAGGCTGGGTTCTGTTCATTTTATTAGGAATGAGCTTCATGCTTTTAATGAAATAAGAGTCAATAAATGGGGGTGAATACATGAAGTGGCCTAATCATGGGGGACAGCCAGAAACGATGAAGCAATTGTTTGGAATCAATCAGGATAGCGAACTTCTTGATTTTAGTGCGAATTTAAATCCGTTAGGTCCGCCAACTTGGTTAAATAGTGCATTAGCGGATCATTATGACACCATTACTCGTTATCCGGAACCAACATATTCACGTACTACGGCATCTCTTGCTAAATCTGAAGGGGTAGAAGAAAATCAGATACTTTTAACAAACGGTGGAGCAGAAGCGATTTTCTTAGTGGCAAAATACTTTGAAAACAAAAAAGCGATCATTGTCCAACCAACATTTATAGAATATGAAAGAGCATGTCTTCACTATCATATTGAAATGGAGGATGTCTTTTTAGAGAAAGAAAAGGAATTTCAATTACCGTTAACGTGTATTCTTGAAAAACTATCAAGCACAGACGTTATCTTTTTGTGTCGACCGAATAATCCAACAGGGACAGTAGTGAAAGAGGAAGAATTACAAGTTCTTTTAGAGGAAGGAAAAAGAACAGGGACGTTTGTAGTGATAGATGAAGCATTTGTCGATTTTTTACCAGTTTCCATTCCGTCATTAACTACGTGGTTAGAAATGTACCCGAATGTAATTTTATTACGATCTTTAACAAAAATATATTCGATTCCAGGACTGAGAGTGGGATATATGATGGCCGGTCCCACTATTATTCACGCAATAAGGAAAGAACAAATTCCTTGGAGTGTGAACGCATTAGTAGATGCCATGGTTCCTAAATTACTAGAAGATAAAACGTTTATAAAGCAAACAAGAGGCTGGTTAGAGGAACAGTCGCAATTCATAGGTGAGGCTTTAACTAATCTAGCTTTTTATCGTTCGCCTTCAAATGTGAATTTCTATTTACTACAGGATAAGAGACCGTTGGATACAGATAGGCTCTTTCAGTTTCTATTAAAAAATGGAGTTGTAACCAGACATACCCATAATTTTAAAGGGCTTAATGGGGAGTACATTAGATTGGCAATAAGGTCAAAGAAAGAAAATGAACGATTAGTGTACCTTTTACAAAAGTGGAGAAATGAATCATGATTACTTTTATATCAGGTGGTGCTCGATCAGGAAAAAGCAAGTATGCAGAGCGTAAGGCAGTTTCAACCTATAAGGAACATCTACATGATAATCGCTCTGCACGATTATGTTACATAGCTACTTCGAAACGAAGTGATGTTGAAATGGAGGAGAGAATCCGACTGCACCAAAAGATGAGAGGAGAAGTAGAAGAATGGGAAACGCATGAGGAGTCGTATGATTTCTCTTTACTGCTATGCTCTTGCCATTCTTATGATGTCTTATTAATTGATTGCTTAACGATTTGGATAAATAATGTCATGTTCGACTTACAATACAGCTTACAAGAGATTGAAGAGATTGTTAATAGATGGATAATGATTGCAAAACAAAAACACCTTCATCTTATTTTTGTCTCTAACGATGTGAATGAAGGCCTCCCACATACTTCCAAAGACGTTCTGCGCTATATGTATACTTTGCAACATGTACATAAAATCATTGTGCAGCATGCAGATGATGCAATACAAGTGATTGCAGGAATTCCGATCTATTGGAAGGGAGGAGGGCAATGAAACATATGGTGTTTGGGTTTGTATTAGCCATTCAATTTCTTACAAGACTTCCTGTTCCGGTTCATTGTCCTTGGAATAAACAGACAAGCAAATGGGCGATCAGGAGTTACCCTCTTGTTGGGATGGTGATGGGATTAATGATCATTGCGTTTGTGCTCACCGTTGGATCGTACCTCCCGCAAACGATGCTAACTTTGCTTACTCTTACTATATGGATATGGTTAAGTGGGGGATTACATTTAGATGGTTGGATGGATGTTGCGGATGCAGTAGGATCCAATGCTTCACTCGAAAAAAAGTGGGAAATCATGAAGGATCCTCATGTTGGAAGCTTTGGAATACTTGCTCTTTTCTTTTTAATGGGCTGGAAAGTCATAATGATCTATCAATTAATTGAATTTGATTTTTTTCTTTATAGCATTCTGATTATAATGGCATTTTCCAGATTTGCGGCCGTAATGCTTATGCTAGGTCTCCCAACTGCGAAACAACAAGGATTGGCATGGGAATGGAAAAAGAACATAAATTGGCTAGACAGTTTGTATGCGTTTCTCCCTATTGCCGTCATTTTTATTTGGTTTCAGGGATTTTTCTTTTTCGTGCCTGCCTATTTTTTATTCATCTTACTGTATGGCCTTTGGGTAAAATCGCGATTTAAAGGCACAAACGGGGACTTATTAGGTACTGCTATTGAAGGAGGAGAACTATGGGGGCTTGTAGTGGTGTGGATTTATTTCTCGTTCGTCATAGCGTAACGAGGTGGAATAAAGAAAAAAGATACTTAGGGCATACGGACATACCGATCATATGGGATGAAGCAACCAATTTATTGGAATTAAAAGGAGCGTTAAGCAAGATCGACTTTACCTATGTATTTTCGAGCGATTTGCAACGTTGCCAAGAAACGTTGGCTTTTTTACAGCTTTCCAAGCAGGCTAGAACCGATCGTAGGTTAAGAGAAATGGACTTTGGCGATTGGGAAGGGAAAACGTATCTGGAGTTACAACATGATCCTTCTTATCGGAAGTGGCTTGATAATTGGGAAGGCATTCCGATACCCAATGGTGAATCAAGCAAAGCATTTCAAGAGAGAATCGACGCATTTCTATACGAGTTACTTCATTATACCTTTGAACAAAACAAAAAAGAAAAGCAGCAGGTTTTAGTAATGACCCATGGAGGGGTTATTCGTTATATCATCTCAAAAATGATTCCGGCCCACACATTTTGGAGCCTTACTGTGAATCATGGACAGGCATTAAAGCTATCATTTGTCTTGGAGAAAGGAGAGTGGGTATGCAGCTTATTATCGGAGGTGCCTTCTCAGGAAAAAGAAAAATTG
The DNA here is from genome assembly GCF_000787375.1 of Halalkalibacter okhensis. Lineage (GTDB taxonomy): Bacteria > Bacillota > Bacilli > Bacillales > Bacillaceae_D > Halalkalibacter > Halalkalibacter okhensis. The sequence goes on along the minus strand of NZ_JRJU01000007.1, from coordinate 131,815 downwards.
TAAGGAAAATGGGTAAAAAGATCGCTTGGTTATCTGCTTATGACGGTGATTTACTGAGTGATTGGAACACAAGATGGACACAGGATTCGGTTTTCGTGTTAGAAGGGTTTGAAAAGTGGGTAGGGGATGAGCTAGCAAGGTATAAGAATCACGATCAAGTTCGAAGTGAGATGAAAAAGCTTTTTCATTTGATCAAGTTAGAAGAAAGAGAAAGAAAAAGTGAAGCTCTATTAATCATGGTAGAGCTTGGGAGAGGTATAGTCCCGATCGAAAAGAATGAGCGGGTGTTAAGGGACTTAGTTGGCTGGATCACGCAAGATGCTGCTGATCTCTCAGATCAAGTCCATTATGTATGGAATGGATTATCGAAAAAGCTAAAGTGATTTTGTCAAAAGGCAACTTATTTTTTGAAATGTTGAACACAAATCCTCCCTTTGCTCTAGGGAGGATTTGTGTATCTTTAGATGATTACTGAACATTAACTAACTCAACAGGTCCATGATCGTCACAATGATCGCCGTGTACGTGATGCAAGCGCCCATTAACTAAATAGTCCATATGATCACCATGTGGAACCATTTCGTGACCACAATCGGTATCATGATGACATCCGCAATTCATAGGAGCGCATGCATCTGGATTCGTTTCTGATACTGGAATTTTGCACTCATCCCAGTGTCCATTATGTTCATGGTGCAGGTGCCCATTGTGCACATAATCAATATGATCATCATGTTTAATTTTTGTATGTCCACATGCCACACTGTGTTTATGTGGGTGTTTTTCATGGATAGGATGTTCTTGTTCCATATTTTCTTTCCCCCCTTTGACAGAACTTCTTAATGATTTCTATAGCTTAACCGCTAATTAAGAGTTTAAAACGGTTGATCGGTACAAAGGGAACTTTGACAATGAGTAGGAAGTCTTTGCATTTTATTCCGTGTATTGGTGTCAGAGGTCATCTGGGTTCCAGGCATTCTTTAAGGAGGGATCAATGGTTGGTCACCAAGTGTATGTTATGAAGAAAGGAATGGATATCGGCATTTGGATAAACATCAATAACGCTGTGACAATCTTGCACCTCCTGGGCGAATGAGAATGACGTTGACATCACTCTCAGTGTTATTTTTTATCTTTTTAATGATTATTCCTTTAATGAGAAGCCTGTTGTAAAACCGTTAGAGATCTGTGCCTTTCCAATTGTCACACGCCCTTTCAAACATTACTCACCAACTTGATTTTTTCACACCTGGAACTTGGCCTTTATGAGCCAGCTCTCTAAAAGCAATCCTTGAGAGCTTAAATTTACGTAAAACACCACGAGGTCTACCAGTCATTTCACATCTTCTTGTTAAGCGACTTGGTGATGAATCTCTGGGTAGCTTACTAAGTCCTATATAATCGCCTTTTTCTTTTAACTCTTTTCTTCGTTCAGCATAGCGAGCAACCATTTCTTGTCTTTTTAGCTCTTTGGCTACCTTTGATTTTTTAGCCATTTCATAGCACCTCCTTATAGATAATAGTAATCATTACGATTTATATAATATAGAAAAAGTTTTACAAAGTAAAGTCTAGGCTCAAAAATTGAGGCTGTTCTATGAAAAATAAGAGCCCGTGCAATTAATTTGGAATCCTTCCTTTTCATCTTGCGTAAGATGGTAAAGATTACAAAAAGGAGCTCTTATTAAACAACTTAAGTAGGCGGTTGTCACATGTTCGCCTATTTTTGCGTATAGTATAAAATGAAAAGTTGGTGCTTAAACGGAACAACAAAGGGGTGTGCATCATGAGTAACCCGGTTAACTCCAAAAAAAGAGGGCGTATTAATGTTGTATTAAATCATAAACCAATTGAAAAAATGGGCAAAAATGAATCCCTTTTTCAAACAGAACACGAAAAAGAAGAACATGAAATTTTAACGCGATTTGAAGAAAAACTTGAAGAATATGTTGGTTTAGAAGAAGTAAAGCGACTTGTGAACGAAATTTATGCTTGGATTTATATTAACCAACGTCGTGAGGAGCTTGGATTAAAAGCAAGCAAGCAAGTTCTTCATATGATTTTTAAAGGCAATCCAGGTACGGGAAAAACAACAGTGGCTAGAATCATTGCCGATTTTCTACATCAAATGGGGGTCCTAGCAAAAGGGCATTTTAATGAAGTGGAAAGAGCCGATTTAGTTGGGGAATACATTGGCCATACAGCTCAAAAAACGAGAGAGGTTCTAAAAAAAGCGAGTGGTGGTGTTCTCTTTGTTGATGAAGCATACTCCTTAGCTAGAGGTGGAGAAAAAGATTTTGGAAAAGAGGCAATAGATACGTTAGTGAAAGCGATGGAAGATCATCAACATGATTTTGTCTTAATTTTGGCAGGATATTCAAAAGAAATGGAGTATTTCTTATCGCTCAATCCTGGATTGCCATCTCGCTTTCCGATCGCAATCGATTTTCCTAACTATACGACGGATCAATTAATGGAAATGGTGAGAAGAATGTTAGCGGAGCGCGAATATGAATTAACTCAAGAGGGAGAAACTCATATTCGTGATCATATAAGACGAATCCGGTATGAGCAAGAGAGTACATTTAGTAATGGAAGATACATTAGAAATATTATTGAAGAGGCGATACGAATGCAGGCGGTAAGGCTACTAAGGGAAAATGCGTATGATCGAGAATCCCTTCTAACAATGAAACGTGAAGATTTTAAATTTCATTCATCTCATGTGAAAATGAATTAACAAAAGGCCAATTGACCTAATGAGGTTGATTGGCCTTTAACGATAAATAATAAATGATTTGTTCACGTTGTTTTTTCTATTTTCTTCTAGTTCATGGTATGATGCGTATGAACGTCACCGCTGGACAAAATAAAAGGTAAGATGAAGACAAAGGAAGTGGAAATTCTTGCAGGAAATTAACCATAAAGAAACGGAGAGCGTTGTGTTAGTAGGATGTCAATTTGATACAGATGATATTGCTTTTACGAATTCAATGGATGAATTGAAAAGTTTAGTCGAAACAGCCAAAGGGAAGGTTGTTGGAACAATTACACAAAAGCGTCAAAAGCCTGAACCTTCTACCTATATTGGACGAGGGAAAGTAGACGAATTGCAAGTCCTATTAGATGAGACAGACGTAGATACGATTGTTTTTAACGATGAACTTTCTCCGAGTCAGATCCGAAATGTTCATACAAGAACGAAGAAAACGGTCATTGATCGAACTCAATTAATTTTAGATATATTCGCCTCGCGCGCGCAGTCGAGAGAGGGAAAGCTTCAGGTAGAGTTAGCACAGCTTTCATATTTACTTCCTCGCCTCGCTGGACAAGGTTTAGCCCTATCAAGACAAGGGGGAGGGATTGGTTCAAAAGGACCTGGTGAGACACAGCTTGAAAGTGATCGTCGTCATATCCGCCGTAGAATGGATGAAATTAAGCATCAATTAGAAGCGGTTGTTGGCCATCGGCAGCGCTACAGGGAAAGAAGAAAACAAAATGACGCCTTTCAAGTTGCGATTGTCGGTTACACAAATGCTGGTAAATCAACGATTTTAAATCGTTTAGCAGAAGTGGATACATTAGAGGAAAATCAATTGTTTGCAACACTTGATCCAACTACAAGACAATTTAACTTACCAAGCGGGATGAAAATTCTGCTATCAGATACGGTTGGTTTTATTCAAGATTTACCTACCACTCTTGTTGCCGCGTTTCGTTCTACGTTAGAAGAACTGCAGGAAGCAAATTTACTATTACATGTTGTGGATAGTTCAAATCCTGATTACGAGCAACATGAGCGCACCGTGAAGGAGCTAATTCAGGAGTTAGATTCAGAAAACATTCCACAATTAGTTGTATATAATAAGAGTGAGGAAAAAGACGACAATTTCTTTCCGACTCACGATGAGGACTCGATTGAAATTAGTGCATTTGATCAAGACGATCTCAATAGCTTAAAGCAAGCTATTGAAGAAAAGCTAATGGAGCAAATGAGTGAATACCATGTAGTGTTAAAGGCAGAAGAAGGTAGTTTGTTATCGAAGTGTCGCGAATCTACAATTATTAAAAAGCAAAATTGGAATGAAGAGACGGAGCATTATGAAATTCAAGGATACGTCATTGCAACTACGGCATTAGGACACGACCTGGCAATCCGCTCGATTATTGAACCAAAGAAAGTGAAAGTTGAGGAATAACCATGTTGACGTTAAAGAATCAAAAGAAACTTGACCAATTAACAAAAGAAGTAGAGCTTCAAATAAGAGAGCATCATCAAGAAATAGAAGAAATTACTCTGCATAATCAGGCAAAGGTTATGAAGGCATTTCGTAACCATCAAGTAGCGGATTTTCATTTCACACCATCAACTGGATACGGGTATGACGATGTTGGCCGTGATACGTTAGAATCGATTTATGCAGAAGTATTTGGTGGAGAGGCGGCTTTAGTCCGCCCTCAAATTATTTCTGGAACTCATGCAATAGCTACGGCACTATTTGGTGTACTAAGACCTGGTGATGATCTTCTATACATAACAGGGAAACCTTATGATACGTTGGAAGAAATTGTTGGAATACGTGGGAACGGAAATGGTTCACTTAAGGAGTTTCAAATTGGCTATGATGCGGTACCATTAATGGAATCAGGCTGGATTAATGAAGAGGAAATCCGACATTCCATCACTGACAAGACAAAAGTCATTGGGATTCAACGTTCTAAAGGATACGGAGATCGTCCATCCTTTACGGTTGGGCAAATTCAAGAAATGATCAAGTTCGTACGCTCACTTAAAAAGGATGTTATTGTATTTGTTGATAATTGTTACGGAGAATTCGTAGAAACGTTGGAGCCTTGTGAAGTAGGAGCAGACATCATGGCTGGCTCTCTAATAAAAAATCCAGGTGGCGGAATTGTAAAAACAGGTGGATACTTAGTAGGGAGAAGTGATCTCATAGAGCTTTCGTCTTACCGCCTAGCAGCCCCTGGGATTGGAGCAGAAGGAGGAGCAAGCCTTTATAGTTTACTTGAAATGTATCAAGGCTTTTTCTTAGCGCCTCATGTTGTATCACAAGCGTTAAAAGGTGCTGTATTTACAGCCGCGATTTTAGAAAAAGTAGGAATGAGCACTTCGCCCAAATGGGATGAGCGAAGAACGGATTTAATTCAATCCGTTAAGTTTCCAACAGCTGAAAAAATGATTGCTTTTTGCCAAGCCATTCAAGCGGCATCACCAGTCAATGCTCACGTATCACCACAACCAAGTCCTATGCCCGGTTATAATGACCCCGTTATTATGGCCGCAGGTACATTTATTCAAGGAGCGAGTATTGAGTTAACAGCAGATGGCCCGATCCGGCCACCGTATGTTGCCTATGTTCAAGGCGGATTAACCTATGAACATGTTAAAATTGCTGTTTTACAAGCAATCGATTCACTAATTGATTAACGGTAGAAAAGTGTTCGCAGTGCTTAAAACACAAGGATTGTCACCATTTCATTAAGTTGACAGTATACAGTGCATCTAGTAACATTAAACATGTAATAGAATCAATGTACATAATAGTTGACTAGTTTTTAAAAGGAAGAAGAAACAAGACCTTAGTGACTTGTTTTTCTAATATATTTAAGTTTTGAAAGGGGAGTACATAATATGGCAAAGTTCACAAAAGAAGATATTTTGAGTATTGCTGAAGAATCAAATGTTCGCTATATTCGTCTTCAATTTTCAGATTTACTTGGTACGATTAAGAATGTTGAAATTCCAGTAACTCAACTATCAAAGGCGCTAGATAACAAGATGATGTTTGATGGTTCTTCAATTGAAGGCTTCGTACGAATTGAAGAGTCTGACATGTATCTATACCCTGATTTAGATACGTGGGTTGTTTTCCCTTGGACACCAGAAAAAGGGAAGGTTGCACGTTTAATCTGTGATGTCTACCTTCCAGGAAAACCAGGTGAAGAGCCAACTCCATTTGCGGGAGATCCTCGTGGCATCTTAAAGAAAGTATTAAAAGAAGCTGAAAAAATGGGGTACACAGCATTTAACATTGGACCTGAACCAGAGTTCTTCTTATTCAAGAACGATGAAAATGGCGAGCCTACATTAGAATTAAATGATAAAGGTGGCTATTTTGACTTAGCTCCAACAGACTTAGGGGAAAACTGCCGTCGTGATATCGTATTAGAGCTTGAAGATATGGGCTTTGAAATCGAAGCATCGCACCATGAAGTGGCTCCTGGTCAACATGAAATTGACTTTAAATATGCAGACGCAGTTACTGCATGCGATAATATTCAAACATTTAAATTAGTCGTAAAAACAATTGCTCGTAAACATGGCCTTCACGCAACATTTATGCCAAAGCCATTATTTGGAGTAAATGGTTCAGGTATGCACTTAAACATGTCATTGTTCACAAAAGAAGGAAATGTATTCTATGACGAAGGTACAGAATCACAATTAAGTGATACAGCTATGCAGTTCTTAGCAGGAATCCTTGAACATGCCGAAGCATTCACAGCCATTACGAACCCGATCGTTAACTCATACAAGCGTCTTGTACCAGGATATGAAGCTCCGGTTTACGTTGCATGGTCGATGCGTAATCGTAGCCCATTAATTCGTATTCCTTCTTCAAGAGGCGTAAGTACTCGTGTTGAAGTTCGTAGTCCAGATCCAGCTGCTAACCCATACTTAGCTATGGCAGTTATGTTAGCTTCAGGTTTAGACGGAATTAAAAAGAAATTAACTCCGCCACCTGCAACTGATCGTAACATCTACATCATGAGCAAAGAAGAGCGCGAGGAAGAAGGTATTGACGATCTTCCGGCGACATTAAAGCAAGCTATTGATGCTTTAGTGAAGGATGATGTTCTTGTAAAAGCACTTGGTGAGCATGCAGTTGAAAACTTCGTAGAAGCAAAAGAAATTGAATGGGATATGTTCCGCACGCAAGTACATCCGTGGGAACGTGACCAATATATGCAAAACTATTAAGATGATAAAACCCTTGACACTGTTGGTGTTAAGGGTTTTTGTTTGTTGTTTTTCTGAGATTCCCTATATAGATGTATTATGGTTAGCATTGATTAAAATAGAATATCAAAGAATGTCCTTTGAATTTTTGAATAGTAGCTACTTAATATTCTATATTATAGGACACAAAAAAAGACTAGCTTTATGTATGATAGTCTTTTTCATTATTATATTATTGATCCCTACAAGCTCTAAAATGCCTTCTAAAGTGATAGCAATACAAAGTAGGTTGAGATTAATTGGATGATGAATTCCCTCTAACAATTTGCTCTGTTCTCTTGTTAATACGCCTTATTAAATATTCAGTTTGAAGCTGTGACCACATAAAGCCACCCACCATTAATCCGATATATAGAACTTTATCTTCTTTATTCTCCTTTCTCCTATTAATCACCATGGAAATGACAGTAATTAATATGTGACTTACAACACACGTAGGAAATCTCACCTAAAACCACCCCTGACCTATTTTTGCTAAGGATAGTATGTTCCAGTGGGGAAAATTTTATGAAGGAATAGTGAGAATCTTGTAAGCTAAACACTAACTAAAGGTCGGCAACATGTTTTAAATCGTAACAAGATTATGTGAAAAAGTATGTAAATTTAACCTGTTCAGGATAAATATGAATTTCTTACAAACTCAAGCTTTAAATACTATAAAAGGAGTGATGGTAAGATGAGAAAGCTTATGTTAGGGTTGGTTGTCGCTGCACTATTAACTATAGGTGTTATGCCGGTAGTAGGAGCAGAAGAGCCAGCAGATGTAAAATTAACAGAAGAGCAAAAGACGGAAATGGCTGGTTTGCATAAGGAATTGTTTGACCAGAAAAAAGAGATCATTACAAAATATGTTGAGTATGGTGTATTTACAGAAGAAAAAGGACAAAAAATCATTTCTCATATCGATAAGCATTATAATAAATTAGAGGAAAATGGATTTGTTCCAAAATGGGATAAAAAACATCACCATCATAAAGAATAATGGTTGCAGCCCACACCGCGTTTGTGTGGGCTTTTTGAGGTTTGCGCTAACGGTTCGTGCGTATTGCATTTACTTCTCCGTATTAAAAAAATAAACACCAATAATGATTAATAATATAAACAAAACGAGAATTAAAATGAAGTTTGATTGCCTGTCACCTGCCAGCTCATTAGTAGGAACGACGGGACTACCATACCCATATCCGGGATTACACCCATAATAATACATGTGAATTGCCACCTTTCTGATGAAAGTAACGAAATGATGAGAGTGATAAACGAATTTGTAATCAATAAAAATGTATACGTTAGCCTATGCAAAACATTGAAAAGTGACAAAGCAATTAACAAAAATTGAAATTAACTAAGTGATGCCATGAATTTTCATAGTTATTTCCTACCTTTCACAGACATAGACTAGCTCTAACAGAGCAAGTACAAAGAACGGACTTGTAGGGAGGAGATCAAATGGATAAGGCATCAATAAGGCGCTTTACAATTTTAATTTTTGCTGTCGTAAATGCGGTATTAAATTTGCTGGGGTACCAAACGATTTCAGAAGAGTTTATAAATGATGTTGTTGCGGTTATCTCTGGTGCTTATTTTATCTGGGCTGGATGGAAAAACAATTATATTAGTAAAAAGGGGATACGGCAAAAAGAAGTACTAAAAAAGCATAAGCTTCATTAGAAATAAAAAAGCCCCGCAAATGCAGGGGCTTTACATGGTTTAGGTGTTTTTCGTGGTGTGATATACAGAACCATGTAATTATAGAATGACCCAATAAATCTGTAATATGACAAAGACGTTAAAAAAGGGATAATCGCCTTTTTCAGCATATACATATGATAAGTATCGTTAAATAGCATAATGAATGGTTGGAATTCTATATTGTGTTCTTTTGGATTATCCCTAATAATTAAATAGGAGGGGTGGATAATAGTGGGTAAAAAGACTGTATTGCTAATTATGTACGTATTATCAGTTATGTTTTTCTTAAGAAGTGTGTTTCGTATCCTTGTTAACGAAGGAACAGGCGGTTATGGAATGGTCATTGTCAGTGCGTTAGTGATGACGTTTGTGCTACTTACATATTTAAAAGAAAGAAGAAAAGATAAGGAACAACAAAAAAGCACGGAATTCTCTAAATAAGGAAGATTCAACAAAAACCAAGCATGCTCATTTAAGGAGATGCTTGGTTTTTTGATAGACAGGAAAAGCTATTGAAAGTTACAGGCGTAACGGTTCTACTCATTGCGTAAAAGGTTTTTAATGAATGGTACGAAATACACCAACGACTTTTCCTAAAACGGTACATTCCTTTAAAAGGATCGGAGCCATTGTAGAGTTTTCTGGTTGTAGGCGAATATAATCTTTTTCTCGGAAGAAACGCTTTACCGTTGCTTCATCTTCTTCTGTCATTGCAACAATAATATCCCCGTTATTGGCTGTTTGTTGCTGGCGCACAATAACCATATCACCATCGAAAATTCCTGCTTCAATCATACTGTCACCTTGAATAACAAGGACATAAGTATTGTCTCCTGAAACTAGATGTTCAGGAAGAGGCAAATAATCTTCAATATTCTCAATTGCCGTAATCGGTAATCCAGCTGTGACTTTTCCTAGTACTGGAACATATGTGGTTTTCTTTTCTGGGAGCGGTGCTGTTTCGTTTTCCAGATCTAAAACTTCTATTGCTCTTGGTTTAGTTGGATCTCTTCTAATAAATCCTTTTTTCTCTAATCTTGAAAGGTGGCCGTGAACTGTTGAACTAGAAGCAAGTCCAACAGCTTCCCCGATTTCTCTAACGGAAGGAGGATATCCTTTCTTTTTAACTTCCACTTTAATAAAATCTAGTATTTCGAGCTGGCGCTTTGATAGTTTTGACATATGTACACCCCACAAAGTTTCCTAATTGGATAAATTGTAACATGCGAACATATGTAATGCAAACAATTGTTCTAAAAAACATTTGACACAAACAACTGTTCGTATTACGATAATAAGCGAACAAACATTCTTACTGAGGTGAAGGAAATGATTAGACGTTTTTCAGGACAAGAAATTTTTATTATATTAACAGCTATTGCTGTATTGCTATTTATGTATACAACCATAATATTATCTGCCCCCGTACACGAATCAATAGAAGATAAAGAGTTACAAAGTAAGCAACAAGTAAATTTGATAAATGAATCTAGTTTGGTGTTTGTTACACCAATTGAGAAAATAGATCATGAGTAAAGCCGTTATTTATTGTCGTGTCAGCACGAACAACAAAGAACAATTATCTTCATTAAAAAGACAAGCAAAAGAATTAGAAGAAATAGCTTTAGGTAAAGATTTACAAATTATTGATATAGTAGAAGAGCAAGCTAGTGGATATGATGTTGATCGAGAGGGAATGCTGCAAGTACTCGATTATTTACAAAACGGCGAAGCTAATATTTTATTAATTCAAGACGATACAAGGTTAGGAAGAGGGCACGCTAAAATTGCGCTTCTTCATCAAATACGAAAGCTTGATGTTCGTGTACTGACCATTCAAGCTGAAGAGGAGTTAAGGCTCTCTGAGGCTGATGAAATGGTGTTAGAAATTGTTTCTATTGTCGAAGAGTTTCAACGAAAGTTACATAATAGCAAAATCAAACGTGGAATGAAAGCAGCCATCAAAAATGGGTATCGACCAGAGCGGAATTTGAAAAATAGTGTAGGTGCAGGAAGATCAAAAAAAGAAGTTCCAATCTCAGAGATAATAAGACTACGAAATATGGAATTGACCTTTCATGATATTGCAGCTACATTAAGAGGGTTTGGGTATGATATTTCCAAAGCAACAGTTCATAGAAGATACCAGCAGTATAGAGAAGAACAAGAGGAGAGAACTCAGGACTAGTCCGATTGTTTTCGGTTGAAAACCAAATTCCAATACGGTAAAGTAGGGGAATGAATCGGAAAAAGAGGTGCTTAATATGCTATCAAAAGAAAAACTAGCTAGAATAAATGAACTTTCTAAAAGAGCTAAAACAAGTGGTTTAACAAAACAAGAAGAAAAGGAGCAACAGGCATTACGTAAAGAATACCTTCAAACCTTTCGTGCATCATTTAAAAATCACCTACATTCCGTTACGGTTGTTGATGAAAATGGAAATGATGTTACACCAGATGCGTTAAAAGAAAGCAAGAAAAATAAAAATAATCCAATGCATTAAAAAGTCTCTAAATTCAGTCTTTAGAGGCTTTTTTGCATAATGGAAGATTTGTCTGAATGCTTGTGAAATTTAAGGATAAAGTATAAGATGTAGAAGAATAGAGAAAGAAATCAGTTACTGTGGAAGGGTAGGGATATGAAACCATGACGAAACAAGTAGATCAACTTGCGGTCAATACAATCCGCACACTATCAATTGATAGTATTGAAAAAGCAAATTCAGGACACCCAGGTATGCCGATGGGGGCAGCCCCTATGGCGTATAGCCTTTGGACAAAATTTATGAACCACAACCCAGAAAATCCAGATTGGGCTAATAGAGATCGCTTTGTATTATCTGCAGGACACGGATCAATGCTTCTATATAGTTTGTTGCACTTAACAGGATATGACTTATCATTAGAGGATTTACAACAATTCCGTCAATGGGGAAGCAAAACACCAGGGCACCCGGAATACGGTCATACACCAGGTGTAGAAGCAACAACAGGTCCACTTGGACAAGGGATTGCTATGGCTGTTGGAATGGCTATGGCTGAACGCCACCTAGCTAGCACATATAATAAGGAAGATTTCAATATCGTCGACCATTATACATATTCTATTTGTGGAGACGGAGATTTAATGGAAGGTGTTTCTGCAGAGGCTGCTTCATTAGCAGCACATTTAAAATTAGGGCGTCTAATTGTCCTTTATGATTCCAACGATATTTCATTAGATGGTGATTTGCATATCTCTTTCTCAGAGAGTGTTGAAGATCGCTATAAAGCATATGGTTGGCAAGTCATTCGTGTTGAGGATGGGAATGATCTTGATGAAATTAATCGTGCGATTGAAGCAGCGAAACAAGATGATCGTCCAACATTAATTGAAGTCAAAACGGTTATTGGTTACGGTTCTCCAAATAAATCAGGGAAATCTGCTTCACATGGTGCCCCATTAGGAAAAGATGAAGTTTCGTTAACAAAGTCAACATACGAATGGCTACACGAAGAGGAATTTCATATTCCTTCTGATGTAAAGGATTTATTTGCAGATGTGAAATCAGAAGGTGCTAAAAAAGAAGAAAAGTGGAATGAACTTTTTGCTCAGTATAAAGCATCATATCCAGAACTAGCAGCTGAATTTGAGCGTGCAAATAGCGGTCAGCTTCCAGAAGGTTGGGATTCAGAAGCTCCAGTATATGAAGCGGGATCGAGTGTTGCGACACGTTCATCTTCTGGAGAGGCTCTTAATGCTTTCGCTAAAAAAGTTCCTGAATTGTTTGGTGGTTCTGCGGATCTTGCAGGTTCGAACAAAACGTACATGAAAGATTTAGGTGACTACTCACGAGATCATTATGAAGGACGCAATATTTGGTTTGGAGTGCGTGAATTCGCTATGGGAGCTGCTGTAAACGGGATGGCTCTACATGGAGGATTAAAAGTTTTTGGTGCAACATTCTTTGTATTCTCCGACTATTTACGCCCAGCGATCCGTCTTGCAGCTCTTATGAAGCTACCTGTCATTTATGTATTTACTCATGATAGCATTGCAGTAGGTGAAGATGGCCCAACACATGAACCAGTTGAGCAGCTTCCTGCTTTACGTGCAATGCCAGGGTTATCTGTTATTCGCCCAGGAGATAGTAACGAGACAGTGGCCGCTTGGAAGGTGGCACTAGAAAGCCAAGATACACCAACAGCCCTTGTTTTGACTCGCCAAAATTTAAAAACATTAGATCATACAGCAGAGCTTGCTTATGAAGGTGTTAAAAAGGGTGCATATATTGTATCTAAGTCTAGCGGAACAACAGACGTGCTTTTATTAGCGTCTGGTTCAGAAGTTCCTTTAGCTGTAGAAGCTCAAGCTGTTCTAGAAAAAGATGGTATTCATGCTGATGTTGTTAGTATGCCGAGCTGGGATCTTTTTGAGGCACAGCCACAATCTTATAAAGACGAAGTAATCTCACCAAACATCAAGGCGCGTCTTGGAATTGAAATGGCTTCACCATTAGGTTGGTCTAAGTACGTTGGGGATCACGGTGATGTTTTAGCGATTGATCAATTTGGTGCATCTGCTCCAGCAGAGAAGATTCTTTCTGAATATGGCTTTACTGTTGAAAATGTTGTAGCAAAAGTAAAAGTATTATTACAAAAATAATGTTCACTAATAACTGACTCATAGTGGGAGATTTAGCTTAACTTAATGCTAAAGTCCCTTCTTATGAGTCAGTTTTTTTAATTCGACAAAATTAGTGGTTATCTGCTCCGGTTTCAGACAATCATTTCAATAGAGTTCCCGTATACTAGAGAAAATAAAATGCGAGAGGGTGTCCTTGATGAGACATTATGAATTGTATATTTTTGAAGAAGATGTTGCTCGTCAATACTATGGACAAGAATCTAAGTTGTTTTATCTTTTTCTTGAGCATGAGAAAGCGAGAGGGCCTCAAAAGGAGATTTTAAGGAAACAAATAGAATATATTACAAAGCCAATCCCATCCCTATTCCTTCAACAAAAACTCAAGCAGGACCTACTGAAACTGGAGGGATATAAAAAGAAGAAAAATACACATGTTATTGATATATCAGATCGTGATTCTAAAGCAGAGCTTGTAATTGGTTCAGATGCACTCTATTTAACAGCGGATGGGTCTTTTGATGTAGAAACGATGTTCTTTGAAATCCTAAGAAAATGCGAACCAACCTTCTTTGCTTTTACCATTGAGGAGCATCGCTATGGCTGGTTAAAGCCCATGAAGCAAGAGGATTTACTTAGAACAACTCAAGTTTAATCAGGTGCTAACGTGTTATTTTTCTGAAGTGCTTTTAAATCTCTTGTCATTAAGATATAATAGATAAGGTTGATTCGGGATTTTCCCGACAGGTTTAGATAGCACGAAGGAGGACGTTGGACTTATGTGGATTCATATTTTAGGGTATACCCTAGCTGTTGCAGCAGGAATTGCAATTGGCTTCTTTATAGCACGTAAGACGATGATGTCTTATTTGAAAAAGAACCCACCATTTAATGAGCAAATGCTCCGTGTCATGATGATGCAAATGGGACAAAATCCATCGCAGAAGAAAATTAATCAAATGATGAAAGCGATGCAGAAGCAACAAGGTAAGTAAATCCTTGTTGCAGCAAGGGTTTCATTGATTTGAACGTAATTGTGAATAAGGATTATTACTTGAATACTTAATCTTTCTCCATAATTTACGCTTAATTTTTCTTATGTGTCCAAAAACCATTCTTTTCCGTTAATTTTTACACGGAGGGAGTGGTTTTTTTGTTGTTGCAAGACTTAATAGAAGAGTATTTATACGTAAATCAAGCCAGAGGATACACGCGAAAAACACTCATGAATAAGAGGCACGAATTTAAGCACATGTCTAACTTTTTAATTAACAAACGAGGCATTACAAACATTGAGAGCGTCACAAAATTTGATCTTCAAGCATATGTCCAACACAAACAAAAAACAGGTTTACAGCCACAGTCTATTCAATCCATGGCTAAAATTATGACAGCTTTCTTTAACTGGTGTGTTGAAGAGGAGTATTTAAAAGTAAATCCTATGGATAAGGTTGTACTTCCAAAAGTACCAAAGAGGGTTTTAACTGGTTTTACTGTTGAGGAAGTATTGAAGATGATAGACTCGTTCAGTTATAAAAGCTATCTTGAGGCACGTAATAAAGCAATTATAGCAATGCTAGCTGATTGTGGGCTAAGGTCGATGGAGATCAGAGGATTGAAGAATGTTGATGTTGGTGAAACGATTCTAGTGAATGGGAAAGGAAATAAGCAACGTTTTGCAGTTGTCAGCCCAACCCTGAAACGTATATTAATTCGATATGAGCGACTAAGAAAGCAATATTTTGAAGATAGGTTAATCAGATCAGATAATTATTTTTTAACTTATCAAGGTGAGGGCATGAGCCATATTGCACTCTATAACGTGATCAAAGAAGCAGGGAAACGAGCGGAGGTTGAAAATGTACGTTGCTCACCTCATACTTTTAGGCATTTTTACGCTACGCAATCAATCAATTCAGGCACTAATTTAGATATTTTTTCTCTATCTAAATTGTTAGGACATTCAGAAATCCAGACAACTCAGCGTTATTTGCAATCAATGACAGATGCTCAATTACTAGATAAGGCTATCTCATCTAGTCCATTATCCAATTTAAATAAGAGAATCTAAGGGGGCTACCACAATGCAATCAATAACCAAAGAGCGTCACTACAAAGTAACTGTTGACGTAACGAGTCTAGGAGCAACTTTAATACTTAACGTCTATGCTCCAATCAATGAAGACGTTAATGAAGAAAAGCTACGTCAATTATCAATCAAACGTGGCATCGAATTTTATGAAGAATTAGGAGTCAGTGTTCAAGCTGAATCTTTAAAACCGATTGGTTTTCGAGATTGCGGGGTCTTCCAATGAGCAAGCTAAAAAGCATAAATGAAGAAATCAGGAAACTAGAAAAGGATTTAGACGAAATATTTGAAGCGCATGGTAACGAACCACCGGAGGAGTTATTGGAGCGATTCGGTTATATACAAGGATACTTGGATGCGTTAAACGTAGTCAAAGATGAGTTGGAATTGTTGATTGGAAGATAGGAGGACTAACACTATGGTGAGTAGCACAATGCAACGCACTCACACCGAGGTTCAGACACAATTACTTTACACAAACGTTGATACAGCAAGGGAATTAGTAGATGATCCACACGCTATACTTATTGAATCACCAGATTCATTATTAGCCATTTCAGTAGCTGAGGCTGAACAATTAGCACTTTCTTTATTAAAACTTTGTGAGGTGGTATCGAAATGAGCCTTAAATCACGTATATACAAGGCTTTGCGCATATGGAATGACCTATCAGCCATTCGTAAAGGAAGGATAGGTCAGAGGATAGGGAGGAGAATAACTGGTCGTATCACTGGCAAGATGCTAAGAAGAATGTTTAAGTAATCAAACTAAAAAAGACAAAGAAAAAGGCACTGGGAGTGCTACCAACACTCTCAATGCCACCTGTAATACTATGTCCTGATAAACATAGTATACCACTTACCCTTAAAAAAATTCAAGCTATTTAAGGTTTATTTAAGTGCGCTTAAAACAGGTGCAATCTGCCTTTTTCTCCTAAAGGAGAATCCACAATGTCAAAAAAAGCTATTCAAATAATCGCTTCAGAAGAAACGTATCGTAACCTAACTACTTTCTCGAATATTACCGATTTAAACCACACTGTGCGCTCTTACAAAGAACAGTTTGCTGATCAATTGAATAAGACTCAAGTTGCTGTATTGGACTTACTACACCGTTTCTCAGCGAAGTACAAGGGTGTGTCATTTCTTTCCAAGAGCAATATCGCTGAAAAGGTTGGCAAATCAAGACGAACAATTATTAGGGTGTGTCAGGCACTTGAAGTGTTAGGAATCATAAAGCAATACGAGACTAAACGTGCTACTGATTGTCAGCAAACTTCTAACGCAGTTGTGATTCAGCCTGTTAAAACGATTGTACCCAATACTGACTATCGAAAGTCTGTCACACAAGAACCAGAGCAAATTGTCACTCCTGAAGACAATACCTCTCAAAAACAAAAACAAAATAATAAAAACAACGTAGAACCGACTCTTATTGAGCTTGATTCAAGCTATCTTGGTAAGGATATTCCAAAACCATTCATCGACGCAGCTAAAGTATTTTTCCCAGAAGCTCAATCAATCCATGAGCTGTGGCAAAAGGTAAGAATTGCATACAAACGCACAAATATTGATACTACGCTTGATCAACTCACTCATGACATTGTAGGTGTATTCAAGTCATCCATCTTTTCCCTAAAGCGTGGGGCTATCCGTAAAGACTTCAAGGGTTACTTCTTTAAGGCTTGTGAGCGTACTTTTGACGAGGTTTACAGTGAAGAGTTAGTTGAACTCATTGCGAGAGAAGGTGTTGCTGTATGAGGCTCTTAGACATGGATAAACTCATTGTGATAGCTAGTACGTGTACTTGCGTATTGTTTTTAGCGTTAGTTTGGAAAATTGGAGGATAAATTAAAAAAGAGTAACGTTTAATTACTCTTTTTATCGAAAAATGCGTCAGCATCTGCTCTACTTTCAAGTATCGACTGTAAAGATGAACGTAGCTCCTTATCATGATAACTTTTTAACCTTATATCTATTTCGGACTCGTGCTCCTTAATAAATTTCTCAAATTCATTTATGTAGTCTTTTCCTTCTAACGTATAAAATGTATCAGCTAAAGCTTTTTCGTTTTCAGTTTTTAATTCATTAATACTTTTAGCAATAGCAGTAATATTAATACTCAAATTAATAAAGTGTCCATTAAACACTATATTCTTACTTGCTAATACACCTTCATTATCTGGTTTTAACGTAATACTATTAGTAAAATCGTCCATATCTTTCTTAGGTATTTCCAATACATGGAACAATCTAGCCATTATTTTATCACTGGGATTTCTTCTTCCAGTTTCAATATGAGAAATTGTTCCCTGACTTACGCCTATTTCTTCAGCTAATTGTACGGCTGAAAGTCCTTTTTGTTTGCGATGTTTTCTAACTAGATCTCCAAACTTCAACTTATCCACCAACCTGTTTTAATGTTTCTTCTATTGTAGCATATTTTTAAATTCATGTATTAATACTATTTATAAAAATAATACATTGACTTGTATTATTTTGTAGTGTAGTATTATTTTTAGAAAGGAGGTTGAGAGATTGAGAGACTCTTTAGGGCAAATCTATATCAATGCTTTTCTTCAGCTATCAGAAGATGACAAAAACGCACTAAGCAACGCAAATATTGAGTTTCCGCAACATGTTGATACAGAAATTCGATACGTTCAGCAAGTTTTAGTATAAATAGTAAGCAAACTAATCTAATGGAGGATACAAAATGAATAAAACAGTAAAAGACACAATGGTAACAGATTGGATTTTAATTGACAGTGAGGATCACCCATTTTTCAAGGTAGTTAAAGAAGAGAACGAAAATCACACAATAGCTTCAATAAATCAGCTTGAAAGTATTGCTAATGTGCTTTATAAAGCTGGACATAAAAATTCATACAAGTATTTATTCAATGATCGTATCTTTGTTAAAGAAGGGGTCTTTACATGGAGTCTTTCTCAAGAAAAGTTTAATAAGCTAGAAGACAATTATGATGAAATTTCTTACAGTGTGTACGATTTCATTAATTATGATGAATTACTATCGACTATTTATGAAGTAATAGTAAACGTACTATATGACTATTCAAACTTTGAAGATATTGAAATGCATCATGATTTCCTTTACATAAGTATTAAGGATGTTAACGACAAAATTGATGGTATGAGTATTGATACGTTTTTATTAGACGAGCTATACAATAGAAATATCGAATTAGAAAAGTTAAACTTGGGTTTTTATTTTCCTGAAGGTGACGCAATTTCATTACAAATACATGACTTCACGAGAATACATAAATCAATGATTGAGGCTTTAAAAAATTAAGGTAATTTTATCAATCTAAGGAGGTGAACAAATGTTATAGCTACTCTATCAATCTATAAACGTAACGGCTGTCGTGTCACTGGTAACAATACATAAAACTAAAAATAAAAATAAAATTTGGAGGTAATGCAAAATGGAAAATAACAAAAAGGAATTTATCGGAGTAAGTGATGTAATGGGAATGGCGAGTGCAGTAAACGGAAAGGCGAATGAGTTTGTAAATGGTGACGCAATTTCTATAGAAGATAGTTATTCACCTGAATCTTACAAACTAGCATTTGAAACATTGGCAAAGCATGTAGTTGGATATGCAACAGCTCATGACAATGGAAGCCTTCTGCTTTCTTTGATTATGGAAGCTACTGAATTAGATGATGAGACGGATGAAGGATTAGATGCATTTGTTTTAATTGAGCAAGCGTTAACTAAAGGAGGAATTCAGTAATGGAAAAATACAATTCAATGACAGATAAAGAACAGTTTTTAACGTTTGTTGGCACCGAAGAAGAATGGGAGAAATTGCCAAAAAAGGATGAAGAGTCTAGACCTAAATTCCCTTTAATTGGAGAAAAGTTAGAAAAATACATTGAAATTTATGGTGAACCTATTAAAGAGAATGGTAGTTTGAAATATTTTGATGTTGGTCTTGGTGAAGGTAGTCCATTAGTGATAAACGTATTTAATGGCTACGTGAATAATATCTCGTTAAATAGAAGAGTAGAAAATAAAACTGCTGAAATTGGTTTAGGATTAGTGGCTGAAGAATTTACTCCTTTAGATTCAAGAAGAGTTAAATCTGTAAAAGATAAAGTTATTCCACAAATTAATGGGGATGCATTATTAACAGTCCGCGAGTATTTTTCAGAAGAAATTGAAAACAGTGGTGGTTATAGTGAAGATAGTAAAGAAGAACGAGGTTTTATAACGTTGTATCTTTCTAACGATGATGGTGAAGGTAGGCTTGTTGTCGCTCTGGGTAGAGAAGAGTTAATTCAGTAATACATATCACAGAGGGGGCTTAACTGCCCTCTTATCAATCTAAAACGAATAGGAGAAACTAAATTGGATAATAAGCTTTGGGCATTAATGTCAGAAATTTGTATTGAAATTGAACTTGATGAAAAAACGCTTGATAAATTGGGTGATGAATTTATAAGGCGTGGATTTAAAGCTAACGAACGCAGTTGGCTTGTTAATCAACTAAGTGAGCATCTTAAGTCTCAAAGAAATAGGATTGATACGATTTTAGAAGAATTAGAAGAGTTAAGGTAATACATAATAGAGGGGGGCTTAATTGCCCTCTCATCACACTAAAAAGGAGGCTGCCATTTGCCATATAAAAATACAAACTTCACGTTACTACATAACCAGCAAGAAATACCAATCTCGCATTATCACTATGGCTTTGAGCACTTCTTTGAAGACAACGTGAGATTTACATATAAAGGTGTCAAAGTGGATCACGGCTATAAACCAAAAGATGATACACCAGATTCTGCAGCAATCAAATTGTGTAAAACCATTGATCATGGTGGCAAGGATTCACTCTTTAAGTTTGATCAGCTTTACAGTGAGTTAAAGTGGTTGCGGTATCGATACATAATTTTAGGTGGGAAAGTTTACAACCATGATGAAACCATTCCTCATGTGCGAAAGAAACACATATATGCTGTTGAATTCAAGAATGGAAAGATAGTTCGCAATATTTCAAATAGTCGCTTCTTAAATGGTGATGATGAAATGATCATTAGAAGCGTTAGGTTGAGCTTACGATCTGTTGAACATAGGGCAAGGGAATGGCATAAGAAGACTGGAAGCTTGCCGAGAGATAAGCATATAGAGATAGAGCATACGGAGAAGTTGCAGGAAATACATAAGTTTTTTGAAGAGATTGGGATAAAAATGAACAAGGATGGAGGGATTGAATGAAAGTTAGCAATCTAGGGGAAGGGCAAGTGTTAAAGAATTATAAAGCCTTATGTGCTGAGTTGGAGATCGTATATAAAGGTGGTAAAGGTAAGATTTATCAACTATTAGACTTAGAGCGATACTTAAGGTACTCCAAGAAAGGGCGCTCTTTCATTATAGAGGAGATATACGATAAGCCTAAGCCGAAGCTTAAGAATGGTTCTGACTATATTCGCTTAGTGGAACTCCTTATTTTAGACTTATTGGCTAGAAATAAGGAAAAACGGATAGTGAAATCTAACAATCAGTTACTGAGAACGATGAATATGGCTAACTCCAATTATTCTGAGTGTGGAAGAATGATTCCTAAGTTTGCGCAACATATAAATGTTAATCGGGCTATTGTTTACGATTTTTATAGTTCAAGTGATTCGAGCTTCAGAGGGACGATAAAGCGAGCACTCAAGAGCCTAGAGGATAGACGTTGTATCTTTTTCAAGAAAGCAATAATGATAAAACGTTTAGATGATTATCAACATGAATTAGCCAATACAGATGAAGAAGAATTTATAATCAGCTTTGAACGAGAAGTTTTAGATGAAATGAATGCTGAATCAATTGGCAAGAAAATACAAAAAGTTTCAGATGTTGTTGGTACAAATAAATGGTATGAATTTAAGCGACGTGTGAAAGAAAAAATCTATAGTGATAATGCTTATGAAATTGATTTTTATTACTATGTATATGACATAACGCTTAATCGAAAAGGTATTCTTGCATCATATAACAGTATTTTGGATCTGCTTTTAAACGATGTTGAGATACAAAAAGATAAATTAAATGAAACTATAATAAATAAATTTTTACATAACGCAAATGAAAGACGCAAAAAGGCTTTGAAAGAAAATGAGGCTGTATGGGGTACGTTAGAAATTGATAATTGCAGAATTGAAGATAGTTACATAGAAGACACTGAAAAGTTATTACATATTTTAATTAAAGCTGGTTCAACAAATATAATACATAAAGTTAAAAAAGTGAAGTTAGAGCCGGCCTTGCCAAATGAAATCACAAATAAAATAGCCGATGAACTAGATAGTTTATTTACTTAGATAAAAATTTGACACCTTGAGTCTCTAATAAATAATAAATACTACTAGTAGGTCAAGGTGTCAAATTTCAACCTTATTAAAAAATACATACCGACCGAGGGGGTTTGGGGGAAAGCGGTCGAAGAAGTCATTCTGGAACAACGTGGAAGAATGATCTTCCCGCTTTTACTTCCCCCAAGGTTTTGAACTTGCTTTACATATAAAAATCAAAAATGAAAATAGAAGGAGTCGATTGAATGACAGATATTCTAATGGAAAATGAACTAGTTGAAATGGAAGGAAACCTAAGCAAGCAAATTTACATTTACTCTTTATCGACTGATAGTTTCCTGAATGATAATGAGCATGAACTACATAAAGAAAAGCAAAGCTTGAGCTTGGGTTTAAGTTTATACAAAAAGGAATTAAATAAGCTGGAGAAACTCAAGAATGTTACTGATGAGAAAGTTGATCAGTATTATAAGAATCTGTCTTTTACTAAGCTTGGAGATCAATATAAACCTAACAAGCCTTCGATGAAGTTTCTTATGAATTTTTTCAATGAAGATCTTGAGGCTGAGATCATCGAATTACTTCAGAAGTCTCCAAAGGATATCGAGAAGAATCAAAAGGATATCAAGGAGATAAAAAAGGATATTCGCAAGAAGAAAATCGAACTATTTAAGCCAGTGAAGGAGCGTATTAATAAGCTCAAAGAATTACTTGATAATGAAGCTGATCAGCATAAAGGTGTACGTGTAATGAGGCAAGAGGATTTGAAGGATTCTAATAAGGTAAGTCAATTTGATTCTGTTCTTACTCGTACACTAGGAGTTGGAAAAAATAGTACAACCACTGATATTATTATGATTCGTGCTTTTAGATACAAGGTTTTTGAGAGTTTAGTCAAAAAAGGATTTTACTACTATAAAGATGGCAAGCGAGAGCTTTACAAGTACTATACCTCATCTGCTGGAGCAATAAGAAATAAAAAGTCTATATTTATGCGTGAGTCTGTATCTGAGAAAGTGAAAAATGCTCTAAATGCAGGTTTAACAATTGATAAGATTAATGAACAAGGTGGAATGAACGTTAATAAATATAATGCCTATACCGCATTAACAATGACTGCTTCTGTACCTTGGGAGGGCTTTGACATTGATAAATGTATAGTAGTTGATGACTTTGAAACGGACGTATGGAGTAAGGTTGAACATATTGACTCGGAAACTTATGAAATTACACCAGATGAAAAGTACATATCAATTCCTCATACTGATGGTGCTGGTATTTGCTTACTTGATGTTAGCGAAAAAGCCATACAGATTCGTTTACCCTATTTTAAAGGCTTGATCGTACCTTTTAATTTTAAGAAGTTTATTGATATGAATAAGGAAGCTAGTCCGATAGTTTATGATATTTGGAATGAGCCTCATAACGTGATTGAGAAAGGTATAACGACTATTTTTACTAAATCGCAATTTAAAATGTGGAAGTTCTTTGATGATTGGGATGCCTATAAGCGAGCGTTTAAACAATATAATTGTCAAGCAGCTATTGCAAGTGAAGAAGAAAATGAGGATAGCTTTACTGATAAAACCTTATCTTATCAAGTCTTGCAGACTCTTACAGACTTCAAGGAAGGTGAGTTATCTGGCATATCTTCAAAGACAGTTAATCAAATAAAAAGTGTCGGAAATGATAAAGACATAATGTTAGAGATTCTTGGTGTGACCAGTGAAAATGATAAGAAGAGTAGTTTCCAACAAGCTCTAGAGATATATCCTAATTTATTGAATGATGTACATAGTAAAGAAACTATCAAAGAGACGAAGAAATCCTTGATTACTCGTGCGAAGTCAGGAAAGTTGATTCTTAATGGTACTAAGAGGACATTTATTTCACCTGATACATATGCGTTTGCTCAATGGCTCTTTTGAAGCAAGAAAAGCCAACAGGGTTATTACAGAATGGGGAAGTTTCATGTAAGTTGTATGAGAATGGAGAAAGGTTGAACGTACTAAGAAGCCCCCATTTGTATAAAGAGCATTGTCTTAGAGCTAATATTGTGAGTGGTGAGACTCTGGAATGGTTTGTATCCAATTGTATTTATACAAGCATTCATGATCCAATTAGCAAAATTCTAATGTTTGATGTAGATGGTGATGATTCCTTAATTGTTAATGACAATACGATTGTGGAAGTAGCTGAACGTAATGTAAAGAATGTAGTGCCACTTGATTATGAATTAGCTTCAGCGAAGCCTGATAAAATTAATGAAGATAATATTTATGATAGCTTAATATCGGCTTATTCAAAAAACATGAGCATAGGTGACATATCAAACAATATCTCGAAGGTATGGAATAGTGATGTATGGCAAAAAGGGACGGATGAGGAACAAGAAGAAGCCTTGAAGGTGATAAAGTGGCTAGTGTTTGAAAATAATGCTTGTATCGATTTTGCAAAGTCGTTATGGATGCCAGAACGTCCGCCAGAGGTTAATGAAACAATTAAAAAATATACGAGTGGTAAGGTTGCATATTTCTTTATGTATGCTAAGGATAAAAAGAGGAATCAGGTTGCGGATAAAAATGAATCTGTGATGAGTCGCTTAGATAACATAATTCCGAATACTGGTGATCGAGTTCACTTTGAGGAAAATGTTGTTGATGACTATGACTATTTAAAATTAATGCATGTAGAGAGTCGGAAAATTGATACACCAGAAGCTGAAGCAATTATTGATAGGTATGAGAAATTGAATAAGGGGAAGCACTGGGATATACAAAAGGAAGCTAAACTACAAGGTAAATCAATGAATAAAGTGAAGTTTCGTGTGATTAGATCGATAAAGGATGAGCTTTTAAAGATAAACGATGATATCTTTTTTGTAACGGATGTTTTAGTAAAGTATTTATACGAGGAAAAAGAAAGTGCTAATAAGGATACATTATGGGATGCGCTAGGGCATGTAATTATATGGAATCTTAGGAGGAATATACAAGGACTTGTGAAATGTTTCGATTGTGCTAATGAGATTCAGCAAGTGAAGCAGCGGCAGGTTAGGTGTGTAGAGTGTAATGAAAAGAGAAAGAAGGAGAAAGCGAGGGAAAGGCAAAGAAAAAGAAGAATGAAGCAAAAAATGTAACGCTGAGTTATTCAGTTTTTAAATGTAAGCACCTCAAAAAAGTACATTTTATTTGGGTTTTTGAGGTGTGTTTTTTTATGACGTTAATGCCCTCTAAAGGAAAGAACTACAGACATCTGAAGGGTGAATTCCCCTCTTAATCTAATTTATTTTTAATATTATAATTAAAACTTACCCCGTTATTATACATCATAGTATTAAATTTCGAGTTTGTCAACAATAAGTTGATTTCCCCCATTTCCATATAACGATATTAACTTTAGTAAGCAATTGCCAGCTTACTAAGTCTTTAGAGAACAGGTTATTTCTCCTCTCCTGTTCTCTTTTTTACGCTTAATAATTATTACTGAAAATATATTATAAATTACTCTGAAAAGGAGGGAGTGAAAGTGAAGCGACTAACAAAAGATGAAGTAATTGAACTAGATCAAACAAGGCGCTTGAAACGTATTCCATACAAAGATATTTCTAAAGCGATAGGTGTTTCAAGTTCGGCACTGTCTCAGTGGTTTAATTTTAAATCAACTTTGAGTGTGAAGACTGAGCAGAAAATAAAAAATGTAATCCTACAAGCTGACCACTGGGAAAGCAGGTATAGATAAATATCTTGACCGCATCGGCTAAGCCATTTAGTCGCCCATTTCTTCCTCGGTCTATAAATATAAGGTTGAAAATATCAAAATAATAGTTTGTTTATACATTTATTTTGATCCTCCAAGTTTTATGACGTTGTCAAAGCGTCTATAAATAATTTTGAGCCATTTATATTTTCTCCTAGCGCATGTTCACAAGGGAGTTCATTCTCCCTTTACATGTGTTTTTTAATTTCCTCGAAAGTTGCCTCTTAAAAAAACAAATTAGAGCTGAAAGGATAGATGAAAATGAGAAGAAGAAAAAGTGAAAAGATGCTTGTAGAGATGGATTATTATGATTTAGATAAATTGATTTATAAGAAAACACGAGAAGCAAATGAACAATTGTTTGGTGGAATTTTGCCATTCATTAATAGGTTGTTTGATGAAAATGAAAGAATCCTTAAAGAAATGGATTATTTAAAAGCATACATACAAGGCACGGAAAAACCTTTTGTTACTTCTGCGGATGATACAGATGAGCAGCCAAGAGGAACAACTCCTGAAGAGATGTATGAGGAGCCAAGTGAAGAAGAGCTTGAAGCGGTTAAACGATATTTAGAGAAAACTGAGCATGGACAGAGGAGATATCAAAAGAAGTACACTCCAAAGTTGAAAATTAAGGAGTTGAGTTAATGTGTAGGAGGTATTTGTATCTGGTTACTCCTGTTCACTTAGATAACGTTGAAGATGTACGTTTATTTGTCGCTGAAAGTGAAGAACAGTGTATTGAAGAGGTAGCTAAGATAGAAAGTGTTAATGAGCTTTTTAGAAACGAATACGAATTGATAAAAGGTGATTATTATCAGTTGGCGCTTAGAGAAATTAAAAATGGTGAGTGGATGAAATTGAAAATAGAAAGACTTTGTGAGGTTGAACTAGATGGAACAGAAGAATTTGCAGTCCTTCATTAATTATTGTAGTCGATGTATGAGCATTACAGATAAATGCGACAAGTGCAATGAAGGAATTAAGAAGATATTGGTAAATGTACAAAGTGGACAAAAGGAGAGGTTAAGGTGATGTTAGACCAATTTGCTAAGCGTGTAGAAGAAGTTTTAGGACAGTCTATTAATAAAGTACAAGAGTTAGTAAGTGGTGAATTTGCAACAGCTAATAAGCTATTGGAATTGATGAGATTACTAAGTATTGAAACAGGTCTTACACAACAAGAAATAGGTAATATCAGGGCTTATAGGTTCTTACAATTAGCTGAATATCATGATTTATGGAGTCGAATAGATAAGGGGTGTGAAGAAGGAGAATGAGCTACAAATGCAATGTTTGTAATTTAATAATCACAAATGATGAATTATCTGACTGGGAATGTGGTCAATGTACTATGGATGACTGGGAATCACTAGATAAAGTAAAAACCCTAACATTGAGTCAAGATCAAAAAGATAAATTTATTGAAAGCTTAGAGGTATTTGCCAATTTAATTGATAGATTAGAGCGATTAAAGGAAGAAGAACGAGAAGCGATTAAAGGTATTTTGAATGGTGAATAAAAAGAAGAGCTATGCAGAATCGAAAGCTAGAGCGTTTGAAAAGTTTGCTGTTGAGCTTGAGAAGAATGAATTTTTAAGTGATGAAGATAGGATAAATATACTTGAATACTGGTATGAACGAGTTTTTGAAAATGAAAAAGAGGAGGAATGGAAATGAACAAATTCTTAATCGTTACGTTATTTCAGGATCGTATTAAAGCCATCAGGAAGGATTCGGTTGAGTCATTTGAAGAAGATGTTATTCAGATTGACGGTGAGGAACTAGAGTGTGTAAAAGTAAAATATTCTTCAGAAGGAGAAGTGAGATGGATGAAGGTGGAGGAATCAATTTTTGATTTGTTAGAACAATTTGATGAGGGAAATTGAAGCTAAGAGATTAGCTTATTTTTTATGGATTAGTAGCTTAATGGTAGAGCAACCAGTCATTAGACTGAGTGAATTGTTGGTTCGAGTCCAGCCTAATCCTTTATTAATGTGATTCAGGGTGAGCGTTTTGACATTGTGTAAAAACGCTAATAAAAAAGGAGATGATAAGAATGAAATATAAAGTAATAATGGATATTGGAAAAGAGTATATGACAGGTGATTTTGATACTCATTCAGAGTTGTTACGGAGTTTCTATAATGAAAATAATGTGCCTATGAGTGGGAAAGTTAGAGTACTAAAGAATACCTTTTTATTCTTAGATGAAGAGTTTGATAAATTTTAATTGGAGCTAAGTTGATTAGCTTTTTCTTTATCTCAGTCGAGTACTAAATTAGGTGCAAATCCTAATGAGATATAGGGTAGTAAATAATACAAGGAAGCCTTTTGGGGAATAGGTTGTAAGTTTTATCATTTAAACTTAGAATACTATTAAAGTAATCTCTAACAAAAGGTGGAATTCTATATGAGTGAACGTACTTTAATTAATCCTACAATTTTCATCTCTTACAGTTGGACAACCCCTGATCATGAAGAGTGGGTAGTTGACCTAGCGACAAGATTAATGGAAGTAGGAATAAAGGTCAAATTAGATAAGTGGGATTTAAAAGAAGGACAAGATATTTTTGCTTTTATGGAAAGTATGGTTAATTCAGATGAAATTGACAAAGTTTTAATTATTTGTGATGAGGGTTATAAAAATAGAGCCGATGGTCGACAAGGTGGTGTAGGTACAGAAACGCAAATTATATCACCTGAGGTATATAAAGATGTAAAGCAAGAGAAATTTATTCCAGTAGTAGCAGAAAGAGATGAAAGCGGTAATGATTTTATACCATCTTATATAGCCTCTCGACTGTATATAGATTTGTCTTCTATGGATTCATACGAAGAAAATCTAGAAAGATTAATTAGAAATATATACAAAGTACCGCTACATCAAAAACCAAAACTTGGGAAACCTCCAGAATATTTATTTAAGTCTGAAATAGACCATAGCGGTCTAAGATCCATAATAAGAAAAATGCGTGTTGCTTTAGAAAAACAACCCTCTCGATTAAAATACATTCAAAGAGAATTTAATGATTTATTTGAAGAGACGTTAAACGAATATGAGATTGAGAAATTCACTAATATCCATGAAGGAGATCAGCAAATTCTAGATTTAATTGATGAAATGTTACCTCTGAAGGATGACTATGTGGATGTTTTGGAGATATTATGTGAGGCAGATTGTGTGGATTCAGAGTTAATAATAGACTTTTTTGAGAGAGTGTATCTTTTTACACAAGTAAGAAAAAGTGGACATAGTTATAGTATCCAATTTGATCATTACAAATTTTTAACACATGAATTGTTTTTACACACAATTGCAATACTCATAAAAAATGGATATTATACCGTCATTACGGAACTAATTAATGCGGAGTTTTTCATAAACACACCGTTTGGTGATAAATCGATTGATTTTACTCAATTTAGGATGCACGCAGAGTCGTTTGATATTAGAAGTCAAAGATTAAACTTAAATCGTGTGAGCTTACAAGCGGACACTTTATTCAAACGAACAGGGAACTATAGTAAGGAAATACTGGGTACTGATTTATTACTCTATTTTATTTCAAAAGCAGTAAAAATTGATACGTGGGGTTGGTATCCGATCACACACTTCTACTCTGAAAGAAATAGAAATATATTAGCAAAGTTATTGAATAGATTAAAGTCTAAGAGAATGTTTGAAGAAATGAATTGTATGTTCAATTTTGAAAATGAACAGGAGCTTAAAGATTTTATTAATGACTTTGAGACCGAATCGACAGGTACAATGTATTCATTACCAAATATAAAATCTTATATAAAAGCTGATGAAGTATGTACAATACCATAAACAGTTTAAAAGTATATCTATAGCATCCATTCGTGGGTGCTTTTTATCATGGGAGGAGAAAAGGATGAAGAAAGTTAAAATAGAAGGTCTCGTACTGTTAAAATGTAGTGATGTTTTTTAAAATGTAAGCTTTAAAATTTAAATGGAGGATAATTTTAAATGAGTAGTATGCCAATCACAGTTTATTATTTTAGAGATGCACCTGATCAATTGAAAAACCTTTCAAATAATGGTGGAGACGAAGATTGGATTGCTATTGTACCGAAAGAATTTCATGAGTGGCATGGGGAAATTGATTGGATCAATAGTTGGGGATTCGGAAGTTGTCACGTTGATAAGTATATACTTGATAATGGTGATAAAGTTTTTATTGGCTGTCATAGTTAAAGAAGGAGGAGAATGTGAATGAAAAAGTATAAAGTGAATATTTATATAGAAAGTATTGAACCACAATATTATGAGATAAGAGGAGGGTTGACTGGTTTAGATAACGCTCAAATGTTGGTCGGATTCGATGTTCACTATTCAGCGAGAAATGAAGATATTAAAGTTAATGGAGTAGTGAAGATAAAAGCTCATGAGAAGCTTGATATGGGTTATGAATCGCTACAACGAAGAGTGAATAATGAATTAAGTAAATTAGTGTCAGGTGAGCTGAAGAGTGAATGAATATAGAAACATGTCTGCTGTAGTTGAGAGAACCATTAGAGAGTTAGTAATGATTCATGATAGCTCGGATGAAGAGGGAAAGAAGATAGTGATGAGGAATTTGTTAGGGATGATTGATAAGCGGATGGGTGAGGAAGAGTAAAATTAACACCTGCGACCACGTGTGTAATTTTACTCTCGTTAATTTGATTAGTTTTATAATTTCTTTTCTATAAATTCATTTCTTAAATTAAAAAGGAATTTATTAATGGTTTCAATTACTTTATAGCAAAAATCTTTATTTAGATACACCTTTCCGTAATCTTCATTTACAAATAAGTGATCTAATTGATCTATTGCTTGTTTATGCTCTTTTTTATCGTTAACTGGATATCCGCCATTATGTACAAAGATATTTCTTATAGAATTATAGTGTCTGATATGTTGCCATTCAATTGAATCAAAAGTATCTTTAACCATGAATATTTTGGATAAATAAACTTTAGTGCGAATAATACCTTGTCCAGAAATATCTTTAAATCCGATTTTAATTTCTCGTTTCTTTTGTAGCCAGCTACAAATATCATTCAAGACATTTTCGAATGAAAAAAAAGCTTGAAGGAACATTGACTGTCTTATTGTCTGTGGGAATTCATCACTTAGCTTAAAGTAATCTTCTGACATATGATCATAATAATAATCACGCTCATCTTCGGGGAGTTTACTTGCATTTGTCTCAACGATCTTATTAAATTCAACTGTTTCTTTTTCTAAATAAGATTCTGTACGGTCAATCAACTCTTGTAAATTTCTTAAGTCATTTCGATAAAACAATTCTGATACACCCAATATGGGTTTTAATATCATAGTAAATCCTCCTTGTCATTGATAAGACAATTGTAAACTGTAAGGTGGTGAAAATAAATGGAAATATTAGATGAAAGAAAAAATAAAGTTATAAATGAATTAGTCGAAGGAGTTAAAACTAAGACTGATATTGCTAAGGGTGCGGGTGTGTCAAGGCAAGCTATTTATGATTGGTTGAGTAATACAGAGTTTAAGGCTGAGCTGGACAGACGGTTACAACAACGAAAAGTTCTAGTTGAAAAAGTAATTGATAGTAAATTAGAAAGCGCAGTTGATGAGTTGATTGAATTAGCTCACACAACCACAAATAGCCGTGTTAAAGCTCAGGTATTGCAGTACATAATAGATAGAGGGCTTGGTAAACCAACATCTACCCATAAAATAGAAACTGATATGAACGCAGCAAATGAAGTTGATAAGGATATTCTTGATGCTGAGTTTGAAGAGTGGGAAGTAGAGAAGGAAGATGAATAGAGTATACATCTATATTCATACATTATTACGTAAAATATAGATTACACGTAATGATGTAATAATCTTCACGAAAAAAAGCCTTATGTACCAAGGGTTTCGAGAATGATATAAAATTATCTAAGTTTATTCAATTATACACTCTTGTATGCGTTGATATACCGTTAGATTATGCATAGTGATGGATGAGTAGAATGCATAAAATCATGCATAAATAATAAGTGATATTTGGTTATAGATTATAGGGGTGGGGGCATTCTATTTTCAAATTCCTCAAATCCCCTGCAACAAGCTATACAATTTTTTATGAAATTTTCTCGGTTTGGATTATTTAACAGCAGGATTAATGTACTTACTTTCTAGCCAACCGTTGTAAATCATTTCATTAGCTTCATTCAAAACTCCTACGAGTGACCATTCCTCATCTGTAGTGATTACATGGACTTTCATGCCAATACTAAGCGATGTTATTGAATCAGAATCATTATTCTTTTGTGAATGAAGATTAAGGTCTTCTGTCATTATGAGATATTCGTTTCTTACTGGTTGCTCAATTATTACAGGGTTATCATTCTGGTTGAAGAAGTCTTTAACATTTGTAGCAAGTTCTATTGATCCATTGCTTATTTCTAATGCTAATAATACAGTGCCTAGTATCTTATTAACAGAATCAAGTGATGTACTCTTTTTCTCTTCTAAACTTTGTTTTTTAACAAGCTCTATTGACCAATCTTCATTAATAATAATTTTACCTTCGCTATGTAGAGCTTTCACGAAATTTGGCATTTCATTTAATGGCATGTCCTCGATATTACCATCATAAAAAACATCCAATTTCTTATAATCCTTCATAAAATTATCTATTCTTACTTGGTTTTCAACTAAAAATAAAATTACTGGAGAAACTTTAGCGCTGAATTTTAATAATGCTTCTTGTGCATCGAACATAAATTTACCTATTTTTTCAGACGCGTTTAAAAAGTCAGTTAGAAGATTATTAGACATTACTATTCACCCTTTCAATGTCGTATTTACTACAATATTACCTGTTTGGAGGTGACTAACATAACCAATTTTAACACAATTGAAAATCGTAATCTTCTTAGAGACTACCTCTATAAAGAATTTACTCACAATAAAGGTTTACCCTCGGCCGAGGCAAAGGAACGAGTGAAAGTCCTTATGATTAAGCATGATAAAAACCTATTCGGTGAAAAAAGCCTTGCTTACTCACTTGGTAAACGCAGTATAGTCTTTTTTTGTCTATATTTCTTACAGGATTACTTCGTACCTAAAGAAGATAATCTAGTTAGAGAATTAGCACCTGTTCATTATGATATTTGGGCAGAATTAGAGAAAATGTTTATTCATAATACACACGATAAAGAAGAATTTATTATGTGCCGTGGGATTGGGAAATCAACAATTATTGATATGGCATTAAGTTGTTGGTTACATTGTTATTTAAAAAGTATTTATACAATTGTACTTGCCAATTTAGAGGCAGATGCAATTGAGTTTGTAGATAAAACCAAGAAGGCATTGAATAATCCATTTATTAAAAATACTTTTGGTGAATTAGTACAACCACGTAAGCGAACAGTAAATAAATTAGAATTAGAACTAGATAATAATACAAAGATAAAAGCGTACTCTTCTCAAACCTCCGTTCGTGGTACTTCTTACATAACTCCTAATGGTATATTTAGACCTACCTGTGTCATTGCCGATGACTATATTTCCGAATCAGACATATTAACTGATGAATCAAAGCAAAAGAAGTATTTAAGATGGCAAAAAGAAGTTGAAGATGCTGGAGATTCAGCAGTTATCCGAGAAGGTAAATTATTAAAACCAGCTACGAAGTTTGTTGTCATTGGTACTCCATTAGCCCCAAATGATTTTATTGACCGAATAAAAAAGAATCCTGATTATAAAGTATTTCATCGTTCTGTTGTTGATTTTGATATTGACAAGTATTTCGATAATCACATTCAATGGCAAACATTTAGAAATATTTTGTTTGATGATAAAAGAGAGAACCCACTACAGGATGCAAAGGAATATTACTTTGCAAATAAATCTACTATGGATTTTAAAACAATTTGGAGTCGTTACAATTGCTGGGAACTAGCTAAGGATTACTTTAATAAACGTTTAGCTTTTATGCAAGAGCTAATGTGTAGTGTAGAAAATATCGGTGATAAGTGGTTCAAATCAAATATTACTAAGCCGTCAGCACAAATTGAAGAGAATGAATTTACTAAGACAATGCTGACCATTGATACGGCTGGTGTGAAGAATAAAAATAAGACACGTTCAGATTACTTTGCATTTGTGGTGGGTTCGCAATCGGATAACGGCTTTAAGTATATACGTAAAGGGCAGCTTAGAAAGTTTAATGAGTTTGATCAGTACATAAAACATGTGATTGATTTATTGAAAGAATTTGAGGATCTTACGCATGTGTTTATTGAGAAAAATACATATAACGGTTTAGATGTTGAGCGTATTGAAAATGAAATAGGCAAACACTCATCATTGGTCAAAAGAGGCATTACCTTCATTAATGAAATGCAAAGAAAGAATAAGGATGAAAAGATTTCTACTATTGTCTCAGATGTAGACAACGGTAGGATTATTTTTTGTGAGGAGAGAGTTGAAAAGGAATTCTTAGATCAGTTAATGGACTTTTCTGGTCAGCAATTTACTCTCCATGATGATGCAGCCGATTGTTTAGCTGAGTTCGCCAATCGTGTAGATGAAATAGAAGTAAAAAAAGAGATTAAATCCATCCCTCGTGGGTGGCTTTTTTAATGAGGTGAAAGTGTGGTAAAAGATAAATTAATATTAAATCTAATTAAAGAGTTAGATAAACAACGACCAAAATACTTAAAGCTTCAGCAATATTATAATGGAGACCATAGAGTCTTACATGAAAAATCTAAAGTTGATAGCACCAAGTCAGATGAGCGTGTTTTCTTTAACTATTGTCGTAAGACAGTATCTAATTACACCGGATATTTACTTGGAAAGCCTGTTAATTACTCACATCGAAAGGGAGATAAAGAGTTTCTAGATACCGTTGATTATTACTATTCACAATGGGAAAAGGAACACAATATCAATCTTAAGCAACAAACAGAAATTTATGGAACAGTATTTGAAACAGCCTATATAAATACAGATGGTGAGTTTCGTTGTGCTATTTTTAATCCACTTGAAATGATTGTATTAAATGATGGATCTATTGAACGTAATGTTTCCGTAGCGGTTAGAAAATATCAAGTTCCTTTTGATGAGGCTGAATATGTTGATGTTTGGGACAATGAGCATTTCTCAAGATATAAATTAGAGGAAGGTTTAAAGCAACTAGAACAGAAAAAACATTTCTTCTCTAGATGCCCAGTAACAGAAATTCCTAATAATGATTTAAAGAAGTCTGCATTTGCTGATATTATTCGTATTGTTGATGTTTACAATTCTATTAATAGTACAGCAGCAAATGAGATACAGGATCACCGTTCTGCCTATCTTGTTATTGAAAATGCTAATTTGACACATGAGGAAGCTCAAAAAATGAAAGAATAACGCCTAAAGGGTCTAGAGTATATTGGGCAACAAAAGATATTAATGGTTCGTTTGTTAAAGATATGCTGAAGGATTGGCAGGATGAAATATACATACAGACCAATCAAGTGAATCTAAATGAAAACTTTCAAAGTAACACTTCAGGGGTTAGCATTCGCCTAAAATTACAGGAGTTAGAAAACCTATCAGCCATAAAAGAGTCAATCTTTGAAAAAGCATTAAAAAAGAGGATGAAATTATTCTGTGAATGGCTTAAACATGCAAAGAATAAAGAGTTTAACTGTAATCAGGTATCTGTGTCGTTTACTCGAAATGTTCCAGTTGATGAAGCATCTATTGTACAAATGGTAAAAGACTTGCAGGGGATCTTACCTACAGAGGAGTTGGTTTCTTGGCTTCCGAGGGTTAATAACCCTTCACTGTCAATGCAAAAGTTGGAAAACGAAAGCGATACATCTAATTTTGCTAATGATCTTAGAGAACGCAGTCAACTTGGTGGGTTATATGGACAAACTCAATAATGAATTGCTCAAGTTGCTTGAGGATTTTCTTGAACAATCTGATGATTCTTTTGAGGAAGTGTTGTTAGAGTATCAGCATAGTAGAGATATACTGAAACAATTAGTTGCTCAGATGTATATGCAATATGGTATTGATGGTGAATTGGACTTTAACCAACTTCAGAGAACAGGGGTTATTAAACAATTTAATGAACAAGTTGAAGAAGAGCTTGTTAAGATTGGTAATCTAGAAGTTGCAATCATGACTACTGTATTAGGAGTAGCTTTCACTCAGTCTTATTACCAGTCTGCATTTACGATAGAACAAAACTTGGGTGTAGGTATTAACTTTAATCGTGTGAATCAATCGATACTTGATGAATTTGTAAATCAAAATTGGTCAGGGAAACACTTTTCAGATAGAATTTGGACGAATCAAAATGCTTTAAGGAATGCTCTAGCTATTAATCTTGAAAAAGGTATTAAAAATGGAGATAAGCTTGATAAGATAGCAAAAGTATTTGATGCACAGTTTAAGAGTAAATCTTCAGAGTCAATGCGATTGGTTAGAACTGAAACAGCACACATAATTGAAAATTCTCGTGAGAAAATTTATAGGGAAAATGGAATTCAGAAGGTGCAGCACTTAGCAACTTTAGAAGCAAATACATGTTCAGAGTGCGCTGAACTTGATGGGAATATTTATGATATTGGATATGATCCAATTAGACATCCGAATTGTAGGTGTACTACGGTTCCATATCTTGAAGAGGGTACAAATATCAGAAAAGATAATGAAACAAAAGAGTATATTCCTTATCAGACTTATTCTGAGTGGGAACGAGCAAATAATTTATAGTCAGTTACTTATCCATGATAAGTGAGTGGCTTTTATTATGTCTTTTTTCACTTTGTAGACGGCATAAAGAACAATGTGAAACAAAATATTAACACTTATCGGCTTGTACGGTAAGGGTTAGGAGGATGAAAGATGAATTTAGAAGATGTAAAAAAGTTCTTGGAAGAGAACAAAGGTCAAGAGGATGTCAAAGGCTACTTAGAGGGGTTATCAAAGGTAACATCTGAAGGAGTTACAGCTTTTCTTGATACAGATGAAGGGAAAAAGCTATTGCAACCAAAGCTTGATAGCTATTTTACTAAAGGTTTAGAGACTTGGAAAGGCAATAACCTTCAAAAATTAGTAGATGAGGAAGTAGCAAAGAAAAATCCTTCTGAGACTCCTGAGCAAAAAGAAATTCGGGAATTGAAGGAAAAATTTGCAACTATTGAAACGGAGAAAACAAGAGAGACTTTGAAAAATAAGGCTTTGTCTACTCTATCAGAAAAGAAGCTTCCAACATTCTTGTTAGATAAATTGATTGGAAACGATGAGGATTCTACAAATGAGAGCCTCATAAAATTTGAGGAAGTGTGGAATTCTTCAATTCAATCAATAAAAGAAGAGCTATTAAAAGAAAATGGTACAACCATTACTGATGGTTCATCTAATCATAGTAATACAGACAATATGTCTGCGACTCAATTAATGAGTCAAGCTTATTCGCAAACAAAATAATAAAAAATTGAAAAGGTAAAGGTGATTATACTATGGCTATAACATTATTAGAATCTGCAAAATTATCTCAAGATACACTAAAAAGAGGAGTTGCTGAAACGTTTGTTCAAAATGCATCTGTACTTCAAATGATGCCTTTTATGGATATTGTAGGGAATGCGTACACGTACAATGAAGAAAAGACATTACCAGGCGTTGCATTTCGAGGAGTAAATGAAGGTTATGAAGAATCAACAGGTACAGTTAATCCAAAGACTGAAAGTCTAGTAATTCTTGGTGGAGATGCTGACACTGATAAATTCATTGCTCAAACTCGTTCTAACATTAATGATCAACGTGCTGTGCAAACGGCTTTGAAAACCAAAGCATTAGCGTATAAATTCCAAGATACTTTCTTTAATGGTGATACTGGGACTGATGCAAAGTCATTTGATGGGTTAAAGAAGCGCTTGACTGGAAGTCAGGTAATTGAGGCTGATACAAATGGTTATAAAATTGAAATTGAACCACAAAACAAGTTTTTAGAAATGCTTGATGCATTAATTTATCAGGTTCAAGGTAAAGCGGATGCTTTATATATGGATTCAAAAACAATGCTCAAAATTAAATCTATTGCTCGTCAATTAGGATATTTTGATACAGCAACTGATGCTTTTGGCAGATCAGTAGTTTCATATGATGGTGTACCATTCTTTGAAGCTGGTGAAAATGTAGATGGTTCAAAGGTAATTGGTCACAACGAATCACAGGGAACTGATGATAATACTACTTCAATTTATGCGGTTAAATTTGGTGCAGATGAATTTGTATCAGGTTTAACAAATGGTGGAGTACAAGTTTACGATATGGGTGAACTTGAATCTAAACCTGCTTATCGTACTCGTATTGAATTCTATACTGGTATTGGTATTTTTAACGGCAAGTCTGCAGCTCGTCTTAAAGGATTAATTGTTTAATTACATAAAAACGTTTGGAGGGTGTATTACCCTCCTTTTATTTTTAAATAAAGGAGTGATTTAATGTTTAAAATAGAAACCCCAAATAAAAATTACAATGGATCTACTTATGGTGTTGCCTTTGTAAATGGTCAAGGTGAAACTAATAAAGAAGAAATTAAAAATATTTTAGTTCATGATTTCGGCTATAAATTGGTGAAGGAAGTTACTGATAAACCGAAATCACCTACTAAGAAAACGGCTTCTAAGTAGGTGATGATAACCAATGGCTAAGTTAGATCATGTAAAAACATTATTAGAAAAGGATATTTTAGATACTACTGAGGACGTTTTATTAAATCTTTATATTCAGAGAGCAACTGATTTTGTTACGGATTATTGCAATCTTATAGAAATTCCAATTTCTTTGAATTCTGTAATTGAGGAAATGGCTGTTTTCTCTTATTTGAGTAAAGGTGTAGAGAATATTACATCTGAAGGAAAAGGGAGTTTAAATGAATCATATATTACCGAGTATCCATCTAATATTATGAATCGTTTAGATCGTCATAGGAGGATTCGAGTTGTATGAGGCTTACTAAAACTTTGTATATTGTTACAGAAGAACAGGGTGAAATAATTGATTATGAACAATTTGGTCGTCCTATTTATGGTGATCCTGAACAAATTAAGTCTCCATTCAAAGGTGAAGTTGAACCATACTCAAATACATTAGCTGAGCGAACTTACGGTGTTTTTGTTGAGGTAACAAATCGTGTTTTCTGTAAGCCGAACAAGAATTTAAAAATCCTTTCTGATGTTGAGTATCTAAAGGAGCCTTATAAGGTTACAGAAATCATGAAATATGATAAGCATTTTGAAGTCCTTATACGAAAGGGGACTAACTAATGAAGAATTTCAAATTCCAGCAAGCTATCAAAGATATTAGAAGTAAACGTGAAAAAGTTGCCAATGATATTGGTATGTTGATGGAGCGTGAGTCTAAATTTAGAGCGCCAGTCGGAGAGACAGGACACTTAAGACGTAGCACTGGTTCAGAAGTTAAACATAATGAAGAATCTTCAGTTGTTGAAGTTGGTACAAATAATGTTGAATATGCTGAAGTTGTTCATGAAGGGTCAGTTGTTCGTAATATTACGGCACAGCCATACATACGTGATGCAATTGAACAGAACCAGAGTAATATTCAATCAATGGTTGCTAAGGGGATGACCCCAAAATGAATATTACTTTCTTTCAATATCTTACTTCTGATATAAAACTTAGTGAATTGCTTGATCATTATCCATATAAGAACAAGCTAAAGATATTCTTCGGCCGAACACAAGCATTTAGTGAAGATCAACTAAACGAAAAAGGAAATTTTATTGATTATCCTTACATTGTTTATAACGTTGTACCTATGTCTCAGAGAGAAGTAGCAAATGAGCATAGAGTACAAGTTACGCTTGTGACAGCCAATGATATTCAATTAAATGATATTACGAATCGTTTAATTGAGTTACTTGATTTCAAAAAGAAAGTAAATGATCGTCCATCTAACATAGTAGACAATCAAATTATTCTAAACTCCCAGCTCATGACAGGTGGGTCTTTTTTGTTTCATGAGAATGAAAAAGTGTTCGAACAAAATCAATATTTTTTAATTACACTGAAAGGGTGACTAACTAATGTCAAATAATAATAATGAAAATTCAATCCTGTTTGGAGCTGGTGAACTTTTTGTTCTGCCAGACAGCGTGGATTTAGATGAAAGTACAGAAGAAGAAATTGAGGAAGCGATGCTTAAAATTGGTGAAAGTTCTGGTGAGTCTACACTAAATTACACACAAGAGTTCTATGATGTTCGTGGCGGTGTCGGAAATGATATTCTAGCTAGTTTCGTGACTTCGGAAGAAGTTATGTTTAATGCTGGAGTTTGTACATTAGATATGAAAGTGCTAAATGAAATTTCTTCTACTTATTATAATGAAGATGAATCAAAACGTACGCTTGGTATTGGTGGTAAACGTACTGTTCCAGTAAAGCAAATGTTATTTGTTCACACAAAGCGACAAGATGGAAAGAAGCTCAAACTTAAAATGTATAGAGCTCAGAATCGTAGTGGTTTACAGCTTACATTTAACCCTACAGCGGAGTCAGTTTTTAATTTCGAATTCAAGCTTCTAAGTGATCCATCTAAAACAAACGGTAACATTGTAAAAATTGTAGAAGAAATTTAAGGAGGAGGGGAAACCCTTCTTTTTTATTTTGAGGAAAAAATCATAAGGAGTGTATTATATGTCAAATATTATTGATCTTTCATTATTAACTCAGGAGCCACTAATTTTAAAATTCGGGGAAGATGATCAGTTTACAATTCCTCCGGAGCCAACAGTTGATTTTGTTTTGAAAATTGCAGCTTTTGAAGATAAGGCGATGAAGTCAAAATCAGAGATAGAGTATATTGGTTTATTTGTGAAAATGGTAACTCATATTTTAAATCAAGATGAAAATAGAACTATTACAGAAGATTTTGTAAAAAAGAAAGTAAAAATTACTCAAATGCAACAAATAGTAAAAGCATACAAAGACAAAATAGCTGAAAATGCTGAAAACCCAAACTAAAATTGCCGATTCTTCCTGAGATAAAAGGAGAATCGGCTTCTTTTAATAATCAAGGGTATGAAATAATGAGTGACTTCGCATTGTTAGCCTCTTATTACAACTTCTCTCATGAATACATCATACAGATGCCCCACAGTATGTTTCTTTCATATATCAAACAATGTCATGAAAAAGAATTAAAGAAATCAGAAGAAGGAAGGGAATATTTAGACAAAGCACGTAGGTACTTGAATCCTCGTAAAGATGCTGATCTATCCGCTATTAGAGCGATTACTGGTTACACCACTTCAAAAGCTGAAGGAGGTGATAACTAATGAGTACATATAATCTCGGAGAATATAAAGCTAATATTACCGTCGATAGTTCAGGACTTGAAAAAGGGTTAGCTACTGCTGAAAAAGGCATGGATAACACGGAGAAGAAAGGCTCTAAGATGTCCAAAGTGCTAGGAGGAATTGCTCTTGGTGCTGTAGCGTCTATTGGTACTGCTCTTGTTGGAATCGGGACAGCGAGTTTTAAAGCAGGTCAAGAGTTTGAAAAAGCTACTGGAATTATTAGGAATGGAACTGGTGCTACTGGTGATGACTTAAAAGATCTGCAGGATAGCTTT
This sequence comes from Halalkalibacter okhensis, assembly GCF_000787375.1. Lineage (GTDB taxonomy): Bacteria > Bacillota > Bacilli > Bacillales > Bacillaceae_D > Halalkalibacter > Halalkalibacter okhensis. Next base: position 90,623 of record NZ_JRJU01000007.1, on the reverse strand, counting down.
AAAAATGTGTTTAAGGAAGTGCCTGATGACGCTGAGACTGTTGCAGGAGCCTTAGCCGATTTGAATACGAGAACCGGAGAAACTGGTGATAGTTTAGAGGATTTAACTAAACAATACCTTGATTTATCACGTATAAGTGGTGAAGCATCTGATCAACTTATCGAAAGTGGTAGTCGTGGTTTTGAGGCTTGGGGCATTGGTGCTGAAGAGTCTATGGATAAGATGGATCACTTATGGCGAGTGGCTCAAACTACCGGAGCTGGTGTTGGTGATTTAATGTCACAGATGGATAAGCACGGTGCTACTATGCGTACAGCAGGTTTAGAATACGATGATGCAGCTACTTTAATGGGGAATCTTGAAGCAAAAGGTTATGACGCAGACAAAGCAATGTCAGCTTTCTCAAAAGGGATAGCTAATATTGCTAAGGATGGGAAAGACCCAGCAGAAGTATTGCCACAAATTATAGATGAGATTGAAAATATGGAAGATGCAGGGGATGCCACAGCTAGAGCTATGGAGATATTTGGAGCCAAAGCAGGTCCTGAAATGGCTGAAATGATTCAATCAGGTGCATTTTCTATAGAAGAACTACAAGATACGCTTGCTAACTCTTCAGAAACCATAGAAAAAGCTGGTCAAGATACTCTTACACTTGGTGAACGTTTTCAAATAATGAAAAACAATGCAATGGTTGGTCTTATGCCTGTTGGTGAGGCTATGATGAACCTCGCTGAAAAGATTCTTCCAAAACTTCAGGATGCAATGAATACAGTATTTGAATTCATTGGAAAAACGATTGATTGGGCAAAGGAAAAGTTTGAAGAAATGCGATCTAATTCGGATGGTTCTTTTTCAGGCATGAAAGATACTATTCAATCAATCATGAAAACTATAAGAGAGATTGTACAAACTGTGCTAGAAATAATATCTAACTTATGGGAAAAGTACGGTAGTACCATTCTTTCTTATGTCCAAAATACGATGAAAAATGCTCAAACAGTAATAAAGGGTGTTTTATCAGTAATACAAGGGATAGTCCAGACCGTACTAGGAATTTTACAAGGGGACTGGAACAAAGCCTTCGAAGGTATCAAGAAAATCACTAGTGGGGTTATGTCAGTTTTAGAAGGTATCATTAAACAAGCCATGAATGTATTATCTACAGTGATTAATATAGCTCTTACATCAATTAGTAAGGTATTCTCTGATATTTGGAATGGTATAAGCTCATTTATCTTCTCCGTTGTTACCGGAATTCAAAGTAAAGTAAGCGGCACTCTTTCCTCCATGGCTAATACGGTATCGAGTATCTTTTCAGGTATTTATTCAACAGCACAAAGAATATTTAATAACATAAAGAATGCTATTACAAAGCCAATTACATCTGCAGTTGATGTAGTACGCACAATGATTGGTAGAATTAAGGATGCTTTCAATTTTGAATGGTCATTACCTAAGTTAAAGCTCCCTAGAGTGAGCATGTCAACTAATAGAGATAATCGCTTTAATATTCCTATACCATCATTTTCAGTGAATTGGCATAAAAATGGAGGATTCTTCGATGAACCCACTATCGCTGGTCTAGGTGAAGCGGGTAAAGAGGCGATTGTTCCTCTAGTCGGTAAACAAATGGATCCTTTTGCTGATGCGGTATATAATCGCCTTCAAGAAAGAATTCAAGGTAATCAAACCACTAATAATACTGATAGCAGTCAAACAACTAACACTATAAGAATTGAAAATTTATTACATATTGATAAGATTGAAAAAGGTGCTGATATCAACATTGATAAATTAGTTGATAAGGCTACAGAACGTTTCATAACGAAAATGAAACCTTATGGATTCATTAGATAATTCTTAGGCTTATTCATTGGTTAATCCAGTGGGTAAGCCTTTTTTGTTTATTGAATGGACAAGTTTATAATTTCATGTACCATAATATAGAAAATAAGAGGTTGTGAGGGTAGGGAAGTATTGACCCTTGTATTGATATTAGATTCATTTAATCGTAGCTCACAAGAGCTATAAAGTGGGTTATGGAACGTAATGCACAGAAGTTGAGGGGTTTACCTTGTTAGTGAGGTAAACCCCTTTTTTGTTTATAGGTTAATACCCTCTAAACAATTTTTGTTTTTTATACTCATCGTCAATTATTTTTGTTATATTGTCTACAAGCTTTTGGTTGTTTTCAGCCATTGCTTCAGCAATACCTTCTACTAAAGAGTCAACAACCTTCTGCAAATGGTAATTATCAATGTAATAAAAAATATCTGGATTCTCGTTTAGTTTATTTTCAATAATTTCCTTTATTCTATATTCGCTTAAACTATAACGACTATGATGCATTAATTGTACCCCTTTATTAATAATTTTTGTTTTTATGTTCATATTTAATTTGAATAAAAGAAATTAACTTTTCTAAAGCAGTAATTAAATCATCTAATATTCTGGTGAATTCTTCATATTTTAATATAACCCTTTCAATTGATTCAAAATTCTTACATGAATTTATACAAGCCTTAATTTCTAATAAATTTTCATTGCTATACTCATGCTTAAACCTATATTTAGTATTTATTTTTTCAAGTGGGATGTCCTCATTTTCAATCAATTCGTTTAGATAGAATGAATCCCCTGATCTATCGTACATGTCTAGTGTCTTCTGATCGAAAATATGAGTTAGTTTACTTAATTCAAGATATATCTCTTTAGAAGCTTTAGATCTAGCTTCTAAATATGACTCTCCACTTTTTTCAAGTCTATTAAAGGTATCGGCTAAATACTTGGGGACTTCAATTGACCTGACATCTGAATTGATTCTTTCCCATGCTAGGAAAACTGGGTAATCAAAATTAATAAAAGGGTCGTTCTTTTTAAACACTAAATAAGTAGGGTAATGATTCTCAGTAAGAGTTGTTTTTAATTTTCTTAAATCATCATAAAGAGGTGTATATATGACATTTTTACGGAAGACAATTCCCTTATTTTTGAATTGTTTTCTTTGAGTGATAATACTTCCCATAAAAGATAATATGCCCCCAGCAATTGCGCCGAATAAACCTGCAGAAGCAGGGTCAGAAAGGTCTAAAGGAATAATATTGACAATAGTCTGACCTAATATTTTTAAAATATCAATTTGTAAAAACCATAATATTGAAAAGAATAAGATAAGAAAAACTAAACTTAATTTCCTTCGCCAAATTATTAGTTTAACATGCGTTAATGCGTTTATTTTTTTCATAAAAACTCCCTAAATAGTAAATTATTAATATTTTAACATTTCATATTAAAATTTGGCGAGTGTGAGGTTATTGTGACAATGATATTTTGAGTATCGAATAAACATTTATTGTTAAAAATATTCGTGTTAGAAAATCAAACTCAACATGTTGATTCTTGTCTCTTTTTGACTATTATTAAAGAAAAAGGAGGCATTTTAGATGAAACCAACATTAAACCTTTTAATTAATGAATTTGAATCAAAATTAAATCGAAAGCTAAAAGGTATTGAGCTTAGGGTACTTGAGTTTTTAGTAAATACTGATTCAGATAGTTCTGAACCTCTACTTTCATCAAATGAGGAAATAAATTAAACTCTTCACGATATCCCCTGCACACCACTAAGTAACTACACTTTTCATTTACTTTTCCTTGATCATATACAGTAATTCCAGTTTTACGCATTTCTTTCTTTAGATCACGAATATCCATACTAATTTTATTTATTGTTTTCTCTATTAGACTTAGGTAAGGCTCTTCAAACTTAAAACCAACATTCTTGACTTTACCTAAGTTATTTTCTAATACTTTACGAGTCAGTGGAAGATATATAAAGCTTAAGACTAAATCTAGATCATTTCCTCTTAGCATAAGATCACCTTTTTATTTTGATTATATACGAATGTTTGTTCGCTTATCAAGGCGGAATAATTGACACTCCAATAGTCATAGTCCCTTTGCATCAAGTTATTAAGTGTAGTATTATTATTTAGTTGTTAAATTTTAATATAGGAGATGGCATTTTGATACTTGGATCATTCGCTTTATTATTATTAATTCTTTATCCTGTTCCCACTTTAATTGCATTTGCACGAAGAAAAACTAATAAAGTGGCAATTACTGTACTAAACATTTTTGCTGGTTGGACATTTATAGGATGGGTAATAGCATTAGTTTGGTCTTTAATGAATGAAAAAACAGAAGTGAAGAGAGTAGCATAAGGTTTGCTCTCTCTATTTACATTTGGTTTATTCCTCTTATTAAATCCCCAAGTATTTGTCTACATCTTTATTTACACCCAATTGCTTTAATCCATTTTTTATTTTAATTGCAGTTGAATGTTTTGGTCTGTAATTATCATCATTACATAGTTTTGATATTGTTGTATGCCCAACTCTTGAAACATTAGAAAGTTCTTCTTGTGTTATATCTTCATCATCTAACATTCTTCCAAATCGGCTTCTTTTCTTTCCTAAGCCAAACCAACTCATGATTAATCACCTCAGAATAAGCTTGGTCAAATTTACCTTTTTTTAAACATGTGCAAAAAAGTGTAATATTGGACAAACAGTACCAAGTAAGCTATATCAAACAAAACAGTTCCGAACGGATTACCATTTATAATTCCAGTAGTGTACCAAGTAAATATACCGAATCTATATACCATTCATTTTTCCACCACACCACTATAAACGGCACCAATAAACCTCAGACTATCAATGCTTAGACTTAACTATTTTTGTTCCGTTCTGGAGGGACTATTCTTATTAGAATAGGGAGAAAGGGTGGTGCTGATGTTTCTTGAGATTGGATCATCTGTTGTGATGGCAGGTTTAGCGAGTTATACCTATTTGTATCAATCAGGAGTGGGAGGGAATGACACTAAGAAAATTGAAAACATTTCTAAGAATTGTGGTCTTGTTGCAAAAGATGGAAAGACAATTCGCATTCATCGAAAGTCAAGAAAGAAGAAGTATTCTGAGTATGTCTTCCAAATGCCACAAGGCTTGTCATCGAAAGAATTTGAGAGCAAGCTTGATAACTTTCAAGATGGTTTGAACATTAAGAGGAGTGTTCCAGATGTGTCTATTCATGACTTCAAGGAAATTAATTGGAAAAAAGACATAGTTAAGCAGATTCAAATGTTACTAGAAAAGAAGCGTAATCTAAGGAAAGAAGTACACATTTCATTTGATGGTATGTTGATATTTAGAGTGTACAATGAGCCACTTACAACACGTTATGAGTTCGAGGAGTCATTAACAAAGAGACATAAGGAATGGGAAGTACCTATTGGTATTGGACGTACAGACTATATTAAGCACAATTTCGATGATGTACCCAACATAATAGTTGCTGGTGTGCCTGGATTTGGTAAGTCTAATTGGCTTAAATGCTTAGTCACTTTCTTAATTGATAAGAAGGCAGACAAAGTAAAGCTAACACTTATCGACTTGAAGGATGGTCTTACATTTGGTCGCTATGACTCATTGAAGCAAGTTGATACCGTTGCTAAAGATCCTGAAGAGGCTAAGGAAGCATTAAAGGATGTACAACAACAAATGATTGAAACTAACAAGTGGCTTTATAGAAACGGTTATGAGGACATTAAAGAAGCAGGTGTGAAGGATAGACACTTCATTATTATTGATGAAGCAGCTGATATTGCGGACGATGAAGAATGTCAGGACATTATTAAAGATATTGCTCGCAGAGGTCGTGCAAGTGGCTACAGGCTCATATACGCAACGCAATATCCAACGGCTGAAACTGTTCCTTCACAAGTTAAGCGTAACTGTATAGGGCGTTTATGTTTCACAGTTGATTCAGCTACAGCAAGTAGAGTTGTTATTGATCAAGAAGGCGCTGAGAAGCTACCACTTATAAAAGGAAGAGCTATATATAAAACAATCAGATGTGAAGAAGTACAGACACCTGCAATTGATAATGGATTCATTGAAAAAACCATCTCACCACACATTGTTATTAAAGCTAGGCAGGAAGAAGACAGCATGAAGGGAGATGACAGTAGTAATGATACAAAGACTGAAGAGAGAGCAAAGAGAGGAGCAGATTCTTTTATCATTAAAGAGGTGTGATTATCTTAGTCGCTCACAAATTCAACACATGCACAAACTAGGAAGCGACAGGAACGCAAGGAAGGTATTAGCTAACATGTCTGATTATGTTTCTTCTTTTAGAGATAAAGAGAAGGTGTATTATCTTAATGCAGGAGGTAGGGAGCGTGTTGAATGTAATAAGGTGAGGAAGAAATCAGTTCAAGTAGGACATTATCTTATGAGAAATCAGTTGTATATTCATCTAGGGCAACCAAATGATTGGAAGAATGAGGTTAAGCTAGGATTTGAAGGTATTGGCTTTATAATTGCTGACTCGTTCTATCAAAAAGACAATGTATTTTACGCAGTTGAAATAGATCATACACAAAAGATGTTGAAGAATCGCTCTAAGATTGATAAGTACAAAGCCATTATTAAACACGCTAACTTTCCAATTAAGATTATTTGGTTAACCACTACGGATTATCGCAAAAAACAATTAGAGAAGTTGTGTGATGGTGTGGATGCTCAAGTCTTATTGATTGACGATATTAACTAAAGGGGCGATTCATCATGTTATTTCAACCGAGAGTGCAAACAGTGGGTAGTGTTTCGGAGTTTCTAAATGGTGTAGATGTAAGAGAGATTAGACGCGCTGTAAAAAAATTTAATAAAAAAGCAGTAACTCATAAGTTAAAAGCGTCTCTCATCACGCTTACAACTGGAGCAACTGCAATAAGTATAACTAATAAACTTTTTACTAATACAGCCTATGCATCAACACCCGAAGCTATTACAGCTATGGCAGAAGTGGCTAATCCTGCAACTGATTATATAAAAGGTGCAGCAAAAGAAAAGATTGTCGAAGCATTTATGCCACTTGTAGACATGATTCAAGCCTTATCTTATCCTGTAGCACTTGTAATGTTAACTGGAGGAGCTTTACTTTTCATGATTAATCAAAAGGACAAGGGAATTGGATTGATTCAGAACGCTTCAATAGGCTATATTCTTGTTCAATTGATGCCTCTTATGATGTCGTTACTTGTGGGAATTGGTAATACTGTTGCGTTTGGTGTGCCTTTTATTTCATTAATATAACAAGAATATTAAAGAATTTTTATATGAAATGAGTGTATAAAAATATATGGAAATGTTATAATGGATTTGGTTGTGACTTTTTCTGAAAAAGGGCGTGATCTCAGTTTTGAGATTATGTCCTTTTTTTGTTGCTTTGAACTTCATTTATAAATAAAATTTAAAAATATATCTAAAATTAAAACCATAAATTGGAAATTGATTGAATTTATACCTTAAAACAACTAAGGATTACAACGTTAATATTCGTTAGAGTTAAATAGAAAGTACTCAAAATGAAAGGAGAAAATTCATCTATGCCTAAAGCATCTAAGTACGTCTTTATACACGAACCCGTTGAGCAAGTCAAGCACAGTGCGGAAGAATTAGACAAAAAACTCGACCAATTTCATGAGTGGTTGGCAGAGAAGCTGCTAGTTGAATATCCTGATTTGTTAGTAATTCAGACAGAAGATGTTCACAAATCAAGACGTGATTCAGATGAGTGAAGTCACAATTGCTAATTATCAATATATCAAAGAAGGGCAACAAGACGATAAAATAACATATAAATCGACTCAGAAGATTAATGGTTACAATATTACCATCACTTGCTTAAACTTGCCCAATGGAGATGAAAAAGCATTTAATTCCATAAAGAAGTTTTTTGAGAAGGAAATCTTTTAGTATGTAATTAGAATTTATAGTGGAGTGGTAAAATGCCCAGAAAAGTAAGCTTTGATGACACAATTTTAATAAAAAATCCTAATTATGTTCACGATGAAGAGAAATTACAAAAAGCAATTAATTTTTTCGTAAAAGAACTTATTAAAGAATATCCTGAGATACTTTATGACGACGAAACGAAGGGAAATGAAAATGAATAAAGAAAATGAGAGTAGAGAGGAAAAGCTATTATTAGGAGTAAGTGATGTGCAAAAAATCACAGGATTAGGTAGAGATAGAGTTTATGAAATTATGCACTCTGGTGATTTTCCTGTAATGAAATTTGGGAGACAATTAAAGGTTCATCGAGATGTATTTTTTGATTGGATTAATAATAAAAACAATAGTAATAGCTATGTTTACAAAATAGGAAGAAAGTGAAAAAGCAAAAACAAAATAACTAAACGTTTAAAAGACCACTAATCAACAAAATTAGTGGTCTTTTTTCTTCACATGTTCGATTATGTCTCCAATTTCACAATCAAGTATTTCGCAAATACTGTCAAGTGTTTCGAGGCTAATCGATTTCACCTTTTTATTTGAGTTATCTACATCTTCATTATTAACCCATTGACTAAGAGTATTTGGTCTAACTCCAGTTTGTTTAGATAGCCAATACATAGTCTTTCCTTTAATTTCAAGCTGTTCTTTTAATTTAAATTTAATCATTTTCATCAAATCCCTTCATTATTATATATGCACATTATATCATGTTAATAACTTGAATAGTTAATAATAACTGTTGACGTTAATAACTAAATAAGTTATTATTAACTCAACAAGTTATTAATGCCAATTATTATTTTTAAACGTACGAAATATTGTCATAATATGGGTTAGACTTTAATGCTATTTATGGAGGGGTTTAAATGGGGAAATATCGTTATGTAAGCAGGATTGCAGGGGAATTAGAGTTAAAAGGTGAGCAAATTGATCAATTAATGGAGAGAATTACAACACATTCAGTATTCAAACGTGATAGATCATATTATGGCAACGCTGAAATCCTTCTTGGTTTCTTGTTAAATAGCATTTTAAAAAGAAACGATAAGCGGATACTGGATGATGTGCTAAGTGGAAATTACAATGATGAGTCATTACGACAACTTAATGGAAGAAGTTATTCAACTTATTTATTATTGACGGCTTAATCTCTCCAAAAGAAAATATCAAGGAGAAAAATAAACCATATTTTACAATTCTATTAATCTTTCTAGACTTATTTAGAAGTGTGTGGTATATTTTTCTCAACGGATGGAATGGATTTTTAGATTGCGTAACCCTTGATACATAAGGGGATGATGCAAATGGGACAAAATCCATCGCAGAAGAAAATTAATCAAATGATGAAAGCGATGCAGAAGCAACAAGGTAAGTAAATCCTTGTTGCCAATGACTTTTTGGAGCAATGTGAGTTTGAGTCTTTTCTCCAAAAAACAGGATTAACTTTTCTAAAAAGACTAAACAAACCACTTTTTCTGTTATCTCAATAACAGGAAAAGTGGTTTTTTGTTCAACAAGCGTTGAGCTTAAGCGTCAGTATCATAACCACTACATTGTAAAATATTGGTAATTTGGTTTCTTATAAAATATAAAATAGAGTGAATTTATTTTAAGTAACTGTAAAAAACTAACATTAATCCAAAGTGAAGAAGGTGAAAGGTTTGTCAAATCCTTTTGAGGCCCTTTGGCACATAGTAAATAAAGAAGTAGATAATGCGAATGAACAAAAGTCACCATTGCATATTGGAGAGGCAATGGATTGTTGGACTTATTTTACTTCATTAGCAGAGTTCATTCGGTTTGAAGAAGCCGGTTTAAATACTTCAACTGATGATGAAGTAGTAGAAATGTTAAATGATGCTCTAAGAATGTGCGAAAATCAAGCTCAAAAATTAAGTAGCTTTATGAAAAAAGAGGGGATCCCTTTGCCGGAAACCTCTCCACCCAAGCCAAAATCAGAATCGAATGCCATTCCATTAGGAGTAAAATTATCTGATGAAGAAATCACGAATGGAATAACATTAAAATTGACTGCATGTCTTATGATGTCAGCAAAAGGTGAAGTGGATGCAATTCGAACAGATCTAGGTGTTATGTGGTATAAGTTCCATACGGAAATGCTTACTTTTGGAGTGACGTTAAAGGCGTTAATGATCAAACGTGGTTGGTTGAAAATACCACCTTATTATTATCCACCTGGACAGCCATCTAATTAATCATATAGAAAAGCACCTCCATGTAGAGGTGCTTTTCTACTTTATAAAGGTTTCTCTTTTGACATGATGATTATAAGTTAAGAATCTTGCTTTTTTTAAACGTTAAGAGGAATTACTATAATTTATGTCGAATAGTCGTATTCTGGAGGTGGAACGGTTTTACAACCATTGAATTTTGAGCTAAAAAGATAGACATTTTAACGTTGTATCAGGAGAGGTGTCGTTTGAAACGTGAAAGTATTTAAAGATTTGTGGTGGTTTTTTAAACAAGAGAAAGTATCATATGGATTAGGTATTCTTGTATTAGCACTTGTATCCTTATTAACACTAACTCCCCCACTCATAGTGGGAATTATTGTAGATCACATAGTAGATGTAACATTAACAACGAATATTTTATTAATGTGGATTGGTGTTTTGTTAATAGTGGGCGTTCTTACATACGGCTTAAGGTTTGTATGGAGAATTATGATATTTGGGGCGTCCATACGATTAGCACGGTTGCTTAGAAATCAATTATACAAGCATTTTACTAATATGTCTCATCGCTTTTATCAACGTCACAGAACAGGCGATTTAATGGCTCATGCGACAAATGACATAAGAGCAGTCCAAATGACGGCTGGACAGGGTGTATTAACCTTAGTTGATTCATTGACGATGGGCGGATTCGTTATTGTGACAATGGCGGCAACGATTAGTTGGAAATTAACGCTCATTTGTTTAATACCAATGCCTTTTATGGCGTATTTAACTAGTTATTATGGAACCCTATTACATAAGCGTTTTCACTTAGCGCAGGCCGCGTTCTCCGATCTAAATGATACGGTTCAAGAAAGTGTAACGGGAGTTCGTGTAGCAAAAACATTTGGTCAAGAAGAGGATGAGATCACACGATTTAAAAATAAATCAAAGGATGTCGTTGATAAAAACGTTGCAGTTGCTAAAATTGATGCATTGTTTGATCCGACGATCTCATTAATAGTAGGAATTTCTTTTTTCTTAGCTGTTGTATTTGGGGCAAGGTTTGTCATAGCTGAGGAGATGACTATTGGTCAATTAACGAGTTTTACTTTATATCTCGGTCTATTAATTTGGCCTATGCTAGCATTTGGATGGTTATTTAATATAGTTGAACGTGGGCGTGCTTCCTATGACCGAATTTCATCCTTGCTTGCGGAAAAACAAGATATTACAGATGAATTTGCCAAAAGCGAGAAAATAGCAACAGGAGATATTCACGTTGCCATTGAGCAATTTTCATATCCAGGTAGTAACGATTATGCTTTACAAAATATCGAGATTAGCCTAAAAGAAGGTCAAACGTTGGGGATAGTTGGGAAAACCGGGAGTGGAAAATCAACGATAATTCGCCTCCTCCAACGGGAATATGATTTAGAAAACGGAAAGATTACCATTGGTGGTTATAAGCTAAATGAGTATAGATTAGATGACTTAAAAGCTAGTTTTGGTAATGTCCCTCAAGATCATTTCCTCTTTTCGGCTACAATTGCTGATAATGTAGCTTTTGCAAAACCTAGTGCATCAATTACTGAAATTATGAATAGCTGTAAACTTGCCAGTATTCATGATGATATTATTAGCTTTAAAGAGGGATATGAGACGGTAGTAGGAGAGCGTGGCGTAACGTTATCAGGAGGTCAAAAGCAACGGATAGCGATTGCAAGGGCGATTTTACCTGACCCGAATGTATTGATATTAGATGATTCTTTATCTGCAGTGGATGCTAAGACGGAGGAGCAAATTCTTGAATCATTAAGAGTAAATCGTGCTAAAAAAACGACCATTATAACAGCGCATCGTCTCAGTGCGATCAAGCATGCAGATGTCATCATTGTATTAAATGAAGGAAGAATAATCCAACGAGGCAATCATCATAAATTAATGAAAGAAGACGGATGGTATAGGAGAATGTATGAGCAGCAACAACTAGAAGAATTGGTGGAACAAGGAGGGCAAGAGGATGCAACATAAGGATCAAGTCTTAACCAAACAAGAACAAAGAGCCGTTTTATGGCGTTTACTTCGTTATGCGAAAAAACATACGAAGTCCCTTATTGTTGCGTTTACGTTGCTCCTTCTTGCAACAGCTGCAGAACTTCTTGGTCCAATACTCCTTAAGATTTTTATCGATGATTATTTAACACCGAGGCATTTCCCGTTAGAACCATTAGTTTGGTTAGGGGTTATTTATATAGTCTTACATTTGTCTTCTGTTTTTATTAACTACTTTCAAGCCTTTATGTTTCAAAAAATATCTTTAAAAATTGTGCAACAGCTCCGTGTGGATGTGTTTTCAAATGTCGAACGACAAGGGTTGGCATTTTTTGATAAAACCCCTGCGGGAGGATTGATCTCTCGTATCACGAATGACACAGAATCTATTAAAGAGTTTTATTTAACCGTGCTTGCTAATTTTGTTCAAAATATTATGTTCCTCATCGGAATATGTATAGCCATGTTCTATTTGAATCCAACTCTTGGCTTTTTCTGTCTTATTTTATTGCCGATCATTTTTGGATTAATGCAGTTATATAGAAAGATTAGCTCGAAATTTTATGCGGATATGAGTGAGAAGCTCAGTCAACTCAATGCCAAAATGAATGAAACGATTCAAGGAATGGCGATTGTTCAGATGTTTCGTCAAGAAAGGAGACTTCGTAAAGAGTTCAGTGACGTCAATGAAGAACACCTAGAAGCCGGAATGAAGAGTATGAAGTTGGACGGACTTTTACTTAGACCAATGGTTGATTTGATTTCCATTTTGGCACTAATTTTGATTTTAAGTTACTTCGGAGTGATGTCTTTTACAAGTCCTGTTGAAATAGGTGTCTTGTATGCATTTGTTAACTATTTGGATCGTTTTTTTGAGCCGGTAAACCAAATGATGATGCGATTATCACTTTTTCAACAAGCAATTGTATCTGCCGGTCGTGTCTTTAAACTAATGGACTATGAAAATTATGCTCCAGCAAAGAAGGGGCAAGAGTCACCTAAAATTGAAGAAGGCGCGATCGAATTTAAGGATATATCTTTTTCCTATGATGGAGAAACAGATGTTTTGAAAAATATTTCATTTTCAGTGAAAAAAGGAGAAACTGTGGCTCTTGTTGGTCATACAGGAAGTGGAAAAAGTTCGATCATAAATGTCTTAATGAGGTTTTATCAGCTTGACCGTGGTGATATTGTCATTGATGGCGAATCAATCCATCACTTTGATAACACGGAGTTGCGAGATAATATGGGTCTCGTTCTACAAGATCCTTTCCTTTATACAGGGACCATTTCGAGTAATATCCGTTTATATCGAAATCAACTAACTGATCAGGACATCAAAGGAGCAGCTGAGTTTGTTCGAGCGAATGAGTTTATAGAAAAGCTTCCTCATTCATACAATGCGAAAGTTACTGAAAGAGGGTCAACGTTATCTAGTGGGCAGCGCCAGCTTTTATCGTTTGCTCGAACGATTGTCACCAATCCAAAGATTCTTATCCTAGATGAAGCCACTGCGAATGTTGATACTGAAACGGAAGAGGCAATTCAAGACGCTTTGAAAAAAATGCAAAAAGGACGTACCACAATAGCAATTGCCCATAGGCTATCAACCATTAAAGAGGCGGATCAGATTATTGTTCTTCATAAAGGGGAAATAGTCGAACGTGGGAACCATACTGAGCTCTTAGAACAAAAAGGGCTTTACCACAAAATGTATTTATTGCAAAGAGGTTCATCAGAACTAGCGGACGTCAATCATTAGCGAAAATATATGAGAAGCGTCAATTGAAAAAGAGAACCAACTTTATTTTTGAAAGTGGTTCTCTTTATTATTAGCATTTTCATAGCGGTTTAATAACGTATCTAACTCTTGACTGACTGTCAAAACGGCATGTGACGAAAGGCCTTTGATAAGGGCAAGTTCTATTAATTCATTTCGCTTTTGTTCAATGGTTCTAAGTAATCCTTCACTCATAGAGATTCCCTTCTTCTCTAATTCTTGTAATAATTATACAAATTAACTAGTAAATTTACAACCTTTACTGAGGGAAAGAAGCGAAAATAGGTAATATTTCATGATGTCTTTCATATCAAAGTGGAAATTCAATGAAATAAATTGAAACAAGACGCGCTTTCCTGTATCTTTAAGTAATGGACAACCATCACCGACTAGAAAGGGGTGAGCAGCTTGGATGATATTTATATATGGATAACATCAGTTGGGGCTGTAGTTATGGCATCATTGGCAATATTTATTCGGTTAAAAGCGACAAAACGACCGGTATCAGCAAAAAAAATTATTGTACCGCCGATCTTTATGTCGACAGGGTTTTTAATGTTTTTATATGAACCGGCCCGTCCAGCTTTCTTACAAGTCATAGAAGCTGTGTTAGTTGGTATATTATTTTCATTTCTACTGATAAAAACCTCAAAATTTGAAATTAGAGATCAACAAATTTATATGAAAAGATCTAAAGCATTCGCATTCATATTAATAGGATTGCTATTGGCTCGAATTATTTTTAAGTTGCTAATTGGAGATTTGATAAATGTAGAAGAATTGGCAGGCATGTTTTTTCTGCTTGCATATGGGATGATCGTTCCATGGCGTATATCCATGTATATGAATTATCGTAAACTAGAGAGCAATCTAAAAAAATCACTTAAAAGCCAAGGCGCAATGCCTGTGGAAACATAATATGGGAGCAGGTTAACTCAAAAAGCAGACATTTCCGGATAAGGGATGTGTCTGCTTTTTTGGTTTGGATGATCTAAATTCTAAAGAGCAATTAGAGAATTGAATCCGGAACGAGAGGAGAAGAAGGAGTGTACTGCAGGAGCCAAGGTGTCGTGATGGCTACCGAAAAGTGAGGAGAAGCAAAAGAACGGGAGCCAAAGGGTCGTGATGGCTACCGAAATAAGAGGAGAAGCAAAAGAACGGGAGCCAAAGAGGTGTGATGACTCCCGAACTGAGAGAGAAAGCAAAAGAACGGGAGCCAAAGAGGTGTGATGACTCCCGAACTGAGAGAGAAAGCAAAAGAACGGGAGCCAAAGAGGTGTGATGGCTCCCGAACTGAGAGAGAAAGCAAAAGAACGGGAGCCAAAGAGGTGTGATGGCTCCCGATCCGAAAGATAAAGCAAAAAAACGGGAGCCAACACCAAGGGAGGGCACTGAATTTAATCAGTGCCCTCCTGCTAATTATACTAGATGCAAAACAAACTCATGCGAACTATAGTTTGACATTGAAAATGAGGGCTTTTCCCTCAATTTCAATGAATTTCTATTTGTCTGCATCTTCTTTTGCAATTCGTTTTAATGACTTGATTTTTCCGTGAGGATTTTGAGATTCTTTACGTGCTCTAAATTGTCGCTCGGCTTGTCTTTTTGATTGGCTCATTGTTCATCACCTTTATCTTATTGATTTGAATAATTCTAGTTTGCCAAATAGCCGTTAGATTATCCAATGAAGATAAGAGAAAGAAATGGTAAGCTTGAACAGGGAAAACAATCACAAAAGAGCAAGCTATGAGCTTTCTAAAAGATCTTTATATGGCTCCATATCGATATTTCTCTGACGGAGTTTTTTTATAAGGAATTTATGGTCACGTTTGGGTGTAGCAAGAATATACCCTTTAATAATATAATCTTGTGGCAGGTAATCAAGGTTATCTTCTAAGGCAAGCTCTCCGATTTTACCGGCGATTTTTCCTTTAGCTACATCTCTGAATAATTCAGGAACTGGTTCGACTAAATCATTTAATAATTCTCGTTGCTCGTCATTCCAAAGGTGGATTGTTTTTTCAATATGATAGTCTTGCCAATCTAGAATGGATTTGCCATCTTCTTTAGGGAACCTTTTTAGGAATTTTCTAAACATAAAATACCCACCAATAAACATTACTGTTATTAGAAAGATTGTCCATAAGACAATGAACCACATAAACCAAGTAGGCATTGTTTTTCACCTCAAATTTTTTATCATACTTATCCTACCATAAAAAGTGAGAACCTGCGAATAGAAGGGAGCTTTGGTGTAATGAATGATTCCAAATTAAGAAAACGTTTGGTAAGATTAATAATCGAGGTGATAATAATAAATGTTGTATTTAGTTAGCTATGCATTTCATATTGCAGTATCGGTTCTGTTTTTTGTCTTAATACCATTTCCATTTTTAATTAAAGGAAGTTTATTGGACGAACCTGGCAGGTTTACTCTTTTGTTGAAAATATACAAACGGATTATTTGGCTAGCTCATGGAGGTGTCATTGTTGCCATTGTTTCTGGTTTTTTTATGACCACTCAATGGTTAACAGTCTGGTTTCTCTTTGTTGTCCTAATTTGGTTAGCTATTAGCGCTATGCTTGGTATGACTGCCAAAGCTGTTCGGATCATTTTAGAAAAATTAGAGGAAAATCACAAAGCAGATGATGAAATAAGTAAATTAAGGTTGTATAGTTTTTTACTGATGATTGCCATACTATCAATGTTTATGATGAAAGTCGTCCTATACATATAAAAAAGTAAAAATATGGTAATTCTTTTGTGGTGATTCACAAATGGTGTAAGGTGCGTTTAGCAATGTCTACAATGGCAATGAATGTAATAGTGTCTATACTAATAGTAACTGAGTAATGCAAAAGGAGGCAGATTATGCTAATTGGCGTACCAAAAGAAATCAAAAACAATGAGAATCGTGTTGCGATGACACCTGCAAGTGTGATGACACTTGTTCAAGCTGGCCATCAAGTAATTATTGAAAAGGATGCGGGACTTGGAAGTGGTTTTGAAGACGTAGCCTATGTTCAAGCTGGCGCTGAAATCGAAGCGGACCCAGTAGCTATTTGGGAAAAAGTCGATATGATTATGAAGGTAAAGGAGCCACTCCCTTCGGAATATGCTTATTTCCGTAAAGGTTTGATCCTATTCACATACTTACACTTAGCGGCAGAGCCTGAGCTAGCGAAAGCATTAGTCGAAAAAGAAGTCACGGCAATAGCATATGAAACAGTTCAAGTAGGGAGAACGTTACCGCTTCTTACACCAATGAGTGAAGTAGCAGGTCGTATGGCAGCTCAAATCGGTGCACAATTCCTCGAGAAACCAAAAGGTGGTATGGGAATCCTTTTATCAGGTGTTCCTGGCGTGAAACGAGGAAAAGTAACAGTCATTGGTGGAGGAGTAGTTGGAACGAATGCTGCCAAGATTGCTATGGGTCTAGGGGCAGATGTGACCATTATGGATTTAAGTCCCGACCGCTTGCGACAATTAGATGATTTATACGGAACAGATATCCAAACGCTAATGTCAAATCCGTTAAATATTGCTGAAGCAGTGATAGATTCAGATTTAGTAATTGGTGCGGTACTTATTCCAGGTGCAAAAGCCCCTAAATTGGTTACAGAAGAAATGGTTCAGTCAATGAAGCCAGGATCTGTTGTTGTGGACGTGGCGATTGATCAAGGTGGGATTATCGAAACAGTTGACCGAATTACAACACATGATGAGCCAACCTATACGAAACATGATGTTGTTCATTATGCTGTGGCAAATATGCCTGGAGCGGTTCCGCGTACATCAACCATTGCTTTAACAAATGTAACAATCCCTTACGCACTTCAAATTGCTAATAAAGGAGTGCACCTGGCTCTAATTGAGAATCATGCACTGGAGTTAGGGTTAAACACAGCTGCTGGAGCTGTTACGTATGCAGCTGTTGCGACGGATTTAGGATTAGAATATATGACTGCGAAGGAAGCGCTAGAAAGAATTTAATTAGAAAAAGCAGCAGACCGTTAGTTATATAGCTAAATGAAGAGACAAAGATGTCTTTCATAGGCTAAATTAGCGGCCTGCTTTTCTTTTTTTTTTAGGATTTCCTCGTTATTTGTCGATAGTTAGTATCATTCTTTTATAAAGAATGATAAGCTAAAATTAACTGTAAAATTTTATGTCATTTTATAGAAGTTTTAAACTACTAATTATAATTTTTGGTGGGGTATTAAGATGAACATATCCGAAACGGAGTTTGAAATTTTAGATCGTATTACCGATCCATTTTATGCACTCGATCTTAACTGGAACTTTACATATTTTAATCAAGCTGCCTCAAGAATTCTCCAACGAGAAAGAGAACAGGTAATCGGAAAAAACATGTGGTCAATCTTTCCGGAAACCGTTAAATTATCCTTATATGATCAATACCACAAAGCCCTTGAAAAACAAAAGACGGCTTCGTTTGAGATGTATTATCCGCCATTAAAGTTATGGTTTAATATTAAGGCTTATCCCTCTCAAAAGGGACTAGCAGTAATTTTCCAAGATATTACGAAACACAAACATTCCGCATTAAACCGTGAATCTCATTACCAATCGTTGTTTGATAATAACCCTGATGCTGTTTATTCTTTTGATTTAGATGGAAACTTTCTCAGGGTGAATCCAGCAATGGAACAATTAATTGGTTACAGTGAAGAGGAACTTTGTAAGATCTCCTATATTCCATTAATGGTAGAAGAGGAACTAGAGTATACAAATAAGCGTTTTTTGGAGGCTACTCGAGGGAAAACAGAGACGTATGAAACAAAAGTAAGGAAGAAAGATGGAAGTATCATTGATTTAAAAGTAACCAATATGCCGATTATTGTTGGACAAGAGATTGTTGGTGTATATGGTATTGCTAAGGATATTTCTAATCAAAAAAGAACGGAAAAACTGTTGTATGAATCTGAGAAGTTAACAGCGGTTGGACAGCTTGCGGCATCGATTGCACATGAGATTAGAAATCCGCTTACTTCAATTAAAGGGTTTTTACAATTAATAAAATCAAATCATAAGGAAGTCAGAGGTGATTTTTTAACGATCATGTCTGACGAAATAACAAGAATTGAGATGATTACAAGTGAATTACTGGTGCTCGCTAAGCCTCAAGCATTAGATTTCCAATATGAAGATTTAAATAGAATCATTGAGGATGTTGTCATGCTATTAAGTTCTCAGGCTTTAATTAATAATGTCGAAGTAATTACAGATATTGAAGAGTTACCGGAAGTGAAGTGCATTGGAAGTCAGTTAAAACAGGTTTTTATAAACTTAATTAAAAACTCGATTGAGGCAATGCCAAATGGAGGAGAAGTAGTTATAACAGCTAAATTGTATCGTTCGAATGAAATTCAAGTGCAAGTAATGGATCAAGGCAGCGGCATACCAAAAGAATTTCTTTCGAAAATTGGGACCCCTTTTTATACAACGAAAGAAAAGGGTACCGGTCTGGGTTTGATGACAGCATTGAAAATCATTGATTCGCATAATGGTAAATTACAAATATCCAGTTTGCAAGATAAAGGAACGACGATTGAGATTAATTTACCGATTGAAGCAGAGCCCAAAACAAATTAAAGAACATTTTGTATGACCGCCGTGTAGTTGAAATAGGGTAAGCAAGAGGAGGATGAAGATGGATCAGCAAGAAGTATTATCAATCTTAAATCAATTACGCAATCAAGAAGTGCAATCGTATAGAGTAACTAAAGAAGATTTTCATATTTTTCGCACCAATTTACTTAAACAGGAGGATGCAATCAACTTTCGTGGAAATGCCCAGCATGGTGGGGAAACAATCTATACATATGAACCTGAATGGACGAAATAATAGGGTGAATTCGTAAGTTCATATGTACATTGCAGTTCTAAAAGTAGTACCTGTTATTTATAATAGGTGCTTTTTAGTTTAGAGGTTTGTTGAGGTATTGTATGAATAAACATCAAATTGGTCCGTTCATACTTGAGCTGTTAATTGGAGGCTAAGTCGATAGAAATAAGACTTGACGTTTCATTGATAGTTAGAAAGGGGGCCATAAAGGTTATCATGCCCTCCTAGTGCCCCCTTTAACAGTAAGCTGCGGACTTTTAATAAGTGTCTGATTTCACCAAGAGTATAAAATAAAGCCATTGTGGCTTTCTAGAGAAAGTTCCACATCATGCAACTTCCTTTAACTCTTTAGGCAATGTATGCAGCACCTACGATAACTAATAGGATGAACAGAACGACAATTAACGCAAAGCTGTTAGAAGTGTGACTCATGAAGATTCCTCCTTTTTAATCAATACACTGTTATGAATATGTCATGTATGAAATATTGGAAGGGCATTAGCCTAATAAAATAATAGTTGGAATTTTCAGTTTTTATGAGACTTGTAGAACTTTATACGATTAACAAGGATATTAGTAAACGAAGTAGAATATTTCTATCGTTGTAAAAAAATGAATATGGGGGATTTTATGAGTCAAACGGAATTTTTAATAAGTATTACCGAGAATCAACAGCCCTTTTTTAACGCACTGGCGGCTTTATTAACGTTTCTTGGTAATGAAGAGTTTTACTTTTTGATAGTGCCAATTGTGTATTGGTGCTTTTCAAAGCAAGCAGGGTTTCGGCTATTTTACATTTTTCTTTTATCGGTTACCGTCAATGCTTTCTTAAAAATTACTTATGCTATTGAACGACCAATTGGAACAGAAGGAATCAATTCGTTGTTTATAGAATCAGCGGAGGTGGGGAGCCATTACCCTTACGATTCATTTCCGAGTGGGCACGCTCAAGGTTCGACCACACTCTGGGGCTATATCGCCTATTTAGTTGCTAAGCCTTTATTTTGGGTATTGGCGATCATTCTTATCTTAAGTATTTCATTTTCTCGTCTTTATTCTGGGCTTCATTGGCCGGCTGATGTAGCAATTGGTATTTTAGTGGCGGTGGTGATCTTGCTTATTTCGATTCGCTTACAAGAAAAGCTCTCTAACCTGTCACAAAAGATAAAGTGGACTTTAGCCATACTAACTCCACTTATGATTGTGGCTCTTTTTCCTGAAGAGGAAGGGGTTAAATATGCAGGCTTTTTGTTAGGAGCTGGGATTGGATATTTAGCGGAATCGACCCATATAAAAATGATGATTTCAAAAAAAGTATGGAGAAAGGCAGCTGCTTATGCAGTTGGGCTTGTAGGTCTATTCGTACTGCAAATTGGATTAAAAGTATGGTTCCCTGAAATGTTGATTTTTGATTTTATACGTTATGGCTGCATTGGTTTATGGGGGCTTCTCGGAGCACCTTATGTATTTGCAAAGCTTCACATTTATAAGAAGGAGCATGTAACAACCAATTCAAGTGAGCAGTTATCTGTGTAAAAAAGGTTGAATCAAAGGAAGCGACTGAAAAAGGCTTACCCCCTTTAGTCGCTTTTTGTGCGGAGATTTGCACAAATTTTTTTATTTTTTTGAAGGTGCGCCGTTTGGAAGTTGATCGCATATTATATAGCATCACAAAGAACGGAGAGATGGATATGGCAACAAAGAATAAGAAAAAAGCTGCTCCAAAAATGACTGCATCAGAGAAATATCAATATACGATGAAAGTAGTGACATCAGCGACGTGCATTGCATGTAAAAAACAATGCACGAGAGGATTACAATATATAGAGAAAATGAGCAAACCCGGTGCAATAGGGAAAGGGGTTGCCTGTCATCTAACAAAAGGCAAAGCTTTTAAATAACAAATAAAAAACAAAGTATGAAGAGAATCTTGAGGCATAAACATTAAAAGATTTTTATCTTTTATAATGCCTTAGTCAATAGATTTCTCTTTTTTTTTGAAAACAATATAGAAAAGGTGAAAATAAAATGAATTTCTTAGTATAACGTTGGAATTTCTGGTGATAATGTTATAGGCTAGTAGAGAAATACAAAAAAGAGGTGACATGTCGTGAAAAAGATAATAGAGGCAACTGCACTAGTTGTTTTATTAAGTATGTTAAGTGCTTGTGGACAGGCTGAAGAGGAACAAGGTAGTGTAGAAGTTGATGAACTAACCGCAATTGAAGTAGAATTAGAATTTCCTGAATTTGCGGAAGTAGGAGAAGTGGTAACCTTTAACAGCAGCGTCACTCAAGGTGATGATTTAGTTGAAGATGCTAATGAAGTTATCTATGAAATTTGGCTTGAAGGACAAAAGGAAGATAGTAAAATGATAGAAGCAGATGTTCAAAATGGCCATATTTATTCCTTGGACCATACGTTTGAAGAAATGGGATTGTATCATGTCCAAACACATGTAACCGCTCGCGGTATGCATCGTATGCCAACTGGCCAAATTCAAATTGGCGATGATAATGGAGATACAGAAGATCATAGTCATGAGCAGGAGCATGAGGATCATCATGATCATCACCACTATGATGTTGATATTGAAACAGAAGTTAAAGATGATACATTAGTTGTTCATATTGTAGTAGAAGGTCAAAAGTATGAGCAAGGCAATGTGACATTGGAAATGTGGCAAGAAGATGAAGACGTAAGGAAATGGCTAGATTTATCAGAGATAGGCGATGGAGTATATGAGCTAGATGACCTTGAAGGTTTATCAGGTCAATACTCTGTTATTGTACATATTCAAGATGATGAATTACATGAACATGTTCATGCAGAGCTAACTTTTTAATGCGGGTTCCAAAAAATCCGCTTAAAAATTTTTAAGACAACCTGAGGGAATGAAGGAGCTACTAATCTTTTGAGAGCCTTGAGAGGGAATTGGGCTTCCCCTCTCAAGGCGAGTAGCAAACGAAGTCATGGCTCCCTCTCGTTCATGAATTTGAGACAGACCATATGCAACTTAATTATGCAGAATTACGTTTTAATTTCTTTACCTTTAAGGCTTTGATCTTGGAAATGTTTAAGACAAAATTATCATCGGTTACAATGCAGTCTTCACCGTTGATGTTGAGCCGGTACATATCCTTTCTAACATCTGACTTAGTAGTGAAATTAACTTGCTGTCCGCTATGGAACTCAACGGATACTTGAAATTTTTTCATACTAATCAGCTCCTTAAAGATAGTATAACACGTTTCCATAAAAATCTATAATTCCTCAAATCTTCAAAATGGACTTTTTCATGCCTGCATCATACCCTCTTTCTTGGGTAGAGCTTTTAACAATGCTTTTGAAAAAAAGAAAAAGACATGTTTTATTGAGGGCACGTAAAAGGGAGTGAATCCCTCCTGTGGCTTCGTTTTTAAAAACGTGTCTTTTTAAAAATATACAGTCTTAGAGTATTATATGGGGGAGGTGGCTTTAATATTATTATTTATATTATTTTTTATTGTTACGGTACTTTTGTCACCTTAATATGGCTAGAAAAAGTATAATAGTTGTTGAAAACGCTTGCAAAATCCTTCCTTTTCATTATAATAAGGGGTACAAGGTCTTTTGACGTAAATGAAATCTCCAAAGAAAAGAAAAAGGGGAGTGAAGCATTGATGGTAACTATAAAAGAATTAAGAGAAGAGTTTGAAAGTAAATTAAATAGGCAGCTTACAACGGAAGAAATAAACGTACTTAATGTAATGATTGATTCACAATATCACAGAAGGAATGAAGCTTTTGCTTAATTTGATCAATCTATTCCTCCTGGTTCGTGCTTTTTTTTCTATACATCATACCCTAATCACCTAAACCACTTCGATTACTAGAACTTCTCTGAAATATTATTTTCCCTACATTTAAAGGAATATCTCTATTATGTTATATTACCAGCAATCCCAGACATTGAATAAGTCTCTTTTAGCAAATTGAGGAAGCAGTAATCTCCACTTAGCGAACCTGCTACGAGAAACTCACTGATAGCAAGCTTAAAACAAAGGAACATTTTCCTCATAGCGTAAAGGTCACTGAAAAAGGAAGAACTTTACCTTTTTAGTGACCTTACTCTAATGCTAGAGAGATAATATTTATAGCCAATAATCCATTTCTGTAACAGTGTCGCTATACTGCTTTCTTATTGATAACTCTTCTAGTTTCATTTCTTCATAAGCTTGTTCTTCAGATTCGGAAGATCCATATTGAATTACATAATCACCATTTCTTAAGGTGGCTGTAATTTTCCAATGTACCATTAAGATTCCCCCCTGGTAAGTAATGTCACAAAATTATATTCTGTAGCATTGCCTTTTATTAAAAGGAAAATAACTTAATAATACAAATAAGGCAAAATTAAGTCCGGCTTTTAAACCCATCTAATCGAAAAGGGCTATACGTATCAATATAATGGGCCATGATCGCTCCAGCACCTGGAAACTGCCTTCTAAATTCTCGACAAGCATTAACTCTATAATCATTTAAATGGGTGATGATAGGGTCATATTTGACAAGTACTTCTGACATAACGGATAAGGAAAGAAATGGTTCATTTGTTTGTTCGTCAATTCCTGAGTCTTTAATGCGAACGTCAGTAATTTTAATGGTGTTGCTACAATATTTTTCTATGATATTCTTGCGTTTAGTAAGAAACTCATAACGTTCGTTAGCTGGAGCATATATGTAAAGATTAGCTTCACAATATGCTTTTCCTCTATACAAGAAATTCCCCCCTTTGTTTATCTGAAGCTACTAAAAAGATGTAATCATTATTCTAGTAGACGCTTTTTATTATTAAATATTTATTTTAGCAAATTAAATGAATACTACCAATCACATATAAAACTTTATTGTAGCAAATAAAGGGCAATGTTTCTTCGTTTTTCGGAACAGAGCAAGCCATTTTTAAATAAAATGGAAGAAAGCACTTCCTTAAACATTTGATTTTGAAATTAAATAAAGGGGGTCATGATAATGATGAGTAAGAATTATCAATTTGAAACGAAGGTGATCCACTCGGGGCAGCGTTCAAAAGAACATGTTGATAGCTTAACAACACCAATTTATCAGACGTCCACATTTACGTTTCCTTCCATGATGAGTGGGGCGAAGCGCTTTGCGGGACAAGAAGATGGCTATATTTATTCTAGACTTTCTAATCCAACCATCTCAGTCCTTGAAGAGCGTGTAGCGCAATTAGAAGAGGGAGAAGCAGCTCTAGCATTTGCGTCTGGTATGGCAGCGGTATCATCAGCATTAATTGGAATCACCAAAGCAAATGATCATATCCTTTGCTCAAAAGGTGTATACGGTTGTACATTTGGCTTACTACAGTTACTAAAAGAAAAGTATAACATAAATGCTACGTTCTCCGACTTAGCAACTGTTGAAGAAATAACTAATAGTATTCAAAAAAATACGACTTGCATCTATGTTGAGACCCCAATTAATCCAACGATGAGAGTTGTTGACTTGGAATTAGTAGCTTCAATTGCGAAGAAAAAAGGAATTAAAGTTATTGTTGATAATACATTTTCTACACCTTATTTACAGAAGCCTTTACAATTAGGGTGTGACCTGGTTATTCATAGCGCAACAAAATATATTGGGGGACATGGAGACGTAATATCTGGTGTAATGGTTGGGGATGAGGAGCTAATCAATGATATAAAACGAACAACACAAAAGGATATCGGTGGCGTTTTGTCCCCATTTGATGCTTGGTTGTTATTACGTGGCTTGAAAACACTCGCTGTTCGAATGGATCGGCACTGTGATAATGCAAAAAAAATAGCTGCAAACTTGAAAACACATCCAAAAATAAAAGCCGTGTACTATCCAGGAGACGATGAGCATCCTGATTCAGATATTATAAAGAAGCAAATGAAAAAAGGAGGCGGTCTTCTTTCTTTTGAAATAAAAGGGACATATGAAGATGCTGTTCAAGTAGTGGATCGCCTGCAACTTATTCCAATTGCAGTTAGTCTCGGAGATGCTGAAACATTAATCCAACATCCTGCATCAATGACACATGCCGTTGTTCCGCTAGAAAAAAGGGTCCAAATGGGAATTTCAAATGAACTTCTTCGTTTATCTGTAGGGCTGGAAGCGTGGGAAGATATATGGCAAGATTTAAAACAGGCATTGGAGACTCGATAATAAGATTCCTATAGGGTCATTTGATCTTATAGGAATCTTTTTTACGTGCAATAGGACTGTTGTCATTAGTTGTTGGAATTTTTTTCTTTTTCATCTCGTTCTTCAATAATATCTTCAATAATACGTGAGTGAACCGTTGCCCATGAACGTTCTCGGAAATGAATACTAACACTAATTGTCACAGCGATTAAATAAATAAAGACAAACAGTAACCAAAGGTATCCATCATCATTTTTGAAAAATTCTTGTACCTGATTCCCAAATATAAAGAGGACCCAAGGGATAGCGGTTACTAATATAGGTATTAATCCAGAACCACTTTTTTCTTTTAAAATCCAATAATGTATATTTCCTAGGGTTCTTGTTTCAATCGTTTGATAGAAATGTCGGATTTCTTTTAATTCTTGTAGTTCTTTCGATTCCTCAGGTCTAAACCCTTTTCGATTGTTCTTTTTTATTTTTAAATAAAATTTGTGCGCATCTCCGCGAAAAGAAAGCATAAACCCCTCCACTTAACAATAGACTTCACCTCCTTAGCCTTGACAGCTAACAAGCAAGATAAACAGAAGTATTTAATTGCAGTTCATGCTCAGTTCATAAAAGGTTGGTACGATAAGTAAGAAGTAGTTTTTAAAGAACATGCATACTCTCAAATTTTGTAAGATGTTCATAAAATAGTTCACATTCAGTTCATTTATTAATGATAGAATGTTATTTGGATCATAATAAACTAGTCAATTACAATAAGGCTGATTCTTAGGACCTAAGGATTGCCGAATGAAAATAATTGGAGGGCAAGTGAATGGTACGTAAGAGAAATTATAGTGCGATATTAATGTTGATTCTTCTAGTCATGTTAGCGGGGTGTAGTTCGGATATAACGGACAATAGTGTCACTGCTGATGAAGAACAAGAACCCGTTCATCCAGTAGAAATAGCAGAGATAACAAGCGGCACTCTTTCTAGTGATTTAGTTCTATCAGGACATGTGATGGCAGGTTCACATATGGCTGTCTTGCCAATGTTAACAGGAGAAATTAAAGCAGTACATGTCAAAAATGGTGATACAGTACAGCGTGGGGATACCCTTTTTGAATTAGATGCAACAGATGCAGATTTAAACATTGCTCAAGCTCGTGCTGGATTAGAAGCAGCGCAAGCAAGTCTAACTAGTGCAAAGAACATGAGAGATCAAAGTGTAAAACAGGCAGAAATGCAGTTGGAACAAGCAAAAAACACGCAAAAAATGATTTCAAATGCTGAAAGTTCTTCAGATGTTGACCTTTCAGAAGTACCAGAAGAGCTTCAAGGAGTATTTGGTAGTTTACTAGGTGGAAATATGCCGACTGAACAAGATAAACAACAAGCTCAAGCTGCTGTAAAACAAGCTGAGATCGCAGTTGAACAAGCAAAGTCAACAGACCAAATTAAAGCAGCTGAAGCTTCTGTTAAGCAAGCTGAAATTTCAGTCGATATGGCCCAGCA
This sequence comes from Halalkalibacter okhensis, assembly GCF_000787375.1. Lineage (GTDB taxonomy): Bacteria > Bacillota > Bacilli > Bacillales > Bacillaceae_D > Halalkalibacter > Halalkalibacter okhensis. The sequence continues at coordinate 63,187 of NZ_JRJU01000007.1, read as the reverse complement.
ACAAAAAACACATGCTGTTATAAAAGCGCCAATGTCTGGACAAGTTACTGGGTTAGACACAAATGTAGGAGAAATGGCTTCGCCTCAAGCTCCGCTTTTACAAATAGTACAAATGGACTCGCCAGTCGTAGAAGTGAATGTCAATGAGTCTCAATTAGTTAATTTAAGCGAAGGGCAAGATGTGGTCGTTCATATTCGGTCGTTCAACCAAACGTATGAAGGGAAGATTACCTATATAAGCTTGCTTCCTGCTGAGCAATCTCGTTCATATCCTGTTGAGATTGAACTTACAAATCCAGACGATAACTTACGAGTAGGAATGCTTGCAGAAGTGTCAATTGAAACGGGTGGAGATCATGAACAAATTGTTGCTCCGGTAAATGCTGTCATTGAACAGAACAATGAGACATTTGTATATGTGACGACAGATGGGACAAGTGTAGAAAGTCGCGACGTTACAATCAATGGTGAAACAGCAGAGTGGTTTGGAATTGAAAGTGGCTTACAAGAAGGAGAATACGTTATTGTAAGAGGAAGTCATCAATTATATGATGGTGCCTTAATTAATATTCGAAACGATATTAATCCATCGTTTGGTAATCAGCAAGATGATGAAATAGAACAAGAAGATGAAGTTGCAGATGAAAAAAATGAAACTTCAAATGAAGATATGAATGAAGAGGAAACGAACGAAAATGCGGAAGGATCTTCTACTAAAGGAGATTAAAACGGGGGTACTTTAGTTGAAACTGATTAATGAATCTGTCAAACGACCGGTTGGCGTAATTATCATTGCTCTAGTGATGATGATATTAGGAGGAGTTTCATTATCTGGATTAAAAGTAGATTTAATGCCAGATATGGACTTGCCAATTGCTGTTGTTATGACACCGTATAACGGTGCTGCCCCTCAAGAAGTTGAAAACTTAGTAACTAGACCTCTTGAGGGGGCACTTAGTGCTACTGAAGGATTAGACACGATGCAGTCCATTTCTGCTCAAAATCAATCGGTCATTCTGTTAATGTATGATTTTAATACAGATTTAGATACCGTCATGTTAGACCTGAGGGAAAGGATAGATATGGTAAGACAAGGGCTGCCAGAAGGTGCTAGTGACCCAAGTGTCATGCGTTTTGATCCGAATCAAATGCCAATTATGCAAATTGGGATATCAGGTGAAATGGATTTAACGAGACTGACGCATGTAGCTGAAGATAGCATTATCCCTCGCCTTGAACGGATACCTGGTGTCGGTCAAGTTGAATTAACAGGTGCTCAAGAAAGAGAAATTATTGTTGAACCTGATGTAAGAATGCTACAAAATTATGGGGTAACATTAACTCAGCTTTCGCAAATTATTGGTGGGGAAAGCATGAGTGCACCGGCTGGCGAAGTGGAGCGAGGGGGACAAGATGTTCCACTACGTATCGTGGGGGATTTTCGCTCAACGGCAGATATCGAAGACATCAACATTCCTCTTCAATCAGGAGGAACAATAAAACTATCTGAGGTTGCAGACGTAAATGATACGTTTCGTGAGATGTCTTCATTAGCTTATGTTAATGGGGAACCGACTTTGAGTCTTGATATCGTAAAACAAGGGGATGCGAACACAGTTGATGTTTCAGATGCTGTTTCAAGTCAATTAGAGACGTTGGAATCCGAGTTAACACAGGATGTTTCATTAACAAAAATCATGGATTCCGCTGAGTTTATTAAGGACTCTATTCAAAGTGTTGTGATGAATTTGATTCTTGGTGGAGCTATGGCGGTCTTAGTGCTTCTTGTTTTCTTAAGAAGTTTTAGAAGTACATTAATTATTGGTTTGTCTATTCCAATTGCTGTTATATCAGCATTTACATTGTTATACTTTGCTGGTCAAACAATCAATATTATTACTCTTGGTGGACTAGCTTTAGGTGTTGGCTTATTAGTAGATAGCTCGATCGTTATATTGGAAAACATCTATAAGTATCGTGAGAGAGGGTATAGCCGTATTGAGGCAGCAAAAAAAGGAGCATCGGAAGTATCTTCTGCTGTTATTGCTTCGACATTAACTAGCTTAGTTGTTTTTGTTCCTATTGTTTTTACTGGTGGAATTGCTGCAGAGCTCTTTATGCCGTTAGCACTTACGGTTGGTTTTACTCTACTAGCTTCATTGGTTGTTGCATTAACAATTGTACCAATGTTGTCAGGGCTATTATTGCCGAAGATATCGGTTGAAGAAGATCCAAAAGGATTACGTAAGGTAAGCGCAAGTATTGGTCGCTTCTTTGATGGGGTCGATAACCTATACAAGAAAATGTTGAAATGGTCGATCAGACGAAAGAAGACGATTGTGTTTGGGACACTTATCTTACTCATTGCTAGTTTGGGTGGTGTAAGGTTTGTAGGAGTGGAATTAATTCCAGCCTTTGATCAAGGAGAGATAACAGCTAGTTTTGAAATGCCTACAGGAACTTCGTTAGAAGAAACGAGAGAATCCTTAGTTGAACTTGAGGACTATTTATTAGATACAGGAGTAACTGAAGTCATTTATTCCTCTGTTGGTGGCGGGGGAATGATGGGTATGGGTGGTGGAGGTGGAAATAGTGGAGACCTCTACATCCGTCTTGTCCCAGCTAACGAACGAAGCGAAACGACAAATGATGTAATAAAGGGATTAAGTGATTTTTCCGAAAATCTCCCTGATATCGACCTTAGTGTCATGGCCTTTGAAAGTGATGGTATGGGTGGAAACCCTATTGAAATTGAAGTACGCGGTGATGATTTTGATACGTTAAGACTTCTTGCAGACGATATTCAAGAAATCATCAACAATGTTCCTGGGACAACCAACGTGACTCATTCGATGGGAGATGCACGACCTGAAGTACAAATACATGTTGATCGTGACGTTGCCTCGCAATACGGTTTGTCCTATGCGGATGTGATGCAAACGGTGAGAAACAGTGTGACCGGAGTTGTATCAACACAGATGCGGACAGAAGGACAAGAGATCGATATTTCGGTTATCTTACCAGTGGAATATAGGGAGAATTATAATCAAATTCAAAACCTTCCTATCCTTACTCCAACAGGTGATATGATCTCCTTATCAGATGTAGCTGAATTTGTTCAAGCTGAGGGTCCAACTGTGATTAATCGCCAAGACCAAGCACGTGGAGTCTCAATAACCGGCGATATCATGGATAGAGATTTGGGAACTGTTATGGCAGAAATTGAAGCAGAGCTTAATCAATACATCTTCCCTGAAGGGTATGATTACCAAACAGGTGGAGATTATGAAATGATGCTTGATGCCTTTATTGATTTAACTCTAGCACTAGCACTTGCTATTTTTCTCGTCTATGCAGTAATGGCATTCCAATTTGAAAAAGTATTGTATCCGTTTATCGTTATGTTCAGTCTTCCTGCTACTTTCATCGGTATCATACTTGGGTTCGTCTTAACAGGCAGACCTCTTAGTGCACCTGCATTTATTGGGATCATTATGCTTGCGGGGATTGTTGTAAATAATGCAATTGTATTAGTTGATTACATTAATAAGTTAAGAGAACGTGGGCTTGAAAGGGAAGAAGCCATATTAGAAGCTGGTCCAACTAGATTACGTCCTATTCTAATGACGATGCTTACAACGGTCCTAGCCATGGTACCTCTTGCAATAGGTATAGGAGAAGGGGCTGAACTTCAAGCGCCGATGGCGACGGTGATCGTGTTTGGATTATCTTTCTCTACTTTTATCACATTAGTTCTTGTACCAGTAATGTATATTTACACGGACAACTTTACGAATTGGTGGAAAAGATTATTTAAACGGAAGAAGCACCGTGAGATGGAATTAGATGGGGAATAAGTATTGTTCATAAAAAGAAGGCTGTTTGAGAAATCATTTTCTCAAACAGCCTTCTTGTGCTAGTTGTTATAAGTTATTTCTTTGTCTCATTTTTATTGTTCTCGGGATGATTTTTATCAAACCATAGTAACTCCTTGTCATTCACATCCCCGTTATAATTAATTAAGATTTCGTCTCCAGCTTTGATATCTGTGTAAGCATAGTAGTCAAATGTATGATTTTCAAAATTAATATCATATGTTGCATTAGGAGTATAGGAATGATTAAAAAGCATGCCGTATCCTAATACAATTGCTCCATGGTTGATTCCATATTCGTATACGTAATCAGCTAGAACGGTATGGTCAATTAAAATATCCTGTTCATTTGGGTAAGGCAGAACAGGAGCAGTATGAATAAGCTGCCCTTTTTTAATATCTATAGTAGCAAAAACACCTCGGTTAAATTCGCCATCACTTAGATCTGATTTCTTTACTTCGATCATATTGTCACCTACAAGTTATTATTTTTTTACGCTATTAATCATTCTTGCAGATTTAATGATATTTTACAAATAATACTCTTATTTTCTCCAAGAAAAGGATCGTAATTAAAAAGTTATATTTTCCACAATGCGAAAATTAGTGTTAAAATGGAGAGTATGCACAAGACAATTTATGCTTAGTAGAATACATAAAGGAAGGTAATTTATGTCAGAACAAAATTTAACAAGGTTACATATAGCAGGGAAAGAGTTAATTTTGATTGGTACGGCTCATGTATCAAAGCAAAGTGCGGAACAAGTAAAAGATGTGATTGAATTAGAAAAACCTGATACCGTCTGTGTGGAGCTTGATGAACAAAGATATCAGTCAATAAAAGATGCAAATAAATGGAAAAACATGGATATTTTTAAAGTGCTTAAAGAAAAGAAAGCAACGTTGTTACTAATGAATCTTATAATAGGGTCATTTCAGAAGAGAATGGCGAAACAATTCGGTATAAAGCCTGGTCAAGAGATGATTCAAGGAATCGAATCTGCTGAAGAGGTCGGGGCAAACCTCGTTCTTGCTGATCGTAACATTCAAATTACTTTTGCACGAATATGGCAAGGTGTTGGATTGTGGGGAAGAGCAAAACTAATGATGGAAATTATATATAGTGTCTTTAGCAAAGATGAGATTTCTGAAGAGGAAATGGAAAAGATGAAATCAAAAGATATGCTAAATTCGATGCTACATGAATTTACAATCGCTTTTCCGAAATTAAAGAAACCTCTAATTGATGAACGGGACCAATATTTAGCTCAAAAGATTAAAGAAGCACCAGGAGATAAAATTGTGGCTGTATTAGGTGCTGCGCATGTTCCTGGTATTAAAGAAGAAATCAAAAGAGATCATGACTTAGATGCTTTATCCAAGAGACCGCCTAAGTCCGTTACCCCTAAATTAATTGCATGGTTTATTCCCTTGCTAATACTTGGGATTATAGGTTATACGTTTTATGCCAACCCAGCTGTTGGTGTTAATTTAACGATGAGTTGGGTGCTTTGGAATGGCTTTTTCGCCGCAATTGGTGCAGCTATTGCTTTTGGGCATCCATTAACGGTGATTACCGCATTTATTGTGGCCCCACTGACTTCTTTGTATCCACTCCTTGCAGCTGGGTGGTTTGCTGGTTTTGTGGAAGCCTATATACGTAAACCAAAAGTAGGAGATTTCGAAAATCTATCAGACGATGTATTTACAGTTAAAGGGTTTTGGAGCAACTCTGTAACTCGAATTTTGCTTGTGGTTGTCTTGGCAAATTTAGGTAGCACATTAGGTTCGATTGTTGGTGGTGCCGATGTTGTTCGTATGTTTATACAAAATATATTAGGTTCATAGGACGGACACCGTGTTTTTAGTTCGATTCTGCAACCAAATCAGCAATAGGAAACGCTCAGAGTGTGAAAACTCTGAGCGTTGCTTTATGTCTTTTTAATAAGCTGAGCCACTCGGTTTATTAAACTATCGACTGTGGACAACTGGTATGCTTAGGTTTTTTGGCGGATCCTGATTCCGCTATGCTACTGAAAAGTCTTGCTTTGAATGGATTTTTGGATCCTCATTCCGTTATTTTACCTTGCTGACCTTAATATTCAATGGCTTTAAGACTTTAGCGGAACCAGGATCCACCTCACTCCTGTAAGAAGCGTTTTTATCCTTATTAACGGAATGAGGATCCTCCTTGCATGTCTCGTTTTTTAGATAAAAATACAATAAATCTGATAAATTAAGCATTTAGTTAGGAGAACCTGCTTGTTTTATTACATTTTTGTTACAAACTCCTGACCATTGTCGTAATTTCTTGTTTTGAATCGAATTTTTGAGATAATCATAGTATAATAAAGACTTGTAAGAAAATAGATTCGTAAAAGGGAGGATTCTATTATGATGGAATGGGCGTTAGCCATACTGTTTGGTGCAGCCATTTTGTTGCTCATTTTGTCGTTTTCTAAAACTAAGCAATCTCAAAAAGCCGCAAAACAAGAATTGGAACAGTTTTCTATTTCGATCATGGAAGAAGTGTATCAGTTACAGAAGAAAATGCGTGAATTTGAGTTGGATGCTGAAATCTCTGAAAATGAAAAAGGGAAACAATCTGTTTCTCCCAAACAAAGAATTTTGATGCGTGAAGTATTAGACTTACATAAGCGCGGCTATTCAATGGAAGGGATTGCTACAGAGACAGAATTAACTGAAAATGAAGTAAGACTTTTGCTTACTCCTTATTTAGAGGATGAAAGGAGAAAAGTAGCTAATGACAGCTAACTCACTACGGAGCTTTGCCGGAGGGCTACTTATTGCAGCAAGCGTTTGTGGTGCCGTTTATTTTTTCGGGACAAGTGATGCAGCCCAGACACAAGCAGAAGAGAAGATATCTATAGATGAAATGCAGAGCTCATTGGCAGCTCAAGGGTATTTTGTTTACACAGAAGAAGAGTGGCATGAACAACTTGACCATGTAAGAGCTGAAGCTTATGATGAAGCGGAAGCAAATATGGCAGTTGAACAAGGGAATGAAGAAACAGCAGAGACAAATGAATCGGTAGAGTATCGCACGAAGTTGATTTTAACCGTCTCATCTGGGATGACAAGTATTGATGTAGGCGATGCACTCGTACGTGCAGACATTATCGAAAGCTCTATGGCATTCTATAATGAAGTAGAAAATCGTGGGCTTGCTAATGCATTACGTCCTGGTACGTTTGAAATTGATAGTGAAATGTCATTAGATCAAGTAATCTCAACGATTTTTAAATAATGTTTCTTTGGAGATACCAAGCTTAGGCTAGGTATCTCTTTTTTCGTCTTTTCTATTACCTAGAAAAACGAAAACATTGTCGATTGCTAGCTGGAAGAATATGATATAATTTCTAGTAAGAAAATCACTGTAAAGAAGAACTACAAGAGAAAACGAATCTGACAGATAGGCTTCTTACAAAAGTGGTTCTTTCATAAGTAGATAGAAAAAGGGGTTGTAGGTAGTGGAGAAAACAAAAGATAACAGTCTGAATGTTTCGTTATTAATGGGAGAGTTAAAACAAGATAATCAAAAAATGCAAGGGGTCATGAAGAAAATCCAAGATATTTCTACTAAATCAAATATTTTGGCACTTAATTCAGGTATTGAAGCTGCCCGAGCTGGAGAAGCAGGGAGAGGCTTTGCTGTGGTTGCAACTGAAATTAAAAAGTTTGCAGAAGAAAGTTTAAACGCAAGCAAGGAAAGCGAAACCCTTATAAAAAGTATTCAAAACAAAGCAAATGAAATTATCGCTGTTCGAACGGTCGATATGGCATTTGACACAATTGATAAGATTGATCGTAATTTATTTGAACGAAACTGTGATGTTCAAGCATGGGCAACATTTGATGCAATAAAAGATTGTCTTGTTAATCCAACAGTAGAATCTAAAAGAACGGCGCAAGCGTTTATGAATAATATCTATAAAATATATGAAGTATACTTTGACCTTTTCGTCTTGGATCTATCAGGCAATATTATTGTAGCTTCTCAAAATCAAGATCAAGTCGGAAGAAACATGGCCGATCGTGAATGGTTTAAAGAGACCGTAGAAAAAAATACTGTATATGTAACAGATATGTATCATTCTTCGGTTGTAGGTGGGTATACGATGGGGTATTCTAGCCCGGTCCATAATGATGCAGGTGAAGTTATTGGAGTATTTACAACAAGATTTAATTGGGAGTTCATATACGATATTATAGACAAAGTAAAAATGGATGAAAAAAGTCAGCTTTATGTGGTTAACCAGGAGGGTTATATCATCGCTTCTAAAGATAGAACAGGGATATTGAAAACGAAATTGACTCATTTGAAGGCAGTTAATACGGTCTTATCGGGGAAAGAAACTCGCGGTTACATTACTGAAAATAATCAGATCTATGCGTATTGCTTAACAGAAGGCTACAATGCTTATAAAGGCAAAGGTTGGTCTGTTATCGTTGCAGAGTCAATTGTTTAATTCCTTAACCAGGAGGATACTTTGAAGCTAGTTCTTAATGGTAGCAAATGGGTTTTGAAACGATTAGACTAATGTTAGATTAACTTATATGTAGGGGGTACTAATGAAAAAAAAGTTTCAGATTATGGTCGTTGCGGCTATAAGTATTTTAATAAGCGGATGTTCTTCAGATCAACCAGATCCTGAAGCAGCAGTAAAAGCGTATACTTATGCTTGGGAAAATCAGCAGTATAATGAGTTAACTGACTTTCTCTCATTAGCTTCTCAAGAAGAAGTGTCAAATGGGAGTGTGTCGTTTGCTGAAAAATACGCCGAAATTCATGAGCAAATGGACGTTTCTCGTATTCAGGTGAATTATGAAACAACAGACATTAATGAAGAAGAGATGGATTGGGATGAGGTAAGCGACCTTACTTATCCAGTTACAGTCGAAATAGAGACCTTAGCTGGTGCAATTACATATGATTCTGAAGTCCAAGTGGTAAGAGAGATACAAACAAATGAAGAAGGTGAAGAGATAGATGATTGGTTTGTAAATTGGAAACCGGATCATCTCTTTGAAAGCTTTCAATCAATTGATGATAAAATTGTCTATCAAATAGTAACACCAGAAAATCGTGGACAGATTTATGATCGGAATGGAGAGCCACTTGCAATTAACGGTCAATTTCATCGCATTGGTTTTCAGTATGAAAAAATAAAGGACTTAGAGACAGAGGCAAAACAACTTGCTACTATTCTTGGTCTTGAACCGGATGAAGTAGCAGAGCTCGCCGTAGTGTATAGAGATTCTAACCCAGATTGGCTCGCGCCGGTAATGGATGTTCCTTTAAATGATGGACGTATTGAAGAAATTGCTGAAGCTACTATACCAGGTGTTGTTATGGAGAGAAGGCCTGGACGTGAATACCGATATGCCCATTTAACGGCACATTTGATTGGTGACCTTCGAGAAGTAAATGCAGAAGACCTAGAACGGGAGGATTGGCCAGGTTATGGAGCTGGAAAGTATATTGGTCGGTTAGGTTTAGAAACAGCTTATGAAGAGCAACTCCGTGGTGAAGTAGGTTTTGAAGTTCGCGTTGAAGATGCAAGCGGCGAGACGCGGGATGTACTAATGAAAACAGAACCACAAGACGGGGAAGATTTAACTTTAACGATTGATGTGAATATCCAACAAAAATTATATGATTCAATAGGGGATGAGGCTGCTTCTGGTGTTGTTATGGATCCGGTCAAAGGAGAAGTATTGGCCCTTGTCAGTCGACCCGTGTTTAACCCTAATGAAGTGTATTTGGGTACAAAGTCTCCAGAACGAACAGCTTGGATTGAAGACGAACGGAACGTGAACCTAATTCGTTTCAACCGCACGTTTTCTCCTGGTTCTGTTTTTAAACCGCTCACGGCTGCAATTGGATTGGAAGAAGGCGTGCTTGATCCAAATGAAGTAGTACACATCGATGGGGAACAATGGAGAGCCGATAGCAGTTGGGGAAATTATCGCGTTACTCGGGTGAATCCAGGAGTTTCAGATGTGAATTTAGAAACAGCGATGAAGTATTCGGATAATATTTATTTTGCTCAGAAATCTTTAGAAATTGGTGCGGAACGAATGTTGGACTGGGCTGAAACATTTGGATTTTCAGAGGAGTTTTCATTTGAGTATCCATTACATGATTCACAAGTTGCAAATGGAGGACTTGATAATGAAATTCTGTTAGCTGACACAGGCTACGGACAAGGAGAAGTCCAAATGAATCCTGTTCATTTAAGTAGTCTTTATACTATGTTTGTGAATGAGGGGACAATCGTTCAGCCAATTCTTTTTATGGATAGTGACTCTAGACCATGGAAAGAACATGTTATTGAAGCAAGTACAGCAGAGACGATCTTTGATACATTGCTTGCAGTCGTGAATGAGCCAAATGGGACAGCGTACAGAGAAAATAGTGGACATTCTCGTATGTTAGCTGGAAAAACAGGAACAGCGGAAATCAAAGATGCCCAAGGTACGGAAGGAGACGAGATCGGATGGTATACAAGTGTAGATGCGACCCATCAGGATCTCCTTGTTACCTTAATGGTTGAGGGCCTTGGAAGTAGTACGGTTGTTGATATGGCCAATAGATTTTGGGCAGAAATGGAAGAATAAAGAGGAAGATTGGTCTACAATATTCATTTACACAGGAAGATAAAATCTTTCTGTGTATTTTCTTTTGCAATTTATAGGCTGATTTGTTTTCTGAAATTATAGGTCTAAGTACTTGTCACTTCCCATACTCTTGTATGGAGGAGGAGGGTAATATGGCAATAACACGTTGTGCCGATTGCGGATCTATGGATCAAGTGAGAACAAATGGGAAAGAGTGTCCCTATTGTGAGCGGTTGCTATGTGTGTCTTGTATTAATAAGCAAAGAAAGGTATTTTCGTGGAATGGCTGTACAAAATGCTGTATGGACTACCGGCCATTGGTTCATAAGTAATGGCGCCATGAGGGCGCCTGAACAGTGGTTAGTATTTCAATAATCGATTTAATTTTTGATTCAAAGCAAGTATGGAACCAATAATAATGCTGCTGAATATAGACGTCAATAAGGCACTCCCTATTCCCATCCAAATAATAGTTAACAGTCTGTCCTTATACATAGGATCATTCCTTTATGAAATAGTCAATGTTTATACTTTCCATAGTAGGGAGTATTTATAATAAAGGAGAGGAGGACTTTTTGATCATTTTTAGAATAAAAAGCAGTCCCGTTTTAAAGTGGGAACTGCTTTTTATCGTTTAAGTAGGGAGACATAGGTATAAAGATAGATGATATTTACAATTAGTAAATCATACAAAAGCTTACGTAATGGAAAGTTTATCTTTAAATAAAATGCGTAGAACTAGTAAACAAAAGTAAAACCAGGCAATAGAAATCGTTCCAGCTGCGAGAATATCAGAAGGGAAATGAGCGCCAGTTATAATTCGGCTTAACGCTACCAAGATTATCATGGAAATGAAAAGGATGGTAACCGATGCTTTTGCAAAAGAGTTTCTTATGATCCTAATACAGAAATAGCTTAAAAATGAAAAGAATATCACACTTCGCATGGTATGACCACTAGGAAAGCTATAGGAAGCAATTTCTAACGAGTAGCCAAATACCTCAATGACACTCATTTCACCTGGTCTTTCGCGTTGAAACAGAATCTTTAGTATAAAGTTTAATGCAATCCCTCCAAACATCAATGTAAACAAAAAAATGGCATATCCCCACATTTTTCTAATGAATAATAGAAATCCAATGGCAACAGTTAAAATCAACATGACCTCACCAGAACCAAATTTCGTGATTCCTGTCATGATTGCAAGGAAAAGAGGAGAGATTCCATCTGTTAAAGCTGAAATGATCGTCTGATCAAAATTTACCAACTGGTTAAAGGAGGACAGAACTGAAATTAGAATAAATAACAATAAACAACCTGTTGCAATAAAAAAGGGGTGTTTCTTTCGTTCAATCATAAGTTGTCACTCTTTCTATATTGTCTAATAAGCTTCTATTGTATCATCACAAATTGTTGGCTGAAAGATCAAAGATGTTGAAGAAAGTTAGAATTTTTCAAGTTGATAGCAGATGTAAAGAATAAAATACTACCTAATTCTATTCTTTATTTCGTAATTATTACGATTTGTTATTGACAGCCCTTGATAGGCTGAAGTAAATTTAATTAGGAATAATAATCATTACGATTTGAGTGTTGCTATTAGTGAGGTTGATTTTGTCATTCAAACGAATCTTGAAAGATAGTAACACGAAAAGGGAGTGGAGACGTGTTAAGTAAGCAATCCGTATTTTATGTTGTTTTTGTTATTTTATTAGTTATTGCTGTGGGATGTAGTAATCCAGAAGAGACAACTAGTTCTCAAGAGGAAAGTGAAATAGCAGGAGATAAGTCAGTAACGTTATTGTTTAGTTTCGCTTCAACAACGATAGACCCTCACCAAGACTGGATGGGTGTACGTGCAGGAATTGCAGAAACATTAGTGAAAGTTGACGATCATTTAGAAATTAAGCCATGGTTAGCTGAATCTTGGGAACAAATCGATGAGAGAACTTGGACATTTAAGATTAGAGATGGAGTGACCTTCCATGATGGTACTGCTGTGGATGGTGAAGCTGTAAAAGCATCCTTTGAACGAGTGATGGAAGTCAATGAAGCACTCGCGTCCAATTTGAACATTGAGTCAATAGAAGCAACTGGACAAGAGGTTACATTTACTACGACAGAACCATATCCAGCGTTTCTTTCTGAATTGGTACATACAAATGCTTCAATTATTAAGGTTGATGCAGAAAATATAGGTGAACAACCAATCGCAACAGGACCATTTCAAGTAGTTGATTTTACTTCTGAAGCAGAAATAAATCTAGAAAGATACGATGACTATTGGGACGGGGCAGCAAATTTAGAGGAAGTAACAGTCAAGTTTAACTCGGATGGAAATGTACGAGCTCTTGCTCTTCAATCGGGCGAAGCCGACATTGCTTATCATTTGCCTCCTGAGGCACTCGATCCAATTGAGGCAAGTGACAACCTTCTCGTTGAGTCGGTTTCAAGCTTACGTGTTCATTTCATTCTTTATAATGCAGCAAAACCTGCCCTTAAAGACGTCAATGTTCGAAAAGCACTTGATCTATTAGTGAACCGTCCTGTTGCGGTGAATGAAATCATGAATGGCCATGCCACAGCCGCAAATGGACCGTTCAATCCTGACTTTGCATTTGCAAGTGAAGGTGAGCCAGAAAGCTATGATCCAGCACAAGCAGAATGGTTACTGAAAGAGGCAGGATATGAAAAAAATGATAATGGCAAATTAGAAAAAGACGGAGAGACACTAACATTAACATTGGCAACGTTCCAAGGAAGACCTGAATTGCCGTTAATGGCGCAATACTTGCAGGCAGAAGCAGCGAGTATTGGGATAGAGATAAATATTGTAACAGTTGAAAATATTGATAGTTATTTATGGGATCAACAAGATGAATGGGATTTAGTGACGTATTCTAATTTAACAGCTCCAAGAGGCGACGGTGGATATTTCTTTAATGTTGCTTATTTGCCAGAAGGATCTTTGAATCCGGGGCAAATCAATATTCCTAAGTTAAATGAACTTACAAAACAGCTAAATGTAACAGCTGACCTAGATGAACGAATTGCTTTGCAAAAGCAAGCTGTCGAAATCATTCAGGAAGAAGTTCCACAATCATTCATTTTATATCCTCACATTATTGTAGGAGTAAATGAGCGTGTTAAAAACTGGAGCCCAGGTGCTGAGGAGTATTACCTAATTACTAATACAATGGATGTAGAATAACAAGAATTGAAAGCTAAAAAGGATCTCTCAAAGAGATAACAACCTTTTTATATATTACAAATAAAGGACACTGAAAAAGGAGGATAGCCTTTTGGCAGTGTCCTTTCAAGGTATAACGATGATTGGAAGGTGAGTACGATGAGAATAATATCCATGATTGGTGCACGATTTATTCAACTAATGATCATGGTCTTAGTTCTCTCATTTATTACGTTTTTGTTGATGAAAATGACACCGGGTGATCCGATAAGAGCTATTTTAAAAGTGGATGATGTGATATCAACGACAGTGGATGAAGAGAGAGTCATGAAAGAATATGGGTTTGATCAACCAATTCTCGTGCAGTATGGTCAGTGGATTTTAAGTGTTGCGAAATTTGATTTAGGAGAATCGATCATTGCTAAAAGGCCAGTGCTCGATATGATTTTGAGTAGGTTGCCAGCAACATTGGCTTTAACAGTAGGAGGCATGATCGCTCTTTTTCTCATTTCCGTTCCATTAGGAGTGCTTGGCGCTGTATATGAAGGACGTTGGCAAGATTACGTTAGTAGATGGATAGCAATGGTCGGCGCTTCTGTTCCTAGTTTTTGGTTAGGGTTGCTATTCATTTATTTGTTTTCATTAAAATTTAGTATTTTACCTGTTATGGGTACAGGAACGCTAGCTCACTTTGTGTTGCCATCTATTACTCTAGGAATCGCTATGGCGCCAATGTATATTCGCTTATTACGAGAACGGCTGATTGCTACATTGCAGAGCTCGTATATTGAAGCAGCAAAAGCAAGAGGGTTAAAAAGGAGAAGAATTCTTCTTGTTCATGCCCTTAGAGGAAGTCTTATTCCGTTGGTTACGATGTTTGGATTGAGTGTTGGCAGTTTGTTAGGAGGAATCACAGTTATTGAGATTCTCTTTTCCTGGCCAGGTATGGGTGAGTTGATTGTCAATGCTGTGATGCAGCGTGATTATCCGGTTATACAAGGATATATCATCATCGTAGGATGTTTAGTTGTGGTAACCAATTTGATTGTAGATATTATGTATTTAATTATTAATCCGCAAATAAAACAAGGGAAGGAGGTCGTTTAATGGAAGCAGCAATGAGGAGAAGAACAACTCGTATTTTTCGAAATGTAAATATGAGCATAGGGATTATTCTTGCCATTTTCCTTACAGCGGTTATGTTATTTGGGGGCGTCTTTATTCCTTATGATCCATTTCAAATTGATATGAGTAATAGACTGCAAGGAATATCTGCGGCACACCTTCTTGGAACAGATCAACTAGGTCGAGATGTTTTTTCTAGAATCATTTATGGTGCTAAGCTCACGATTGGACTAGGGATGTTTGCCATTTTTATGGCCGTATGTATCGGGGTTCCAATTGGCCTTCTCTCTGGCTATATTGGTGGAAGAATAGATGCTTTTTTTATGCGAATCATAGACGGAATTTTAGCTTTTCCTGATTTTATCTTAGCTATTGCTATTGCTGGTATGTTAGGACCGAGTTTAACGAACATCATCATTGCCATTGTTTTAGTAAGATGGATTGTTTATGCGCGAGTTGTTCGTAGTTTAGTTCTTGCAGAAAATGAGAAAGAGTATGTGCTCGTTTCCAAAGTATCCTATTCAAGTTCTTTGAAAACGATTCGTATGCACTTGTTGCCACAAGTCATGCCAGACATAATTGTTATGGCAGCCATTGACGTTGGTAAAGTAATATTACTTATTTCAGCTTTGTCCTATATTGGTCTTGGAGCACAGCCTCCTTTGCCGGAATGGGGAGCGATGCTTAACGATGGACGAGGATACTTTCAAGTTGTCCCTTCTTTAATGATCTTTCCAGGTCTGGCTATTATGTTAACTGTATTATGTTGTAACTTACTTGGAGATGGATTGAAACGTTATTTTGATATTCGAAAAGGGAGGCATGGTTTGTGAGCGAGTCTCTATTATCAATGAAAGATATGCAAATAAAGATTATATCTGAAGAAAAAACACTATTAAGCAAAGTAAATATTGAGGTGAATAAAGGGGAAATTGTGGGTCTTATTGGCGAAAGCGGGAGTGGAAAAAGCCTGACGGCGAAAACGATCATGGGGCTTATTCCATCTGAAATGAATGTAACTGGACATATCATGTTTCAAAACAAAGACCTACTAACAATGACAAACGAGCAACATCGAAGTCTTCTAGGAAAAGAGATTGGAATCATTTTTCAAGATTATCGTGGGAGCTTTACACCATATATCAAAATTGGGAAACAGTTGGTTGAAACGATTTGTACACATCAACAACTACGGAAGAAAGAGGCAGCAAACTTAGCTTTACATGTTCTTGAAGAAATGGGTTTAGATTCAAAACGAGTCTATCGTAGTTATCCATTTCAACTAAGTGGCGGACAAGTACAACGGGCTTCGATTGCAATGGCTATTGCGCTCAAACCTTCACTATTAATCTGTGATGAAATGACAACGGCATTGGATGTGATGAATGGTGAAAAGGTGTTGGATTATATTGATCAAGCTCGTACAGAAACGGATTGTGCAGTATTAATGATTACACATGATTTGGCCCAAGCTTATAAACGGACAGATCGTATGTATGTTATGAATCAAGGGGAAATCGTTGAGGAAGGGTTGCCAGAACAAATTCGTTGTCATCACACGCACCCCTATACTAAAAAACTATGTTCTTGTTTATTGGCACTTCCGGAAGAGCCATTAGTAACAGAGAGAGTGATACCTGTATGAGTTTAGTTGTAGAAGGACTTTCCAAACAATATGCAAAACGTATTCAAGCTTTGAAGCAAGTGACGTTTCAAGTTAACGAAGGAGAATGTATCGGCATTGTAGGGGAAAGTGGAAGTGGAAAAAGCACGTTAGCAAGGATTTTATTAGGATTGGACACGTATAAAGAAGGCAAAATTAGGTTTAATGACAGAGCAATCGCCCCGAGGAAGCGTTCCGACTTAAGGCAATATCGAAAAAGTGTTCAAATGGTTTTTCAAGATGCAACAAGTACGTTAAATCCTAAGTTGCCGATTTGGAAAAGCTTACTAGAGCCATTAGACAATTTTAAGGAAGTTACACCTTCCTTCTTTTCTGAAGGGTCCCTCTCAAGAAAAGAAATGGCAGAAGAGCTTCTTGAATTGGTCGGATTAGATAAAGAAATGGTCGATCGTTATCCAGATGAGTTAAGTGGTGGGCAAAAACAACGTGTAAGTATTGCAAGAGCCATCAGTATTGAACCTTCCCTCCTTGTTTGTGATGAACCTACAGCAAGCTTAGATGTTACAGTTCAAGTTCAAATTTTGCGTTTGCTAAAAGAGCTACAGCAAAAATCAAACATGACCATTCTCTTTATCTCTCATGATATTAGGGCCGTATCATTTTTATGTGAGAGGTTGATTGTTTTAAAAAGTGGTTCGATTGTCGACCAATTTCAGTTGTCAGACATCTATCATGAAGAACGTCATCCATATACGAAAGCATTAATACAGGCAGCAGCAATCTAAAATAAAGCGAATGTAAGGGATGAATGAAGGAAAAGGAGAAATATATGAACCTAGCAACATCTTCATCATTAGAAGGAAAGAAAACAAAGACGTTCACTCATAAAGAGTATTTAGTATTGGCGGTCCCTCTTATTATCTCTGGTATCTCAACGCCGATACTCGGTGCAGTTGACACGGCTGTAGTTGGACAAATTCCTGATCCTGCTTCGCTCGGTGGAGTAGCGATAGGAGCCGTCATTTTTAATACGATGTATTGGCTTCTTGGCTTTCTTCGTGTAAGTACAAGTGGGTTCACTGCTCAGGCAGAAGGAGCAAAAGATCAAAATGAGATTCTCTTATCCTTTTTACGACCCATGATCATGGCCGTGCTTTTTGGGTTGATATTTATCCTTTTGCAGCAACCTATTTTACAATTAGCATTGCGTTTACTTGGTGGTAGCGAAAACGTGTCTGGATTTGCCGCTACCTATTTCTCGATTCGAATTTGGAGTGCACCATTTATTTTATTAAGCTATGTAATGATTGGTTGGCTCATTGGAATGGGGAAGGTTCGATTAGCTTTAGCGACCCAAATAACGATGAATGTATTAAATATTATTTTAGATATCGTATTTGTTCTAGGATTAGGGATGGGGGTTAGCGGAGTAGCGTATGCCACTTTAATATCTGAAGTCAGTGCTGTTATATTGGGAGCTTGGTTTATTGTCTATGCAAATAGAGAAAAGATTGCTCAAATTAACATGCAAATGATCCTGCAGTCTACACAAGTGATTAAGATGTTAAAAGTAAATAGAGACTTATTTTTACGAACGGTATGTTTATTAATAATGACTGGAGTTTTTACTGCAAAAGGTGCTAACATGGGCGAAGTCACGTTAGCAGCCAATGCTATTTTATTGCAAATTCATTATATTATGGCCTATTTATTTGGTGGGTTTGCGAATGCTTCAAGTATCCTTGTTGGGCGAGCAATAGGAGGAGGGAGTCTGTCCCTTTATAAGCGTGCGTATGTATTATCTGCACAATGGGGTTTTGTATCGGCTTTTCTATTATTTTTCTTTATTTTCTTATTAGGTCCAGAAATCATCTCATTTTTCACTACGATAGTAGATGTAAGAATGGTGGCTAGCGATCTCTTGATATGGTTGCTCATTTTTCCATTTGTTGGTTTTTGGGGCCTGCAATTGGAGGGGATTTTTTCAGGTGCAACAGAGGCAAAATCGATTAGAGATTCGATAGCGATAGCCTTGAGCATATTTTTGGTAGCTATTTGGTTATTTGTCCCTCTTTATCAGCAACATGGAATTTGGCTAGCTTTTGTTTTGTTTAGCTTGGCTCGTTCTTTCTTTTTATCGTTGTATGTACCAAAGTTATCTCGAAGTCATTTTTAATTAATATCTACTTTTAGACGTATACTTTAATCGTTGCGTCTTTTTGTGTTTAAAAAAACTGCAAACATTACAAGAAGAATCGGGGGCGCATGGGTATCATTAGGTTAAATTAAATGTAAGCCGTAGTAACCAGTTTGTTCATAACTGAAATTGGTTATTACGGCTTATTTTGCATATGAAAACCATTGGACATACTATTTACAAAACCTTCCTTTCGACTATTGACTTTGATAATCATTATCAATTATTATGGTGTTAATGTAACGTTGGGAAGATGAAGGGTAGGAATTGTTTTCCTAAAAGGAGGAAAGATAGGATGGACGATGCGTTGAAGCTAGATCGCAAAGAACAGATTATTCAACAGTTATTAAACAAGCGAGCTTATAAATCATCTGATAATCGTCAATTATACGAATTAACTTTAAGTGAATTGGAAAGTGAATATAGTAGAGTCAGTGAGAAGGTTTAATAATAATGAGTAGAGTTATAGCCTCTAGTAAGTAAATGCACCTCGATTGTTACTTTATATGATATATAACTCGCAAAAGTCTGTACTTATATAATAGGTACAGACTTTCTTAGCTTTTTTGTCAAATTAAAACAAAATATTTAGTTAATAGTTTTGGTTAATTTAAACCGAAAAAAACACAAACAAAAACAAATAAATCATAAAAAGGAGGCGGTCATGTATGATGATGACACAAATGTTTATTTATAGTGAAGTTCTTTGTTTTTGTAAGCTCTAAAGGACTAGCTTGCTTTTCTTTTAAAATCCAAATAACAAAACAAAACAAAAGTATATACAAAAGAAAACAAAGGTGTTATATTTATTTCAGAAGAAAATAAAGATTTCGCCGGAGGTAATTATGGTACAGAATTTATGGAATGAAGAAAAAGCTACTACATTAACTGCTGGACTTAGTGAACTTGTATATCGTTCTAATTTAATAGGATCAGATCGTGCCGTTTGTAACTGGGGCGGTGGGAACACATCAATGAAAACGATTGAAAAAGATTTCCGTGGCCGCGATATTGAAGTAATGTGGGTAAAGGGGAGCGGGTCTGACCTTGCGACCATGCAAGCAAAGAATTTCACAGGCTTAAATTTAGAAGATATTCGTCCATTAATCGAACGTGATGAAATGTCTGATGAAGAAATGGTAGAATACTTGGGTCATTGTATGATTGATAGCAAACATCCACGTGCTTCGATTGAAACATTGCTTCATGCTTTCCTACCATTTAATCATGTCGACCACACACATCCAGATGCGATCATCAGCATTTGTTGTGCAGATAACGGAAAAGAGATTGCTAAAGAAATTTTTGGTGACCGTTTCGTTTGGGTTCCGTACGTACGACCAGGATTTACACTCTCGAAAATGATTGCTGAAGGTGTTCAGAATAACCCAAATGCAGATCTTGTTTTAATGGAAAAGCACGGTTTAGTAGTATGGGGTGAAACGGCTAAAGAGAGTTATGACAAAACGATTTCCGTAATTAATGAAGCGGAAGAATATATTAACGCACGTGTTGATGAAAACGCTACATTTGGTGGCAAGAAATATGACTCATTAACTGTAGAAGATCAAAAGAGTATTTTAGCGAAAGTGATGCCAGTCATTCGTGGAGCGGTAAGTGATGAAAAGAAAATGCTTTTAACATACGATCATGCAGAGGATGTACTAGAGTTTGTTAATAGCATAGATGCTTCTGAACTTTCACAAGTGGGGGCCGCTTGTCCGGATCACTTAGTACACACAAAGATGAAGCCGTTATATATAGATTGGGATCCTTCAACAAAGGATGTTGATCAATTGGTGGAAGGAATTAAGACAGGTGTTGAGACATTTAAAGAAGAGTATAAGGCGTATTTTGAACGTAACAAAAATGAAGGTGATGTTATGTTCGAGCCAGCACCACGAATAATTTTAATTCCTGGAATTGGGATGGTGAATTCTGGTAAAAATGCGACAATGGCCAACGTTAGTGGTGCTCTTTACCATCGTGCCATTGCGGTTATGAAAGGTTCGACAACTCTTGGAAACTTTGTGTCTTTAAATGAAAATGAATCTTATAATATTGAGTACTGGCCGCTTGAGCTTTACAAACTATCATTAGCTCCAAAAGAAGCAGAATTTTCTAGAAAAGTAGCATTTGTCACAGGAGGAGCAGGTGGAATTGGAAGTGAAACGTGCCGTCAGTTTGTAGCAGAAGGAGCTCATGTTGTTCTTGCAGATTTAAACCTTGAAGGTGCAAAGAAAGTTGCTGCAGACATTAATGAGCAATACGGGGAAAGCCGAGCTATTGCGGTAAAGATGGATGTAACAAGTGAAGAGCAAGTTCAAGCTGCATTTGAACAAGCTGCACTTACGTACGGTGGTGTCGATATTATTGTTAATAATGCTGGTCTTGCAACCTCAAGTCCGTTTGATGAAACAACACTAAAGGAATGGAACTTAAATATGAATGTACTTGGAACAGGGTATTTCCTAGTTGCCCGCGAAGCATTCAAACTAATGAAAGATCAAGCATTAGGTGGAAGCATGGTCTTTATCGGATCAAAAAACTCTGTCTATGCTGGGAAGAATGCGTCTGCATATAGTTCAGTTAAAGCGCTTGAGACACATCTAGCAAGATGTATTGCGGCTGAAGGTGGAGAGTTTGGAATCCGTGTGAACTCTGTTCTTCCAGATGCAGTTCTTCAAGGTTCGGCAATTTGGGGATCGAGTTGGCGTGAAGAACGTGCAGCCGCCTATGGAATTGAGCCAGATCAATTAGAAGAACACTATCGTAAGCGTACGACGTTACTTGAAAATATTTATCCAAAAGATATTGCTGAATCTATTTTATTCTTCTCATCGTCAAAAGCAGTGAAGACAACAGGTTGTATGATTACAGTTGACGGTGGTGTGCCTGCCGCATTCACCCGTTAATCTATTAAATTCTGACCCTGGTAGTAAGTTGCTAAAAACTGGGGTTGGATGTTTTATGTAAGAGTGTAAGGAAGCGCTTACGCTTTTAGGAGGTGCCGGATGAAGAAGTATAGCTTGGCTGTTGATATTGGAGCTTCAAGTGGAAGGCTTATTCTTTGAGACCTAAATGAAGGTCAAATACATTTGAAGGAGATACATCGTTTTGATAATCGCATTATTGAAAAAAATGGGCACTTTTGTTGGGATATTGAAGCGCTGTTTGCAGAAATAAAGACGGGCATTAAAAATGCAATGACTTAGGGGTTAGACCTGTTAGTATTGGGATCGATACATGGGCAGTTGATTTTGTTTTATTGGATGAAAATGACCAACCATTTACGGATGCTGTTTCCTACCGTGATCCTAGGACGGATGGGCTCATGGAGGAAGTAACAGAATTACTGATGAAAGAACGTTTGTATTTAGAGACTGGAATTCAATTTCAAAAATTCAATACGATCTACCAATTGTATGCATTAAAGAAGCAGCATTCTGAAGTGCTAGAAAAAGCAAAATCGTTCTACATTTTTTACTAACTGGCGAAAAAGCGAATGAGTACACCAATGCGACTTCGACTCAATTAATCAATGCTTTTACGAAGAAATGGGATAAAGAAATCATCCATACATTAGGGTTAAATTTCGATATGTTTCAAGAAGTCAAAGTGCCAAAGGAGACACTCGGTAGTTTGAGAGAAGAGTTAGTTGAAGAATTCGGCTTTGATTTAAATGTAATTCTTCCGGCAACGCATGATACAGGTTCAGCAGTACTAGCTGTTCCAAAAGTAGAGGACACGATCTACATTAGTTCTGGTACTTGGTCTTTGATAGGTATCGAAAATTATTTTCCAATCTGTGTAACAAAAGCGTTAGATTACAATTTCACAAATGAAGGTGGAATGGATTATCAATTTCGTTTCTTAAAAAATATTATGGGTCTGTGGATGATTCAGGAAGTAAGACGTAACTATCATAATAAATATTCTTTTGCTGAATTAGTTGAATTGTCTCGTAATGTGACATCATTTACTTCAACGGTGAACGTGGATGATCAGAGGTTTTTAAAACCAGACACTCTAATTTAAGAAATTCAAAATTATTGTAGGGGGACCGGGCAACAAGTTCCCAAACTGCCAGGCGAAGTGGCTAAATGTGTGTTTGAAAGTCTTGCGAGTAGCTACAAAAAAGCGGTAGAAGAAATCGAGGACATTTTCGAAAAAGAATTTAGCAGCATTAATGTTATAGGTGGCGGTTGTCAAAATGAACTCCTTAATCAATTAATTGCAGAAGTTACGGACAAAGACGTTTACGCCGGTCCAGTCGAAGCAACCGCGATCGGAAACCTCATTGCACAGTTGATTGCATTAGGTGAAATTCAGGATATTGATGAAGCGAGAACTATGATCAACCAATCCTTTGAAGTGAAAAAATACGTAAAAAGTTATAATGAAAATGAGGAGGCTTATGATGAGCGTCAAGGATCAGTTTGAACTAGCTAAAAAAGAATATGAGCAGTGGGGCATTAATGTAGAAGAGGTTTTTAAAAAGCTGAAAAGGAAAAAGGGTTACTATTTCCGTCCATTGTTGGCAAGGTGATGATGTTGGTGGATTTGAAGTTAATAA
This sequence comes from Halalkalibacter okhensis, assembly GCF_000787375.1. GTDB lineage: Bacteria > Bacillota > Bacilli > Bacillales > Bacillaceae_D > Halalkalibacter > Halalkalibacter okhensis. Next base: position 39,959 of record NZ_JRJU01000007.1, on the reverse strand, counting down.
AGGAGATTTATCAGGTGGAATTGATGTAACAGGAAACTATCCGGGCAAATCAACAACTCCTGAAGAGCTTCGTATGGATCTTGAAAAAGCATTATCTCTTATCCCTGGTAAGCATCGTATTAACTTACATGCGATTTATGCTGAGACAGATGGTGAGGTTGTAGAAAGAGATCAATTAGAGCCAAAGCATTTTGAAAAATGGATCGCATGGGCAAAAGAACATGGTCTCGGTATAGATTTTAATCCAACTTAATTCTCACATGAAAAAGCAGCTGACGGATTAACTCTTACCCATCCTGATCCAGAGAATCGAAAGTACTGGATTGATCATTGTATTGCTAGTAGAAAGATCGGTGAGTATTTTGGAAAGGAACTAGGAACTCCTTGTTAACAAATATTTGGATTCCAGATGGATTCAAAGATATTCCTAGTGATCGGCTTACACCGAGAAAACGACTGAAAGAATCTCTTGATGAGATCTTTGCTGTAGATATAGATGAAGCTTATAACGTTGATGCAGTAGAAAGCAAGTTGTTTGGAATTGGTTAAGAATCGTTTGTGGTCGGTTCGCATGAATTTTATTTAAGCTATGCGTTAAAAAATAATAAGCTCTGCTTACTTGATACAGGTCATTATCATCCAACAGAAATGGTATCGAATAAAATCTCTGCGAAGTTATTAATTAATGAAAAACTAGCTCTTCATGTATCTAGACCTGTTCGATGGGATAGCGACCATGTCGTGACTTTCGATGATGAATTAAAAGAAATCGCCCTAGAAATCGTTCGAAATGATGCACTTGATCAAGTAATGATAGGTTTAGATTTCTTTGATGCAAGCATTAACCGTATTGCAGCTTGGACAATTGGGACGCGCAATATGGTGAAAGCCCTATTATTTGCCATGCTCATGCCAAACGACCAGCTGAAAGAAATGCAGGAGAATGGTGATTATACAAAGAGACTTGCTCTGTTAGAAGAATGTAAAACATATCCATTTGGAGCGATCTGGAACTACTACTGTGAACAAATGAATGTCCCTGTAAAAGAACAATGGTTAAACGATGTGGCGAATACGAAGAGAAGGTTCTATCGAATCGAAACTAATTGACGGTGCAGTCAGGCTTGAAATGGAAAAAGGCCTGACTGCACTTTTACTTCTGGATATAAATAATGATAAAATTTATACCGAATACAGAACACAAATGGTGAAAACAGCATTATGGGAGATGATGAGATGCTCGTAGCTGAGAGGCATGAGAAGATTACAGAATTAGTGAATGGAAAAGGCAGTATCCGTGTCTCTGAATTAAGTCAGGTATTTAAAGTAACAGAAGAGACGATTCGTCGTGATCTTGAGAAGCTCGAAAGTGAAGGGAAGCTTCAACGTAGTCATGGCGGTGCCGTTAGCATAAAGGAAAATGAAATTGAAGATCCGTACTTTGAAAGAGAAGTACGAAATGTGAAAGAAAAGTTGGCGGTAGCCGAGGAAGCCGTTAAGTATGTATCAGTAAATGATCGGATTATTTTAGATGCGAGCACAACAGCTTGGTACATGGCAAAAAGATTACCTGACCTTCCCGTAACAGTGTTAACGAATTCGATGAAAGTTGCAACGGAGTTAGCAAATCGAGAAAAGGTATCCGTCATTATGGTAGGCGGTACGATGTTACCGAGGTCCTTATCATTTGTTGGACCGCAAACGAATAATGCATTGGAATATTATCATGTGAACAAGGCATTTATTTCTTGCCAAGGTATACACACGAAACGTGGAATTAGCGATTCAAATGAAATGCAAGCATTAGTAAAGCAGAAAATGATTGACATATCTGATGAAATATATTTGCTAGCAGATCACACAAAGTTTGGAAAGCAGGCTTTTTCACGAGTGGGGACGATCAATGCAATTCATACAATAATTACTGATTCTAATACAGATCAAGAGCAGATTGAAGAATTTCACGGTCTAGGAATTCGAATGATTCGCTCGTAAGGGTTTATGGCAAAAGGTAATGATTACCTTTGTAGATAACCTCACTAAATCTCTGAAATGAGGGGAGAACAATGAAAGTATCTTTATTTGTAACATGCTTAGCTGATGTGTTTTACCCAGGTGTCGGTAAGGATGTTATTGAAATTCTTGAGAAAAATGGCTGTAACGTTGATTTTCCTCAAGCGCAGACATGCTGTGGCCAACCGGCATATAACAGTGGTTATCATAAAGAAACGAAGGACGTTGCCAAACATATGATTCGAACATTTGAGCATGCGGACTATGTAGTGACTCCCTCGGGTTCTTGTGGGGCTATGATTCATGAGTATAGTCATTTGTTTGAAGATGATCCAATATGGAAAGAAAAAGCGGTTACTTTAGCGACAAAGACGTTTGAATTTACGCAATTTCTTGTAGATGTGTTAAAGAAAGATGATATTGGAGCTATTTTCAATAAGAAAGCAACCTACCATACATCTTGCCATATGACACGACTTTTAGGGGTAAAGGATGCTCCTATGAAATTATTAAAAAATGTAGAAGGATTAGAGTTTGCTAGTCTTCCAAATAAAGAGACATGCTGTGGCTTCGGAGGAACGTTTTCAGTAAAGATGATGCCGATTTCAGAGCAGATGGTCAATGAGAAAATTGAGCATATCGAAGAAACGGAAGCAGAAGTATTAATTGGAGCCGATTGTGGCTGTTTGATGAATATTGGCGGAAGAATTGAACGTCAGGGAAAGCCTATTAAAGTCATGCATATCGCGCAAGTATTAAATAGCAAACAATAAAAGGTGGTGATTGCTAGTGTCTATGAAAATCAGTGAGGATCAATTTTTTGATCGAGTCGACAAGGGAATTAAAAATGATTTTATGCGAACTGCGATGGTTTCTGCACAGGAAAGATTAAAAGGTAGAAAACTAGATGCACAGGAAGAGTTAGGAAATTGGGAAGAGTGGCGCTCATTATCTGAAGAGATACGTCAACATACGTTAGAGAACCTAGACTATTATTTAGATCAACTTTCCGAAAAGGTGATGAAAAGAGGAGGACATGTCTTTTTTGCGCAAACAGCGGAAGAAGCAAATGAATATATTACAAAGGTTGCCAAGCAAAAGGAAGCCAAAAAGGTCATCAAATCAAAATCAATGGTAACTGAAGAGATCAGCATGAATGAAGCGTTAGAAGCAGCTGGTTGTGAAGTCATAGAATCTGACTTAGGGGAATACATCCTTCAAATTGATGACCATGATCCACCGTCTCATATTGTTGCTCCTGCCTTACACAAAAATAAGGACCAAATAAGGGAAACTTTTGAAGACAAAAAAGGCTACTCAAAATCTTCTAAGCCAGAGGAACTCGCTTGGTTTGCTAGAGAACAATTACGTGGCGAATTCTTATCTGCAGATATTGGAATTACTGGCTGTAACTTTGCCGTTGCAGAATCAGGTGCCATTTTGCTTGTGACAAATGAAGGGAATGCTAGGCTTGCAACAACCTTGCCTAAAACGCAAATTACGGTGATGGGCATGGAAAGGATCGTGCCTACTTGGGAAGAGTTAGATGTTTTAGTTAGTATGCTTTGCCGAAGTGCAGTTGGACAAAAATTAACAAGTTATATAACTGGATTAACGGGACCTAAAGAAGAGGGCGATGTTGATGGTCCAGATGAATTTCATCTAGTTATTGTCGATAATGGCCGTTCGGATATTCTAGGGACAGAATTTCAGTCAGTCTTGCAATGCATTCGTTGTGCAGCCTGTATTAATGTTTGTCCTATTTATCGTCATGTGGGTGGCCATTCGTATGGTTCGATCTATCCCGGACCAATTGGTGCTGTGCTTTCGCCATTACTTGGCGGTTATGATGATTACAAGGAATTGCCTTATGCGTCTAGTTTATGCGGTGCATGTACGGAAGCATGTCCTGTGAAAATACCTCTACATGATTTACTCATCAAACATCGCAGGAACATTGTCGAAGAGCAAGGAAGAGCAGGCTTTAGCGAAAAGCTTGCCATGAAAGGTTTTTCCTTAGCTGCCAGTTCACCAAAGCTTTTCAACCTTGGTTCAAAAGCTGCCCCAACGATGATGGGTCCCCTTGTAAGTGAAGGAAAAATCAAAAAAGGTCCCGGACCAATTAAGCCGTGGACGGATATTCGTGATTTTCCTGAGCCAAGTAAACAGAGCTTTAGAGAATGGTACAAAAAACGTGAGAAAGGCGGCGACAAGTCATGACAACCGGAAGCATTCAAAATAAAGATCGTTTTCTAGACCAAATAGCGAAAAGTCTAGGACGTGAAAGAAAAAGCAACCCTGTCGCCACACCGAAGTGGAAGCATCAACCACAGCATGATGTGTTTAAAGGATTAAGCCAGGATCAATTGGTTGAAAGATTAAAAGAACAATGCAAGAACATTCATACACAAGTAGAAGTAGTGACGACCGAATCTCTTCAAGAGGTTTTAGAAAGAGTAGTAGATGACTGGGACGCTAAGTCAATTGTAAGCTGGGATGATCCAAGATTCCAGGAGTATGGAGTGGATCATTACTTTGAACAAGCTTCCTCTAAAGGGATCAATGTGCATGCATGGGATCCTAGTCTTGCAGATGAGAATGTGAAAATGGCTGAAAGAGCTGATATCGGTATTACATTTGCAGATATGACATTAGCCGAGTCTGGAACCGTCGTTTTATTAAGTGATAAGGGAAAGGGCCGATCAGTTAGTTTACTGCCAACCTTTTATATTGCGATTATTCCAAAGAGCACGATCGTACCACGGATGACACAAGCGACTAGTTATATTCACAAACTGCAAAAGGAGCACGGAACGGTTCCATCTTGTATAAATTTTATCTCTGGGCCTAGTAATAGTGCAGATATTGAAATGAACCTAGTTGTAGGGGTACACGGACCGGTTAAGGCTTATTATTTGATTGTTGAGGATAAATAAGTATAAAGGCTAACAATAATAAGTACCTATAGATAAAGGATAATACGTAAAAGTTTTCGTATTATCCTTTAATGTTTAAACTTTGATGTGAGCGGATAGGGAAAAGTATATGCAGTGACTAATTGAACTTTTAACTGAAAGGTAAGTCTTAGGTCCTGTTATGACTTATTTAATAAAAGTTCATCTTCTGTTAAAAACGCAAGCAGCGTCCTCACTGCATAAGACTGATAACGCTCCTTCCTCGTAATCACACCTAGCTCCCACATCGGAGGCTCCTGCAATGGCGTAATTTTGATAGCTTTTGGATCCATCTTTGCATAAATTGATTTAGGTAACAGAGTAATTCCAAGCTTGGCACTTACTAGTTCCGCTATTAAATCCCATTGTGAACTCTCGTAAGCAATATTCGGTTGAAAGCCTGCCTTCTTACAATGTTCAATAATGAGTTCATGTAAGGCAAATTCCCGGTTAAATAGAATAAAATTTTCCTCTGCTAGCTGTTGGATAGTAACAGCTTCTTTATTTGCTAAAGGGTGATGGATATGGGTATAGAGCATAAATTCTTCTTTTATAAAGGGGAGAATATCGAATTTATTGTTTTCTATCGGCAAAACAATGATGCCAACATCGACTTGTCCCTCTTCAACTAAATGTTCAATCCGTTTTGCTCCCAACTCGACTAACTCTAGTGTTACGTCTGGATAAGCTTTCCCAAAGTTTTGTGCAATGGCAGGGAAAAAGAGGGTTCCTATTAATGGGGGAATGCCTATTTTTATTTTTCCAGTCGGTAAATTCATTAAATCGTCTAATAACGTCGTAAGTTCTTTCGTAGCGTCTAATATTTTACCACCTTGATTGTAGACAATCTCACCGGCATCTGTTAATTTTAATTTTCTTGTAGAGCGCTCAAATAGCTCGACTTTGAGTTCTGATTCTAATTTTTTTAATGATTTACTTAATGTAGGCTGTGAGATATAGGTATTGGCTGCCGCTTTCGTAAAGCTTCCATAATTAACGACTTCTATAAAGTACCTTAAATCTTTTAATTCCAAGGCGATCCCTCGTTTATTCGAAATTGAAATAAAATTTATTCCTTTTATTTATTTTACTCATAAAATAGATTGGTGTAAACTTTAGTTAAGGGAAATTGGAAAATTCAAATAATGTTTCGGTGAAGGAGGAACGAGAAAAAGCATATAAATAAGGTAATTGTTGTAAGCGTTATCAAAATCTCGTTCTTAAATGAAAAATGGCTTTGTTTCGGCGTGGGCTAGACGTCACCATTAATTAATGAAAGAAACCATAGGAAGAGGGGAAAAGAATGAAAAAATTATATACCAGTTTTGAAGAAGCAGTGGTGGAAATTAAAGACGGCATGACAATAATGGTTGGGGGATTTGGACTTGTTGGAATACCAGAAAACCTCATCAAGGCTGTTCGTGAAAAAAATGTGAAAGACTTAACGGTGATTTCAAATAACTGTGGGGTAGATGATTGGGGTCTTGGCCTGCTTTTAAGTAATAAGCAAATTAAAAAAATGATTGCCTCTTATGTTGGTGAAAATAAGGAATTTGAAAGACAAGTGCTTAGTGGCGAATTAGAAGTGCAACTTGTCCCTCAAGGATCTCTAGCTGAAAAAATTCGTGCTGGCGGAGCAGGCATTCCGGCCTTTTATACCCCGGCTGGTGTGGGAACACCGATTGCAGAAGGAAGAGAAACTAGAGTATTTAATGGAAAAGAATATTTATTAGAAGAAGCCTTTAAAGCGGATGTGAGTTTAGTTCGAGCGTGGAAAGCAGATAAGCTTGGGAACTTAGTGTATCGAAAAACAGCACAAAACTTTAACCCAATGATGGCGGCCGCTGGAAAAGTAACGATTGCCGAGGTAGAAGAGATTGTCGAAGTAGGTGAATTAGATCCAGACGAAATTCATACTCCAAGTATTTACGTTCAAGGTCTGATTGTCGGAAAACAAGAAAAACGAATTGAGCGTTTAACGGTGCAAGCCTAAATATTTAATGAAATTGGAGGAGAAACGATGAGTAAAAATGTTAGAATTCAAATCGCAAAAAGAGCAGAAAAAGAGATACAGGACGGCTTTTACGTTAATTTAGGAATTGGGATGCCGACGATGGTTGCTAATTACATTTCTGAGAACAAAAACATCTTTTTGCAATCAGAAAATGGTTTATTAGGAATTGGACCTTACCCAACCGAGGGTGAGGTTGATCCAGATTTAATTAATGCAGGGAAAGAAACGGTAACTGCGATTCCAGGAGCAAGTTATTTTAGCAATGCTGAGTCATTTGCGATGATTCGTGGAGGCCATATTGATTTAGCGATTTTAGGTGGAATGGAAGTGGCAGAAAACGGCGACTTGGCAAACTGGATGATCCCTGGAAAGATGATTAAAGGGATGGGTGGTGCCATGGATTTAGTTCACGGTGCTAAAAAAGTAGTCGTTATAATGGAACACGTAAATAAAGCGGGCCAACCGAAGATATTGAAAAAATGCTCTTTGCCATTGACGGGTCAAAGTGTTGTGAATCGAATTATTACAGACCGTGCTGTGATTGATGTGACTGGTAACGGTTTAGAGTTAATTGAAGTCGTAGAAGGATATACAATTGAGGATATTCAAAATTCTACCGAACCGCAATTAATCATTTCGGATAAAGTATTATCTAAGCAAAACTAGATAGATTTGGTGGGTGCAGCAATGTGATTTCATTTGCTGCCCTTTTCTTTTTGGGTAAATACACATTTTTTGTGTACAAGTTGATGCCTAGCGGGTATTGAATATGATGGTGTATGCCTAAAAAGAAAAGGAGTGCTATGGATGCATTTTAATCATCAACAAATGTGGTCTAACCATGCAACTGGTCAGACGGCACATTTCTATCCACAACAACAAGGAACCATTGATTCAAGGTTTTTTGGTCCTATGTTCCCACCAACTGGAGGAGGACCGAGCTTCCCACCGCCAGGACCGCCTCCAGGCCCAGGCCCAGGTCCAGAAGCGGGTCCGCCAACTAGTCCTCCACCATCCTTTGTTCCAGCTCAAACGCAACAAGTAGAAGCATTTGCCATTGACCCAGGTAGCATTAGAAGATGCCTATTTAGATTTACGTATGTATGGTTAAGAAATCGTCAGCAGTTTTGGTTCTATCCAACCTTTGTAGGAAGAAGATCCGTATCTGGTTTTAGATGGAATGGATTTAGGTGGGTATACTTTGGAATTAGCTTAAGAGAAATCAGCTCATTTACATGTTCTTAATAACGGTATACGATTCATGTGATTTTGTATAATTAGAATTATGAGGACACTAAAAAAGGGGGACCTTACCTTTTTTAGTGTCTTTTCGTAGGGATAAAAAATGACGATTGCCTTTTTGGTAGCAATATTTATCAAAGCCCATAGGATAGGGTAAAAGCATAAGTAAAAAGGGGTATTTTATGTACAATTATAGGTCTAATATGAATCAGCAAGAGGTCATTACTAGTGCTAGGGGAGATGTAACTGGAGATGGTGTTATGGATACAGTGTACTTAACTGGGAATAAGACACCAGAAAGTCCATTTGTGCAAAATATAACATTGGTTGTCCAAGATGGAAGCTCAGGGAGGATGACTACAGTTCCTTTACCTGAGAATACAGGGTATGATCCTTCTTTATTTTTAGGAGAGTTCACAGGGGATGGTATAGATGACATTTTCATCAGTATTGCAACGGGTGGCAGCGGTGGGATTATGTATCATTTTCTTTATTCTTTTGTAAATAACCAGGCTCAATTGCTTTTTGATTCCAATGTATATAATGAGATATTCAAATATGTGGTTACTTACCAAGATTTTTATAAAGTTAATGTATTCAGTGAAACTACGAATGAAACGTACTTGATCGATCTGTCTTTAAGGGATCCGAATTATTTAAATGAAATATATGATCACAAAGGCAAGTTGAAAAGTCCAATTAACGGTTTTGTGAACCCTTTAAGTGGATTATACCCTGTTGACATGGATTTAAATGGAGTCTATGAGTTATTAGCTTATCAAAAAATAGCGGGAAGATATAATGCAGATTCGTTAGGGTATGTTATGAACACTCTAAGATGGCAAGTCGATCGCATTGTCTTGCAAGATCAATACGTCGCGATTTTTGGAGCGGGAAAATAACCTAGCTCTTTGAAGAAAATCAATCAGCATTTATCACAAAACTTTAAAAAAACTAAACGAACACCCAAGAATTTGTTGAAGGTGAGGCATATTCTTTTAGTGTAATGACTAAAAAATTAGTGAGGAAGATGAACGTGATCCCAAATAATTATACTAGGAACACCCATGCTTTTTATGGTAGAAATGAAAGGTTTCTCCCATTCGGACTACCATTCTTAACGGGAGTGGCAGCTGGAGCATTATTAGCTCCCCGACCATGGTATGGATACCCATATCCGCCATACCCGGTCTATCCACCATATCGCCCGTATCCTTACCCTTATCCGTACTATTGTTGTTAGTTGGAATTTTATCGTTGGAAAACGGAAAGAGACACCCCATTTAGAAATATAAAAAGGCAAAAATCCTTTTAAATATTTCTCAAAAAGGGGTGTCTCTTATTACATATTTGCTTTTAGTTTTTCACCAGTAGTAAAGTCGACTTCAAGCTCCAATTTTCTAATGTCGTCTCTTTGGATATTAAGAGAAGTTAATACTTGTTCAAGAGCTTCTTCTGGTGTTGTATTTGGATGTAGTGTGAGTTGCTGAATGAGGTTTTCCATCTCTGCTAATGCCTCATCCCCTTTTATCTCTTCTTTTCCATCAGCTGTTTTTCGTTCTACTTCAGCAGCGGTAGAACCATTTCTGTTCTTATAATCCATGTCAAGCTCATCATTATTAACATAGTCGATTTCTAGTTCAAATTCTTCAATCTTTTCAATGTCCTCTATTGCATCTGTTTCTTGATCGATAGGAGCTTGAGGATTATCACCTACTGGTTCTTCGACGGTTCCTTCATTCGTACCACAACCTACTAATAGTGAAGTGATAATGATAGTAAGTGATAGGACTGGTAAGACTGTTTTCATCAATTTGCACCTCAATTTTTGAATGAAAATACGATACATAGCTAATAGTGTCCTTATTTTCACTATTTTATCCATTTTTCGTTCTTTCCTTACGGCGTGTTTCCCTCCCATTGCTAGAGGAAGGATTAAAAGAAAAATGTGATTTTCAGAAATTTAAATTTTAATCAATATTTTCCCTGTATGTTTTCTACTTTCCATCAGTTGATGGGCCATTGCAACATGTTTCAAATCAAACATTGCTGCGATTGGAATTGAAAGCTTGTTTTCTGCGAATAAGCTTAATACTTTTGCTGCAGCGGGTGCCAATCGTTTTGGGTCATGTGTTCTAGTTGTTCCTAGACTAAAGCCTTTAATATTTCGGCAACTACTGTGTAGGTCACTAGTTTTAAACGTTCCAACAGACCCACTACTATTTCCAAACTGGACGAGTGTCCCATATAATGCCAGACACTCTAAGCTTTTTTCACTTACTGTACCTGCTACAGAATCAAATATAATATTTGCTCCATGATTATTAGTTTCACGAAGAACTTTTTCAGAAAAGCCTTCGTAGGAGTACACGAAATCTGCTCCAAGGTCTTCGACAAACTGTTTTTTATTTAAGCTCCCGACAGTAGCAAATATAGTAAGAACTCCGGCTAATTTCGCCAACTGTACAAGCATAGAACCGACCCCGCCCGCTGCGCTATGAACGACAATTGTATCTGTTGTTTTCACTTGTGCAATTTCATGTAGCAGCATGTATGAGAGGATGGAAACCGTAGGGATTGCGGCTGCATTCTTTAATGATAGACTATGAGGCACTTTAAAAACTAAAGGTTCACTAGCAATAACATATTCAGAGTTTGATCCGAATTTTGGAAAAGCAATGACTCGGTCGCCTTTTTTGAGGTAAGAATCGCGCGGAGCTTCTTCTACGATGCCAGCGACATCTAGTCCTAAAACCATAGGGAAGCTCCCCTTCTTTTTATGGCCATTACGTGATTTAATATCAGCATAATTGACACTTGTATAAGATGCTTTAATGAGTATTTCATCTTGATGAGTTACTTGTGGTTTAGGAATTTCGGTAAATGTAAAACTTCTGGTCCTCCAAATTCCTCTTGAATAACGGCTTTCATTATATTCCCTCCTTTGTTATAGATTACAATTATAAAATACCATAATTCTAACAGATTAGGTGAATGAGAAGGGATTTGTTCGTTTTGTCTAGAATTATTGTTTGTAAATGAATACTCAATTTGAGGTGTAGTGATGCTCAATAATAAAATGACTGAGCTGTTGAATATAAAATATCCAATTATCCAAGCACCAATGGCAGGAGGAATAACAACGGCAACATTCGTTGCAGAGGCGTCAAATTGCGGAGTACTAGGGATGATAGGGGCAGGTTATTTGAGTCCTAATCAATTGCGAGAACAAATTAGGGAAGTCAAAGAGTTAACATCCAATAGTTTCGGCGTTAATCTTTTTGTCCCAAGTGAATTTGAAACTAGCGATGCCGAAATAAATGGAGCGATCAAGTGCTTACAGCCAATCCGAGAACAATTAGATTTACAAGCTATAGAAAGCTTTGAAATCCCAAAGTTCACGGATGAATTAGAGACGTTTCATGAGCAAATGAAGGTGGTCATCGATGAAAAAGTTCCTGTTTGTTCCTTCACATTCGGTCTTCCATCTAAAGAAGTAATCGATCAATTAAGACAACAGAATATCATTCTAATGGGAACGGCTACTACTGTAAAAGAAGCAGTTGAAAACGAAGAAAATGGAATGGATTTTGTTGTCGTGCAAGGCAGTGAGGCTGGTGGACATAGGGGAACTTTTATGAATACCTCTCAAGAAAGTTTAGTTGGTTTAATGTCGTTGATCCCTCAAGTGGTCGATTGTGTAACCATTCCTGTTGTTGCTGCTGGAGGAATTATGGATGGACGAGGACTAATGGCTTCTATTTGTTTGGGAGCTAGAGGAGTACAAATGGGTACGGCATTTTTGACTTGTATCGAAAGTGGAGCTACTGACATACATAAAGAAGAAATCCTCAATTCAAGTGAAGATCAAGTTGTGTTAACACGTTCTTTTTCTGGAAAATGGGCAAGAGGGGTACAAAATAAGTTTATTTTACAAATGCAGCAACATGAAGCATCTTTACCGAACTTCCCTGTTCAAAACACGCTAACGAAAGACATCAGAACAGCATCCTCGTTACAAAATAATAAAGATTTCCTGTCTCTGTGGTCTGGACAAAGCCCAAGGTTGGCTAAAAAGCAAACAGTTAAATCATTGATAAAAAAAATGATAGATGAAGCAAATACGATTCGTAATCAAAATAAAGTTGGTGAGTAAAGATGAATCCGTTATTAATTGATTTTCCTACAGAGTTTACAAGTGAAAGATTACTTATACGTATGCCAAAACCTGGAGATGGCAAAGTAGTTTTTGATGCGATTCAAGCATCGATAAAAGAACTCCAACCTTGGTTGCCATTTGCACAGAAGGAACCATCTGAACAAGAGACAGAAATTAATATACGAGATGCCTATGTGAAATTTCTACAGCGTGAGGATTTACGATTGCTTATTTTTCTCAAAGATACAGGTGAATTTATAGGTTCATCTGGGTTACACCGAATCAATTGGGACGTTCCTAAGTTTGAAATTGGATATTGGATTGACTCTCGATATAGTGGGAATGGGTATATATCCGAAGCTGTGCAAGAAATTGCTCATTTTGCTTTTCGAGAGTTAAAAGCATGTAGGTTAGAAATACGGTGTGATTCAAAAAACGACAAAAGTCGTAAGGTACCTGAACGATTAGGATTTACTTTGGAAGGGATTTTAAAAAATGATGACATGTCAGCAGATGGAAAAGAGCTAAGAGATACGTGCATCTATGCTAGTGTGAAACTGCAAGTAAGTGATTGAAAAGAGGGCGTTCCTACAACAACAGTGGGGACGCTTATATTTTTTATAAAGGAGTAATCAGCGAGACTGTATAATGTATTTTTGTTACAATGGAATATAATGTATATTTGTTCATTGAAGAAAGGAAAAATTCTACTTGTGATAAGGTTTTTGAAACGATAACTATTGTTCAATCGTATGAATAGTGAAGACGACAATTAGGAGGATGTCCCGTGGCTGAGACTCTCATATTATTTATATTATTTGTTCCAATCTATGGTTTCCTTATTTGGGCATATTTTGACACAGAAGAAGCAATGCTATTTGGAAATAGGTGGAGGTATAATGAGGAGCCAGAGTTTTCTAAAGAAGCCATTGCTCTTACTAAATTTGGATCGGTTGTTGGCTTCTTTTTCCTAACTATTATTCTAGTTAATTCTTCTGTTATTAGACTTATCTTAATCAGCGCTTTATTTATTTATATTATCTATAAAGGAATTACCGTAAATAAAAACATAAGCTAACGTGAGTGAGGTTTATTAGAGTGTAAATCACTAGATCTTTGTTTTTTATAGCTTATTACTAAACGTGAGTGAGGTTATCTGTATGGATATGAATAAAAATAATCTTGTTTATGAAGTCATCAAACGACATAAAAGTAACTATCCTAATCCAATTACTCTTTCAAAAGGGCAACCAATCATCGTAGGTAAAACATATAAAGACAATGAAGAGTGGAAGAACTGGATCTATTGTTTCACTCTTGATTTTTGTTCAGAAGGATGGGTGCCAGAACAATTGATTAATAAGCAAGGAAAGCAAGCGGTTATGCTAGAGGATTATGTTGCAAAAGAACTGAACGTTGAGGTGGGTGAAAAATTACTGAAATTAAAAGAAATCAATGGATGGGCTTGGGTCAGAAAAATCGTAACCTTAGAAGAAGGTTGGGTACCATTAGAAAACATACTAGAAGACAAATGATTTTCTTAACTAGTATACAAGGATACAAAAACAGACACTTGCATACTAGTTTTAGCGTTTTAACAGTAATAATAGTTACAATCGCTCGCCACTAATAGTAGACCTATTTACCCTTTTTGGTAGCTTTCCAAAAACGACAAAAAGCCAGATGAAATTGAGAAGAATAGAAGCGAAAGATAACCCAAATATTCCTAAAATAGTCGGTGTCAAACTAACATGAATAAAGGTCATAACAGATAGGACTAAAATAATGAACGTGTGAATGATTATACCGAGAGCACAAAAAATGGTCATCATTACTTTCATCGCGCTTACACTTAAAAAATAAAGAATGGTGGGTAGGCTATAACACAAAATCACCATTGCGATGGCTAACCACATCCCTAAATCACCAAATTGGTTTGCGTTAGCTCCTAAATTGGCAAGTGGTGAAAGAGACCCTACAACGATTAAAGCACAGAATAGCAAAGCGGATAGCGATGTTAATAAGATAGCGCTAAAGTTATTTTTCGTTTGCACCTTGTTACCTCCATTGTATTTTTTTACCATATACAATATAGCATATATTGATGATGTCGTTACAATTTTAAAGAAGACTAATGCGGTTTTATTGCAACAACAAGTTTGAAAGGAGTAAAGATGAAAGATAACCCTAATCGTGGAATTTTAATTGGTATATTCATATGTTTACTATTACTTGTGTTAGGAAATTGCTCGGATTCTGGTTCATATTATCCAGATTTTCCGCAGCAAATTGAAACGTATTCAAATGAAGGTCGAATTATCCCTTTAGGTGATAACAAGATTGTGATCTATTCTTCTTGGGGAGAGATTACTGTTTTTGAATGGGATGAAGAGAACAAAACCTTTAAGTGGCTTGAGACTTTTGATTCCTTTGAACGTCAACAATAACGGATACGAATATATGAAGCTTGTTTGAACTGGATATAAAGCAAGAAAGGAAGGGATGTAATTGAAAAAAGTAATGATTTGGTCACTGTCTCTATCTGTCATCATTCATTTACTTTATTTTCTAGGTGTAATGGCTTTTGGATATTATCAAACGGTAACATATATGCCTGATATACTCGCGAGTTATGAAAATACGAATTATTTACAAAATGAAGTTGCTTTTGGGGTCGTAGGAAATCCGCTGATCTATTTTGTGACTTTCTTCTTTTTAACAATCGTTTGCTTCGCGATCTTGTTTGGTTTAAAAAAACGTTCTAGTTATGGATCTGTATGATTGCTTCAAAATTTATACAGGCGAAAGGAATTGATAGCGATCATGTTCGTAAGAGAAATGGAGGATCAAATTGAAAAAGCATACTAAAAAGGGGAGAAACTTAGTATATATTGGCATATGGATTAATGCCGTCGGAATGGCACTAGCGCTAGTAGAAGGGATTCCTGAACCTTACCCTGCCTTTTCAATTCCATTGATCATCGTAGGAGTGCTTTTGTTTATTGTTGCAAATTTTTATAGGGAAAAGTAAACAAGAAAAAGCCTGTATCGTCGTATTGTTTTAATGATGATACAGGCTTTAGTGTTTATTTTATATTTTTTCTCCGATAGACGTTCAATGAAGATCTTAAGTGAAGACGTTCGATTTTATTTAAATAGAATATTTAGAGGTGTCTCAAAAAGCATAAAATAGACCTTTTGAGGCACCTCTTATAGTTAGCAAAAGGTTAATAGGAAGGAAACATAATATTTAATTTATGTTAATTGTTGTTCAGCAAACTCACGATAGAGCTCATGAGATTGGACTAGCTCTTGGTGTGTACCCGTCCCAGTGATTTGCCCTTTTTCAATAAAGATAATCTGATCGGCATTGACGATTGTAGATAAACGATGTGCGATGACAAATGTGGTTCGGCCTTCCATGAGTCTTGTTAAAGCTTGTTGGACAATTCCTTCTGATTGGCTATCCAAACTGGCGGTTGCTTCATCCATCATTAAGATTTTTGGATTTCTTAGGAACGCACGTGCAATAGCGATACGTTGCCTTTGTCCACCAGAAAGCTTGATTCCACGTTCACCAACCTCAGTATCAAGGCCTTTTGGGAACTCCTTGATAAAATGGTCTGCATAGGCCATTTTCGCCACTTCCCACAATCGTTCATCATCAATGTCTTTGCGGTCTTCTAAGCCATAGCATAAATTATCTCGGATCGTTCCTACCATCATCGGACTATCTTGAGATACATAGCCAATTTGTTTTCTCCATGAGTGCATAGATAGCTCTCTTATCGAGGTATGTCCGATCAAGATGTCACCTTTCGTTGGTTCGTAAAAGCGTTCAAGCAAACCAAACATCGTTGTTTTTCCACCACCACTCGGTCCTGCAAATGCAACCATGGTTCCTGGAAGGACGTTAAAGGATACATCTTTGATAACGGGCTCCTCGTCATTGTAGGAAAAGGAGACATTATCGACAAAAATCTCTTGATTGGATATATCTAGCTCTTTTCCTTCTTGTCCTTCTTCTACATCGATATCGAGAATTTCAATGATTCTTTCCGTGGCCCCTTGAGCCTTTTGCAGCTGAGTGAAAAACATGGCAAAGGAAGTAATCGGGAATACAATTTGGAAAAGATAAAGTAAGAAAGCTACGAGAGATCCCGTCGTCATGGTTCCTTCAGTTACTCGAATACCACCGTATCCAATTATGATAACAATGACAACCATAACGACTAAATACATTAGTGGTGCAATAAGAGCAAAGATCCGTCCTTCTTTTAAACCGTAGGAAAATAGCTTGTTAATACCCGCTAATCCTTTATTTTCTTCTGTTTTTTCAGCATTGGATGCTTTCATTAAGCGAATTTCACTTAAGGTTTGCTGAACACTTCCTGTGAAATTTGCTGTTTCATCTTGGAGATTGCGTGATATTTTTGACATTCTGTTCCCAAGTGGAACCATAAAAAGCACCGTAATGGGAACGGCAATAAACATTAATAAAGTCATTTTCCAATCCATGATAAATAAGATAATTACAGCACCAATAATCGTAATAATTCCACCAATAAATTGAGGGAAATGTTGGGAGATTAAGTCTTTGACAATTCCAGTATCATTGACTACACGACTAACGGTTTCTCCACTTTTGCTTTTATCAAAGTAATGAACGGGAAGTCGAATAAGTTTGAACCACATTTTCTCTCGTAAGGCTGCGACAATTTTTTGTCCTACATACGCAAGGGCATACAAGGAAAACCCCTCAATCGCCGCTTGTAAAATGAAGACGATAATGATGATTGCAATCAGAGTCATGTTAAGAGATTCAATCGAGAAACCATCGACTAATTCTCTCGTTAAAAGGGGAATGGTAAGTCCAACGATGGTTGTGATTAAACTACCAACTAGTCCAAAGGTGAGTGCAAGTTTTGGTATTTTCGTTGAAAGTATAAGGGATAAGAATGGCTTAAGCATTTGTTTATTTCCTTTTTCCATAAGTAGGGACTCCTTTAAATGAAGTAGTATCGCTTCTGATTCATACGAACCAGAAGCAGGGAAGTTGCAAATTTATGAAGATCTTTTTAGGAATCTACCGGTATGTGATTTATCTATCAGGGCAATTTGTTCTGGTGTACCTTGTGCAACAATTTGTCCTCCCATTTCACCTCCGTCTGGGCCGATGTCAATAACCCAATCGGAAGATCGGATCACCTCCAATGTATGCTCCACGACAATGACTGTATTTCCTGCATCGACAAGTCGATTTAATAGGAGAAGAAGGTTATCTATATCGGATGGATGTAATCCGGTTGTTGGTTCGTCAAGTAGATAGAGGGTGTGATTCGACTTTTGCTTGTACAATTCTTTAGCGAGCCTCAGACGTTGACCTTCACCTCCAGATAAGGTCGTGACGGATTGACCCCAGCTTAAATATCCTAACCCCACGTCACACAACAGGTCAATAATTGGTCCGATCTTTTTCACATCGCTAAATAAAGTACGACTTTCTTCAATCGTTAAGTCGAGTATCGATGAGATCGTATTTCCTTTAAAGGTGATTTCAAGTATGAATTCCTTAAAGCGTTTACCCATGCATACTGGGCAGGTTACCTCCACATCGGGTAAGAAGTGCATATTTGTCATAACAAATCCAAGACCTTGACAATGCTCACATCTGCCACCTTGTGTGTTAAAGGAAAAGTCTTTTGGCTTAAGATCGTTTGCTTTCGCTTCTGGTAGACTAGCAAATAAGTTTCGAATCAAAGTGAAAGCGTCTGTATAGGTTGCGATATTTGATCGTTGCATTCGTGTTAAAGGTGATTGATCGACAGTAATGACGTTTTCAATCGATTCAAACCCAGTGATATGATCACAACCATCCCTAACACCTTTTATTCCAGAAGAAAGAACATCAAAAACTAAAGAGGACTTTCCTGAACCGGATACGCCTGTGACAGAAATGAACATCCCTAGAGGGAAGGAGACCGTTATATTTTTTAGGTTGTGTTTCGTTGCGTTATAAACGGTTAAAGATTTTCCATTACCAGGTCTTCGGACAGAATGAATGGATGGAGCTCTTTGCAAAAATCTTCCTGTAATGGACGTCTCTTGTTGCATGATTTGTTCCGCGGTTCCTTGCCCAACAACCGTTCCACCGTATTTGCCGGCACCTGGGCCAATGTCGATGATATGATCTGCACCTCGCATCATGTCTTCATCATGTTCTATGACTAGGACGGTATTTCCTAAATCCCTAAGTTCTTTCATGACTTGAAGCAATCCATGAGTGTCTTTAGGATGTAAGCCGGATGTAGGTTCATCTAAAATATAGAGGACACCTGTTAAGCCTGACCCTAAAATGGTAGCCAGTCTAAGTCGTTGCGCTTCGCCACCTGAAAGTGTAATCGTTTGTCGATCTAATGACAAATATCCTAAACCAACATGGACAATCCTTCTTATTTTCGTTTTTAAATCGTATAAAAGAGTTTCTACGACTTGAAGGTTTTCGGTAGAATTATTTCGTTCAAGCTTCTGAATCCAGATAAGCATATCATCAAGGGACCATTTAGTGAGACTTGTAATAGAGGTACCCGCTACTAACACTTGACGACTTCTTTCATTTAACCGTTCACCAGAACAATCGGGACAACATTTAGTGAAAAATAGACTCGCTTCCCCTGATTGACCACCTTTTTCTTTGTACCTTCTCCAAATTCCAGTAACGACTCCTTCAAATTTCCCTTGGCTAACGGTTTTGGGAGCTTTTATATTTGGAAAGCTTGATTTGAATTCTTCACTTTCAACTCCGTAATACAACAGAGTTCGTTGAATGGTTGTAAATTCTTTAAGAGGCAAATGTAGATCGAGAGAAATGTCGTAATACTTAGCGGCAGCTTTTAAAATAGAAAGCTGATAATCAATGAATTGTCCTTTCCAAATGCTTACACAATTTTCGTTTAAACTTAGTTCTTCATTAAAGACGGATTCAAGATGAAGCTCTGATACATTGCCAAGACCATCACATGTTGGACAAGCACCTTCAGGTTTGTTAAAGGAAAAATGACTGCGTGTTATTTTTTCCATACGATGATGACAATTTGGGCAGTCTATGAATTGTTTAAATCCAGTTTCATCATTGTATTCTTCTTTATCAACATGTGGTTGAATGAATTCGTTGCACTTGGGGCAAGGATATTCTCCTAACTTCTCATAAATAACGCGCAAGTACGTGTACATGTCAGTTGTCGTTCCAACAGTAGA
Organism: Halalkalibacter okhensis; assembly: GCF_000787375.1. Taxonomy (GTDB): domain Bacteria; phylum Bacillota; class Bacilli; order Bacillales; family Bacillaceae_D; genus Halalkalibacter; species Halalkalibacter okhensis. Next base: position 20,320 of record NZ_JRJU01000007.1, on the reverse strand, counting down.
ACGAGGATTGCGATTTGTAATGTGCTGACTGATACTAATGGATGGAGATAATCCAATAATGGATTCTACTTTTGGTTTGCTGATGGCGTCTGTTGTCATCCCCATCGACTCCATATATTGTCGCTGACATTCTTTTTGCAATGTATCTAAAGCTAACGTTGATTTTCCAGAACCTGAAGGGCCGGTTAATACAACAAGCTTATTTTTCGGTATTTTCAGCGAGAGGTTTTTTAAGTTGTGCTCCCTGGCACCGTTAATTTCAATAAAATGATTCAAGAAAATCCCTCCTAAAATTATTCTTACTACTAAATTCTATAACATTAATGCAAATGATAATGTTTTATTTAATTTTGATTGATATAATAGATAAATTCCGTCATATAACTTTAAGGTTTTACAATATAATTAGGGGTGTTGTCGTGATTAAACCAATCGATATTGCTAATGAATTAGGTGTCAGTACAAGTGCTCTACGTCATTATGAGGCGTGGGGATTGGTTCCGAAAGTGGAGCGAAAAGAAAATGGTTACCGAATATATACGAATGAGCATGTAGCCTATTTTAAATGTATTCGTGCCATGAATTCAGGATTTGGAATGAGTCTCGTACGAGAGATCATGCCATTTATTCAGAGCAAACAAATAACAGAGGCATTATGGAAAGTTAGTGAAGTACAAGCCAAGTTATTTAAGGATAAAAAGAAGGCTGAACAAGCCCTGAAAGTACTTGAACAGGAAAGTGTGGAGGTGCTAAATCAGTTGACTCGCAAAAAACAATTCTATTCAATTGGTGAAGCAGCAGAGGCAACGGGAGTACCTAATTCAACTTTAAGACATTGGGAGAAAGAAGGTTTAATTGAGCCAAAGCGAGACGCAGAGAATGGATATCGTCTCTATACAAAAAATGATTTAAGAAAACTTCTAGTGATCCAAACGCTTCAAACGGCCGTCTATTCACTTGATATCGTGCGAGAGGTACTGAATGAAATGGATACGCATGATCTACAAGCAGCCATAAAAATAACAAGGGAATCTCTCATGCACTTAGACTATTTAGTCAAGGAGCAGTTACGCGGGATGAGTGCTTTATTTCATTTATGTGAAGTAGTGGAAGGGAATAAGTGATTTACATATGACGTTACTGACTTGTTGTAGTCGTGTGAAGAACCCAACATGAAAGGAAGAGGTATTAAAAGGTCTTCAGAAGAGCAATGAAGAACCCAACTTGAAAGGGAGAGGTGTTAAAAGGTCTTCAGAAGAGCAATGAAGAACCCAACTTGAAAGGGAGAGGTGTTAAAAGGTCTTCAGAAGAGCAATGAAGAACCCAACTTGAAGGGGAGAAGATGAAAAAGGTCTTCAAAGGCAATCTACATAAGGCTCAAGCAGATTTGGTGAAGAAATAAATTAACCCTTGGAAATGTCAGGATCTTTTGTGAATGGAAACTAGTATTAAATAAAGACGTCTCTTCCTCTATGGCTTAAATCCAATCCAATCCAATCAAATCCAATTCAGGTGAAGGAAGAAGTAAACCCTGTGAGTGCTTTTGAATAGAGTAAAGGGAATAGAGGTGAGGGAAGTGGAGGATGTATTTCCGGCAACAGCGCGAGTATTTCATGGAACCAATTTATTTGCGGCAAAAATCATTCTCAAACATGGCATTTGGTTAGATATTCAAAGGAGATTAACGGACTTTGGACCAGGATTTTACGTGACATGTAATCGTGAGCAAGCAAAAAATTGGGCATTAGTTAGAGCGGAACACCCCCAGGTCTATCGAGGATTAATTGATCGATTGAACATGAATATTTCCAATTATTTCAACCACCCCGATACAAAAAAAGCTGCTTACTTGTTCTATGATATTGATATAAATAAATTAAAAGACTTAAATGGAAAATATTTTCCTTTGCCACAACACTCAAAATGGCCATTATCTCATAAGAAGTGGAGAAAGTTTGTAAACGATTGTCGTAGTGGAAAAGCACATAAATATGATTTTGTATATGGACCAGTGGGGAAAAAGCATAAAACGAATTCACACCAAATCCTCTTATCAAGAGCGAAAGATCAATTATCATTGAACAGCGAAAAGGCAATTCACTGCTTATCGAATCCGAGAATCATTCCGGTGAATGTGGCAAGGGGAAGAGTGCATAGCTTTTGGCAACCATATGTGATTAGTGAGCAAGTCATGCAAAGGAAACTTAAAAAGAATATCACAATGGAATTGCTGAAATTAGGGGACATGTCCAAAAAAGAAGCTCAGAATCAAGTGGAAAAGTCGTGGATCTTTTCTAAGGCACAATTTAATCAATTGTTACTTAATGAACCACCTACATTTTGGGCGTATTCGATATTAAAAGGTAACGACACATTGTGGTATCAAGAATATGAATCACATGTGTATGGGAAACAAAGCGGCAGAGGGTCTTGAGCAGAAATTTGTCCTTTATCAGGACCCTCTTCTATATTGGATTCTTATAGACGGTGAATCGTTTCTGTTCTTTCGGCCCTTTGCTAGGAATAATGCGTATTTCTTTTCATCCAGAAAATCGTTGGAGGCAATTAATCGTAATTCTTTAGTCGTATCGTAGATCCTATACTCATCACAATATTCCTTTATTAACTCAAAGGTCCTTGGGACAAGCTTATGGGTCCTTTCTATGATTGAATGTGGAACGTGCCGGCCTGTTAATTTCGCACGCTGGTCGGCTCGTTTTTTTGCTGTTTTCAATGGAACATCAACAATATAAACATAGATCTCATAGTTAGCTGCTTTTAGACTTTTTACGAGTTCCATATATTTATTTGTTCTAGCCATCGTTTCTTCATAAATAAGGTGCTTGCGTTGGTTGATCAGTTCACTTAAAACCTTTTGGCAAATCTTACGAGACTCTTTATGGACAAGTGCTGCTGCATGATTAGGTTTGTGTTTTTTGAGCTTGTGATAATGTGGAAGTTGTTCTTTAATATCGTCAGGGTCTATTGCTATTGTTTGTATATTCTTGCTTTTAATGAGAGCAGGGGTTACCGATTTTCTTAAGGAGGACTTGCCGGAAGCTGTGCCACCTCCTATTAAGATCGCTATGGGCCTTTGTCCTTTTTTGGCTGTTTGAGCTTTTTTTGTATAGCGTTTAATTAAATCTGAATGAAAATTGGTTTTCCAATTACCGTTATTAGAGCGTACATAATCATGTCTCAATGCTTTCTTCCATAAATTCTTCAAATAAATATATGTGCGAATCATACTAACCTCCTCCCTTTACTTTATTCAGCTTTGGATAAAGTGTCAGAGTTAGTAAGCAATAATCTCATCATAGAGGTTTATTAAAGAAACAGTCTATCCTATTGCAATCCCACCTTCAATTATTCAGGATATTCTCCTCTAAAACTTCAGATTTGTCACCGTATACTTTGATGATATGAGTTTCTCCCCACGCACATAAGGAATCTAATATGTGTTCTAGACTCTTTCCATATTCACTTAACTCATATTCTACTTTTGGCGGTATTTGATTATAAACGATTCGATTGATGACCCCATCTTCTTCAAGTTCTCGTAATTGCTGAGTTAACATTTTTTGAGTGATGTTTGGCATCAATCGTTTTAATTCACTTGTCCGCTTTTTTCCATGAGTTAGGTGGCAGAGAATGACGCATTTCCACTTTCCTCCAATTACTTCTAAGGTAGCCTCTACTGAAATATTGTATTTCTTTTTATTCATTTATAATTCCTCCTATTTATAGGTACTTTTTAGTTCCTATAGAACTTTAGAGTACCTATAGTACTTTAAAGTACGTACTTTTTAATTTGATATTTATAGATCATAATAACATTTGCCGGCAAACAATTACCACATAATAGGAGGGAAGATCGTGCCATTAGAAAAAAAGAGGAGTTTTTTGGGGTTACTTGCTTTAGCTATAAGTGCTTTTGCGATAGGGACTACAGAGTTTATAAGTGTGGGGTTATTACCCTTGATTTCAGAAGATCTGGATATATCTGTTAAAACGGCAGGGCTTACGGTTTCTGTATATGCTCTTGGAGTTACTTTGGGTGCCCCCATCCTAACATCGTTGACTTCTACCATGTCTAGAAAAGGACTTTTGATTTGGATTATGGTTGTTTTTATCATAGGAAATAGTATTGCAGCAAGTGCGACAAGTATCGGTGTTTTATTGTTTGCTCGAGTCTTATCTGCATTTGCACATGGGGTGTTTATGTCCATTGGATCAACCATTGCAGCTAGCTTGGTTCCAGAGAATAAACGAGCTGGAGCCATTTCGATGATGTTTACAGGATTAACGGTTGCTATTGTTACAGGGGTACCGTTTGGAACATTTCTTGGTCAACAATTTGGTTGGAGAGTGGCATTTCTTACGATTGTCATAATTGGTATCGTTGCTTTAATTGCCGTTAGTCTGTTAGTTCCAGCAGGATTGAAAAAAGGAGTACGCTCAACCATTTCTGATCAAGTAAAACTCATCAGAAATGGCCGGTTGTTGTTAGTTTTTGCCATTACGGCTTTAGGTTATGGAGGGACTTTCGTCGTCTTTACTTATCTATCACCATTATTGCAAGAGGTAACCGGCTTTAAATCAAGTACGATAGCGCTCATTTTACTAGTCTATGGGGTAGCCATTGCGATTGGAAATATAGTAGGTGGGAAATTAGCGAATAAAAATCCAATACAGTCATTATTATATATGTTTGTGATCCAGGCTATGATTCTGTTTACACTTACATTTACCGCTCCATTTAAAATAGCTAGTTTGGTAACTATTACGATTATGGGACTATTTGCATTTATGAATGTACCGGGTCTCCAAGTTTATGTAGTTATGCTAGCAGAACGATTTGTCCCAGGTGCTGTAGATGTTGCTTCAGCTATAAATATTGCAGCATTTAATGCTGGAATTGCAATTGGTTCATACGTAGGCGGGATCATTGCCGATTCGGTTGGTCTCATCCATACAGGGTGGATTGGGGGAGTGATGGTTTCATTAGCCGTCTTTCTAACGATTTGGAGTGTGAGACTAGAAAAGAAAGATCAGGCTACGGTAGAAAAGCAGCTAGAGAAAGCTTGCTAAGAAACTAATTTTAAATATGACATGAATAATAGATCATTGGAGGAATTTCAAATGAAACATTTACAAGATACAACTACACTACAAAACGGAATTGACATGCCTTGGCTAGGACTTGGCGTATTTAAAGTAGAAGAAGGACCTGAACTTATCAACGCAGTTAAGGCAGCAATTGTTCAAGGATACCGCAGTATTGATACGGCTTCTATTTATGGAAATGAACAAGGTGTAGGAGAAGGTTTACTAGCAGGAATAAAGGAAGCCGGCATAAAGAGAGAAGACTTATTTATTACATCAAAAGTATGGAACGCTGATTTGGGCTATGAGACGACTCTTAAGGCATTTAATGAAAGTTTAACTAAGCTAGGTTTAGATTATTTAGATCTTTACTTGATCCATTGGCCTGTTGAGAACAAATATAAAGAGGCGTGGAGAGCATTAGAATCACTTTATATAGAAGGGAAAGTAAAGGCAATTGGTGTAAGTAACTTCCAAATTCATCACATAGATGAACTAATGAAAACAGCAACCATTCTGCCAATGGTAAATCAAGTAGAACGTCACCCAAGATTAACAAATAAAGAATTACTGCAATTTTGCGAAGGCAAAGGAATTCAATTAGAGGCATGGTCTCCATTGATGCAAGGGGAAATATTAGAAAATGAAGTCCTACTATCTATTGCAGAAAAATACAAGAAGTCAACTGCTCAAGTAATTCTCCGGTGGAACCTACAAAATAAAGTAGTCATTATTCCTAAATCTACGAAAGAGCATCGGATTATTTCTAACTCAAACCTCTATGACTTTGAGTTGACTAGAGAGGAAATGGATCAGATTGATCAACTGAATCAGAACAAACGAGTAGGTCCAGACCCGGATAATTTTGACTTTTAATCGAAAAATTTAAATTCGCGTTTGTCATATAAAAGCTGCAAGTTAGCATGATTCGCACGCCGTAAGCCTTCTTTGATTCCCTCATAGAAGGCTTTTTGTGAAATAAATATTCTCACTGACAAAAAATGGGTTCCCTCCCGACTAAATAATTCTATGGTAAGCTAACTTGTGACTGGAATAGAAAATGATAAAATCTAACTATTCGCTAATCGATTATACTTTTGATTCTAGGTTTGTAACAGGTATGAAGGAGTTACAAATGGTTTTAGTTGTGAGGGATAGGAGTTGGGAAAGTTGTATAAAATTGCGTTAGTAGAAGATGATTCTGAACTAAGCTCAATGATTTCAACCATGTTAATGAACTATGAGTGCGAGGTCGTTGTTATTAGAGATTTCGAGCAGGTTGTTGAACAATTGTTGGAACTAAAAGCAGATATTGTTTTGTTAGATATCAATTTACCTTATGTGGATGGTTTTCATATTTGTAAAAATTTAAGAAAAGAAAGTACGGTCCCCATTATTATGATTTCTGCAAGAAATAACGATTTAGATCAAATTTTAGGAATGGAACTAGGGGCGGATGATTATATAATCAAACCATTTAGCATAGAAGTCCTACATTCCAAGATCAAAGCGAGTATCAGACGTGCTTACGGAGCATTTACTCCTGAAAAAAGTAAGATTACCATCGGAAATTTCACCTTAGATTATCATTCATTTGCGGTGTCCAATGGAGGTATTGAGATTGAATTAACGAAGAACGAATATAAGATATTAAAGTATTTAGCTGAAAAGCCGAATGAGCTTGTCGCTCGAGAGAAATTATTAAGAGAGCTCTGGGACGATGTTTCGTTTATTGATAACAATACACTGAATGTCAATATTTCGAGAATAAAAAATAAGTTGAATGATATTGGAATGAAAGAAGTAATCCATACAAAGAGAGGGTATGGGTATAAATTTGTTACAGCAGATCTGGAGAAAATGAATGAATAGAAAAATCATGATCAACTTTATTAAAGATCACATCCTGTTTACGTTTGCACTTTACTGCAGCTCAGGACTTGTTATGGCTTTCTTTTGGTTACAAACCGGACAACAAACCGAAATGATGTATCCATGGCTACTTGTAACGTTTGTTTACATTATTTTTATGACGATTCGATTGTACCGGTACATGACGTTTTATCATCTAATTAAGAATAAAAAAGGAAGATTTGATAATGGCTCTATAAATGAGGGACATCTTAATGAAGAACAACGAATGGTTATTGAGAATATTAAGAAACTGGAGGAAAGGTCACTCGCAAAGGTAAATAAATTGGAAAGCCAAAATGAAAACAAATATAGAGTCATATCACAAATGATCCATAATATGAAAACACCTACCTCAGTGATTGATCTAATGGTCCAATATAGTCAAAATGAAAATACAAACGCTCAAGAAATAATTGAAAAGATTAACAAAGAGAATCAAGTAATTAATGAACATCTTGACCAAGCCCTACATTATTTACGACTAGATTATTTTCAACATGATTTTTCAATAGAAGAAACCGATTTGCTTCAACAGTTGCGTGAGCTTATAAACCTAAAAAAAGACCAGTTCATTTATAATCAAGTGTTTCCACAGTGGAATATTAGTCAAGAAGCAGTCGCTGTTTTGACAGATAAAAAATGGAATAAAATGATGTTAGATCAAATTATTTCGAATGCGATTAAATATACAGCCCTTAAATCAGGAGAAAGACAAATTTCTTTTCAGATCAAGTGTGAGGAAGATCGAGTACACTTGATGATTGAAGATACAGGTATGGGGATTCCTGAAAATGATTTGAAGCGAGTTTATGAACCATTTTTTACTGGAGAAAATGGGAGGAAAATAAGGAATGCATCTGGAATCGGCCTTTATCTATGCAAAAATATAGCGGAGAGAATGAACCATAAGATTCGTATTTCCTCAAAAGTTCATAAAGGGACAAAAGTAACGTTAACTTACCTTACAAAATTGTAATGTTAACGTAAGTTCGTGTCATTGTTTCGAACCTATTGCCTTTATATAATAACATTACATTTCTAATAGATGAGGAGATAAGTATGAGTATAGTAAAGGCAATGAACATTAAAAAAGTATATGGCGAAGGGGAAAAATTTGCGCAAACAGTCGCCTTGGATCAATTTAATATCGAATTAGAACAAGGGGAGTTTATTGCTATTATGGGGCCATCAGGAAGTGGGAAGTCTTCATTGCTTAATGTCTTAAGTGGTTTTGATCAGCCATCATCTGGAGAAGTATTCATTCAAGGCTCTAACATTAATGGGATGACAGGTGATGAATTAGCCATATTTAGACGTTCTCACATAGGCTATATTTTTCAAGAATTTAATTTACTTGATAGCTTGACGATTCAACAGAATATTATGCTGCCAATGATTTTAAATCGAGAAGAACAGACTTCAATGAACGAAAAAGCTGACGAGTTAATGGAACGTCTTGGTATTTTATCAATCAAATATAAGTACCCCTATCAAGTTTCAGGTGGCCAGCAACAACGAGCAGCCGTGTGCCGTGCGTTAATCAATGAGACATCTGTTATCTTTGCTGATGAGCCTACAGGGAATTTGGATTCTAAATCTTCCAAAGCGGTATTAGGGTTTTTAGAAGAAACGAATAAAAAGCATAACACAACCATTTTATTAGTCACACATGATCCTATTGCAGCAAGTTATAGTGATAAAGTGTTATTTTTAAAGGATGGAACAATAAGAACTCAAGTATATAAAAAAGAATCAAAAGATCATTTCATCAAACATATTTTGGACAACTTAGCTGTGTTAGAGGAGGATGACTATGACATATAATCAATTCATCCTCAAGTTGATTTTGTTTAATTTTCGTAAATACCTTTCTTATTTTTTCTGTGTGAGCTTTTCCATGACGGTGTTCTTTCTATTTACAGCGATTTGGTTTGCGCCGGATTTTAACGAGCAAGCGTCATCTGGTACCCGGCAAATTGTTCAAATTGCAGGAGTTATTTCATGTATATTTTCTCTATTTATTATTACGTATTCGTTTCAACAGTTTTTTAAAAGTAGAACGAAAGAATTTGGTATTCTTCTTTCTTACGGTTTACTTCATAAAGACTTAAAAAAAATCATCATATGGGAAAATAGTTTTATATTTCTTGGCAGTCTGATCATTTCATTAATTAGCGGTAGTGTCTTTTCTCGTTTATTTTTTATGATTACTACTACGATCTTAGCCATTGAGGATATTCGCTTTTCTTTAACATTTGGTAGTTTTTTATGGACAGCCATTTGTTTTTTTCCTATTTATATCTTGATCGTCAGTTTAACATTAATGAAGATGAAAAGGTATGATGTGACGAAACTTTTGAAGAACAATCGAGTCAAGGAAATGAAGCGAGATGGAAATTTGTTGGCTGCTTTGCTTGGACTCGTCATTATAATTGGTTCTTTAACCTATCTATATATGTACACAAATGATTTTTCGAATGTTGTTAGGATGAGGGAAGTTATCCTTATATCTATTGTTTGTTGTGTTATAGGAGTTTATCTACTGCTTAGTCATTTGGTCGCTCTTATTTATATGTTTTATAACTGTAAGGAAAAACTATTTTATAAAAACATCTTACCCATATCTGAATTCGCAAGTAAATTTTCTCAAAATCGTGCGGTTATCTTTATGGTTTGTCTATTAAGTATCGGGATTGTTTTTTTCTCCACCCTTTCGTATACCCTTTTTCATCAAAGCTATACCATTGCAGACAATGAGCAATTGTATGATGTAGTGATGAAAGACTATGAAGCTATACAATTGCTAGATCATATGGATATTGAGCCTTTATTAGTAAATGAAGGAGAACAATTAACTGAGAAGCATAGTCTGAATATTGTTTACCTGTATGCTGCAGATATGAATCATACTCCATGGCGAACGAATAAGCACGTGATAGCAAGTTCAGTAGAAGAAGTAAATTTATTGCTGAATACAGAAATGAAGGTAGACAAAGGACAAGCTGTCATTATCGACTTCAATCAATCTGATAATGAAACAGTTACCTATTTTGATGATTCCCTCATCTTGGAAAACGCTCAAAATCAATACACGTTGTCTAATCAAGGAACACTGCAAAAAAAGTTATTTGATCGCTATGTTTTTTCACAGCCTATTCTCATTGTACTGAATGAGGAGGATATGAAAAGAATAAAAAATGATGCATTAAGTTATGAGCTAGGTTCAATCCATATATTTAAATTTAATGAATGGTTAGAAAGTGGAGACTTTGTTGCTGAGCTGAAGTCAGAAATGGAAGCTGCACTAGGTGTCGTGGAGAAGTTGAATGAAGAAGCAGTACAAACCATTCGAGAGCGTTACATTCAACCTTACATCGTGCATTCTAAATATGACCGGTATCATCATACGAAAGAAGTTTCGGGCTTCGCACTTTTTATCATGTCGTTCATTAGTGTTTTATTTGTCGTAACGGTATGGGTGCTCCTTTATTTTAAAGCATTCTCTGATGTTTTATCAGATCAGCAAAAAATAAAGTTGTTAAGAACGGTTGGCATCACCTCAACAGAAATCAAATCGTATGTAAATAAAAAACTGAAAATGGTCATTGTCCTGCCAATAGTCATTGGAAGCCTTATTGGGTTAAGTTTAAGTATAGTGATCAATTTGTACAACGTTGTGGAGATGGAGTTACTTAATTCAACCATTTTCATAAATGGAACAAAGGTGATCGGACTATATATTTTACTTACAGGTATTTACTATTCTTGGCTTAGGGTAACTTATCGAAAAGCCATTGAATAAACCTCCTAAAGGCATAGAGAAGGAGTTGTATGTATGAAACGAGACGCGATTTTAGAGGTTACAAACGTATCTAAAAACATCGGAGGAGATTGTGTAGTTAAAGATATTTCTTTTCAGTTGGAAAGAGGAGAAATAAAAGGGTTATTAGGACCGAACGGATCAGGAAAAACAACTATTTTGAAAATGTTAGTTGGGTTATTAAGACCGACAGTAGGTACCATTAAGATTGAGGGTAATGACATTCACAGGAATTTTGAAAAAGCCATTGGCAAAGTGGGAGCAGTCATAGAAAATCCAGAGCTCTATGACTATTTATCCGGTTATGATAATTTACAAATTTTTTATCGAATGGCACCTGATACACCCGAAAGTAGAGTAGAAGAAGTGATTGATTTATTAGGGATGACTGATTATATTCATGACTTGGTTAGAACATACTCCCTTGGGATGCTACAAAGGTTAGGTTTAGCTCAAGCCATGCTACATCGTCCTGCGATTCTTTTGTTGGATGAACCAACAAATGGACTCGATCCTTCGGGTATACAAGACCTTAGGAAACACTTAAAAATGCTCGCAAATAATGGGACGGCGATTTTGATTTCGAGTCACTTGTTAGCCGAGATTGAAATGATTTGTGACAGTGTCCTCATTCTTGATAATGGAATGTTAGTTAGTGATTGCAATCTTGAAGAGCTGAAAAGTGATAGTGGTACTGGGGATATTTATCAATTTAAAGTTATCGAAAAAGACAAACTGAAAGAAATTATAACGCTTCTTCCTCAGCATGATCAAATACTTGAAATTGTCTCAGACGGATTTTTAATTCACTCATCCATTTATGACGTAGCAAACGTGAATCGGTTTTTAATAGAACACCAAATCAGTGTTGTCGGTATTGAAAAGAAAAAAATATCATTAGAGAAAGCATTCCTATCGCGTCTACAAAAGCAATAAGTAAATGAGTAAAGGGAAGTAAGGGGTTAGTGATGAACTACTTTTTCGATCTTGTATTCACTGAAAATATTAAGATATATAAGCGTCCGAGATCATGGGTCTTAATTGGTTTGTTAGTAGTTATGAATCTTCTAGTAGCAATGGCCATGAGGTTTATTTTTTTCGATACAAATTTCACCTTTTGGGATCATTTAAATATTAGTACGTATATTCTATTTGTGTTAAATTTTCTTTGTATAATTATTGCTGGGGATCTTGTTTCTAGTGAGTTTTCTTCAGGGACAATCAAGCTTGTATTAATTCGTCCTGCAACGCGTCTGAAAATACTCTTAGCTAAATATGTTGCTGTTCTGTTGTTTATCGTATTAGTGGTTTGCGTTCATTTATTCACGTCTGTATTGTTCGGTGGGGCATTCTTTTTTAGTACTATATTAACATTGGATCCTGCTTTTATCGTACGCATCATCTTGAATTATGGATTTGGTTTTATTGAAATAGTGGTAGTTTGTACCTTTGTGATGATGATATCTATTGTTACGAGAAGTAGTACTTTTTCTATTTCAATGTCAATCTTTTTATTAATGTCTATTCCGTTATTATTAGAATTGTTGTCGCATTATCATATTGAAGCGGGAAAATATATTTTATTTGCAAATACAAATTTAGCACAGTATTTTTACGGTAGACCGTTATTTGAAGGGATGACTGTCTATTTCTCCCTTGTTAACTTAACTATTCATATGACTGTATTTTTCATAGTGTCTATTTTTACTTTTTCAAAAAGAGATGTAAATGTATAATTAATTGATTACTCGTTTAAGGGGTGCCTCAAAGGTCCGATTTTGACCTTTTGAGGCACCCCCTATTTGTGTGAGTTAGTACATGTTCTATTTAGCTGTGATCTCCATTTTTATAAGGTATGGAGAAATAAATTTTGACAAATGAGTAGTAGCCACTTAAAATGGTGTTAATCGTAATCATTACGATTTATTTCGGACTTTCCTGTTATAACATGCAGATTCATCCGCCATGTGAACGTGTTCTTTTGTGTTGTTAAACACTAGATTAAAACGGTTTATGAAATTCTATTGTTTATATTAAAAATAGGAAGAATGAGTAGGAGGTATTTATGAATAAAACGATTCCCGTAACCGTATTAAGCGGCTATTTAGGTTCTGGTAAAACGACCTTACTTAACCATATTTTGAAAAATCGCGAAGGACTAAAAGTGGCAGTTATAGTCAATGACATGAGTGAGGTTAACATTGATGCAGATTTAGTTAAACAGGGAGGAGAATTATCTAGAACAGAAGAGAAGCTAGTAGAAATGTCTAACGGTTGTATTTGTTGCACACTTAGAGAAGACTTGTTAATTGAAGTTGAGAAGTTAGCACTAGCAGGCAATATTGATTATATTGTGATTGAATCAACGGGTATTAGTGAACCTACTCCAGTTGCTCAAACATTTTCCTATATAGATGAGGAGTTAAATATAGATTTAACGAAGTTTTGTCGTTTGGACACAATGGTAACGGTAGTAGATGCGTATCGTTTTTGGCATGATTTCCGTTCTGGGGATAGCTTGCTTGATCGAAAGGAAGCATTAGGCGAAGAAGACCAAAGAGAAATATCTGATTTACTTATCGATCAAATTGAATTTTGTGATGTATTAATAGTAAATAAATGTGATCTTGTCTCAGAAGAAGAATTACAAAAGCTAGAACAAGTCTTAAGAACCTTGCAACCACAAGCAAAGCTCATTCGCTCTATCCACGCAGAGGTAGACCCGCAAGAAATAGTAAATACAAAATTATTTAACTTTGAAGAAGCAAGTAGTTCAGCGGGATGGATTCGTGAATTAACTCAAGGACATGCACAGCATACTCCTGAGACTGAAGAATATGGGATTTCTTCGTTTGTGTATATGAGAAGGGAGCCATTTCACTCGATTCGATTTAACAATTGGATACACTCAATGCCCAAAAATGTAGTCAGAGCAAAAGGGATTGCTTGGTGCGCGACAAGAAATAATTTAGCACTCTTAATGTCGCAAGCAGGTCCTTCCGTTGCGATTGAACCTGTTTCTTACTGGGTAGCGAGTCTACCAGCTGCTGAACAAAAGAAAATTCTAAAGGAAAACCCTCATTTGCTTCAAGATTGGGATGTGGAATCTGGTGATCGACACACAAAGTTAGTATTCATAGGAACGGATCTAAATCAGGATGAGATTACAAAGGAATTAGATGGTTGTTTATTAACAGATACTGAATTCACAACTGACTGGAAACAGTTAGAGGATCCGTTTAATTGGAATTTACAAAAGGCTTAAAAGGAGGAAGGGAGTCATTTGATTTTATCAGGGAAAAGTATTTTATCAAAAATCAAAAATAATGAGTTAGAAATCTCTCCTCTTACGAATGAACAGATTCAGCCAGCTTCGGTAGATTTACGATTAGGAAGTCATTTTGTGACGATTGATGATTACAATGAGAGTTTAATTACCCTTTGTGAGCCTGCTGCTTATCGAAGAATCACGCCCAATAATGGAAAGATTATCCTTCCAGCTCAAACATTTATTTTAGCAACCACAGTTGAAACGGTTCGCTTGCCTAATAATGTTACGGCTTTTGTAGAGGGGAGAAGTTCAATAGGGAGGCTAGGATTATTTATTCAGAACGCAGGTTGGGTTGACCCAGGTTTTAAAGGGGAGATTACACTTGAACTATTCAATGCTAATCGCCTACCAATCGAATTGCCTGTAGGTCGTAGGATTTGTCAGCTTGTTATGGCTGAGCTGAACGAAGAAGCTGAACCTTACAAAGGGAAATACCTGAATCAAAAGGGAGCTACATCAAGTGAAATCTTTAAAGAAATAATGTGAGGGATGGAATTAGAACTTGTTGCACCTTATAAGGGAAGATCTTCTTCAAATAAGTAAAAACTCAAGGAGTAGCCATGATACGGCTACTCCTTAAGAACATTGCAGTCGAATTTGCAAGAATAGGTTTATTAAGGATTATAAGAAAATCAGAATGCGCTATCACTTTTTTTATCGATATAAAGATTCCCTTGCTCATCAATTTGCGCAAAAAATACATCCTGTATATTTGCAATGTTATTGGCTTGCAATACTTGTCTAACCCAAGTCGTATCTTTTCCTAATAGCTTTAAGCTCGTTGAAAGGATTTGCCCATCAATAATAAAAGCTTGGGCTGTCCCTCGACTTGCTTGAATATTAAAAACATCCTTTTGCATCGCACTTAAATACGGAGGCTTAGCTAAAGCCGTTATGGTCCCATCTGTCTCCAAGAATGCAGTTTCAACTTGATCAATATAAAAAAAACCTTTCTTTCTTAAACCGGTCAACAGGCTGTCCATCGTTAATCTTACTTTTTTAAGTCCCTCCTCACAGACCTGTCCATTTTTAATTAAATAAGTAGGTTCATCCTCTAATACTTTTCTCCCAAGTAAACTTTTAATCGCACCAAGACTGCTCAGAAATGTATAAAAACAAAATAAAATCAGCCCGAACATCCCAATTAAAACAGGAACATCTTTCATGAGCATAGAACTTGCCACAACCGATCCAATTGTGATCCCTGCAACAAAATCAAAGAACGTCATTTGAGCAATTAGTTTTTTGTTTAACATACGACATAATACATAAAGAATGATAAATCCAATGGTTGTGCGTATAAGCATTTCATATAATGTCATTTCTATATGTACCACCTTTTATGTTCAATCGTTTTATAGGAGATATTTTAATTTAACCAGAATGGCCCAAAGTATTCCAATCTAAGTGCAGGATAGCAGGCAGTGCAGATTTCTGTAATTGATAGTAATAAGGATAAGCCTCTTAAAGTAAAATGAGTTGTAATTACTTTCTATGAGGAGGAAGTGTTAATGGCAAAGAAAAAAATGAGAGCAGCATATATCCGCTCTCGGCCATTAGATGGCAGAGCGCAAATCTGTTACACAGAAAAGGAATGGGATGAATTAATTCGACATCAAAGAGCTGGCTGTCAAGTACCTGAATTTAAGAAAGAATTTATACCCATTCTTCTTGAAGCTGTTAACACGATTTTTCCTGGTGCCAAACAAGCGGGAGTGGCACGGTTTATTTTACAATCATTGAAAGCGGACAATCGCCAGGATCTTACAACCTATGAAGAAGGGCTAGATACATTGAAGCAACTTTCGAAAAAAAAGTATGGCAAGTCATTTAAAAAGCTTTCTAAGAAAAAAAGAACTGCCATTCTACAAGAGTTAGAAGGCACTGAATTTTTTGATCTCTTAAGGGAGCATACCATGCAAGGGATGTTTGCAGATCCTAAGTATGGAGGAAATCATAAAATGATCGGCTGGAAGATAATAGACTACCCAGGTTCCAGGTTTCATCCAATTACCCACACAAGTAAGAATTGGGAAACCGACGATATCGTTAGCTTGAGAGGAGATGTTAGGAAAAACAATGGGCAAAAAAACTGATGCAGATGTCGTTATTGTCGGTTGCGGTTGTGCGGGAGGAATTTTAGCAAGGGAGCTTACAGATGCTGGTCTATATGTCATCTCACTAGAACGAGGACCAGACATTGGTTCCGATGAATACTCAATGGATGAATTGAAATTCCCTATTCGGAATAAAGTGTTGTGGGGTCCCCAGGATGAACCGCGATTTACCTGGAGATCTGAAAATAGCAAACCTACCGAACGAGTGATTACAGGATGGAGTGGATGGGGACCAGGTGGTGATCATCTTCATTGGGGGGCCCAATCATGGAGGTTTCAACCTGCTACTTTTAAAGCGAGGAGTGTATTTGGTCAAGTTGAGAATGGAGCAATCATTGATTGGCCAATATCCTATACCGATTTGGAACCGTACTATCAAAAATTTGAAGAGAGAATAGGTGTTAGCGGAGACCATACAAAGGATCCATACCATCCACCACGAACAAAACCTTATCCAATGCCTCCAACGGTACCAAGCTATGCCACACGTCATTTTGTGACGGCAGCCAAAGCTAAGGGATACGATCCGTTTCCGGTACCAGGTGCCATTAACTCCATTGATTATGATGGTCGCCTTGCTTGTGGTTATTGTGGCTTTTGTCAGAGTTATGGATGTACCGTAGAAGCAAAGGGCGATGTTGGACTAACGGAAATTCGTAAAGCTAGACAGAACCCTAATTTTGAGCTGCGTTTTCATAGCCGTGCATTTGAAATAACGGTTGATAAACACGGACATGCAAAAGGGGTAAAGTACTTTGATAAAAATAAGGACGTACAGCATGTGACGGGGAAGATAGTCATCATTGCTGCTAATTACTTAGAATCGACTCATTTAATGCTCTTATCAAAATCTGCACAATTTCCAAACGGTATTGCAAACAATGGTGGTCAGGTAGGACGTTATTTTCATATGAGAGATATTACGCAATTGATTGGTCTCTTTGATGAACCAATGAACTCATTTATTGGACCTACTCCGAGGTGGGCTGTAAACAGATTTGCAGACGATAATTTTTCACCAGAAGACTATGGAGAAGATTTTGTGATGGGCGGAAATATTACTGGAGCCGATCCCCACGGCTTTGCAGGTCAACCGATAGAATTTACTGGTGCCCCAACTCCAGAAGGAATTCCAAACTGGGGGGAGGAATATAAGAAGTTTTTATCAAAGGCATATACCCACCATTACAACTCCCGGATCTACTTAACAGAACCCCCTCAAGACGACAAACATATTGATTTAGATCCTAAGGTAAAAGATTCTTTTGGTTTGCCAATACCTCGAGTTACCTTCAACTGGCATCCTCAAACGAAAAAGCAGCTTGCCTTTTTACGTCAGCGAGCCTATGAAATTTATAAAGAGGCTGGTGCACTTCACATTTGGGGAGGTGAAATGGGGGACCCGTGGGTATTAAACAGTCATGCAGGTGGAACGACGAGAATGGGGGAGGATCCCGATAAATCAGTTGTCAATCGCTACTGTCAAACTCATGAAGTTGAGAATCTCTTTGTTGTTGGCTCTTCATCATTTCCCACGATCGGGGCTTATAATCCTGGGGAAACCGTAGGAGCATTGGCATACTGGGTAGCAGAATTTATTAAGACAGAAGCTAAGGTAGGGCGGGTAATTATTGAGTAAAGCTACCTTGTAGTTTTTAAAATAATCAGCAAAAAGGAGTGATGCTACTAGCACATTCCTTTTTTCGTTCATCTCAACTAATTTCCATCAACCAAGGTATTCGGTAATGTCATTGTTATATTCACCGTTCTTATTCAAACTCTATTAAATCGATTCGTTAAATGGCTTCGGCCTTTCTATCTGGTCTTTCGGTTATGTAGAGAAGTCCAGATGCTCTGGCAGAGTAAGGCGGGGTACGTTCTTTTACAGTTTTGTAACCAACTATGAAGAAATCTATAAGATTAGCGATTACTAATGAAATTTGGAAATTGTATATTTGAAGGTTTGTCCCATTCATGGAGAAGGAAT
The DNA here is from genome assembly GCF_000787375.1 of Halalkalibacter okhensis. GTDB lineage: Bacteria > Bacillota > Bacilli > Bacillales > Bacillaceae_D > Halalkalibacter > Halalkalibacter okhensis. The sequence continues at coordinate 2,045 of NZ_JRJU01000007.1, read as the reverse complement.
TGCGTTTATACCAACAGTTTTGTCACATTAGGGTTAAAGTAAATCAACATTTTTAGATTTCCTATTCATCTAGTTTTTACCAATGAGATTGCAGAATGGACATGTTACATTTTAAGAGAACGACCGATCAACAAAACATTCCTTAGGAGGGAAAGAAATGAAAAAATTAATGGTCACAGCTTGTCTTGCTACAGCATTCATTGCTACTAGTTTTAGTGGACAAGTTGATGCAAGTGAGAACGTTCAAGTTAAAACGATTCATGTAAATGAGTTTAATCAAGAATCGTTACAAAACTGGTATAAAGAAATCTATGAATCATACGTAAGCCAGTTTAACCAAGTTGAAAAGGACCAAAACAAAGTTGAAGAAGTACAACCTGAACCTAGTAATGAAAATGAAGTAAAGAATCCTTCTACTGAAGAAGAGCAAAATAACCTAACACAGGACGAACAGCAAATGGTTGATTTAGTTAATCAAGAAAGAGCGGATCGTGGATTAGCTCCATTGGAAATTAACGAACAACTAACGGAAGTTGCTAGAGTGAAAGCACAAGATATGATAGATCATCAATATTTCTCTCATCAATCGCCAACATACGGTTCGCCTTTTGATATGTTAAATCAATTTGATGTGAGCTATCGTACAGCTGGAGAAAACTTAGCAGGAAATCAAACAGTCGAAGCTGCCCATCAATCATTAATGAATTCTGACGGACACCGAGCTAATATCCTAAATGCAGAATATGGGGAAGTAGGTATCGGGATTATCGATGGTGGTCCTTACGGAAAAATGTTTGTTCAGTTGTTTAAGGATTAAGAATTATTGAAGAGAACAATGAAATGATAAAAGAGGGCTCAAGGATGAGTCCTCTTTTTTTGAGTGTCTACAGGAGAGGGAAAAGGAGAAAGGAGCGGAACAAGAGTTAAGCGGTTTGAGAGTTAAAAGGATCGAATTTATGCCTTAGCTGATAGGTTATGGCTGTTTTTTATTCTTTCTATTTTAAATGTGTCAAAGTCTACTATGTTCGTCCACCCTTATTTCTCTAACTTACATATACAGTAGTAAATCAAAAGGTGATCTGCTTTTCCTTTTTGATAATATAAATTAGGAGAGATGGTTATGAAAAATAAGAAACATGTTACAAAAAGCCCGTGTGGCTTCTTATTCAGTCCAAAGCATAAGCAAAAACCTCACGCGAAGTCACCAAAACCTCAAAAGCATGATGGTCATCATGAAAAGTGTCCTTCGCCAAAACCAGGTGACGAAGCCAAAGTATCAGCTTCCGATTGTACTTCAGCTAATTTAGAAGTAGTAGGAAATCAATTAGAAGTCCCTGTTATTGATACACCTGTCGCTTTAGCAGAAATTGAATTAGCAACGAATGTTGAGGCTCACATTAAGCTTCCTACACCTGCAAAAGAAATCAAAAACATCCGAAAGAATGTATATTTAACGCAGTGTAAAGCAGTTCCATCACTTAGAGGCCCAGAATTTGTAAGCCTATTTGTCTCTGGTTTCATTCACAAAAATATTCAGTATACGGATGGAAGCGGCTATATTCGTGACTACTCTGTCGATGTGCCGATTCATTGTAATCAAACAGTGGCACTAGAGAATCCAACCGATTTTGCATTCCCAAGTATTAAAAATACGGTCTTAGAAAGAAGAGAACTAGCGAAGGATAAACATGGTGCTAATCGTTGTGCACATTCTCAAATTAACTTTGAATTCTTTAATGAGCCAATCAAATGTAAGCTTCTAGCGTCATTTATTAACGAAGTGGATCTCTTAAAGGATTTTGATAAGTGGGGACGTTTCGATAAGATCACAGAGAAAATGGAAGTTGTACTTTTCTTGAAATTATTACAAACTCAACAAGTAGCTTTAGATGCTGATGATGACGATGATAATGGGTTTACTGGCTTAACTGCAAAAGCTAGATACCAACAGTTAAGAGGAAGTTTTGAATAATTGAAGAATATAGGGGTATTCCTTGATTGGAATACCCTGTTTCAATTGAGCCTACACGAGCTTACTTATAAAA
>NZ_JRJU01000006.1 GCF_000787375.1 Halalkalibacter okhensis | reverse complement strand
AATAGTTAAATACTTTAAAGCTATATCTATTAAAAAGGTAGAGCTTTATTCTTTTTGAATATAAATAAGGATCTTTTCTTTTGTATGTGATAATTTAACAAGGAAGTAGAGAGGCGATTAACTCTAATTTTTCTTTGATGCGAGATCAGATCGTTGTGTATCTAACTATTACTCATAATGATTATTCGTTCCTAATATACGCATGAAAAAACAAAAAAATGAATTTTGGTAATATTCAATAAAAAATCATAAAAAAGCGTTTACAAAATAGAAAATATCATGTATCTTTAATTTATTCAAAGAAAGAGCTTCAAACATTATTATAATGCTTTTTGTAATCGATTGCATAACCTGTAGTAGATGGTGTTTGATGCATGATTATTTGAGTAGAGCCAGCAAGTTTATAAGGGGGATGGTAGCAATAAGGTTGGAGGTCTTGTTTTTGGATTTTGTGAAAACGATTACAAAAAAATAATCTTATCAGGGGGAATTACAAATGAAACTTAGAAAAACAATTCTAGCTTTTGTTGGAGTAATCATGCTATTGTTCTTAACAGCTTGTGGAAGCGGGAACGAAGCGAGTTCAGAAATAGAAACAGAAGGCTCTGGAGATAAAAAGACAATTGGTGTTTCAATTTCTAATTTAGATGAATTTTTAACATATATGCAAGACGCGATGAAAGAAGAATCGGAAAATCATCCTGATTTTGAGTTTATTTATAGTGATGCACAAAATGATAGCGCAAGACAAATGGATCAAATAGAGAACTTTATCACACGTCAAGTTGATGCGATCGTTATCAATCCTGTAGATACAACAGCAGCAGTAGATATTATTAATATGGTCAATAATGCAGGTATTCCAATTATTGTTGCTAACCGTACATTTGATGGAGTAGAAGAAGCGACAGCCTATGTTGGATCTGAATCTATTCAATCAGGCCTCTTGCAGATGGAAGAAGTAGCAGAACTCTTAGGTGGAGAAGGTAATATCGCTATTATGGAAGGTGAATTAGGGCACGAAGCACAAATTAAGCGTACAGAAGGAAATGTGCAAATTATTGATGAGCATGATGGATTAAAAGTTGTTCATCAAAACACTGCAAAATTTGATCGCTCTGAAGGTATGAGATTAATGGAAAACTGGTTAAATTCCGGTACTCAGATCGATGCGATTGTTTCGAATAACGATGAAATGGCCCTTGGTGCAATTTTGGCACTTGAAGCAGCTGGAAAATTAGATAAAGTGTTAGTTGCGGGAATCGATGCAACGCCAGCAGCTTTAGAAGCAATGAAAGCAGGTAAACTCAGCGTTACAGTATTCCAGGATGCAAAAGGTCAAGGAGCAAATAGTATTATTGCTGCTGTAAAAGCAGCAAATGGTGAAGAAGTAGAAGACGTTTTAGTCCCTTATCAACTTGTGACACCTGATAATGTAGATGAGTATGTCGCTAAGTACGAGTAATGCTTAAGAAACAGCTAATGAAAGGAAACCTCATTGGTTTCCTTTCATTAGAAATATCCTATTGAAAATGGGAGGGTACAAAGTGAGTGAATACATTTTGCAATTAGAAAACATCACAAAAGAATTTCCTGGTGTAAAAGCATTAGACGACGTTCAATTAAAAGTAAGAAGAGGTACTGTTCATGCTCTTATGGGTGAAAATGGAGCAGGAAAATCGACTCTCATGAAAATCATTATCGGAATGTACACACCAGATACGGGAAAAATGATCTTTGAAGGTGAAGAGTTAAAGCTAACCAATATTAATGATTCTTTGGATAAAGGGATATCAATGATTCATCAAGAGTTAAGTCCTATCCCTGAAATGACTGTTGCAGAAAATATTTATTTGGGACGGGAGCCAACTTATGGGAAAAGTGGACTTGTAAATAATCGTAAGTTATATCAAATGACTAAAGATCTATTAAACAGTCTAGAAATAAATCTTGATCCTAAAACAAAAATGATCGATTTAAGCATTGCTAATACACAAATGGTTGAAATTGCAAAAGCGATATCCTTTGATTCAAAGTTAGTCATTATGGATGAGCCCACTTCTGCCATTACGGAAAAAGAGGTTGCTCAACTTTTTAAAATGATTCGCTCATTAAAAGAAAAAGGTGTAGGTATCATTTATATTACTCATAAGATGAGTGAGTTGTATGAAATCGCAGACGACATATCTGTATTTAGAGACGGTCAGTTTATCGGTACGGATACAGCTGCGAACATGGAAAGAGATAGACTAATTAAGATGATGGTAGGACGAGAATTAAATCAAGTATTCAATAAACCTGAAAATGAGATTGGAGAAGTGGCCTTATCAGTTAAAAATTTAAGCCATAATGGTTGGTTTGAAGACGTTAATTTTGAAGTTCGAAAAGGAGAAATTGTCTGTTTTGCGGGTTTGATGGGTGCTGGAAGGACAGAAGTACTTGAAACGATTTTTGGTGTGAAAAAAGTGGATCAAGGAGAGATATTTGTTCATGGCAAAAAAGTTAATATTAAAACTCCAATAGAAGCTATTAAAAATAATCTAGGCTTTCTAACTGAAGATCGAAAATTAACAGGTTTGTTTTTACCTCTATCAGTTAGAGAGAATATGATAACTGTCAATATTGATCAGTATATATCATCGGGGCTATTGAACTACAAACAAGTAAAATCTGACTGCTTAGAGCAAAAAGAAAACCTTAAAATCAAAACACCAAGCATTGATCAAATTGTTGAAAATTTAAGTGGTGGGAATCAGCAAAAAGTATTATTAGCAAGATGGTTATTGAAAAACCCAGATATATTATTTCTAGATGAACCGACTCGTGGAATTGATGTTGGTGCAAAATCGGAATTTTATAACATTATTTTCAAATTAGCAAGCCAGGGAAAAGCCATTGTCGTTGTTTCTTCTGAAATGGCAGAGATATTGGGCTTATGTGATCGTGTTATTGTTATGCATGAAGGACGAATTACTGGTGAATTAAGCAGAGAAGAGGCCAATCAAGAAAGAATCATGCAATATGCTACTGGTCAAAAAACGATTAGTGTAAAAAATACTAGGCAGAGTGAAATGCGACAGACGGTAACTAACTAATATTGAAATGGAATAAAAGAGCCTTGTGAATAAAACTAGTTTGGAGGAACGTAAGATGGGTTTAGAGTTAGAAAAGACGGAAACGAAACAAGTGAAAAATAATCAAGGTAAAGAGCTAGCAGTGAATATCTTAAAGAAATATGGTATATTTATCATTTTAATTCTACTAATTGTCTTAATGTCTATATTAACTCCCCACTTTCTAAGCGCTACTAACTTAATAAATATTGTAAGGCAAATGTCTATAATAGGTATTATCGCAATAGGAGTTACACCTATCATCATTACAAAAGGGATAGATCTATCATCTGGTTCAGTAATTGCATTAGTTTCAGTTGTAGTGGCCACGTTTGCTCAAGGTGATTTTCCGTTAGTTGTTCCGATCTTTGTAGCTCTAGGTGTCGGTTTATTAGCTGGTCTAATTAATGGAACACTCGTAGCAAAAGGAATGCTAGCTCCTTTTATCGCCACATTAGGAATGATGACAGCGGCTCGTGGAGCTGCGATGCTTTATAGTGACGGTCGACCAATCGGTGGTATTTCTGAATCATTTACATTTATCGGTCAAGGTATTATTTTTGGGATTCCAGTTCCAGTTATCATCTTTGGATTAGTAGGTTTAGTGACATGGGTCCTTCTTAACAAAACGAAGGTTGGTAGATATGTTTATGCAATTGGAGGAAATGAACAAGCGGCTGTTACAGCTGGTATTAATGTAAGCAGAATTAAGTTGATGGTTTATGCATATGCTGGTCTTTTAGGTGGTATTGCCGGTATGATTCTTACTTCAAGGATTGCATCTGGTCAGCCGCAAGCAGGTATTATGTTTGAGTTAGATGCAATTGCTGCAGCTGTTATTGGTGGTACGAGTTTATTTGGCGGGATTGGTACAGTTGGTGGAACAATCATTGGAGCCTTAATTATTGGTGTCATGAACAATGGTCTAGACCTTCTAGGTGTTAGTTCCTATTGGCAGCAAATTGTAAAAGGGGCAATCATTGTTGCTGCTGTATATATTGATTCTAGAAAGAACCGAAAAAAATAATGTTATCATTACAGAAATCGATTACATGATAGCGAAAATAAGTGCTTTTAAATTTGTTGAAAATGAATTGATTAGCCTGTAATCTAAAGATTGGTGACAGGCCCTTCTTAGATTTAATAACATGAAGGTAAATTTGTTAAAAATAATCAGATAAATAGCTAAAAAAGTATTGACTGAAAACGCTTTTAATATTATTCTGAAACAGAAGTTATCAAAACTTAACCAAAATATGATAACAAATATAATTTATTAAGTTTACAGGTACAAAATAATGCTTTGAACTTTTGCTAATATGTTTAAATATTAGCAAAAAAATTTAGTTTCAATGAAATCGATTTCATTAAGTTCGCTTATTTTTAGGAGGTAGTTGTAATGAGTAAATTGCTTCGTAAGCCAGGAAAAACGGAAATGAGAGACGGTATCACGCTCGTCCATGATGTGACATCTGAAAATTCATCTCTTGAATATGTAAATTTTAAGATGGTTGATTTAGCTCCTGGAGCAACATATTCAGAGGAGTTAGGTAAGCAAGAATGTTGTATTGTTGCCGTAACAGGGAAAATTACCGTTTCTGATAAAGAATTTACATTTGAGAATTTAGGAACACGCGAATCTGTATTTGAGAAAGTACCTACAGATAGTGTTTATGTATCAAATGATAACACCTTTGAGGTGAAAGCAGTTAGTCAAGCGCGTATTGCACTTTGTTATTCTCCATCAGAAAAACAATTGCCAACGAAATTAATTAGTGCTTCAGATAATGGGGTTGAATATAGAGGGAAAGGTAACAACAAGAGAATGGTTCATAACATACTGCCAGATTCCGATCCTTCAGCAAATAGCTTATTAGTTGTAGAAGTATTCACAGAAAGCGGAAATTGGTCCAGTTACCCTCCGCACAAACATGATCAAGATAACTTACCAGAAGAGTCATTTTTAGAAGAAACTTATTATCATGAAATGAATCCTCCACAAGGGTTTGTATTCCAACGTGTTTATACAGATGATCGTTCACTAGATGAAACTATGACTGTTGAAAATGAGTACGTGGTTATTGTCCCAGTAGGATATCATCCAGTAGGTGTTCCTGAAGGATATACTTCGTATTATTTAAATGTAATGGCAGGCCCTACACGTGTTTGGAAGTTTCATAATGATCCAGATCACGAGTGGATTCTAAAAGGTTAATTAATTATAAATCTATTAAAAGGAGTGTTAGGTTTAATGAATTATAACTTTAACGAGAACAGACAATTCGATATTATTGCAATAGGTCGAGCGTGTATTGATTTAAACGCAGTTGAGTTTAATCGCCCGATGGAAGAGACGATGACATTTTCTAAATACGTTGGTGGTTCACCAGCTAATATCGCAATAGGAAGTTCAAAACTGGGCTTGAAAGCAGGATTTATTGGGAAACTTGCAGACGATCAACATGGTCGTTTCATTGAGCAATACATGAGTAAGGTCGGAATCGATACATCTAATATGGTTGTTGATAAAGAAGGACATAAAACGGGCTTAGCATTTACAGAGATTAAAAGTCCAGAAGAGTGTAGCATCCTTATGTACAGACAAGATGTAGCAGATCTATACCTTGACCAAAGCGAAGTACATGAAGAGTATATTAAAAAATCTAAAGTTCTTCTAGTTTCAGGTACAGCTTTATCAAAAAGCCCATCTCGTGAAGCGGTGTTGAAATCGATTAGCTTAGCGAAGAAAAATGATGTAAAGGTTATTTTTGAGTTGGATTATCGTCCATATTCTTGGAATAGCTCTGAAGAAACGGCAGTGTACTATTCATTAGTTGCAGAACAATCTGATGTTGTTATTGGTACTCGTGAAGAGTTCGATGCACTTGAAAATAGAACGACTGAAGGAAAGAACGAAGATACGGTAAACTACTTATTTAAACATTCAGCTGATTTAGTTGTTATTAAGCATGGCGTAGAAGGTTCATACGCTTATGCAAAATCTGGAGAAGTTTTCAGAGGTTTAGCTTATAAGACAAAGGTTCTAAAAACATTTGGTGCAGGTGATTCGTACGCATCAGCATTCTTATTCGCATTAATTAGGGGGAAAGATATTGAAACAGCTTTAAAATATGGAAGTGCATCAGCGTCCATTGTTGTAAGCAAGCATAGTTCATCAGATGCTATGCCTTCTGTAGAAGAGATTGAAGGATTAATTGAAAAGAATGAAACCATTTCAGTGGGATAGAGGAGACGCTTATGAAAACGTTCAGATTAACAACAGCGCAAGCTTTAATCAAGTTTTTAAACCAACAATATATTCATGTTGATGGAGAAGAGATCCCGTTCGTGGAAGGGATTTTTAACATCTTCGGTCATGGAAATGTATTGGGTATAGGCCAAGCACTAGAAAGCGATTCTGGTCATTTAAAAGTGATCCAAGGGAAAAATGAACAAGGTATGGCCCATGCTGCGATCGCATACAGTAAACAGCTTTTACGTAAGAAGATTTATGCTATTACAACGTCAAGTGGACCTGGGTCAGCTAACTTAGTAACAGCAGCAGGAACAGCACTTGCGAATAATATTCCTATATTATTAATTCCGGCGGATACGTATGCTACTCGTCAGCCTGATCCGGTATTACAACAAATCGAGCAAGAACATAGTCTAGCCATCACAACAAATGACGCTTTAAAACCAGTATCTAGATATTGGGATCGTGTGACACGTCCAGAACAATTAATGTCAAGTTTAATTCGTGCGTTTGAAGTAATGACAGATCCTGCTAAAGCAGGTCCTGCAACGGTGTGTATTTCACAAGATGTTGAAGGGGAAGCATTTGATTTTGATGAAAAGTTCTTTGAAAAGCGCGTTCACTATATTGACCGCAAACCAGCAAGTGATCGTGAATTAAAAGGTGCTGCGAAATTAATTAAAGCAAGTAAAAAACCTTTAATTGTTGTTGGTGGAGGAGCGAAGTATTCAGAGGCACGTGATATTTTAGTAGAATTCTCAGAGAAATATAATGTGCCATTAGTAGAAACGCAAGCAGGTAAGTCTACTATTGAGCATTCATTTAAAAATAATCTTGGTGGTCTTGGTATTACAGGTACACTAGCCGCAAATAAAGCAGCGCAACAAGCTGATTTAGTAATTGGGGTAGGTACGAGGTACACAGACTTTGCCACTTCATCGAAAACGATCTTTAACTTTGATGAATCTAAATTCTTAAACGTAAATATTAGCCGTATGCAGGCTTATAAGCTTGATGGATATCAGGTAGTAGCAGATGCAAGAACCACGTTTGAAGCATTAACACCAATGCTAGAAGGATATGTCAGTGAATTTGGAGACACCATCACTGAATTGAAAGAAGAATGGTTGGCTGAGCGTGATCGCTTAAGCAAAATAACATATAGTCGTGAAGACTTTGTTCCTGAAATCAAAGATCATTTCTCTCAAGAAGTGATGAATGAGTATGCTGATGCGTTAGGAACAGAATTTGCTCAAACAACAGCGTTACTAACCATTAATGACACGATTGATCCTGATAGTATCATCATTTGTGCGGCAGGCTCGCTACCAGGAGACCTACAACGTCTATGGCATTCCTCGGTTCCTAATACGTATCATCTAGAGTATGGATATTCATGTATGGGATATGAAGTTTCAGGTACATTAGGGTTGAAATTAGCAGAACCATCAAAAGAAGTATACACAATAGTAGGAGATGGAAGCTTCTTAATGCTTCACTCTGAGTTTGTAACAGCCATTCAGTATAATAAAAAGATTAATGTTTTATTGTTCGACAATTCTGGCTATGGTTGTATTAACAATCTGCAAATGGATTTTGGCGGCGGTAGCTACTTCTGTGAATTTAGAACAGATGATAATCAAATCTTAAATGTAGATTATGCGAAAGTAGCTGAGGGTTATGGAGCGAAAGCATATCGTGCTAATACGGAAGAAGAACTAAAAGCAGCTTTAGAAGACGCTAAGAAACAAGATTGTTCTACGTTAATTGAGATGAAAGTTCTTCCTAAAACGATGACAGACGGTTATGAAGGAAGCTGGTGGAACCTTGGAGTTTCTGAAGTATCGGATCGTGAAGGAATCCAAAAAGCATATGAATTAAAGCAAGAAAAACTGAAAAATGCAAAGCAATATTAATAATAGAAGGTGAATGCTAATGAGTAATCAAGATATTTTATGGGGAATTGCTCCAATTGGCTGGCGTAATGATGATATTCCAGAAATCGGCGCAGAAAATACATTACAACACTTATTAAGTGATATTGTTGTAGCAGGGTTTCAAGGTACGGAAGTTGGAGGATTTTTTCCTGAAGCAAAAGTACTAAACAAAGAACTTAGTTTGCGTAACTTAAAAATCGCAGGTCAATGGTTCTCAAGTTTCTTGATTCGTGATGGACTTGAAGAAGTAGCAAAGGAATTCCACAAGCATTGTGCGAATTTACAGCAAGTAAATGCAGCTGTTGCGGTTGTTTCTGAACAAACATACAGTATTCAAGGTACAAAAAAGAATGTATTTGCAGAGAAACCTTATTTTACAGATGAGGAATGGAATACGTTGTACCAAGGTTTGAATGAGCTCGGAAAAATCGCCAAACAGTATGATTTGCATTTAGTATTTCACCACCATATGGGAACAGGAGTACAAACGTTAGAGGAAATCGATCGTTTATTAGAGAGTACGGATCCTAATCATGTTCACCTTCTTTATGATACAGGACACATTTATGTTTCAGATAATGACTATATGACATTATTAAAAAAGCATATGAATCGGATCAAACATGTCCACTTTAAAGATGTAAGACAGAACAAATTAGAAGAATGTAAGGCAGCAGGAAATTCGTTCCTAGATTCGTTTTTAAATGGAATGTTTACCGTACCAGGTGATGGTTGTATTGACTTCACAGAAGTTTATCAAACCTTACTTGATCAAAACTACAAAGGATGGATTGTCATTGAAGCTGAGCAAGATCCAGCTAAGGCTCATCCACTAGAATATGCTTTAATTGCACGTAAATATATTGATCAAAAATTATTTCAAAAAGTAACAGTCTAACTAGACTTAAACCGGGTCTTTCGTCTAGAGAGACCCGGTTTACTATAGTTTTAAAAGGATGCTTTTTTAAACGGAAATAAAAAGGAGGTGCCAGGTAATTGGCATTAGTATCAATGAAAGAAATGCTTACTCTAGCAAAAGAAGGAAACTATGCGGTAGGGCAATATAATATTAATAGCTTACAGTGGGCACAAGCCATACTACAAGCAGCTCAAGAAGAACAAGGACCAGTTATTGTAGCAGCTTCTGATAGACTCGTTGATTATTTAGGTGGGTTTAAAACAATAGCAGCGATGGTGAAAGCTCTAGTAGAAGAAATGGATATTACTGTTCCGGTTGCATTACACTTAGACCATGGTATGAATGTTGAAAGATGTAAACAGGCGATTGATGCAGGGTTTACTTCTGTTATGATCGATGGATCCCATTATTCTATTGAAGAAAATATCGCTATGACAAAAGAAGTGGTTGATTACGCCAAACCTCATCAAGTTTCAGTAGAAGCAGAAGTAGGAACAGTCGGTGGAATGGAAGATGGACTTATTGGTGGTGTAAAATATGCCGATCCTTATGAATGTTTGCGCCTTGTTGAAGAAACGGGAGTGGACGCATTGGCAGCCGCTTTAGGATCTGTTCATGGGCCATACCAAGGTGAACCGCAACTTGGCTTTGATGAAATGAAACAAATATCAGAAATGACTGGTATTCCATTGGTTTTACATGGAGGATCAGGAATTCCGGATTACCAAATTAAAAAAGCGATTGAGCTTGGACATGCAAAAATTAATGTGAATACTGAATGCTTACAATCATGGGCAAAAGCAGTCCGTGAAGTATTCATTAACGACAGTGACATTTATGATAACCGCGCAATTACCATACCTGGTAAAGAGGCTATCGTTGCTACAGTAAAAGAGAAAATGAGAGAATTTAATACAAGCAATAAAGCGGCTGAAAAATCTAACGTCTAAAAAAGTGCTATTAAAAGACCTGTCATGAAAAATATAACAGGTCTTTTTTCTATATAAAAAGGTCTTATAGATTGTCTAGTGGTTTGAAGTTAATCTGCAATAATTAGTTGATAATCATTTTCTTCAGCATATTTTGTGTAACTATCGGAAGGGACAGAGTCTGTAATGAGAACATCTATTTCCTGTAACTCACAATAGGTCATGACCGCGTGTCGATCAAATTTATTGACGTCAATTAAAAGAAATACTTCGGAACTTCTCTCAACGACCGTACGCTTGAGATCGGTTTCAAGAGGGCTTGAATTTGTTACTCCGTTTTTTATTGACACACCGGAGGAGGCCATAAATGCTTTGTTGATATTATGTGACTTCAGAATATCTTGCTTAGTGAAACTTGCAAATGAGTTGGTCTTACGTTCTAGTACACCACCAGTTGAAATCACATTTAAATTATCAAATGGAAGAGTTCGTATGATGAAATCAAGATTATTCGTAATGATTGTTAACTCAAGTGTTTTGATAAAATCGACCATTTCTAGTGTGGTTGTTCCTGAGTCGATAAAAATTACATCTCCATCTAGTAAATAACTTGCTGCTTTTTTTGCAATCAGTCGCTTTTGGTGAAGATGGCGTGTTTTTCTATCGTGAAAAGGTTCAAGACGTGTTTGGTTTACACTGATCCCACCATATACTTTTTTGTAATCACCAAATTCAACCAGTTCCTGTACGTCCCGTCTGATCGTATTTTTGGAAACACCAAATACTGTAACTAAGGTATCTAAAGAGACCGTTTGGTGTTGATCAATATAGGTTCGAATTTGTTTAATACGTTGTATTTTTAACATGTTTACCAGTCCTTAGTTTAGTTAAAATTGACTAGATTAATTTTAGAAGGTTTAACACGTGATTTATATTTCAGATATTGAAATGAATTGGAAAAAAACTTATTCATAGTATATCAACAATTAATCAAAAACATCACCAAATATTTTTAAAGAAGTAACAATTATTGTGTGTTCATAATAATTATTTAGTAACCGTTTTCGTAACATGGTAAAATATATATACGCTTTATTTTGACAAAGGTTTTACGTTTACTTATAATTTATTACTTAAATGATCATTTGAACTGATAGAAAGACTTTTATATAAATTCTTAATAAAGCGCTTTTACAGTGGAAAGAAGAGGAGGTGTGATGAAAATATGAAAATGAGTGATGTAGCCAAACTAGCAAATGTATCTGCGGCAACAGTTTCAAGAGTACTAAGCCAGCCTGAAAAGGTTAGTAAGGAAACAAGGGAAAAAGTTTTGGATGTTATAAATAAAGTGAAATACAAACCTCATATAGTTGCAAGGCAATTTAGAACTCAAGAAACGAAAATCATCCTAGTAGTTGTTCCAGATATTACGAGTGCATTTTTCTCAAAAGTGTTACGTGGTATTGAACATATTGCGTTGGAAAATGGCTATCAAGTAATTTTAGGGGATACAGAAAATGATATCGAGAGAGAGAACAGTTATATTAACTTATTATTACAAAAACAAGTGGACGGCATGGTATTATTAACAGCGCGGCTTGATAAGAATAAGTTAGAAGAACTTGCTAGTGAGTTTCCTTTAGTACTCGCGTGTGAATATGTAGATGGATTGAACGTGCCAACGGTCTCAATTGATAATGTAAGCAGCGCACGCAAGGCAACTGAACATTTAATTCAATTAGGACATTCAAAAATTGCACATATTACAGGACCGATTAATATTATCCTAAGTCGAGACCGGTTAAAAGGATATAGGCAAGCAATGATTAGTAACGATTTAGAGGTTGATCCTGCATATATCCAAGAAGGAGATTTAAGCTTTGAATCTAGTTATAATGAAACATTAAAACTATTGTCATTATCAACCCCTCCAACTGCAATCTTTGTATTTAATGACGAAATGGCAATGGGGACTATTAAGGCAGCAAAAGATAGCGGTCTAAGTGTGCCAAACGATTTAGCGGTGGTTGGTTTTGATAATATAAAGATGTCAACGGTATTTGAACCTAACATAACGACAATTGATCAACCGAAATTTGCTATTGGAAAAAAAGCGATGGAATTATTACTTCATTTAATAAAAGGCGAGCCGATGAAGAAGAAGAAATTTGTGATGAAAGATGAATTAATAATTAGAGAATCTACACTTATTAAATGAATCGAGTGAGAAAATGATGGGGGGCGTCTCAAAGGTCTGTTTTAACTTTTGAAACACCTCCATTACCTGTATAATTCTGTTTACAAAAAAAACTGAATAATATAAAATGAAATAAGAAGAATTAAATCTGTTTACTATTTATAAATAATAACAGGAATATTCTTGGCCTAGTGTAAGAGTTAAAATTGTCTTCTTTTTTAAAAGATTTTGTAATCGTTTACAAAGGCCATTTAGAATATGGGAGGTGAGACTATAATAACATGAAGATGAGTGATGTAGCCAAACTAGCAAATGTTTCTCCTGCTACAGTTTCAAGAGTGCTCTGTCACCCGGAGCTTGTAAGTAAAGAAACGAAGCAAAAAGTTATGGATGTTATCAACGAGGTCAATTATAAACCTCATGCAGTTGCAAGGCAATTTAGGACAAAGGCTACAAAAATCATTCTTGTTGTTGTTCCGGATATTACAAGTGCTTTCTTCTCTGAAGTTCTAAGAGGGATAGAGCATGTAGCTGTTAGTAGTGGATATCAAGTAATTTTGGGGGACACTGAAAATAACATAGAAAGAGAAGCAGAATATATTAACCTATTGTATCAAAAGCAAGCTGATGGGATGATTCTTTTAACAGCTCGTTTAGATAAGTACAAACTAGAGGCACTTTCTGAGCAGTACCCATTAGTGTTAGCTTGTGAATACATCGATGGATTGAATGTTCCGACAGTATCAATTGATAATATTAGTAGTGCAAGAAAGGCTACGGAACACTTAATTCAATTAGGTCATACTAGGATAGCTCATATTACAGGTCCAATAAATATTGTCCTAAGCCGAGATCGATTAAGGGGTTACAAGCAAGCGATGATTAGTCATGATTTAGAGATTGATTCAGCGTATATTCAGGAAGGGGATCAAACCTTTGAGTCTGGGTATAATCAAATGCTGAAATTATTAGCATTAGAATTACCACCAACTGCTATCTTTGTTTTCAACGATGATATGGCAATGGGGGTAACAAAAGCAGTAAAGGATTGTCATTTAAAAGTACCTGAGGATATCGCTGTTGTCGGTTTTGATTATATAAAAATGTCATCAATACATGAACCGAGCCTAACGACGGTTGCTCAACCAAAATATGAAATGGGAAAACAAGCGATGGAATTATTATTAAAACAAATAAGTGGTGAACCACTACACAAAAAGAAAATAGTAATGAAGGATGAATTAATCATCGGCGAGTCCTGTGGCTCGAAGATAAACGTTATAAAGTCATTAGAAAGAATTTAAAGAAAGAGTGAAATCGATTTCAAAAAAATACCCGAAAAAAAGCTGGTAATTACCATTAGAAGAAAGCATATTTATGTTAAAAAGATTAATTTTTTTATGTCACTTTTCAAACGGTTTTCCTGGTACATATAACTCAATCTAGTATATTAAAAGGTTTATTTGATGAAAAGTACTTTGGAAATAGCAGAAAAAAACAAGAAAAAGCATTTACAAAAAAAACTGAATACTATACAATAAATAGTGTAAGTAGAAGTTGGAAAACTGATTTTGATGTAATCGATTTCACTTAAGGGTTAATTGTTACTTCTAGAATGTGAACAGTCTCGTTTGTGAGACAGATACAGAACAGCAAATTCTACAAATAATAAATTATTAATAGAATTGCTGAAAAGGTTGATGCTTCCTATTATGAAAAGGATTTCATTGGTAGATAAAAAAAGTCTGAGTATAGGAAGTCTTGAAAGGGTAGTAAAGAAAAAGAAATTTTTGAAACAAATATTGAGAGGAGTAATCACTATGTCAAATGCAGTAACTGTACAAAATCTTAAGAACTATATTGGAGGTCAATGGGTAGAATCAACTTCCGGAAAAACAGATGCTGTTTTCAACCCTGCTACAGGTGAAATTATTGCGCATGTGCCGATCTCAAGTCGTGAAGATGTAGATCAAGCGGTAGAAAACGCAGCAGTGGCATTTAAAAAGTGGAGCAAAACAGCAGTACCACGCAGAGCTCGTATTCTATTTAAATACCAACAATTATTAGTAGAGAATTGGGATGAGTTAGCTCGTCTCGTAACATTAGAAAATGGTAAAAGTTACAGTGAAGCATATGGAGAAGTTCAACGTGGAATTGAGTGCGTCGAGTTTGCAGCAGGGGCTCCTTCTCTAATGATGGGTAAGCAATTACCAGATATCGCAACAGGGATTGAATCAGGAATGTACCGTTATCCAATTGGGGTAATTGGTGGGATTACACCATTTAACTTCCCGATGATGGTACCGTGCTGGATGTTCCCTCTTGCAATTGCATGTGGTAATACGTTTGTATTAAAGCCATCTGAGCGTACACCATTGCTAGCTAACCGTCTAGCTGAATTGTTTACAGAAGCTGGTCTTCCAGAAGGGGTATTAAATATTGTTCATGGTGCACATGATGTTGTTAACGGATTACTTGAGCATCCAACAGTTAAAGGTATTTCATTTGTCGGTTCTCAGCCAGTAGCAGAATACGTATACACAACAGCATCAGCTCACGGCAAGCGTGTTCAAGCGTTAGCTGGAGCAAAAAACCACTCAATCGTTATGCCAGATGCTGATTTAGATGGTGCAGTTAACCAAATCATGAATGCAGCATATGGATCAGCAGGTGAAAGATGTATGGCTGCTGCTGTTGTCGTAACGGTTGGCGATGTAGCTGAACCGTTTATGGAAAAATTAGTAGAAGCAGTTGATCAGATTACTATTGGTAATGGAATGGAAGAGGGAGTATTCCTAGGTCCAGTTATCCGTGATTCTCATAAAGAAAAAACAGAGCAATACATTGAACTTGGTGAAAAAGAAGGGGCTACGTTAGTTCGTGATGGGCGTCAGGATGCAGCAAGCTCAGGTGCAGGATACTTCGTTGGACCTACCATCTTTGACCATGTAAATACAGAGATGACAATTTGGAAAGAAGAAATTTTCGCACCTGTTCTATCAATAGTGCGTGTGAACTCACTAGAAGAAGCGATTGATTTAACCAATCAATCAGAATTTGCAAATGGTGCTTGCATTTATACAGATAGTGGAAGTGCAGTACGTCAATTCCGTGAAGATATTGATGCAGGAATGCTTGGCGTAAACTTAGGTGTACCAGCTCCAATGGCGTTCTTCCCATTCTCTGGTTACAAGAAATCGTTCTACGGTGATTTACATGCGAATGGTACAGATGGCGTTGAATTCTACACTCGTAAGAAAATGCTAACGTCTCGTTGGTAAATTAGTTAAGGTACTAAGCATGGACGCTTAGTACCTTTCCTTTGATATGGAGTGGTCATTTGAAATCTCATATTTCAAACAAAGAAAAGTATATCTTTTTAATTGTTTCATTTTCGATTTGGTTTCCGCATTTTATTTATCTTCCTATTTTGTCTCCGTATATAGAATCAATGGGTGGCACGTATATCTTTATAGGGATTGTCTTGAGTAGCTATGGTTTGATGCAATTTATTTTGCGATTACCAATAGGAATAAGTTCAGATTTACTAAAGCTTCGTAAACCATTTATTATTCTAGGAATATTATTAAGTGCTACTAGTTGTTTTATATTTGCTTTAACCGATAGTTTAGGTTGGATTCTTTTTGCACGCTCGTTAGCAGGAGTATCAGTAGCAACTTGGGTTGTATTTGCCGTGTTATATTCAAGTTATTTTACTGATAAAGAAGTTCATCGAGCGATGAGTAGTATTTCCTTTGTTGTTGTCTTAGCTCAGCTTTTAGGGATGATTTTTAGTGGTTATATCGTGAATGCATGGGGGTGGCATGCACCTTTCTGGATAGGTGGGTTCGTTGGGGTTTTTGGAGCTGTATTTGCATTTTTTATTTTTGAACCGAAAGAATCTGACTCGAGAGTGCCACTAAAGTTGAAAGATCTATTAACCGTTATGAAAGAACCTCATCTATTAAAAGTCTCATTGCTATCTATAATAGCGCATAGTATCATATTTACAACGATGTTTGGTTTCATTCCTACATATGTAACGAGTATTGGGTTAGAGGAAAAAGATATTAGTTTGATTGTTTTTGCCTTTATGATCCCGCACGCTATTGCTACATTGTTTATGGGGAACGTTGTTGTTCTGCGGCTAGGAAAATGGAAATCTTTGAAGTGTGCATTCTTGCTAACGGCGATATGTACTTTGTTAACCCCTTTCGTTGAATCAAAAATCATGCTAGGTGTTCTTCAAGGAGTTAATGGCTTTGCGCTTGGCTTGTTGTTCCCATTATTGCTGGGGATGTCGATAGAATTCATAACTCATGAGAAAAGAGCAACTGCTATGGGTGTTTATCAGGCATTATACGCCATTGGGATGTTCTTAGGTCCTTTGATAGCAGGAATCTTAAATGCTAGTTTTGGTATTGCTGCAGGTTTTTTCTTTGCAGGAATATTGGGTTTAACAGCGAGTGGTTTAATCGTGATGTGGGGAACGAAAAAATCCTATAAACAAATGGGAAAATACCCAATGAGGCTCTAGCGCAGTGGAACAACTATGTAATTTACACCAAATCTATTAAATAAGGTATACCGGTCACAGCTTAATGTGTCCGGTTTTATTTGTTTATGACATAGATTTGTCTGTTTGATCTATGCTGCTAGTGATGTACATCACAGATGAAATTTCAGACAATTAGTATGATAAAAGCATAGAAACACATAACTTTCATTTTAAAAGGAATTTTAGGAGGAGATCACCTATGAGGTTCAATATTCGTGGAGAAAATGTAGAAGTAACAAATGCTCTAAGAGAGTTCATAATAAAAAAAGTGGATAAATTAGAAAAGTACTTTGATCAACAAATCTTATCTGATGTTCAAGTAAAGTTAAAGGTATATGAAAAGGATACGAAGGTAGAGGTTACAATTCCCATGAAATCGCTAGTTCTGCGCGCCGAAGAACAGCATGAAAATATGTATGCAGCGATTGATTTAATTGTTGATAAATTAGAACGACAAGTTCGTAAATATAAAACAAAAGTAAATCGCAAGCCTCGTCAAGTGAAAGCGGTGAGTAAAGGTGACGCAAATGCAGTCCAATTACTTGAGCAAGAAGTTGATACTCTAGAGCTAGAAGATGCGTTTCAAGTTGTAAGAACAAAGCGATTCAACATAAAACCAATGGATACAGAAGAAGCAATTCTGCAAATGAATATGTTAGGACATCAGTTCTTTGTTTATACAGAAGCGGGGACGTTAGAAACTCATATAGTGTATCAGAGAAATGATAAAAAGTACGCTGTTATTGAAATTGAGTAGTTCTTTGAATGCCTAAGAGTCAAAGCACCTTGAACAAAATTCAAGGTGCTTTTAAGTGGAGGCAAGGAGGTTTTTATATATTAGAAATTAGAGCCTTGCATTTGCTGTTCTGCCATTTGAACTAGTCGTTTCGTAATTTCTCCTCCAACGGAACCGTTTGAGCGAGCTGTAGAATCAGCCCCAAGTTGAACGCCAAATTCTTGAGCGATTTCAAGTTTCATTTGATCAAGTGCACCCTCTACACCTGGAACTAAAAGGTTGTTGCTGTTGTTTTGTGCCATATCTAATCACCTCTTTATTAGTTTCAAGCATAGTATCTGTGTTATCTAATAAATTATACATAAGTTGAACAATAATTATATTTTAATAAAATGAATGGTCGGTCATATATGATTTCTCGCCTATTTGACTAAACTTTTACATTGATAGAACACCTAATGCACATCTTAGTAAGAAAACATGATAAGATAGAATTAGATACAAAAATGGATAAGCAAAGTCATAATGTTGTTTGAAAGATGAAGGAGGGTGTAAATTGTCATTACTACGAACGATTACTGGAATTTGGAAAAGTCACGAAGAAACGAGTGAAAAACCTAAGTTAGAGGGACTAAATACTCGTTACTATAAAAAAAGTCGTGAAGCAATGATTGACTATGTACATAAAATTGTAAATAATAATAAACTGCCAAACTGGAAGGTCTCAAGTGTAGATGAAGAGCGTGGAGAAATCGTCTTAGAAAAAAAGGGAGTATCTTCAAGTGTGATGGTCATTACTGTATTTAAAATTACTCCAATTAAATCGGCAGTAGATATTTATAGTTCAAAACAAGGATCTTTTGGAGATTTAGGAAGTAGTTATAAAAATATATTAGAATTTTTTAAAGCGCTTCACACAGAAGTGCAACCTGAGGATCAGCGTTAAAAACAACAGAGCCTATGGTCATGGTAAATGATCGTAGGCTCTGTTGTTTTTAAGTGCGGATGTTTTTAGTTAGTTGGTGATGTTCCGGTAATATTTAAAATACCGTTTGCACAATTAACGGTCGAAAAACCGATAAATCACAAATGTGTGAAAAGAGAAATTTTTAATAAAAAAGTATTGTCATTTGAAGAAAGACGTTTTATAATGAATTCAACCAAGTGGAACCGTTTTCAATGTGTTTTGATCGCAGTTCTTTTTTTTATTGTTTTATTGAGCAAACGGTTGCACTATAGTGCAAAAATTGCGCGAGTTTTCTCGATCCTTCAGTCATGATGTGATTGCAATGAGTACCAAATAATTGTAATTTTTACTTTTGATTTTACTAGGGGGTGTAATGGAGTCGTTTTAATAGTAGCAATTAGTAAGTCAATTATTTAAAAGGGGGACAAATCAAATGTTCAAGAAAACAAAGTATGTAACTGCAGTATTAGCATTAACTTTAGGACTTACGGCTTGTGGGGCACCTGCTGAGGAAGCTCCAGAAGAATCAGGTGTTGATGAAGGAATTGGTGCTGGTGAGGAAGCTGTAGATTTTGAAGTTGTACCTGAAGAAGGAGCGGAGTTGTTATTATGGACTGATGGCGACGAGCAGCTAGAGTGGGCAGAGCTAATGGCTGAGAAGTTTGAAGCTGAATACGGAGTTCCAGTTCAAGTAGAAGAAGTTGGTCAAGAGGATGCACCGGAGCGTTTAGCAACAGATGGTCCACAGGGGTTAGCTGGTGATGTATTCGCTTCGACTCACGATCGTATTGGTCGTGCCATTTCTGCAGGGTTAGTACTGGAAAACTTCTGGCCAGAAGAGTATGAAGAGGAGTTTATGGAAGCGGCAATTGATGCTACATCATTTGATGGAGAGTTATTTGGTTATCCGACAGGTATTGAAACATATGCTCTTTACTACAATACGGACTTAGTTGATGAGGCACCTGAGACTATGGATGAATTAATAGAAGTTGCAAGTGAATTGAATGAAGGCAGTCAATTTGGGTTTATGTATACACCTGAAACTCTTTACTTTAACTATGCTTTTATTGGAGGCTACGGTGGATATGTCTTTGGTGAAGATAACACAAATGTGAACGATATTGGTTTGAACAATGAAGGAGCCGTACAAGGAGTAGAACTATTAGTCAATATCCGTGACGAGCTACTTCCTAATATGGAAATGGAAGATATAACTGATGATGTGAGAACTGCTCTATTTGAAGGTGGAGATTTAGCGTTTGATATGAATGGTCCTTGGGCTGTACGTGGTTATGAACAAGCGGGAGTTAATTTTAATGTAGCACCACTGCCACTGCTTGATAATGGTGAAGCACCAACTAGCTTTTCAGGTACTCGAGCTTTCTATGTTAACGCATATACAGATTACCCAGATGCAGCTGCATTACTAGCTAAGTTTATTACAAGTGAGGAAAGTTTATTGGAGCATTATGAAATTGTTGGGCATTTGCCTCCTCGCTTAGCATTGGTGGAACATGAAGACATTCAAAGTAACTCAATTTCAGTTGGTTTCTTAGAACAAGCAACACACGCTGTTCCAATGCCGAACATCCCTGAGATGCCTCTTGTTTGGGATCCGATGGAAGCGGCTTTTACAGAAGTGTGGAATCGTGATGTTGATATTCAAGAAGCATTAGATCGAGCAGTAAGAACAATTGAACAAGCAATCGAAGAGCAACAACAATAAACATCATTGAATGGATCAGTGAGTGTGGTATATAGGAATCCCCCTAAACCACCTCACTGAAGATCCATTATTTAGAAAATATTAGTTAACAATTGAAGGGGGAATTATTGTGTCTATGAATGCACAAACTCAAGCGTCGCATAAAGGTAAAAGTTACAGCAAAACCGCAGCTTTGCTGTCTGTTCTCTTTATGGGACTTGGTCAAATGTATAACAAGCAGTACTGGAAAGGGATCGCTTGGGCTATATTTGAACTTATTGTCATTATTTTTTATATAAGACCTATCATGAGTGGGTTACATGGTTTAATTACGTTAGGTGAAACACCTCAGGTTAGACAACGAGGACGGATTGTTGATCCGGGTGATCATTCAATCTTACTAATGGCTGAAGGTCTCATGATGTTAATTTTACTTCTAGCTATACTGGGACTATATTATTTAAGTGTTCGTGATGCCTATCTTGTTGGAAAGCTTCGTGAGTTTGGACAGAAAGTGCCGAACTTTAGAGAAACGATTCGCAATGTATGGGAAAACGGGTATGCATACATTTTAATTACACCAACTGCAATTTGTATGTTGTTATTAACCGTTTTTCCACTTGTCTTTACTGCCTTAATTGCGTTTACTAATTTCTCGTCGCCCAACTATTTGCCTCCAAGGGCTTTAGTTGATTGGGTCGGAATTGAGCAATTTATTCGCTTATTTACAATGGAATCTTGGAGAGGTACGTTCCTTGGAGTTTTCTCATGGACTATTATCTGGGCAGTACTATCGACTTTACTCGTTGTGTTTGCCGGATTATTTGTAGCTGTTGTTTTATCACAAAAGGTCGTGAAATATACGAAGTTTTGGAGAAATATCTATATTATACCATGGGCAGTTCCTGGATTTGTCAGTATTTTAATCTTTAGAAATATGTACAATGGGCAGTTTGGAGTTATTAATCAAATGTTACAGTCTGTTGGCTTGAATCCAATTCCTTGGTTATCCGATCCGATGTGGGCTAAAGTAGCGGTATTGCTAACAAACCTCTGGTTAGGATTCCCTTTTTGGATGGCTTTGTTTACAGCAGTACTTACAACTATTAGTAAAGAGTTATATGAAGCTGCAGAAGTCGATGGAGCGACTATTGTTCAACAATTTCGCAATATAACATTCCCAATTGTTATGGTTGCTGCTGTTCCGTTAATGGTCTTTACGTTTGCGTTTAACTTTAATCAGTTAACATTTATCTACTTAATGACAGAAGGTGGACCAACGAACGCAAATTATAACTATGCAGGCCATACCGATATCTTATTATCATGGATCTTCAAAATGACACTAGATAACGGTCAATATGCGATAGCTTCTGCAGTTGCCTTAGTTGTCTTCTTGATCATTGCTGGGTTTGCGTATTTCAACTTACGAAATACAAAATCCATGAAAGGGGATGTGTGATAAATTATGCTAAGTACTAAAGCGAAACGAACAATAAACTACATTATTGTCTACAGTATTTTGATTTTGTTAGCGATCATTTGCTTATTTCCTGTCTATTTCATTTTCATTGGTTCTGTGAATCCGGGTTCATCTTTGCACTCTTCGCAAATTTTTCCGAGTCCTGCTGATTGGAACTGGGGGCATTACCGAGCTTTATTTGAAGAACATAATTACGTAACTTGGTATAAAAACACAATGTTTATTGCTGTATCCAATATGCTTATTTCAACATTGTTTGGTGTGTTTTCTGGCTATGCCTTTTCGAAGTTTAGGTTTAAAGGGAAGAAGCAAGGTTTGATGGCCATTATTATTTTGCAAATGTTCCCGACGATTATGGGGATGATTGCGATTTATACGTTACTTGGAGCTTTCAACCTTTTGGATACACACCTTGGATACATTTTAGTATTAGCAGCAGGAAGTGTGGCTTTTAATACATGGATTGTAAAAGGGTTCTTTGATGGGATTCCAAATAGTCTAATGGAAGCAGCTCGAATTGACGGAGCTACAAATTCAGAAACGTTCTTCAAGATCATGCTTCCATTAGCTATGCCAATTATTACATTTGTTGCATTTAATAGTTTTATTGCAGCAAGTATGGATTTTATCATGGCTGAAGTAATTCTTAGATCTAGTAGCAATTGGACTTTAGCTCAAGGCTTGTTTACATTAGTATCAGGGCAAGCGAATAACAACTTTACGGTGTTCGCAGCTGGAGCTGTGCTCATTTCAGTCCCACTTATGGTATTATTCTTTGTTTTCCAACGATATATCGTAGAAGGAATGACAGCTGGAGCAGAGAAAGGATAACGCTTTGCTAGGAAGGTGATTCTCATTGTTCGGGAAGTATAAAGTATTATCAATGATATTAATATTGCTAGCAGTAGGCATGTTTTTATACTCTGCATTGTTACTTTGGATTGTAACAACAACATAGAGTCACCATATACAATGGGGCATTATCTGTCTATATCTGGATAAGATAATGCCCTGTTCAATTATTTTTTGAAACCAATGGATTGTCTAAAGGGTATGTAAGGGCTAGAATAAAAGAAACAAAAGGAGTGGGAGGTGGATACCGATGGCGGTCACCATTAAGGATGTCGCTAAGCGGGCTAATGTAGCACCGTCGACGGTATCTCGAGTTATTGCAAATAGCTCGCGTATTAGTGAAAAAACGAAAGAACGTGTAAGAGAAGCAATGAAGGAATTAGGGTATCATCCCAACTTCAATGCTAGAAGTCTAGCTAATAAAAGTACGAATACATTAGGGATTGTTATGCCAAATTCAGCAAAAATTGCCTTTCAAAACCCGTTCTTCCCAGAAGTTATAAGGGGCATTAGTACAAAGGCACACCAAGAGGGGTATGGACTTTATTTATCAACTGGGCAGACAGAAGAAGAAATTCTTGAAGAAGTAAAGCAGATGGTGTATGGAGGCAGAGTAGATGGGATCGTTCTCCTATATTCTAGAGTGAATGATAAAGTAATGCCTTTTCTAATAGAACAGGGTTTTCCTTTTGTGCTAATTGGCAGGCCATACAATATGAATGAAGATGAAGTAACGTTTGTGAATAATGACAATTTTAAAGCGGCTAAAACCGTAACGGAGTATTTAATGTTATTAGGTCACGAAAGAATTGGATTTATCGGTGGTAATCTAGATTATGTTGTTACTATTGACCACATGAGAGGATATGAACAAGCGTTAACTAATGCTCATATTCGGATAAGAAAAGAATACATTGTCCACCATGAAGAAGTAAAAGAAGGTGGACAAGATGCCGTTATTGAACTCATGTCTATTGAAGAGCGTCCAACAGCCCTAATCGTTGCTGACGATATAATGACATTTGGCGTGCTTAGAATGCTTGCGGATATGAATGTGAACGTTCCAAAAGATATCTCAATTGTTAGTTTCAATAATGTCATGATCTCGGAACTATCTTCGCCAAAGATGACAACGGTCGATATTCATATTTATGAATTAGGATTTGAAGCGACAATGTGCTTAATTACTAAAATAAAAGAACCTGAGGTTGGAGAAAGAAAAATCATTGTCCCTCACAGGCTAATAAAAAGAGAATCTTGTAAATAAACGATTAATGCATATGATGGTTTTAAAAAAGAAGTCCGATTCAACGATAATGGGAAGTGTTTGTTAAATAAATTATTCGTAGGGTGCCTTAGAGGTTATAAAACTTTAAGAGCATCCTTTTTAATTTCAAAAGAAAGAGAAATTCAAAGAAAAAGAGAAAATGAAATTAGTGCAAACGGTTGCGCTTAGGTTCGTTCTATGATATTTTTATTGATAGATAAGGAGGAGCAAACATGAAAAAAACATGGTGGAAAGAAGCGGTAGC
This sequence comes from Halalkalibacter okhensis, assembly GCF_000787375.1. Classification (GTDB taxonomy): domain Bacteria; phylum Bacillota; class Bacilli; order Bacillales; family Bacillaceae_D; genus Halalkalibacter; species Halalkalibacter okhensis. The sequence continues at coordinate 127,072 of NZ_JRJU01000006.1, read as the reverse complement.
TTATCAGATTTACCCACGTAGCTTTATGGATTCAAATGGTGATGGGATTGGAGACATTCAAGGTGTCATTTCAAAATTAGATTATTTGAAAGCGCTTGGAATTGATGTGATTTGGATTTGTCCTATCTTTAGTTCTCCAAATGATGATAACGGTTACGATATTAGTGATTATAAAGGAATTATGGCTGATTTTGGAACAATGGAAGATTTTGATCAGCTCCTTAAAGAAGTGCATCAGAGAGAAATGAAATTAATTCTCGATCTTGTTATTAATCATACTTCTGATGAGCACCCTTGGTTTATTGAATCACGTTCTTCAAAAAACAATCCATACAGGGATTATTATATATGGCATAAAGGTAAGAAAGGGCAAGAGCAAGAGCCAAATAATTGGGAGTCAATTTTTGGAGGTTCGGCTTGGGAGTATGATGAGAGTACACAAGAATACTTCATGCATGTATTCTCTCGTAAACAACCTGATCTAAATTGGGAGAATCCAAACGTGAGAAGTGAGTTATATGACATGGTTAATTGGTGGTTGGATAAAGGAATTGATGGATTTCGTGTAGATGCGATCTCCCATATAAAAAAAGTCGCTGGTTTTCCTGATTTGCCGAATCCAAAGAAAAAGAAGTATGTCCCATCATTTGATGGACATATGAACCAAGAGGGGATTCATGTGTTCCTCGAGGAACTTAAGCGAGAAACGTTTGATAAATACGATATAATGACAGTCGGCGAAGCAAATGGAGTAAAAGTAAACCAGGCAAAACAGTGGGTTGGAGAAGAAGATGGCTGCTTTGATATGATATTTCAATTTGAGCATTTAGATCTGTGGGGCAAAAGCACAGATGGGCGCTTAGACTTACCTGCTTTAAAAAGGACTTTAACCAAGTGGCAAAAAGGCTTAGATGGATTGGGTTGGAATGCGCTATTTTTAGAAAATCATGATCAGCCAAGATCCGTTTCAACATGGGGAAATAGTGAGAAGTACCGTAATCAATCAGCAAAAGCATTAGCAACGATGTATTTTCTCATGCAAGGAACGCCCTTTATTTACCAAGGTCAAGAAATAGGGATGACAAATGTAAAATTTCCTTCTATTGATGATTATAATGATGTCGCTATTAAAAATTTATATCGAAATGAAAGAGAAGAAGGCAAGTCGCATGAGGAAATCATGGAGGTTATTTGGCAAAACGGTCGAGATAATTCGAGAACTCCAATGCAGTGGAACAATGGGGGAAATGCCGGGTTTACGACAGGAAAACCTTGGATAAAAATCAACCCGAATTACCAAGAGATAAACGTTGAACAATCAATTGAAGATCCTTCTTCGATTTATAACTATTATAGAAAGCTTATTCAACTTAGGAAAGATAACGATGTTCTTATTTATGGAAGTTATGATCTTGTCCTTATAGATCATGAACAAGTATATGCTTACACTAGAACGATGGACGATGAGCTGTTTCTCATTCTTACCAACTTATTCGATGAGGAAACAGAAGTGGAGTGGCCACCGAGTCTAGAAGGGAAAAGTAAGAAGTTAATGATTAATAATTATAAAGTTGATATGATTGAAGACAAGACTAATCTAGTATTAAAACCATATGAAGCAAGGGTATATAAAGTAAAATAGTATATTTCACCCTTCCATGCAAACGGTTGCTCAGGAAACGGAAGGGTGATATAAATAGGGGGGGAAGTAGTATGAAAATCACTTCGTTTGATTTTTGGCAAAAGTTTGGTAAAGCTTTGATCGTAGTAGTAGCTGTTATGCCAGCTGCTGGTATTATGATTTCACTAGGTAAGCTGATTGCCATGTTTGAAGTGGATTTGGCGTTTGTACAAACGAGTGCAGTTATTTTAGAAGAGCTAGGTTGGGCTATTATTGGGAATATGCATATTTTATTTGCTGTGGCAATTGGGGGATCTTGGGCGAAGGAACGTGCTGGAGGAGCTTTTGCTGCTTTAATAGCTTTTATCTTAATTAACCGTGTAACAGGTGCTTTTTTTGGAGTTAATAGTAGCATGCTCGGGGATCCTGACGCTACCGTAACATCCATTTTTGGAAGTGAATTAATTGTACAAGATTTCTTCACAGACGTTCTTGGTGCACCGGCTCTAAATATGGGGGTGTTTATTGGGATTATTTCTGGGTTCCTTGGTGCTGTTATCTTTAACAAATACTATAATTATGACAAATTACCACAAGCATTGTCATTCTTTAATGGAAAGCGCTTCGTTCCATTTGTTGTTATTTTATGGTCAGTTGTAACCGCATTAACTCTTTCATTTGTCTGGCCAGTAATACAAGGTAGTTTAAATGATTTTGGTCGGTGGGTCGCAACATCTAGAGAAACAGCTCCATTTCTAGCTCCATTTATTTACGGAGCAGTAGAAAGATTATTGCTTCCTTTTGGATTGCATCATATGTTAACGATACCAATGAACTTCACAAACCTTGGTGGTACATATACCATTTTAACAGGGACAAATGCAGGACAGGTTGTTGCTGGTCAAGAGCCGCTTTGGTTTGCATGGATTGCTGATCTGAATAATTTAAGAGCCGCTGGCGATCTTGCCGCTTATAACCAGTTATTAGCTGAGGTGACCCCTGCTCGTTTTAAAGTCGGACAAATGATTCTTTCTAGTGCGGCCTTAATGGGGATTGCGATAGCGATGTATCGTAATGTCGACCCAGATAAGCGAACAAAATACAAATCCATGTTCTTTTCTGCTGGTCTTGCAGTCTTCTTAACTGGAGTAACGGAACCGATTGAATTTATGTTTATGTTTATTGCTCCTGTTCTATATATCATATACGCGCTTATGACTGGGCTTGCTTTTGCAGTCGTTGATCTTGTTGATATTCGTCTTTCATCTATGGGGATGTTGGAGCTATTAACTAGAACTCCGATGGCAATTAGAGCAGGATTATGGTTAGATTTTGTTAACTTCAGTGTTGCTTGTGCTGTATTTTTTGGTTTGAATTTTGTCGTTGCTAACTTCATGATTAAGAAGTTTAAATTTGCTACTCCTGGTCGTTTAGGTAATTATATTGATGAAGGAAGCGATCAAAGTACTCACAAAGGCAATGCCAAACAACCAGATGAATCGTTAGCTAGCTCTATTATTGTACTACTAGGTGGAAGAGATAACATAGAGGAAGTCGATGCGTGTATGACAAGACTTCGTGTAACGATAAAAGATATTACTGCCGTTGCCTCTGAGGAAGAATGGAAGAAAAACGGTGCATTAGGTTTGATCGTAAAAGGTAAGGGTGTTCAAGCAATCTATGGTCCAAAAGCGGATATTATTAAATCTGATATTCAAGACCGAATAGGAGCGTAATACATGAAACTGCTAACTGTAAATTGCCATGCTTGGCAGGAGCACAATCAATTAGCCAAGATAAAAACTTTAGCAAAAGCGATTAAAGAGAATTCATATGATGTGATTGCTTTACAAGAAGTGAGTCAGTCAATGGGGGCAGAAATCATAGAAGGTGCTGTGAAAAAAGACAATTATGTTTTGGTGTTGCTTGATGAGTTAATGGCGCTCGGTGTTCGTGACTATCACTATGTGTGGGGTTTTGCGCATATTGGATTTGAAATATATGAAGAAGGTCTTGCCATCCTAACAAAACATAAAATTGAGAATGAACATTCTTTCTTTATTACTCAATCTGATCATACGGAAAATTGGAAAACAAGAAAGATTGTCGGTGTGACGATTTCTTACAACGAGGAACCCATTTCTTTTTATTCATGCCATCTTGGCTGGTGGAATGACGATGAAGAACCGTATAAGAATCAAGTTGATACACTTTATTCATTTGTTCAAAAGAATGAACGTTTCTTCTTAATGGGAGATTTCAATAATGATGCTAGTTCAAAAGGCGAAGGCTACGACTATTTACTTGGAAAAGGTCTATTTGATACGTATCAGCTAGCAGAGGATAAAGATAAAGGTATAACTGTAAAAGGAAAGATTGCTGGATGGGATCAAAACAAACGAGATTTACGAATTGATTATATTTTTACGAACACTCTAGTTGATGTGAAAAGATCAAATGTAATTTTTAATGGAGAAAATCGACCAGTCATTTCTGATCACTTTGGCGTAGAAGTTGAAGTGGAATTCTAAAAAATGCAGATTCAAACGGGTTTAAGAGGTGGAAAGAATACGAAATGTTGGAGGCAGACATGGATATGCATAACCAGCAAATTGAAAAAGCTAATCAAGAAGTGAATAAATTAAAAGAGCAAGTTAGTAATCACGAATGGAACCTCCAATACCATGTGATGCCGCAAGCAAATTGGATGAACGATCCGAATGGGTTTTCTTATTATAAAGGAGAGTATCATCTTTTTTATCAACATCATCCATATGATTCAAAGTGGGGCCCGATGCATTGGGGACATGTGAAAAGCAAGGACCTTGTTCGTTGGGAACATCTGCCTATTGCCTTGGCTCCAAGTGAGGATTATGACAAAGACGGCTGTTTCTCTGGTAGTGCAATAGAGAAGGATGGTAAGCTCTATCTAATGTACACAGGGAATGTCTGGATTGAAGGGAAACTGGATGAAGATTTAAAACAAGTACAGGCGATAGCCGTAAGTGAAGATGGGATTCATTTTGAAAAGATAAAAGAAAACCCTGTCATTTCAGAAGTGCCTGGAGGAGATATTAATATTTTTCATTTTCGAGATCCGAAAGTATGGAAACACGAGGGTTCTTACTATTGTGTTTTAGGGTCTAAGACGAAAAGCAATACAGGACAAGTATTGTTATACCGTTCTTCTAACTTAATTGATTGGGAATTTGTATCCGTCATGGCAAAGGGGAAGGGCAATTTCGGGTTTATGTGGGAATGTCCTGATCTGTTCGAGCTTGAAGGAAAAGAAGTTTTGGTTATGTCTCCACAAGGGGTGAAGCCTGAAGGAAACGATTATCACAACCTACATCAGGCTGGTTATGTAATTGGTGAGCTTAATTACCAAACTGGAATCTTCCAATATGGTCCGTATTACACATTGGATCATGGCTTTGATTTTTATGCTCCACAAACGATGGTTGATGATAAAGGACGGAGAATTCTTATTGCATGGATGGATATGTGGGAAAGTGATATGCCAACTCAAGAATTTGGCTATTCAGGTGCAATGACCATTCCGAGAATCGTATCGTTAAAGAATAGCAGACTGTATATGTTACCAGTTCCTGAACTAGCGGAACTTCGGGAAGAAGAAACGTACTATTCTGATGTTAAGATTAATGGCGAACAATCTTTCGAAGGCGTTTACGGTGACTGTTTAGAACTTAACATGGAAATCAATGTTAAAGAGGCAACAACCTTTGGTCTGAAACTTAGAAAAGATGCTGCGACGAAACAAGAGACTATCTTGTCATTTGATAAGCTCGATGGTCTTGTTACACTCGATCGAACGAAAGCTGGGGTTGGACCAGGTGGAGTTCGTAAGGCAGCGATTTCGCTTGACGAAATCATTACACTTCACATTTTTATTGATAAATCCTCAGTAGAAATATTTATTAATGAAGGAGAAAGAGTCATGAGTGCACGAATCTATCCAACAAAAGAGGCGCAAGGCATAACGTTTTTTTCTGATCGCTTAATCACCATCACAAGCTTATCAAAGTGGAATTTAAAAAAAGCTATTAAATAGTGATTAACCACCTCTCTATAAATGGGGAGAAGGATACTGAAAAAGGAAAAAATCGTCCTTTTTTCAGTATCCTCATAAATGGGGAGGGGAATATAAATTTATGTTGTTTTTTCCAGTGGGCTATTTTAAAATAAAAGTAGTTCGTGAAAGCGCTATCGTACGGAAGATCTCATACTCCTCTAAAATAGAAAGGAGGGTTACGGTGGCAACGATTGAAGATGTAGCTAAGTTAGCTGGATTATCAAGATCTACGGTTTCTAGAGTGATAAATAATCATCCGTATGTAACAGAAAGAAAAAAACAGCTTGTTTATCAAGCGATGAAGGAATTAGATTATTATCCTAATTCATCTGCACAACGCCTTAGAAAGCAAAGAACAGACACAATTGCTGTCCTTGTTCCAAGCCTTACAAATCCATTCTTTCCTTTCCTTATTGAAGGGCTAGAAATAGTAGCAGTGGAGAACGGGCTGCAATTACTTATTTGTCAAACACACCAAAACAAAACCAAGGAGTATAATTACTTGCAATTGTTACAAACAAAGCAAGTAGACGGATTGATCTTCACTTCATTAGAAAATGATTGGGCTTCCATTGCACCATTTAAAGAGTCAGGTCCGATTATTATGTGTAATGAATATCGTTCAGAGGCAACGATTCCCGTCGTAAGACTCGATCAAGTAAAGGGCAGTTACTTAGGTGCCAAACACTTAATTGAAAACGGACATAAGAAGATTGCCTATTGTGGAAGCAACAAAGGCGAGCTTGGTATGGATCGCCAAAAGGGATTTTTAGCTGCACTGAGTGAGAGTAACATTGAAATGAATAGTCAGTGGATTTTCAGAGATAACCCAAGTATAGAAAGTGGAAAAAAAATATTAAGAGCTATTCTGTCTCTTGAAGACAAACCAACGGCCATTTTTGCAGGAAGTGATGAAGTAGGCGCAGGAATGATTAAAGAGGCCAAAATACATGGATTGAACATCCCAGAGGATCTAGCAGTTATTGGTTTTGATGACCTGCCAGTTGCTCAATTAATGGAACCTGCCCTTACAACAGTGAAGCAGCCAATTAATGAGATGGGACAAAAAACTATGGAGATGATGGTATCCATGTTAACGAATCAAGATAAAAGTATTAAAAATGTAGTAGAGCTTCCAATCGAACTAATTAAGAGAGAGTCTGTCTAGTATGGGATCGATCTCATAACTATCTCAATCTTGTTAGTGGTTGGTAGACAAATAAATAGACGATATGGGATCGTTCTCATATTTTGCTATTCCCAACTATGTTGGCTTATATGAGAACGATCTCAGGTAGGAGGTGCTATCCTTTATTATTCTTTTTTAGTACTTGAGGAATTATGGCTAATCTTGATCGTCAAACTGTAAAAACGAAAATTATGGTCATTAAAGAGGAGGAAATAAGATGGTGAACGTAACAGTATGGAACGAAAATCGTCATGAACAAAAAAATCCGGTCGTGCGCGACATTTATCCTGAAGGTATTCATGGAACGATAGCCAATTTTATAAAGGAAGATCAAGTGCAAGTAAAAACAGCAACTTTAGACGATCCGGAACATGGTTTAACAGAGGAGGTACTTAACTCAACAGACGTGTTAATCTGGTGGGGACATTTGGCTCATGATGAAGTTGAGGATGTTATTGTTGAAAAAGTGAAACAAAGAGTGCTTGAGGGTATGGGGCTAATCGTTCTTCATTCAGGACATTTCTCCAAAATCTTTAAAACATTAATGGGAACAACATGTGACTTAAAATGGCGTGAAGCAAATGATAAAGAACGTTTATGGATTATAGACCCAAGTCACCCTATTGTAGAGGGCATCGGTGAGTTCATTGAACTAGAAGAAGAAGAAATGTATGGTGAGCATTTCGATATTCCAGCTCCAGAGCAATTAATTATGATGAGTTGGTTTAGTGGTGGAGAAGTATTTAGAAGCGGCTGTACGTATCAAAGAGGGAAAGGGAAGATCTTCTACTTCCGTCCTGGACATGAGACGTATCCAACGTACCATAACGAAGAAATACAAAAAGTGATCAAGAATGCTGTTAGCTGGGCAAAGCCAACAGAACGAAAGATGCCAGTTTACGGAAATGCGAAACCATTAGAGCAAATCTAATAAACTAATACATTTAGGGGGAGTCTACATGAGTAAATTAAAGGTTGGAGTTATCGGTTGTGGAAGTATTGCAAAGCACCGTCATTTACCAGAGTATGCAAATAATTCTGAGGTAGAAATTGTTGCTGTTTGTGACATCGTTGAAGAGAGAGTCCATGAATTTGCAAAAGTCTATAGTGCTAAGGCTTATACAAGTTACGATGAGTTACTCTTAAGTCCTGATGTTGACGCAGTTAGTGTTTGTACACCAAATTATTTACATGCACCTATTTCTATTGCAGCTCTAAAAGCAGGAAAACATGTTCTTTGCGAAAAGCCAATGGCGACTTCAAGTGAAGACGCGGAAAAAATGATTGAAGCTGCAAAAGAAAATAATAAGAAATTAATGATTGCTCATAACCAACGTTTTGTTCCTTCTCATCAAAAGGCAAGACAATTAATTGAAGCAGGTGAAGTAGGGAAGATTTATAGCTTCCGCACGGCATTTGGTCATGGTGGTCCTGAAGGCTGGAGTGCAGATGGAAGTGAGAGCTGGTTCTTTAGAAAAGAAGAAGCATTTATTGGTGCCATGGGTGACCTGGGTGTTCATAAAACCGATTTATTGCGTTTTGTTCTTGGAGAAGAATTTGTAGAAGTAGGTGCTTTTATTGAAACAAGTGCAAAGCAAAACACAGATGTCGATGATACAGCTGTGTGTGTATTAAAGACGAAAAGTGGGATTATCGGAACTCTTGCTGCTAGCTGGTCTTATGTAGCGAGCGAAGATAACTCGACAATAATCTACGGAGAAAAAGCGATTCTGCGTTTAGAAGATGACCCTGTTAACTCTCTAGTCGTTCAATATAAAACAGGTGAAGTCGTAAAGTATGAGCTTGGTGGTATTCAAACGAATGAAGCAGGTGGACAAAACAATACACAAGTTATTGATCAGTTTGTAAGTGCGATCTTACAAAATAAAGACGTTCCTGTATCAGGAGAAGAAGGGATGAAATCGCTTCAAGTGGTGTTAGCTGCTTTAGAATCAAATGAAACTAAACGAATTACTAGCTTGTCATAGAGGGAGTTTGTTATGCAAAAAATTAGAATGGGAATCATTGGAGCAGGAGGGATTGCTCAGGATCGTCATATCCCTTCCTATCAACTTATTTCAGACAAAGTATTAATAGAAGCTGTTTGTGATGTCAATCTTGATACAGCAAAAACAGCTGCAAAAAAGTTTGGTATTCCTAAAGTCTATTCTGACTACCGTGACCTTTTTAGCGAAGTTGATGCGGTTACCATTTGTACACCAAATAAATTTCACGCGGAAATTACCATTGCAGCCCTTGAAGCTGGTGTTCATGTCCTTTGTGAAAAACCAATGGCTATGAGTACGGATGAATGCATGGCGATGATTGAATCGGCAAATGAGTCAGGAAAAGTTCTTTCTATTGGTTATCACTATCGTTTTATGAAAGAATCACAGGCTGCAAAAAGGGTCATCTTAGAGCAGGAAATTGGTGAACCGATTGTAGCAAGAGCACAAGCGCTAAGAAGACGTAAGGTGCCAGGCTGGGGGGTATTTACGAATAAAGAACTCCAGGGTGGCGGGAGTTTAATAGATTGGGGGTGTCACTTTTTAGATTTGTCGCTTTGGCTTCTTGGCAATCCGAAACCAGTTCAGGTGATGGGGAAAGCCTATAATCATCTTAGTAAAATGCCAGATCAAGTGAATCAATGGGGAAGCTTTAATCATGAAACGTTTGATGTAGATGATCATGTCACAGCCTATATTACATTTGAAAACGGTGCATCGATGTTATTTGAAACATCGTGGGCTGCAAATATTAAAGATGATGTCGAGAATGTTAGTATTTCAGGCTTACAAGGAGGTATTGACTTATTTCCATTTGAACTTAATCAGGCAAAGCACGGCATGCTCCTAAATAGTCAACCAAACTGGATTCCAGGTGAAGATAACCCTGGGCTAGTTCAAGTAAGGAATTTCGTTGATGCTTGCTTAGGCAACGACGAATTAATTGTTAAACCAGAGGAAGCCTTGCAAGTATCTCAAATAATAGACGCAATATACAGAAGCAGTGAAACGGGGCAAAGTATAAAAATAAAAAATAGGGAGGACTTTGTATGAAAGTAGGCGTATTTACTGTATTGTTTTCTCAAAAGAAGTTTGAGGAAATGCTTGATTATGTTAAGGATGCTGGAGTAAAAGCTGTAGAAATTGGCACGGGGGGCTATCCTGGAAACGCTCATTGTGATATAGATAACCTTCTAGAAAGTGAAGAGTTACGTAAAGATTATATGGAGAAGGTAACGTCACGCGGTCTAGAGATTAGTGCGTTCAGTTGCCACGGGAATCCAATTTCACCAGATGAGGCTTTTGCAAAAGAATCACATGAAGCATTAGTTAAAACAATCAAGCTAGCTAGTCTAATGGGAGTACCGGTTGTGAATTGTTTCTCTGGTACAGCTGGAGATCATGAAGGTGCAAAATATCCAAATTGGCCTGTTACTCCGTGGCCAAATGAATATGGTGATATCTTAAAGTGGCAATGGGAAGAAAAGCTCATTCCTTATTGGAAGGAGTGGGGTCAGTTTGCGAAGGATCATAATGTAAAAATTGGTTTAGAACTTCACGGCGGCTTTTTGGTTCATACTCCATACACTTTATTAAAACTACGAGAGGAAACATGTGATGCGATTGGAGCAAATCTCGATCCAAGTCATTTGTGGTGGCAAGGAATTGATCCTGTTGCAGCCATTAAAATTTTAGGAAAAGAAAATGCCATTCATCATTTTCATGCAAAGGACACATACATTGATCAAGATAACGTCAATATGTATGGATTAATTGATATGCAGCCATATGGTGAAGTCAAAACGAGAGCATGGACGTTTAGATCTGTTGGTTGTGGTCATAGTGTTCAAGAGTGGTCAGATATGATTAGTGCCCTTAGAACGTATGGGTATGATTTTGTTGTAAGTATTGAGCATGAAGATCCAATTATGTCGATTGAAGAAGGGTTTGCTAGAGCCGTTAAAAACCTTAATTCAGTCGTAATTGAAGAAAAGCCATCTGATATGTGGTGGGTGTAACCATAACCTAAGGAAAAGGATACCGTAACGGTGTCCTTTTGTAATTATTTTTTTCTGGAATATCAAAAAACGACCGTTATGTGATAGGATTATTTACATAACAAATCTTAAGATAGGGATGGAATATATGGAAAACAAATGGCTAGTTGGTGTAGATATTGGCGGTACAACAATTAAGATGGCGTTTTTAAGCGAGGATGGCGAAATCATATTTAAATGGGAAATTGATACGGATACAAGTCAAAATGGAAAACAAATTCCTAGTGATATAGCAAGGTCCATCGATCAAAAATTAGATGAATTAAATCAATCAAAGAGTAATTTGATAGGGATTGGAATCGGTGCACCTGGCCCGGTGAACTTTGCGACTGGAGCAATTGAAGTAGCTGTTAATTTAGGTTGGAAGAACTTTCCGCTCAAAGAATTTTTAGAGAAAGAAAGTGGATTGCCAGTTGTTGTTGACAATGACGCCAACCTTGCAGCTTTAGGGGAAATGTGGACAGGTGCTGGTGAAGGTGCCAATGATTTGATTTTTGTTACATTAGGAACAGGCGTTGGAGGAGGCGTCATTTCTAATGGAAGAATTGTCCATGGTAAAAATGGAGCTGGAGGAGAAGTTGGACATATAACATCGATTATTGAAGGTGGGGCGCGTTGTAACTGTGGCAAAAATGGATGCTTAGAGACAATTGCTTCAGCGACTGGTATTGTCCGCTTAGCGATAGAAGAACTAGAAAGAGTAGATGCAACTAGTCAACTTAGAGCTTATTACGAGAAACATAAGACGGTAACAGCTAAACTAGTTTTAGATGCTGCTAAAGAAGATGATGAAATTGCAAAACAAGTGATCGGAAAAGTTACATTATATTTAGGACTTGCTTTAGCTAATCTAGCCAACGGCCTTAATCCAGAGAAGATTGTTATTGGTGGAGGTGTATCAAGAGCTGGAGATACACTATTAACCCCGATTGCAGAACAATTTGCGCGTTTTGCCTTTCCAAAAGTATTAGAGGCTGCTGAGTTAACAATTGCGACACTTGGAAATGATGCTGGTGTAATTGGAGGAGCCTGGTTAGCGAAAACAAAATTATCTTAAAGATATCCGAAATATAAGCCCCTTAACTTTATCGTCAAGGGGCTTAATAGTTATTAACGAATTCTTAATTCACTTTCAGTATCAAAGAAGTGTACTTTGTTCATATCAAATGCTAGATCAACTTTTTGTCCCATCTTCACATCAGAACGAGCATCGATACGAGCAATAAAGTCTTGACCATCTACTTTAGAATAAAGATATGATTCCGCTCCTAATAACTCAGATACATCAACAGTAGCTGTGAATTTTGACTCAGGAGATGATTCTAAGAATAGTAGTTCATCATGGATGTCCTCTGGACGAACTCCTAAGATCACTTCCTTATTAATGTAGTTTCTTTCTTTTAATGTTTTTAACTTACCTTCAGGAACTTTTACTTGGATGTCTCCCATTTTAAAGAATCCATCTGCAGTAAGTGAACCTTTAAAGAAATTCATTGCCGGAGATCCGATAAATCCACCAACAAAGACATTATCTGGATTGTCATATACTTCTTTTGGTGTCCCAACTTGTTGAATGATTCCGTCTTTCATAATAACGATTCGCGATGCCATTGTCATCGCTTCTGTTTGGTCATGTGTTACATAGATTGTTGTAGTTTGTAAGCGTTTGTGTAATTTCGTAATCTCAGCACGCATTTGAACACGAAGCTTTGCATCTAAGTTTGATAACGGCTCATCCATTAAGAAAACTTGAGGGTCACGGACAATTGCTCGTCCTAAAGCAACACGTTGACGCTGACCACCAGACATGGCCTTTGGCTTACGATCTAGCATTTCTGTTAGACCTAAGATTTTTGCTGCATCTTTTACTCTTCTATCAATCTCTTCTTTTTTAAATTTACGTAGTTTTAAACCAAATGCCATATTATCGTAAACATTCATATGTGGATAAAGGGCGTAGTTTTGGAATACCATCGCAATATCACGGTCTTTTGGAGCTACATCATTTACGCGACGATCTCCGATATAGAGGTCCCCTTTAGAGATATCCTCAAGTCCAGCAATCATACGTAACGTTGTTGACTTACCACAACCAGAAGGTCCAACAAATACGACAAACTCTTTATCTTGAATATGCAAATTGAAATCCGTTACAGCTGTTACGTCTCCGTCATAAATCTTGTAAACGTTATCTAATCTAATTTCACCCATATCGATCTCTCCTTTTGAATATCTTTAATATAGATAAAGTGTAACTTTTGTAACCGTTTTCGTATACGGTAAAAGTGCATAAAAAAGAATGCATTGTTTTTGTGCACAATGCATTAATGGATGTTTTTTTCAATTAATAGAGAGAGATAAACAGTAACTGCACTTCGAAAATGTCTGATATCAATCCCTGTTTTTTCTATGAATTTATCAACTCGGTATTGTAAAGTATTTCGATGCAGAAATAGTTTTTTTGCAGCAAGGGATACATTCATGTTGCAATCAAGATATACTTTGATACTTTGAATTAAATCATGATCTTCGAGGACTGGTTTCAATGTCTGCTCTTTTATTTGCATTAAAGTGTTAGAAGAAGCTTTGCCAATTAGGAGAAAAGGTAGTTCTTCTTCTCCTTTATACACTTTTTTCTTGTAGAGCTGCTTTACTGTATGAAAGCTCGACTTTTCCCATTGATAGCGACTTTTAGCATCTGTAATTGAAACGTTACTAATCCCTATATACATGACGATCTCTATAAAGAAATCACTAATGATATTATCAACGATCGATTCAAAAAGGTTTTCAATTGTGTCTGTTATTTTAGGATCCAAGTCAATGATCACACCAGAAGATTCATTTTCCCACAAGAGGATGGTCTTTGCAGGGAAGAGACTTTTTATCGCACCTGTAAATGCCTCACGTTCTTGCAACTCATCTTTTAAATGAAAGTACACAAATCGAAAGGACTCTTCGGTATGCTGATCTAATGAGGTTTCAGTATCTTTAAATAATATGGATGACCAATATTCTTCCTCTTTAGATCTAGGAAAATATTCATTTTGTTTCGGAAGGGGAGTTAGGAATATATTTAAGATGTCTAGTTCTTTCTCGTGGATCCGATCAATTGGAAACCCAATAGTTATATTATCAGGAGTTATAAACCAATAATAATTTTCGTCATATGTATTGTAATCATTACCTATAATAAATGTATCTCCGAAATGCGCCTTAAGCTTGTCTAGCATGTATGATCAAATCCTTTTCAAAGTAGTTCTACCTTGAAATAAGTATAACAAATCAACAAAGGCAAGAAAAAGGTAACGCAGTCATTTTGATCAATTTATATAGAGTGCAATGGCAATTCAAAACGATTTGTAAGAATAAAAGCGCCTTTTTTTAGAAGGCGCTGTTTATTTTGGTTGTGCAGAAACTATTTATACCAACTAGCACCTAGGATAATAAGCAATATGACTAGCACCACAATTAGTGCGAATCCAAAGCCAAATCCCGGGCGGGGTGTTGGGGGACAACAATATCCACCGTACCCGCCATATCCGCCGTACCATGGACCATAGTAACCCATTTTTCACACCACCTTTCAGGAGGGTTACTACACACTATGCATATGTCTCGGCTTTCGAGATAGGTAAGTGTGGAATTTGGATAAAGTTTAGATAATTTATTATATATAAAAGGAAATGAATCTATTAATCTGTTATGATATTAGTCAAAAAAAGTAAGGTTGGGGAACAACATGTGGGTTAACGATTTGATCGTGTATATAATGGTCGGATTTTTATGTCTTGGAGCATTAGATAAATTACTTGGGAATAAAATGGGGCTTGGTCAAAGCTTTACAAACGCATTTATGACCATGGGTTCTTTGACACTTGCTATGGTTGGAATTGTTTCTTTGGCACCTGTTATCGCTGCTATCTTAACTCCTTTAATTTCACCTGTTTATGGGTTAGTCGGAGCCGACCCTGCTGCCTTTGCTAATACTATATTAGCACTTGATATGGGGGGATATGCTCTTGCGAAGGAGATGGCTCAAAGTCAAGATGCTGAATTGTTCTCTTGGGTTTTCCTAGGAACAATGCTTGGGCCAACGCTTGTTTTTACGATCCCGGTTGCATTGGGAATCATTGAGAAAGAAGATCATCCGTATTTTGCTAAAGGGATCCTTCTTGGAATTATTACCGTTCCGATTGGTTGTTTAGCTGGAGGCCTCATTGCCCAACTTGATATGGTGACGGTCATTCGAAATTTAATCCCTACCATCGTCTTATCCATATTGATCTCTTTAGGACTTTGGAAAATGACTGATGTCATGATTAAAGGATTTCAATGCTTTGCAAAATTGATCGAGATGATTGCTATTATTGGCCTAACAGCAATTATATTTGAAACGTTAACAGGATTTGCTGTCATTCCAAATATGACTCCGTTGGAAGAAGGTATTAAGATTGTTGGGATGATTGTCATTGTATTAGCCGGTGCTTTCCCGTTAGTCACTTTCATTAATCAAGTATTTCTCAAGAAGTTGAAGAAGCTTGGAGCACTACTGCGAATAGACGAGAAGTCTACTGCGGGGTTAATTGCTTCATTAGCGCATGTCATTCCTATGCTTACAATGTTGAAAGAGATGACACCAAGGGGCAAGGTTTTTAATGTTGCTTTTGCCGTAAGTGGTGCGTTTGTTTTAGGAGGGCATTTAGGTTTTGTTGCGGGCATGCAACAAGAAATGGTATTTGCCATGGTTGTCGGGAAACTCGTCTCCGGGTTTTGCGCATTAGTACTAGCACATGTCGCTTTGGAACAAGTCTGACTGCTGAATGAGGAATCATTTCATTTGAATCAACAATTATTTGTTAGAATTTGCGATATATGCTACGCTTTTTTCGGGAAATTCTAGCGCTATATTTAGGAGAGATTTGTTATGTTTGAAAAAGAGAAGATAAAAAAGCAAGTAGTAGATGCATTCATGTTCCGCCATGCAACAAAAGTTTTTGATCCGAACAAAATTATTTCGGATGACGATTTTAACTTTATTTTAGAAACGGGTAGGTTATCTCCAAGTTCTATTGGTCTTGAGCCTTGGAAATTTGTTGTGCTACAAAATAAAGAGATGAGAGAAAAGTTAGGTGAGTTCGCATGGGGGGCTGGAGGGCAACTTCCAACAGCGAGTCATTTCGTTATTATTTTAGCTCGAACGAGTAAAGATGTCCGTTACGATTCTGAATATATTACAAATCATTTTAGAAACGTGAAGAATGCACCAGAAGAAATTGTTAGAGAGCTTCCAGCACGATACCAAAATTTCCAAGAGAAGTTTGGTGTGTTGGAATCGGAACGTACAATTTTTGATTGGTCGTGTAAACAAACGTATATTGCATTAGGAAACATGCTAATTGCTGCTGCACAAATCGGCATAGACTCTTGTCCGATTGAAGGCTTTAATTATAAGCTTGTTCATGATTTCCTTCATGAACAAGGAGTGCTAGAAGATGGGCATTTTGACGTTTCCGTTATGGCAGCGTTTGGCTATCGAAAAGATGAACCAAGACCAAAGACAAGAAAAAAACTAACTGATATCGTGACATGGATAAAATAGTGTATGTTTTTTAGGTTGTTTAGTGGTCACTAAAAAAGGTCAAATCACCTTTTTTGTGACCATATTTTATTCTCGTTATGGTTTTACTAATTCCTTCAGTTGGATAAGAATCTTTGAAAAAGCATCCTCATTATTAACTTCGCGAAAAGAAGAGAAGGGGTCTTTTTCTGTTTCTAATCGTTCAATCACAGCTGGAAGTGTGAAGCGATCAGGGGTTAATGAATCAGTTACATCTTCCCATTTTAATGGAGTCGCAATAAGCCCTTGGATGCTTCCGCGAGGGGAGTATGGTGCGACGATGGTTTTACCTTGATCATGTTGGATGTAATCAAGGTATAATTTATTATTCCTCTTTTTTTTCAGGCGCTCCGTTGTAAACAAATCAGGCTGTTGCTCACATAAAAATTGACAAATGAATTGAGTGAATACTCGCGTCTCTTGGTACGTGAAACGATTAGTAGGCAGTGGAATATATACTTGCAGCCCTTTCCCGCCAGATGTTTTAACAAAAGAGGTAAGATGAAATTGATCAAAGATTGCTTTCATTTGCTTAGCGGCAATAACAGCTAATGAAAAGTCTTCTACCGACGGTGGATCTAAGTCGAACACAATTTCTGTTGGTTTGTCTGTATATCTTGTTTGAAAAGGGATGTGCAATTCAAGAGCAAGTTGATTCCCTAGCCAAAGAAGAGTTTCAATATTATTGCATATAATATAATTTATATCTTCAACCTCTTCTGTCTCGATGAATTCAGGTGCGTATTCGGGACAATGTTTTTGATAAAACCGTTCGCCTTCTGCACCATGTGGATACCTAATTACAGTCAATAGTCGTTCACGTAAAAATGGAAGCAAGTATGGTGAAGCTTTTTGTAAGTACAGTAAATAGTCATCTTTTGATATGTTAATGTCTGTCCAAATTGGTTTTTGGGGATTTGTTATCGTAATATGTTCAGGAATGGGATGAAGCTGACGTTGCATCTGGTTCCATGTGCACTCTGGTGGTTCCTGGTTGAAATTAAATGCATGGAAACGAGGCTCACGTAGTTGTTTCCCGTCAAAATCAATACAAGCAATGTCAACGCATATAGATGGAGGCAGCTCCCATAGATTTGTTCCTCTTTTCACCCCATTGTTTTCGAAAAAAGTAAATAATGTCTTCTCTTCTTCATCCGTTAATCCATGCTTGAAGTTGACAACCTCAGTAAGATGGTTCTCTTGATAGATGGCACCATGAAAATAGCCGTT
Organism: Halalkalibacter okhensis; assembly: GCF_000787375.1. Classification (GTDB taxonomy): domain Bacteria; phylum Bacillota; class Bacilli; order Bacillales; family Bacillaceae_D; genus Halalkalibacter; species Halalkalibacter okhensis. The sequence goes on along the minus strand of NZ_JRJU01000006.1, from coordinate 109,256 downwards.
GTTTTTATCATATTTCGTTAAGATGACAGAAACAAATCTGTAGTTTTTTATTTTAAGCCAGCTCGTTGTTCTTTTATCGTTTTCCCACAGACTTGCTGCTCGTTTGGCAACAATTCCTTCTCCGTTATAAGCGATAATTTGATTCCATAAATAATCTTTGTCCGTAAAAACATCAATTAATTGAATGCGGTGACTGTTTCGATAATCAACAGTAGTTTGTAATTTATTATCTGAAAAGAAAGCTTCTAATAATTGCTTTCTTTTTGTTAACTTTTGGGCAACGAGTTGTTCACCCTTTAGCGATATAATATCAAAAACAATAAAATGACATGGGTGTTCTTCTGCGTGTTTGGAAATAGTTACTTGATTTTTCATTCGCCCACGAACTTGGACAGTTGAAAAGTGACTTTGAAAGTTGTTTCTTAAGTTCACCAGTTCCCCGTCAAACGTTAAAGGCAAATAATTCTTAAGTAACGGATACATGTCCTCACAGTACTGCGTTATTTCAGGGAAATGGATAGTCAATTCTTTTCCAGTTCGGCTAATCAATTTAATCGCGTCTTTATCCCAATACAATAAACAACGAAAACCATCAAACTTTGTTTCGTAAATCCAATCCTTACCTGTAGGAATATCAATTGCAGGAGAAAGGAGCATTGGTTTCATAAATGTCACCTTCTTTGTTATGCCAGTTACTATTTAAGCTGTAACAAAAATATAACAACCATACATAATCGTTCATAAAAAATTGCACATTAAAAGAAAAGGCAGGTGATCCTTATGCATACCGTTTGGAAAGGCAGCATTAGTTTCGGACTCGTTAATATTCCAATTAAGCTTCATACAGCAACGGAAAACAAAGATATTAAATTGCGACAAATACACAAGGAGTGTCATACACCGATCAGTTATCAAAAGGTGTGTCCAGGTTGTGAGAAGGAAGTAAAGAGTGAAGATATTGTTAAAGCGTATGAATATGCAAAAATAAATTTGTTGTTTTAGATGATGAGGAACTTGAAAAATTAAAGAAAGAAAATGAAGATAAAGCTGTTGAAATAATTGACTTTGTAAAATTAGAAGAGATTGACCCAATCTTTTTTGAGAAAAGCTATTTTATTGCTCCAGATAACGGTGGGGGCAAAGCGTATTCATTGTTAAGAAAAGCGTTAACAGAATCAGGAAAGATTGGAATTGCCAAAATTATTATCCGATCCAAAGAGCAATTAGCCGTTGTACGAGTATACAAAGATACTCTTTTAATGGAAACCATTCATTTTCCTGATGAAGTACGTAATGTACAAGATGTTCCTAATGTCCCTTCAGAACAATTAGTGGAACAAAAAGAACTTGATACAGCACTAATGCTTGTTGAACAACTAACGACAACGTTTGAGCCAAAAAAGTATACGGATGAATACCGTACTGCATTGATGGAGTTAATCGAGGAAAAGAAATCTGGAAAGCAAACCGTTACGGCAACAGAAAAGGAACCTGCTGCCGCAGCTTCGAATGTAACAGACCTAATGTCTGCATTACAAGCTTCTCTAGATAAAACAAAAACGAAGAAGCCTGCAACAAGAAAGAAGAAAGCACCAGTTAAGAAAAAGACAGAGGAAAAAGTGACAACTGCACGAAAGAATGCGTAAAGAAAGAGGAGATTTATAGCGATCTCCTCTTTCTTTTTATGGAAGACCACTGAAAAAGGTACGATTTTCATCTTTCTCCGTGGTCTTTAAGCAATGAGCGGGTTACTCGTAACAGGTGCGCAATGTGTGGAGCCATTGCTGCTTCCTCGAATTACGAGAATGGACTTTTTCAGTAGCTTCCCTTTATGGTAGTGGAGAATTCCCCTATTTATATAGAAGTACTATGGTTTATATAGTAAACTATTAAATATTACCAAAAAAAAGTCAGGAGTATCTAAAAAGTTATGAAATTAAATACAAAGCTTCTAATCGGATTGGGTTCAATACTAGGTATCATTATCATCTTAAGTATGATTGTCTTTTACACGTTAACACAACAAAATACGTATATGCGTGAAATTGTTACGGAAGATCATCAAAAGGTGGTGTTAGCACAAACGCTCAATCTAGAAACCAATACCATAGCACGAGAAATGAGAGAGCTTTTGTTAATGGATGCTGATACCGAAGTGCCAGAGAAGATAGCAATTATTAATAATGCGTTAGGGAATCAAGTTTCCATTATAGAATCTCTTCAAGAATTAAGCTCATTAAATGAGGCTGAAGTAGCAGCAATCTCGTCGATTCAGCAAATTAGAAATGACTATAACGAAATGGTACAAACCATCATATCGCTTGTGACCTCAGATAATTACACAGGGGCAATCAATTATTTGTTAGATGAAAATGAAGGTTTGCGACGAGATATGCTAATTGAAGTAAATTTATTTACAGAACAAGAACAGTTGATCATGCTCGAAAGACTACAAGAATCAGAAGCTACTTATCAAAGTGCAATTACATATTTAGTTATCCTAACAATTATTTCGTTGGTAGTGATTTCAACGATTACATATTCTATTGTGAAAAATATTAATACAAGCATTAATAGGGTGCGAAAAGTGATCACGAGTGTAAGAAGTCATCCTTTAGATAGGCTTCCCCGAATAGAAGTAAAGACGAAAGATGAAATTGGTGAGATTGCTATTAGCTATAACAATATGGCCGATTCGTTGGAAACAGTAACGAAACAAGAGAAGGAGATTGCTGAAGCATTAAAAGAAGAAAACTGGATTAAATCCAGATATGCAGAAATTGCTATGAAGTTTCAAGGGATTAAAGATTTAAACGAATTTGGCACGGTATTTATGACAAATATTGCTCAATTTGTAAGAGCAACGTACGGAGTAATTTATGTAAGGGAAGAGGGAAATACATTAACGAAAATTGCCTCTTATGCCGCTTGCGATAGCAATATTGGAACGGAAAAAATTCACCTTGGACAGGGGCTAGTCGGGCAGTGTGCTGCGGATAAGAAGCTAATGATATTCGATCACCTTCCAAATGAATATGTATCCACAACTTCTGGTTTAGGAGCAGCTGCTCCAACCTCTCTAATCCTTCTGCCTATTGAATTTGATCAAGAAATTGTAGGAGTTTTAGAATTAGCGAAATTTGAGCCTTTCAGTCAATCAGAAATAAGGATATTGGAACAATTAAGTCAATCATCTGGTTCTAGTATTGAACGAATCTTAGATCATATGAAAATAGAGGAGTTACTTACTGAATCTCAAACTCAATCCGAAGAGCTCCAAACTCAATCGGAGGAGCTTCAACAACAGCAAGAAGAGCTCCGATTAATTAATGAGCAATTACATGAACAATTTAGACAATCAGATGAGAAAAATCAGGAGCTTGAACTAATTAAAAAGGATTTAGAAGAGAAAAATCGAAATATTAAACTTGGCTCAAGATATAAGTCTGAGTTCTTAGCTAACATGTCTCATGAACTAAGGACACCTTTAAATAGTATGTTAATTTTATCGCAAATGCTTGCTGAAAATGTAAATGGAAATTTAACAGATAAACAGGTTGAGCATGCCTCAACCATTTACTCATCCGGTAGAGACTTACTAGATTTAATCAATGATATATTAGACTTATCAAAAATTGAATCAGGCAAGATTGAAGTGTTCCCAGAAGAGGTATTAATTAGTGATATAAAAGCATTTGTTCAGAGACAATTTGCCCCTATCTCTAGCCAAAAAAATATAGATTTTAACATTGTAATTGACTCAGAATCTCCAGCGATACTTTTTACGGATGATCAGAAGTTGAAACAAATCTTAAAGAATTTATTATCAAATGCTTTTAAATTTACTAATGCAGGCAAAGTTGAGTTACATTTTAAAAAAGCAATGGAAGCCGATAGTGGAAAATTGGGCATATCTGTTGTTGATACAGGAGTCGGTATTGCCTTAGATAAACAGCGGAGTATTTTTGAGGCATTCTATCAAGAAGATGGTACAATCACTCGCAAGTATGGAGGAACAGGTCTCGGCTTATCCATTAGTAGAGAGCTGTCAGAGTTGTTAGGTGGCTATATTAGTGTGAAAAGTACAGAAGGTAAAGGGAGTGTCTTCACTTTGTACTTACCAGACTACCATCAAGAACCTGAATATGAAGAACCGTTAATGGATGAAGTGGCAGGAACCATAGAGGAGAGTGTGGTAGTTGAAGAAGATCATACTGAAGTAATAGAACAGAATGAACAAGTAACAGAACAGTTGCAAAATAAAACCGTTCTAATTGTAGACGATGATATGCGGAATGTTTTCTCGCTAACAGCAGCTTTAGAAGGACAACATATGAAAGTCCTTTTTGCAGAAAATGGAATGGAGTCGATTGAGGCCTTATCAGAACATACGGAGGTTGATATCGTCTTAATGGACATTATGATGCCTGAAATGAATGGCTATGAAGCGATGCAAGAGATTCGAAAAAATGAGAAGTGGGCTCAGTTACCTATTTTAGCGTTAACAGCAAAAGCGATGAAGAATGATAGAGAAAAATGTATTAGTGCAGGTGCATCTGATTATATTAGCAAGCCTGTTAATATGGAGCAGCTTTTGTCATTAATGAAGGTTTGGCTCCATAAGTAGTGTAGAGAGAGAGTGATGCCGATGATTGATTCGTCTTTAATCCAAACTCAAGAAGGACGCTCGAATGAGATAGAGAGAACCGAAATTAAGTTATTGCTTGAAGGGATTTATCAGACGTATGGGTATGATTTTCGTAATTATGCTTATTCATCGATAAAAAGAAGAATTTGGTACCGCGCTCAATTTGAAGATGTTAAGAACATCTCAGAGTTTCAGGCAAAAGTGCTGTATCAACCTGAACTGATGAAGCAATTGTTGCGTGATTTCTCCATTAATGTAACAGAAATGTTTCGAGATCCGAGCTTTTTTAAAGCTTTTCGTACCGAGATTGTTCCGATATTGCGGAAACTCCCATATATTCGAATTTGGCATGCAGGCTGTTCATCAGGGGAAGAAGTTTATTCTATGGCGATTGTTTTGTTAGAAGAGGGTCTTTATGATAGAACAAAGATTTATGCTACTGATATGGATGAAGAAATTATTGAGAGGGCAAAGCTTGGCAAGGTATCACTTGAGCATATGAAGTTATACACTAAAAATTATCATCAAGCAGGAGGGAAGAAGGAGTTCTCGGAATATTATTCGGTATGTGATAATGAGGTAGTCCTTCACCCTTTTCTAAGAGAAAATGTTGTCTTTGCTCACCATAATCTAGTAACGGACCATTCTTTTAATGAATTTCAAATGATTGTTTGTAGAAATGTCCTTATTTACTTTAATAAAAAGTTGACAAATCGAGTGTATGATCTTTTTTACGATAGCTTAAGTGATGAAGGATTTTTAGGCCTTGGATCAAAAGAATCGCTTAGCATGTACAATTCAGCAGGATTATTTGAGGAAGTAAATCCTGTTGAAAAAATATATATAAAAGTCTGAAGGAAAATAGAGAGGTATCGTTATGTCTGCTCACGATAAGGTTGCAATATTAATGGTTGATGATCGACCAGAGAACCTAATGGCTTTAGAGGCAGTGTTAGACTCTGAGCAATATCTCTTGATCGGTGTGAGGTCAGGAGAAGAAGCATTAAAGAAAGTTTTACTATATGATTTTGCTGTAATTCTCTTAGACGTTCAAATGCCCGGCTTGAATGGCTTTGAGACGGCAGAGATAATCAAGCAACGTAAAAGTTCAAGCCATATTCCAATTATCTTTATTACGGCATTAAGTAAAGCGAATGAACACGTGTCAACAGGCTACTTAACCGGTGCAATTGATTACATATTTAAACCATTTAATCCGATAATCTTAAGAAGCAAGGTCGACGCGTTTGCTCAAATTCATCGAAAACAAAAAGAGATTGAACAGCAAAATTCTCATTTGGAAAAAACGTCGATTGAATTACAAGAAAAGCATAACAATCTTGAAAATCTGATAAACGAAAAAACAAAAGAATTAGTACAAGCAAATGAAGAACTGCAAGTATCCCAGGAACGATTCCAAAAAATATTTCAGCATAGTCCCAACTTAATGGCGATTCGTTCCTTAGTTGATCAACGATATGTAGACGTAAATCAAAGTTGGCTTCAATTTTCTGGTTATGAGTATAAGGAGCTTGCTACATTAGGTAACGATGTGTTAAGGATCCATTCAAACTCGGTAGTGATACATAGTCCAAAAGGACAACCAGAGGATTTACAAAATGGGGTTTATAACAAAGAAATTACATATGTGACAAAGCAAGGCGAAAAACGTGAAGGGCTGCTTTCTACTGAAACTGCAACCATTGATGGTGAACCATGCATAATCAGTACGATTACCGATATAACTGAAATTGTTGATTTAGAAAGAGAGGTTACTCGGTTAGATCGATTAAACTTAGTGGGAGAAATGGCAGCAGGTATTGCGCACGAAATTCGTAACCCGATGACAACCGTACTAGGATTTCTACAATTGGCTAAGAATCAAAGTCAACACCCTCAGCCTGAGGAGTACATTAATTTAATGATCGATGAATTGCACCGAGCCAATGGAATTATTACAGAGTTTCTGACGTTAGCAAAAGATAAAGCAAATAATCGTAAGAAAAAAGACTTAAATGAAGTAGTAACAACCTTGCATCCTTTACTAAGAGCAGAAGCGCTGATGAATAATAAAGTGGTTATATTGGATTTAAAACAATGTCCAATGCTATTTCTAGATGAAAAAGAAATCAGGCAGTTAATCCTTAATATTGGATTAAATGGATTAGAAGCAATGGAAAGTGGAGGAAGATTAACACTAAAGACATATACACGTGATGATTACGTTATCTTAGAAATTGCAGATACGGGTCCTGGAATTAAGAAAGAGGTTTTAGAGAATATAGGTACACCGTTTTTTACGACAAAGGATGAAGGCACAGGACTAGGGCTAGCTATATGTTATAGCATTGCCTCACGTCACTTTGCAAATATAGATATAAAAACAAGTGGCAATGGAACTTCTTTTATTATTTCTTTTCAACAAAATACAGTTGAGAATCATCAAGTTACGAATCGTCTTTCTTAATCATATTTGAAAATCATGTTTACATAAAGATAAATCTGGGTATGGAGTACAAACACCGTTGCAGGAGGTATATGCCATAATGAATGGAAATGTAAAATATCCCAATTTGAGACGTTCTGTTGAAAAAAACTTAACAAGAAAAACAGATGAAAAAGAAAGAAGCTTCATGAAATGGCTGATTAAAAAGGCGAATACAAGCAAATTAAACAAAATGTAAAAAAAGCAACTCTATAACGAGGCTGCTGAACAAGCCTCTCCAGACGTTGCGAACCGATTGATAGCAGCCTTAAGACAAAGTACCGGTTCCGTTCATTGCTTAAAGACCTGAATTTTTCTCATTCATATTTCGTCAAAAATGTACGATACTAATGGAGAAAAAGGAGGGAACTATATTGACAAATCATAAAGATAAAAATTCTGTAAAGTCATCAGAGGACGTTGCGCAAAACTCCTATCAACCATCTGATTATCAAAGTACGGAAGAAGTAGAAAAAGGATTAGCAGCCACGCATGAACAAGTTAGTGATGCCTATGTTGAAGGCACAATTGATGGTCAAATTGATAACTATGAAGGTGAAGATTTAGACCTTCCAAAAGAAGGTTATCAAAAAGATGTCTATAAAGAAAAGTAAATTTTACAGGGTGTGGGGTGTCTAAAGAGGAGAAAACTTAGGCACCCCTCTTTATATTACAATTTCACTTCCACTCCTAATTACTTTTAGGCTTGTCCTCAATACAAAAAAATGCAGGAATAGTAGAGTATAATACAATATTGTTTTATGTACCTTTTTAACCTACCTATGATAAAATACTATGTGCAAAGGTGGGATTTTTGATGGAGATTGATAATTGGAAATGGGATGCCTTCGTTCATTCGTTAAATCGTTTAGAATGGGCTGATATTGGAATAGCAATTGCTATTTTTTCTGTGTTTTTGTTATTTAGGAAAATATTCACAAGATACATTTTTAAGCTTATTCTAATGATGCTAAAGAAAACGCCAACTGAATTCTTTTCTAATCTCTTAATATCTTTTGAAAAGCCAATTCGTGTTTTGTGGATTGTAATTGGTACATACTTGGCACTCGTATATTTGCCTTTTCATTTTACTACTATTGAATTTGTAGAACACCTTTATCGATCAATTATTATTATGATTATTGGGTGGGGTCTTTACAATTATACTTCTGAATACTCTATGGCAATTATTAAACTTGCCCGCAATATCGATTTAGATGAGCAAAGTATGTTTGTTCCTTTCTTATCGAAAATCTTGCGTTTTGCAGTCATTGCTTTAGTGATCGTCGTTGTTGCTAGTGAGTGGGGCTATGAAATAAGCGGTTTTATAGCTGGTTTAGGTCTCGGTGGACTTGCGTTTGCTTTAGCAGCTCAAGACACAATTGGAAATTTCTTTGGTGGAGTCATTATTATTACGGAGAAGCCGTTTCAAAAAGGAGATTGGATTCAAACCCCTTCAGTAGAAGGAACTGTTCAAGACATTAGTTTTAGAAGCACACAAATACGAACCTTCTCGGATTCAATTGTTACAATTCCGAACTCTACGTTGGCGAATGAACCGATCACGAATTGGTCAGAGATGGGGAAGCGCCGGATCGCGTTTAGTGTCGGTGTTACGTATTCAACTCCTAAGGAGAAGCTTGAAACGTGTGCAAGACGAATTGAATCTGTACTAAGATCACATGAGGAAGTTGACCAAGAGTTAATAATGGTTCGTTTCAATGAATTTAATAGCTCTAGCTTGGATATATATATTTACTTTTTTACAAAAACGATTGTATGGGTTGAGTGGTTTAGAATTAAAGAAGAAATTAATTTTGAGATTATGAACATATTAGAAGAAGAAAATGTATCGGTGGCGTTTCCAAGTAGAAGTATTTATATGGAAAATGAACGAATAGCTAAAAATGAAGAATATACTGTAAAAGAGAGTTCTAGCGAAAGCTGAGCTCTCTTTTTGGTATTGATGTTCTTATTAATAAATATTTTAATTTGTCGCAAGCTAAATAGGAGAGTAGGGAGTAGGAAAGGAAGGAGATAAAAAACGTGAAGAATTTAACTGTTACTTATAAGATTTCGGTTGTGATGGCTCTTATTTTTGTTATTTGGGGAGCATTGTTTCCTGAGCAACTTGGAGAAATGATGGGTATTGCACAAGCTTTTTTCTTAAGTGCTTTTGGTTGGTTTTATAACTTAGCTGCTACGTTCTTTTTAATTTTCTCGCTCATATTGATTTTTAGTAAATACGGGAAAATAAGACTCGGTAAAGATACAGATAAACCAGATTTCAATAGAGCAACCTGGTTTGCTATGTTATTTAGTGCCGGTATGGGGATTGGACTTTTATTTTATGGAGTATCTGAGCCTGTCTCCCATTATGCTGCTCCTCCAACAGGCGAAGGAAGTACAGAAGCATCAGCTCTTCTTGCTCTTCGGTATACGTATTTGCATTGGGGGTTTCATGCTTGGGCGATTTATGCTGTTGTTGCCTTAGCGCTTGCTTATTTTAAGTTTCGAAAGGGTGCACCTGGTTTAATGAGTGCAACCTTGCATCCCATTTTTGGAGATCGTGTTAATGGCCCGCTTGGATATACAGTTGATATTATTGCTGTATTTGCAACGATCTTTGGAGTTTGCGCTTCATTAGGGTTAGGTGCTCAACAAATTAATGCTGGACTAGGGTACTTGATTGGGGTCCCTGTTAATTTTACGGTTCAACTTATCATTATTTCTATTATTACAGTATTGTTTATTCTCTCTGCTAGTACAGGAATTAAGCGTGGGATTAAGTATTTAAGTAATACTAATATGATCTTAGCAACACTTTTATTGATTGCAATGGTGATATTGGGACCTACCTTGTTTTTGTTGAATTTATTTACACATACATTAGGGGAATATATTCAAAACTTGCCACAAATGGGTTTACGAATATTTCCATTTGATGAACAAAGAGCTGCCTGGACACAAGGTTGGACCATCTTTTACTGGGCGTGGTGGATTTCTTGGTCGCCATTTGTAGGTATGTTTATTGCAAGGGTTTCAAGAGGGCGAACCATTCGAGAGTTTACAATCGCCGTTTTAGTTGTTCCTACCCTTGTTTGCGCCTTTTGGTTTTGTGTGTTTGGTGGAACCGGGATAAACTTGGACTTATTACATGGTATTGATGTTGCTGGACAAAGCTTAGAGACAGGCCTGTTTTTTGTATATGAACATCTCCCTTTAGGTGGGTTTCTTTCCGTTGTTACTGTCTTATTGATTACAACATTCTTCATTACTTCTGCAGATTCTGCAACATTTGTTTTAGGTATGCAGACGACTGAAGGAGATATGGATCCCTCTAATTTCATAAAAATATCTTGGGGTTTAATTCTATCCGCATCAGCTATTGTTCTTATGGCATCGGGTGGTTTACAGGCACTTCAAACAGCAATTATTGTAAGTGCTTTTCCTTTGACCATTGTATTACTAATTATGAGTATTGGCATTCTCAAGGTATTTAAGACGGAAGTGAAAGGCTTTAAAAGAACGCGCAAAGAAGGATGATGTAACGTTAGATGACCTATTCCTCCGTAAGTATGAATGATAGGGAGGATTAGGTCATCTTTTTTGGCATGCTTATTTATGAATTACATACACTAATAAGGTTAATTAGTTTCATGTTCGTCAACACTTTTATTATTTGCATTACTAAGAGGTGAGCGAAATGAAAAATCTTTTATTTATCGTTTTATTATTGTTATTAACAGGGTGTGGACAAGTCTCTGGTGAAGAACCAATTGTTGAAAAGCAGGGGCAAATTACAAAGGTCGATATGAGTCAAACGGGTTCTTTCCTATCGTTTTCATGGATCGAGCAGGGGTATACTGGAATTTTCACCCCTGTGCAAGCTTATATTGAACAAAGTATAGAAGAGGTCAGGAAACAATTAGGTGAGCCGATAGCGCAGGGATATTATGAAGGTGGAGTTTATTTGGAGTACGATCAGGCAACGTATTTTTTTGATCCAGAAACAAACATTGGTGTTGCTATTGCCATAAATATAGGTGATCATCAGCTTACTAATGAAGAGATGAAAAGACAACTAGGTACCCCAGATCAAAGTGAAATAAATGAAATGGATGGATATTGGACGTTTGTATATAAACTAGATAATTATGAATTGATGTTTGAAGCCAAAACAGAGGAAAGTCATTTAGCTTATGCATGGTTAAAAAGAGCGAGTGAAAACGATAACTAAAAGGGGATTAGATGATTTGTATCCTATTATTTAATCTACAGCATTTTATATGAATTAAATAGGATCCTGATTCGCTATAGACTCAAAATCAATAAACTTTAAGGTCATAACAGAACGAGGATCCGAATCTATAAAGAGAACAATCATATAAATAAAATAGCGGAATGAGGATCAGGTAAAACTACAAAATGTAGCTCATTCCTAAAGTTGTTAGACCAAAAACGCTCAGATATTTCTGAGCGTTTTTTGATGTTATTTGTATTGCCCCTGTTTTAATTGAACCTTTGCTGTTATTAACATGTCTCTCGCAACCTTTTCATGCCTTTTTTTGTTCTCTATTAACGGTTCTCAATGAAAGCTTTTCTGACCTCAGCAAAGAAAATTCAGAAAAAAAGAAAAAAATGGTTGCAGAACCACCTCTTCTGTTATATTATAACAACATAAGTTAATAACTGTATTAATACAGATGAGGGAGGAGAAAGTTGTGAGTCAGGACACGAAGCAAGGCCTGCGAGTAGTTGGGCTAGTAAATCAATGTAGTAAAGAAATCTTAACACCTGAAGCTTTAGCTTTTGTTGAAGGGCTATGCAGAACATTTAATGGACGAAGGGAGAAGCTTTTGCAAAGGAGGCAAGTTCGACAAGAAGAGTTAGACCAGGGGATCATGCCATCATTCTTGGATTCAACAAAGCACATTAGAGAAAGTGATTGGACGATTGCTCCACTTCCGAATGATTTGCAAGATCGTCGAGTTGAAATTACGGGGCCAGTTGAACGGAAAATGGTTATTAATGCATTGAATTCAGGCGCACACGTTTTTATGGCTGATTTTGAAGACGCTAATGCTCCTACATGGGATAATACAATACAAGGTCAAATCAATCTCCGTGATGCAATTAGAAGAACGATTCAATATGAAAATACGAAAACAGGCAAAATTTATCAGCTCAATGAAAATACTTCAACTTTGGTTGTGAGGCCACGAGGATGGCATTTAGTTGAGAAACATCTTTTATTAGATGGGCAGCCTGTTTCTGCTAGTCTTGTTGATTTTGGTTTATATATGTTCCACAATGCCAAGGAATTAATCAGTAGAGGAACGGGACCATACTTTTATTTACCAAAGATGGAGAGTCACCTTGAAGCTAGGCTATGGAATGATGTATTTATTAGTGCGCAAAGGCAATTAGGCATTCCAAAAGGAACGATTAAAGCGACGGTATTAATTGAAACGATCTTAGCATCCTTTGAAATGGACGAAATTTTATTTGAATTAAAGGATCATTCAGCCGGATTAAATTGTGGTCGTTGGGATTATATATTTAGTTATTTAAAGCGCTTCCGCAATCATCCTGATGTTGTACTGCCAGATCGAAGTCAAGTCACAATGACGTCTCCATTTATGAGAGCTTATTCGCTCTTAACAATTAAAACATGTCACAAAAGAGGAGCACCTGCTATTGGAGGGATGGCTGCACAAATTCCTGTTAAAAACAATGAAGTGAAAAATAGAGAAGCGTTTGAAAAAGTACGTCTAGACAAAGAAAGAGAGGTCCGAGATGGACATGATGGTACTTGGGTAGCACATCCAGCTCTTGTTCCAGTTGCAAAAGAAGTATTTAACTGCTATATGCCAACACCAAACCAAATAGATAAAAAGAGAGAAGATGTTGAAGTTACGGCAAAGGACTTAATCGAAGTGCCTGATGGTTCGATTACGGAAGAAGGACTTCGTATGAACATTAGTGTAGGGATTCAATATATTGAATCATGGTTAAATGGAAATGGTGCTGCACCGATTCGGAATTTAATGGAGGATGCAGCTACAGCAGAAATTTCTCGTGCGCAAGTATGGCAATGGATAAGGCATCCAAAAGGGATATTAAATAATGGGACCGATATCACTTTAGAGCTAGTTAAACGCATTCAAGAGGAGGAGCTAGATATTTTACGTGGTGAACTAGGTGAACAGAGGTGGGGACAAGGAAGATTTACTGAAGCTGCACATTTATTTACTACTTTAATTGAAGAGGATGAATTTGAAGAGTTTCTTACGCTACCTGGTTATCAACTAATAAACTAATAAAAAAGATAGGGAGAGATGGAAATGAGTATGCAAATGGAATCTAGACAAATGGAAGTAAGACAGTTGGAGAGAAAATGGGGAGAAGATTTAAGGTGGAATGGGATTGAAAGACCTTATTCAGCTGAAGATGTTGTTCGGTTAAGGGGGTCTGTTCAAGTTGAGCATACACTTGCTAGAAGGGGTGCCGAGAAACTATGGAAGTTATTAAAGAAAGATGATTACGTAAACGCCCTAGGTGCACTAACTGGAAACCAAGCTGTTCAACAAGTGAAGGCAGGTTTGAAAGCTATTTATTTAAGTGGGTGGCAAGTAGCTGCCGATGCAAATCTTGCTGGTCAAATGTATCCAGATCAAAGCCTATACCCCGCCAATAGTGTTCCAAGTGTAGTAAAGCGGATCAATCAAGCATTGCAGCGTGCTGATCAGATTCAACACATGGAGGGCACAGGGGATATTGATTATTTTGCGCCGATTGTAGCCGATGCGGAAGCTGGATTTGGTGGTCAACTGAACGTATTTGAATTAATGAAAGGAATGATTGAAGCAGGCGCTGCAGGAGTGCATTTTGAAGATCAACTCGCATCTGAGAAAAAATGCGGTCATCTTGGGGGGAAAGTTCTTATTCCAACACAAACAGCTATTCGAAATTTAACAGCTGCACGACTTGCTGCTGATGTAAGTGGAGTTCCGACAATCATTGTGGCGCGAACAGACGCGGATGCTGCTGACTTAATTACAAGTGATATTGACCCTAGTGATCATCGATTTATTACAGGAGAGCGTACACCAGAAGGGTTTTACCGAACAAAAGCAGGAATTAATCAAGCGATTGCAAGGGGTCTGTCTTATGCTCCTTATGCTGATTTGATTTGGTGCGAAACGTCTAAGCCATCATTAGAAGAAGCAAGGCAATTTGCAGACGCTATACATGCAAAATATCCAGGGAAAATGCTTGCCTATAATTGTTCACCATCATTTAATTGGGAAGCAAACCTTGATAAAGAAACGATTGAAACATATCAAGTTGAATTAGGGAAAATGGGCTATAAGTTCCAATTTGTAACACTTGCAGGATTCCATGCACTCAATCATAGTATGTTTGAGCTCGCTCATGGATACAAGAAGCGCGGTATGGGTGCATACTCTGAATTGCAACAAGCCGAATTTGCAAGCGAACAAAAAGGGTATACTGCAACACGACACCAGCGTGAGGTAGGAACAGGGTACTTTGATGAAATCTCTCAGGTTGTTTCAGGGGGGACATCTTCAACGACTGCTTTAAAAGGTTCAACAGAGGAAGCGCAATTTCAGAAATGAATGAGTAACTGATCGTGTTTATATTTTTTTGGAGTTACTGTTATACTACACAAATTAATTTATTATATTGATATGGTACATGGAATGAGTTGTCGATACAACTCATTCCATGTACCATTTTTTTATTTCTTGCCGGGGAAATATCGAGACTGATCTATTCAATTCGTTCAAAATGAAGAGTATAATGGTCGATATACATAATTTAGGAAGTTCAGGTTGGAGGATTCAAAATGGATATATTTATTCAAGTGGTCGTACCTGTTTTTTTTGTTTTTATTATTGGATTTGCCGTTCAAAAGTGGAAGAGAATAGACATAAAACCAGTATCGACGGTTGCCATTTTTATTATGACACCTTGTTTAGTGTTCCGAACATTTTATAGTGCTGACTTAAATGTACAGTCTTTTTATATGGTTATTTTTTCTATTATTCTATTATTTAGTCTAATTGTGGTAAACAAAATTTACGCTAAGATCATGAAATATAATCAGTCCACAGAAAGTGGCTTAATTCTTTCAACGGCTTTTATGAATGCAGGGAATTATGGTGCCCCCATTATTTTATTTGCTTATGGTGAAGAGGCTTTCGCTTATGCAGTTATGTTTCTTGTATTGCAATCGATTATTATGAATTGTTTCGGTGTCTATTATGCCGCTAGAGGAAAGGCTGGATTTGGGGTTGCGCTTAAAGAAGTTTTTAAGATGCCGGCAACGTATGCGGTAGTCATTGGCCTTTTCTTGAAGGTCTTTAATGTGTCTTTGCCAGATAATGTTCTAGTTACAGTTGATATCATAGCAGAAGCGGCGATCCCAACAGTGATGATTATTTTGGGGATGCAATTAGCGAGAATACAATGGGGGGGATTTGAATGGGGGAAAGTAACTTATTCAACCATTATGAGGTTGCTCATTTCTCCGGCTATTGGATTTGGTATAACATTAGTGTTACCCATGGATCCTACTATGGCTAAAGTGTTAATTGTTTCTTCAGCCATGCCTTCAGCGGCAACAATCGTCATGTATGCTGTACAATTTGATTCACATCCTAGACTTGTTTCTAGTGTGACGTTAGTTTCAACTATTCTAAGTGTCATAACAATCACTGTGTTGTTAATTATTTTAGGATGAAAGGCTAAAAGTCACTGAGAGGCCTATGCAAAAATCCTTTTAGTAAATTCGAGGAAGCGGCAATGGCTCCACATGTTGCGCGCCTGCTATGAGAACCCCAATCACAGCAGGCTTAAGACAAAGCAACGGTTCCGCTCATTGCTTAAAGGCAGCTGAAAAAGATGAAAATCGTACCTTTTTCAGCTACCTGTCGAAAAACAGTCTTTTTCCATTGCTTTTTTTCGGCGAAATCTTTATCATAATGAAGAGATTGTTTTAGAAAGGTAGGAGGACTTAAACATGAAAATGATGGATGCAAATGAGATTATTCAATTTATCTCTAATAGTGAAAAGAAAACCCCAGTAAAAGTACATATTAAAGGTGATTTAGAGGGCTTAAACTTTGGAGCCGATACAAAAGCATTTATTACAGGTTCTGCAGGCGTACTTTTTGGTGAGTGGAGTGATATTGAACCTGTATTAAAGGAAAATGAAGCGAAAATTGAAGACTATGTTGTAGAGAATGATCGTCGTAACTCTGCTATTCCGCTTCTTGACATGAAAGGAATTCAAGCGCGCATTGAGCCTGGTGCTGTTATCCGAGATCAAGTTGAAATCGGAAACAATGCGGTTATCATGATGGGGGCTAGTATTAATATCGGTTCTGTTATCGGCGAAGGCACGATGATTGATATGAATGCAGTATTAGGAGGACGTGCAACAGTAGGAAAGAACTGTCACATTGGCGCAGGTTCAGTATTAGCTGGAGTGATCGAGCCACCTTCTGCGAAGCCAGTAGTTGTTGAAGACGATGTAGTAGTTGGTGCAAACTGCGTTATCTTAGAAGGAGTAACTGTAGGTAAGGGGGCTGTTGTAGCTGCAGGAGCGATCGTAACTGAAGATGTTCCTCCAAATACAGTAGTCGCTGGTACACCAGCACGTGTGATTAAAGAAATTGATGAAAAAACAAAAGGCAAAACAGAGATTAAACAAGAACTTCGTCGTTTAAATGAAGATAGATAAGTAAGTGGACAAGCAGCTTTGTTGTAAGGGATCCTCCTTTCGGCAAAGCTCTTTCCGTACTTGGAATGAAAGGGGATCATTTTGTGTCAAATTGGATGGAACGTGACAACCAAGTCATCATGTCTACATATGGACGCTTACCGATTGTGATTGATCGTGGAGAAGGAAACTATTTATTTGATGAAGAAGGCAAGAAATATTTAGATTTATTTACAGGCTTAGCTGTTAATATTTTAGGCCACTCTCATCCTGAGATTACGAAAGCACTTACGGGTCAAGCGGCAAAATTTCTTCATATATCAAATTATTTTTATAACAAACCAGCGATTACATTAGCAGAAAAATTGATTGCACGCTCAATTAAGGGTAAGGTTTTCTTTGCGAACTCAGGGGCAGAAGCTACAGAGGCTGCATTGAAGTTTGTTCACAAATGGTCAAAAGAACAAACAGAAGATCGTAACGGTGTTGTTGTGCTGGAAAAGAGTTTTCATGGTAGAACTTTAGGGGCATTAAAGCTAACAAGACAAGCAGGGGTCTATCAAGATTTCCCTGTCACTGATACACCTGTGTATGAGGTAGAACCTCATAATGTAAAAGCGTTAAGAGACATTTTTGAAAAGGATAAACCAGCTGCAATCATTGTTGAGCCAATCTTAGGATCTGGTGGTATTGTGACACTTGAAAAAGAATATTTACAAGAAATATCTAGACTTTGTGATGAATTTGGTGTCCTGTGTTGTATGGATGAAATTCAAACAGGTGTAGGACGAACAGGAACATTTTTTGCTTATCAACACGCAGAGATTGAACCTGATGTTATTCTTTTTGCAAAAGGGATTGGTGGAGGTCTTCCACTTGGCGGGATTATTGTTGCAGAACGCTATGCACATTTGTTTAAACCTGGAGACCATGGTACAACCTTTGGACCATCACCATTAAGCGCTGCATTAGGAAATGCGGTTATTGATGTTTTAATTGAAAAAGGACAGCTTGAAGAAGGCAATAAAGTGGCTTCTGAGCTATATCAATCTGTCATAAAATTAAAAGAGCAGTTTCCAAGTATCATCACAGATGTACGCGGCAAAGGTATGATGCTTGGCATTGTGATGAACGTTGAAGCCGCCCAAGTGAAAGAGATTCAACGTCAGTTACTTGAAGAGGGGCTTATGGTTGATGTGACTCAACAAACAATTATACGCTTGTTGCCACCGCTAACATTAACTAGTCGAGAGGTTACTTTATTTATTAAGGCATTTGAAGAAAAGCTACAAAAAGTGGTGAAATCTAATGTTATCAGTTGAGCAATTAACACAAATACGTCGTGATTTACACCGAATTCCGGAATTCGGTTATGCGGAAGTAAAAACACAACAGTATCTACTAGAACAGATTGGGAAACTACCGCAAGAGCTCTTAACAATAAAAAAATGGAAAACAGGGATACTAGTTCATGTGAAAGGATTAGACAGTTCAAAAACAATTGGTTATCGTGCCGACATTGATGGCTTGCCAATTGATGAACAAACGTCCTATACGGAATTTCGTTCGACACATGAAGGGGCAATGCACGCATGCGGTCACGATCTACATATGACGATTGCCTTGGGCGTGTTATCGTATTTTGCTCATCAACAACCTAAATATAATCAGGTGTTTATCTTTCAACCTGCTGAAGAGGGGCCAGGTGGTGCTAAGCCTATGCTCGAATCACCTCAGTTAATGGAATGGAAACCTGATCAAATTATGGCGCTTCATATTGCCCCTGAATATCCAGTAGGTACGATTGCCATTAAGACAGGCTTGTTATTTGCAAATACTTCTGAGTTATTTATAACGTTAAAGGGAAAAGGTGGGCATGCAGCCTATCCTCATACTGCTAATGATATGGTCGTTGCAGCGAGTCATCTTGTAACCCAGTTACAAACGATTGTATCTAGAAATGTCAATCCGTTAGATGCTGGTGTTGTAACGATTGGAGTGATTAAGGGTGGGACAAAACAAAATATTATTGCTGATACGGCCGTAATTGAAGGAACAATTAGAACACGTTCAATCGAGACAATGAAGTTAATAAAAAAACGAATTGAAGATTTAACAAAAGGGATGGAGATCGGCTTTGATTGCTCCATTTCGATAGATTATGGAGCTAATTATTGCCAAGTGTATAACGAGGAACGTGTTACAAATGATTTTATTGAATATTTGAAAGGTAAGGAATCGGTCAATCTTGTTATATGTGACGAGGCAATGACTGGGGAGGATTTTGGCTACTTCTTAGAAGAAATTCCTGGCTTTATGTTCTGGCTCGGTGTTGATAGTGCATATGGGCTGCATGATGCGAGGTTAGAACCAAATGAGAAGGCCATTTCCTTTGCGGTTCCAACCATTATAGACTATTTAAGTAGATAAAGATGAGAAAGTGTCCGATTATCCCATTTTTCGGACGCTTTTTTGTACGTTATTTTTGCTATTTCATGCATAGTTACCATATTTTTGGGGAGTTTAATTATTGAAATGGAATTAAATTTTTATATTGTGGAGGTAAGAATCATGCCAAAAATTGGTGTCGAGCAATCGCTTACAGATGTACAGCAAGAATTACAATCCATGGGTTATGATGTCGTTCAATTAAAGCAGGAACAAGATGCGAATGGATGCGACTGCTGTGTCATTACAGGGCAAGATCAAAACGTAATGGGTGTGCAAGATGCAGCTATTAATGGTTCTGTTATCAATGCACATGGAATGTCAGCACAAGAAGTATGTCAGCAAGTTGAGCAAAAGATAGGTCATCAACAATAATACAAAGGAGGCTGATACACATCAGCCTCCTTTTAACATAATTTGTTTTGTTATTGTTCTTTCTTTTCAATGTATACTTGATGTGGAAATGGAATTTCTATGTTGTTCGCATCTAATGCCTCTTTTAAAGCTTTTCTTAATTTCCTTTCAACAGCCCATTGCTCCATATTTTCTGTTTTAGCAATAATCCTAATAACAACATCAGAATCTCCAAGACCTTGGACACCAACGACATTTGGTCCTTCTTTAATCGTTTCATCTTCTGTTGCCAATTTATCGCAAGCTGCTTGTAAAACAGCCATGGCATGATCAATATTATCATTATATGAAATGCTCATATCAACGAGTGCTCTCATGTTTCCTCTTGAATGATTGCTAACATTAGTGATTCCTCTATTTGGTATGTAATGCAACGTGCCATCAAACCCTCTAATCTGAACATTTCGCAAACCTACCTCTTCAACAATGCCATCAATTCCACTAGCGGTGACATAATCTCCTACGTCAATTTGTCTCTCAAGCAGGATAAAGAAACCTGTGACAACATCACTCACGAGACCTTGAGCTCCGAAGCCGATAGCTAGACCGACGACACCAGCCCCTGCGATTAACCCAGTCGCATCAAGCCCAAAGATACTGATAATGATCGTGATAAATACGAATATTAGTACGTATGAGAAGGCGTTCACTGAAAGTTTTTCAAGCGTTTTTACACGCGGGGCCGACATTCCTTTTTGGGATTCCATTTTTGAGAATCCACCTTGAATAATTCTTTTCCCAATCGAACGCGCGATCAAAAATGCTAAGATAGCTAAGACGATTTGACCGACGAGTTTCACCAATCCTACAAGAATGGTTCCTTCTGTAAATTGGTTAAGCCATTGTTCCATCTAAAATCACTCCTAAATATAAAAAAACTCTATCAAAGCTATTCCCGTTTGGTTACACATTCAAACCATTTTTTGATAGGTGAATACTAATCCTAGCATAAAAAAGTAATTCTCTCAGTAATGAAATCGTAATTTAGTGAGAATGATAAGCATATTTGTCGCATTACGTGGAAAGGGCTGGTATAATTTAATTTGGAAAGGTCGTTTATTAGCGCGAACCATGGGTATACTACAATTGGTGCTGATGTAAGAGAAGATAACATATTAATTTATATTTATTATTAATTAATATTGACTCGTAATAAATCTTCTTTTATAATGACGGCTGTATAGAAATTTTTTTATAAATTGGAGGTTTTACATATGACAGACAAGCGTATGGTAGCAAAGCAAGCGCCGCGTTTTGAAATGGACGCAGTTATGCCAAACAAAGAATTTGCAAAGGTTAGCCTAGAAGAAAACATGAAAAATGACAAGTGGACAGTTCTTTATTTCTATCCAATGGACTTCACTTTCGTTTGTCCAACTGAAATTACTTCATTAAGTGATCGTTACGATGAGTTCGAAGACTTAGACGCAGAAGTAATTGGAGTATCTACTGACACAGTTCATACTCATAAAGCATGGATTAACACATCTCGTGATGAAAATGGTCTTGGTGAATTGAAGTACCCACTTGCTGCTGATACAAACCACGTTGTTTCTCGTGAGTATGGAGTCTTAATTGAAGAAGAAGGTGTTGCTCTTCGTGGACTTTTCATTATCAGTCCAGAAGGTGAGTTAATGTACTCAGTTGTTAACCATAACAACATTGGCCGTGATGTAGACGAAACTCTTCGTGTACTTCAAGCTTTACAAACTGGCGGTCTTTGCCCTGCGAACTGGAAGCCAGGTCAAGAAACACTTAACGTGTAAGAAAAAAGGAAAGATAAAGGGTCTAGCAGTGATGTTAGGCCTTTTTTTATCCTAGATGCTTTAAAAAAAAGGAGGTATGATTATGGCGTTAAAATTAAGGTCTCAAATGCCGGAGTTAGAAGGAGCTTCAACTTGGTTAAATGGTGAAGTAACAAAAGGTGAATTGGTAGGTGATAAGCCAACCCTTTTTCATTTTTGGTCTATTAGTTGTGGTTTGTGTAAAGAAGCGATGCCAAATGTAAATGAGTTTCGTGATTTGTACAAAGATAAATTAAATGTAATTGCTGTTCATATGCCTCGATCTGAGAAAGACTTAGATCTAGATGAAATTAAAAAAGTGGCCGAAGAACATGGGATTACTCAACCGATTTTTGTTGATAATCAGCACAAACTTACCGATGCGTTTGAAAATGAATATGTGCCTGCGTATTACGTATTTGATGAGGAAGGCCAACTTCGCCACTTCCAAGCAGGCGGCGGCGGTATGAAAATGCTGACAAAACGAGTGAATCGAGTACTTGGAATAAAAGAATAATAATGATGTTAGAGGTGTTCTAGGGGCTATGCTCAGGTAGAACACCTTTTTTGTGGTAACTATTCTATTTAGTTACATCACTTTTGATCATTTCTTCATATATATACAACGAGGTGATTTTATGAACATAATTGATAAGCGAAGTTCTCTTGCGTCTAGTCGTTCAAGAACGTATCGAAAAAGAGCAAGAAGTGCCATTCGAAACATTGCTATCCACCACAGTGCGACAACTTCTGGAAGTGCAGAAGCGTTTGCTCGCTATCATGTTAATGAATTAGGTTGGCCGGGAATAGGTTATCACTATGTTGTTAGTAGAGATGGATCAATTAGTCGTTGTCATGATTTAGAAGTTGTCAGTTATCACGTCGGTAACAGCAATAGCCATGCAGTAGGAATCTGTATGGTCGGAGATTTTAGAACTCAGTCTTTACCAGATGCCCAAAGGCGTGCAACTCTTGATTTAACAAGGTATTTAATGGACGAATTAAATATTCCCGTTGATAATGTTTGGGGACATATAGAATTTCCCGGCTATTCATGGAAACCTTGTCCATCGATCAGTATGCAAAGCTTTAGGAATTGGCTTCGTGAAGAAGGAGGGGCTATGTCGAATCGTCCAACACAATCTCCTACGTATGTTGCTGGGGTTAGACAAAGGAGCATTCTTTCTAGAGGTGATCAAGGAGATGATATACGAGCGCTACAAGAAAGGTTAGATGAACTTGGGTTTCATCCAGGGCCAATTGATGGGATTTTTGGTCGCCAAACACGTGACGCAGTCATGAGGTTCCAAAGATCAGCTTCAATATCAGTGGATGGGATTGTGGGACCGCAAACGAGGGAGGCCCTTCGCGATTTTGAACCTACTATTGAACAACCGGATCATGCCTCTCCTACCGATGAACCTGATGAACGCGAAGAAATGTACTATAGTGAGACTAGGAGAATGCTTCGATTGATTCAACCGAGGATGCGAGGGACGGATGTCCAAGAGGTTCAACGAAAAGTTGGTGCTACTGTAGATGGAATTTTCGGACCAGAAACACAAGAAAGGGTTAGGCAATTTCAAAGTAATGAAAGGATTACAGTGGATGGGATAGTAGGTCCTCAAACGTGGCGTGCCTTAGATCGCGTTGAGCAGTCCAGTAGAAACAGAGTAAGCTATCAACGTCTTTTATCTGTTCAAACTCCTAATTTACGAGGTTCCGATGTCAAACAAGTACAGGATGCACTCGGTGTCACTACTGATGGCATATATGGGCCAATGACGGCAGAGGCGGTTCGGAGTTTTCAAAGAAGAGAAGCGATAACAGTAGATGGAATTGTTGGACCGCAAACGTGGAGAAGGCTATTTGAATAAATCTATTGAGAGAGAATGGCGACATGCTGTTCTCTTTTTGAGGTTTAACATGTCGTGGGTTTTGGTTCTTTGACTAATTGATTGAATAGGAAATGACTTGGTGCCTCATAGTAAGAAGAGTGAATTCTAAATAAGGAGGGTATACATGAGACGCCGTTTTTTCATAGGCTTAACTATTGCTGCAGTTGTTATTGCTGTATATATGGGACTAAATTATTTTGAACCAAGCTATGCAGTAAATCCATCTAGCGACATTTCTTTGAATCACCCCATTGAACATGAAATGAATGATGTATATGGTTTTGATATTTGGGGAGTGTCTGTGTCCGCAATTGAAGCGAAAGAATTAATAAATTCTGAAGAAGGTAGAGATATGCTTTCGCTACATAATGGTGCTGTGAAAGTAGATGAAGAGTTTGTGCAAGAAGGTCGTAATTTATTTTACGAAGAAACATTTAATAATGAAGAATTTATAACGGACGTACTTGGAATCTTAGAAGGGCCGTTATCCGTGATAAATATTGGAAAAGCAGTTCTGAAAGCTAGAGGAGAAGGAACGACCAACTTAAAAGTGGAACTAGCTGAAGATGCTGTAATTGGCGGAAAATCATTTAAAAAAGGTCAGACGATTGAAACAGGGTTAGATGTGCCTAAAGGAGCGTTCGCTCCACTTGGAATGCCTATGAAATTTAGTGATGGTCGTTTAAAAGCCGGGATTTCCTGTGCAGCCTGTCATGCTACGGTTGATCGTGAAACGGGAAAAGTTATCGAAGGGGCACCAAATGCCGATTTCAACGCAGGATTAATGATGGCCCTAGCAACGAATTCAACTGCCTACTTTACGAATACAGATGTGGATGCAGAGAAGATCGAGTCTTTTATTAATCATCAAGATTGGATGAAAGAGAAGGAACTAGGGCAGGAAAGCTTTGTTGCTTTGCCAGATGCTGAAAAATTAGAAGATGCAGTGGATCGTGCGTTGTTAGCTTGGCCGCGGGGAAATTTTGATTCAACGATGGACTTAGAAAATAATCCAACGCAAATACCGGATTCGTTCACGTTAGGGGATCATCCGTACGGTTGGAATGGATTTGCTTCTATTGGACCGTTTAAAGGGTTAACGGCATTAAATAATAATGTTCATGCTCAAAATTCTGACTTATTGGCTCAAGCAGACCAAAGTGATGAATTATTTGACATTGAGAAAGAACGTTATATTGGTACTCTTCTACAAAATGCACCGAATCCTAACTATCGTTATACCAACTCTGTAGAAGAAAAGCCAAGTGAACGATTAGCAAGAGTTGATCATAACAAAACCGTTTATGGATTCAATGATATGATTCGTCCACCAACCTATCCTAATATTTCCCTTTTCACTCCAAATGGAACGGTCATAGGTTCAGAAGGGCATACAGTTTTGGAGGAGTTAAATGCTTTATCGGCATATCAAAATGCATTAAAACCACCATCTGATGTACCTACGTATACCGTAGCTGAAGCAACTGGTAGAGAGGTATTTGATCGAGCGGGATGTATAAGTTGTCATGCAGGTTTTTCGCGAACAAACAACAAGGTCATTCCAAATGATATCGTAAAAGCAGAACCTTCACGTGCCAAAGCATTCGAAGATTCAATAAAGTTATTAAAAGAATCGTGGTTTTATCCGTTAGATACACCAATTCCAGTACCGGAACATGCAGAAAGAGTGAAAATCCCAACAGGTCACCTAGATATGGATCAAGTTAAACTGACGCTTGCTCAAGGGAATGAAGGTGGATATAAGGTCAAAGGGTTAGTTGGTTTAACGTTTTCACCACCATACTTACATGATGGAGGGGTCGCGGTAGGTAAAGACAAAGCATCGCAATTAGGTCTTACGGGGACCCTAGAAAAGGGAATTATGCCCGATGCTTATAACAGTTTATTAGCACTTGTGGATCGAGATTTACGTGAAAAAGTTGTTAAAGCTAATAAGAAATCAAAACGCTTGCAGGAAGCTCATTCAACTGGTGAAGGGCACAAGCACTGGGTAGATAAAAAAAATGGCTTCTCAAAAGAAGAACAGGACGCGTTAATACAATATTTATTATCGATTGATTTAGAGAAAGAGAAACAAGCTGAGAATGAGTAGAAGGTGGTTTCATAAATGAACAAGAATTTCTAGCAATAATAAGAAGGCGGATGACTTAGGATGTCATTCGCCTTCTTCACTATACTTCCATTATGATTGGTAAAATCATTGGCTTTCGTTTCGTACGTTCATATAAAAATGGTCCAAGTAAATCTGTAATTTCATTTTTGATCTCTGACCACTGCGTTGTTTTACGTTCCATTACGTCATTTAAATGAGATGCAAGTAACTTTTGAGCTTCATGAATTAAATCACTAGATTCCCTCATGTAGACGAATCCGCGAGAAATAAGATCAGGGCCAGCAGTTACTTTAAACTCTTTCATATTCAAACTAACAACTACAACAACAAGACCTTCCTCTGAAAGGATACGTCTGTCTCTTAAGACGATGTTGCCAATATCTCCAATTCCATTTCCGTCAACATAGACTGATCCTGAAGGGATTTTGCCGACCACACCAGCTTCTTCTGGGTGAAGAGCTAAAACATCACCATTATCCATGATGAAACTATTCTGTTTTGGTACGCCACAATCCTCAGCAAGTTTCATATGCATTTTTAACATACGATATTCACCGTGAATCGGCATGAAATATTGTGGTTTCATCAGGCGTAACATTAACTTCTGTTCTTCTTGACCACCGTGCCCAGAAGTATGAATGTCATTTAAAGAACCGTGAATGACATCTGCTCCTGCACGATACAATTGGTTGATGGTCTTGCTAACACTCAATGTATTTCCAGGGATTGGAGAAGATGAAAATACAACAGTATCTCCTGGAATAATCTGTATTTGCCGGTGTGTACCATTGGCAATTCTTGATAGGGCTGCCATTGGTTCGCCTTGGCTTCCTGTGCAAAGAATCGTTACTTGATTATCAGGTAACTTATTTAATTGAGATGGCTCAATAAATGTACCTTTAGGGGCTTTAATATATCCTAACTCTTGCCCGATTGTTAAAGCGTTCTCCATGCTACGCCCAAATACAGCCACTTTTCTCCCTTGCTGAACGGCTGCTTCAACGACTTGTTGGAGGCGATGGATGTTAGAAGCAAATGTGGCAAAAATAACTCGTCCATCTACTTTTCTAAAGATGTTACTAATACTTTCTCCTACTTTTCGTTCAGACATGGTGAACTCAGGAATTTCACTGTTTGTACTATCTGATAGTAAGCAGAGTACACCTTCTTCACCAATTTTGGCCATCTTTGTTAAATTCGCTGGCTCCCCAACTGGTGTGAAATCAAATTTGAAATCACCCGTATGAACGACATTTCCGGGTGGGGTCTTAACAACAATCCCGTACGCATCTGGAATGCTATGAGTCGTACGGAAGAACGTAACCGACGTTTTCGTGAATTTAACAATTTGGTCTTCGTGAATTTCATGTAGCTTTGTTTTACGAAGTAAGCCGTGCTCTTCCAGTTTTCCTTTTAATAATCCAAGAGCCAACTTTCCTCCGTATATAGGTACGTTTACTGCTCGGAGTAAATAAGGAATTCCACCGATATGGTCCTCATGACCATGTGTAATAAATAGACCTTTGATTTTGTCTTCATTTCTTACTAAGTACGTATAGTCAGGTATAACATAATCGATACCAAGAAGCTCGTCCTCTGGAAACTTAATCCCAGCATCGATTAATATGATTTCATCTTGGAATTGAACTGCATACGTATTTTTTCCGATTTCACCTAGGCCACCTAAGGCAAATACTGCAGTTTGGTTGTTTTTTACTTGTTTCATAAAATTAAATAGTCTCCACTTTAAAATCTTCGTTTTGTTGCTCGTATTCCAAATAAGCCCCAGAGACAGGCGTTACAAATTCAATATTGTAATTACGATCGACTAGTTTTTTTCTTACATCTTCTTCACTTTCACCTTCTACGAATATCGTTTCAGTAAATTCACGAACGGGAACTTGATTAAAATTCTTTTGATAAAATACTTTAAATAACATGTTACTACCTCTCCTTACCATTGGTTATATTTTCATTATAAAGCAAATGTCTCCTCATTTCATGTTATTTATTTACGAGTACGGTTTCGTCTCTACATAAAAGCACAGTATTCACGATATTTAAGTGTATTAAACTTCGATTAAACGGCTTTTTGGTAAAAGGTTTTTGCACCCTTTTACGATTTTCTTTTTCCATCTACGTAACATTCGTTCACTCTCCTTTATTCACGTTTTTCTAAGGGGTGAGAGGGTTTTTATATGTATAGTATGTGTAAGTTAACATTTCACTGTTCAAGGTAATAATTGGATAAAAAAAGATCCAAAACCCGAGAAACCTCAGGAAATGAATCATTTGTTTTATACCTTATTAGGTAATTCCTTTTTTAATTTATCTTTAAAGTCTTCAATTCGATCATAAAACATGATTCCATTTAGATGATCAAGTTCATGTTGGAAGACAATGGATACTAAACCACGTAAGCGTAAAGTTACTTCTTCACCTTCTAAATTAGTTCCTTTGACAGTAATCCTTGAATAACGAGGAACGTTTCCAGGAATATCTCTATCTACAGATAAGCATCCTTCGCCACCTTCTAAATGCGTTTCCTCAACAGAGTGGCTTATGATTTTGGGATTAAATAGTCCCATGCTATACAGTTGATCTTGTTCATCTGTTACATGAACAGCAAACATTCTTTTAGAAATCCCAATTTGAGGAGCGGCAATTCCGACACCTGGTCTTAACTCGTATTTCTCAGCTATATCAGGGTCTTGGCTGTTAATAACGAAATCAAGCATCTTTTGTAAAGTTTTTTTATCTTCTTCACTTGCAGGTAGTGCCACTTCTTTAGCTATTTCTCTTAAAACAGGGTCGCCTTCTCTTACTACATCTTTCATGGTTAACATTATGTATCACTCCTTTTACACATACGTTTACTTTATGAAGAAATAAATGAAATATCAAGTAATTTTCAAAACAAAAAAGGAATAAGACGAATCGCCTTATTCCTTTTCGATCATTATTAGCAATGTCCGAACTTAGAAGCTCCAACAATGATAAGCAGGATGAATAGTACTACGATTAACGCGAAACCTTTTCCAGCACCAGGTGCGTAGCTTGCTCCTGCAACTACTGGGGAACCGTAACCATATCCACAAGGATCAGTACATCCAAAACCTGCACCATAACCTGCGCCATATCCGTAACCAAACATTTTGCATTCCTCCTTTTTGTCTTGCACCGCATTGGCTGCGATTCACTAACTACATTATGCATGCTTAGGCAAGTTGGTTGGACGAATGCCCATTTTTTCCAAATCTTTCAGAATAATTTAATGGACAGGCTCATAATACAAAAACGCTACTCATATACTAGCTTTGTAATTGCCATATTGTTAATTTGGATGGTTTGTTTTAAGGTAGAGCTTAAGTATTTGGATAGGGGGGAATGGCTGGTGGTTGTTATAAGATGGGGAATCTTAGTTATAGTAATGATGTTCTTTTTAACAGGGTGTGGGGAGAATCCGGCAGAATCAGTATATCAGCATTTGGAAACCGCAGTAGAGTTAGAACTTCCATTTGAACAGCAACAAGAGCCTCTTCAAAAAGCAGAAATAAGAGAAAATGAATTATTTGAGGAGATTGTTACATTAGGTATGAATGAATATGAAGAAATTGTTTTGTTAGCCGAAGAGGCATTGTCGTCAATAAATTCTAGGGAATCGATGTTGCTACAAGAGAAAGAAAGTATTGAGGAGAGTTATCAAGAGTTTTTGAAAATTGAAGAGCAACTTGAGGATATTGATGGAGAAGTGCTCATCTTATTAAAGGAACTTCAAACTTCGATGACCGAGCGGTATGATTATTATCAACAATTACATGATCGCTATAGTGAAGCAATACAATTAGATAAATCATTATTTGAAATGCTTCAGCAAGAAGATTTAACAATGGAAGAGTTACAAGAACAAATTGATAAAGTAAATGACATTTATGAAAAAGTTGTCGTTCAAAAAGAGAAATTTAATGACTCGACGGATACGTATAACGAACTAAAGCGCGAATTTTATAAAAAAGCAGAGCTTAACGTACAGTATGACTAGTGCGTTAAGTTTTTTTGTGAAAAGGCTTTTTCGTAAAGATCATTGCTGAGTAATAGTTTCTCATGTAGTAAAAGCTAGTTGGTGGAGCGCTGGTGGAACGAATGTGGAGACTGCGTAACCCATGAAAACAACAAAGTATGTGAAAATAGTCTTTGAAAAAAACATTTCTGAGAGGATAGATTCCAATCTGTACTAATATTGTATCGAGTTGTAATATAACAAGTTACTTGGAAGTGTTTGCTAGGGGGACTGAAAAAAATCTAAAAAATAGATGAGCAAAAGGATTGACGTATTTTGTTGTAGTGATGTAGACTTAATTTCGTAAGTTATGTTGTATCACTTCATTGGTAATTAGACTAATACAGATAAGATTATGACATAAAGCTGGACTTGAATATAAAAGCTCTAGACTTTGTACATTAAGTAGCTTGCATGAATTTTTGTTTCAATCTTTACTCCAAAGGTTATGGAAGATAAGAGTTTGGGTATCCTATGGGGGAGATTTGTCAAATAGTCATTAGATTACCTTAATTATTAATTTTTTTTATTAGAAAGGAAGAGGTGAAGGTAGTGAGTACAAAAACGTTAGAACAAGTTGAAAATCAATTTGAAACTTTCCAGATTTTAAATGAAGAAGGCGAAGTTGTGAATGAAGCCGCTATGCCTGATTTAAGTGATGAACAATTACAAGAAATGATGAGACGTATGGTGTATACACGTATTTGGGACCAGCGTGCTATCTCATTAAACCGCCAAGGTCGCCTTGGTTTCTACGCACCTGTAGCAGGTCAAGAGGCTTCTATGTTAGGAAGTCAATTTGCTCTTGATAAAGAAGACTGGATTCTACCTGGTTACCGTGATATTCCACAAATTGTCTTTCACGGACTTCCGTTACATCAAGCATTCTTATGGTCTCGTGGTCACTTTGCAGGAAGCCAATTCCCTGATGGGTTAAACATTCTTTTCCCTCAAATTATTATTGGTGCACAGATCATTCAAACAGCTGGTGTGGCATTAGGTCTTAAGCGTAAAAATAAAAACAACATTGCAATCACTTACACAGGTGATGGTGGAGCTTCACAAGGGGATTTCTACGAAGGAATGAACTTTGCTGGTGCTTATAATGCTCCTGCTGTATTTATTGTACAAAACAACCGTTTCGCAATTTCGGTACCTGTTGAAAAGCAATCAGCTGCAAAAACAATTGCTCAAAAAGCTGTTGCTGCAGGTATTGAAGGGATCCAAGTAGATGGTATGGATATTCTTGCTGTTTACGCTGCGACAAAAGATGCTCGTGATCGTGCATTAGCAGGTGAAGGTCCTTCACTAATTGAGACAATGACTTACCGTTACGGTCCACATACAATGGCTGGGGATGACCCAACTCGTTACCGTTCTTCTGATTTAGATGATGAGTGGACGAAAAAAGATCCACTAGTTCGTTTCCGTAAGTTCTTAGAGACGAAAGGGCTTTGGACAGAAGAAAAAGAAAATGAAATTGTAGAACAAGCAAAAGAAGATATTAAAGCTGCAATGAAACAAGCTGATGCTGCACCTAAGCAAAAAGTGACAGATCTTATTGGTTTCATGTTCGAAGATTTACCTTACAATCTTCGTGAGCAAATGGAAGAATACACAGCAAAGGAGTCGAAGTAACCTATGGCACAAATGACGATGATTCAAGCGATTACGGATGCAATGCGTAATGAGCTTAAGAATAATGAAGATGTTCTTGTGTTTGGTGAAGACGTCGGTCAAAACGGCGGAGTATTCCGTGCGACTGAAGGCCTACAGAAAGAATTTGGTGAAGAGCGCGTATTTGATACACCACTTGCAGAGTCAGGAATTGGTGGTTTAGCAATTGGTCTTGGTTTAACAGGATTCCGTCCTGTTATGGAAATTCAATTTTTTGGATTCTTATTTGAGGTATTTGATTCAGTTGCTGGTCAAATGAACCGTATGCGTTACCGTACAGGTGGCAAATTAACATCACCAATTACTGTTCGTTCGCCATTTGGTGGAGGAGTTAAAACACCAGAGATGCATGCAGATAGTTTAGAAGGCTTGGTTGCACAAACTCCTGGTTTAAAAGTAGTTATTCCTTCAACTCCTTATGATGCAAAAGGGCTTTTGATCTCAGCTATTCGTGATAACGATCCTGTTGTTTATCTTGAACATATGAAGCTATATCGCTCATTCCGTGGAGAAGTACCTGAGGAAGAGTACACAATTCCACTTGGGAAAGCAGACATTAAGCGTGAAGGTAAAGATTTAACTATTGTTACATACGGAGCAATGGTACACTCTTCGCTAAAAGCAGCTGAAGAGCTTGAGAAAGAGGGCATTGACGTTGAGGTTATCGATCTTATGACGATCAGTCCACTTGATATCGATACGATTCTTGCTTCTGTAGAGAAGACAAATCGTGCGATTGTGGTTCAAGAAGCTCAAAAGCAAGCGGGAATTGCAGCAAATGTAGTAGCTGAAATTACTGAACGAGCGATTTTAAGTTTAGAAGCTCCAGTACTTCGTGTAGCTGCACCTGATACGGTTTATCCATTTGCTCAAGCAGAAGATGCTTGGTTACCTGACTATAACGGAATCATTGAAACGGCTAAAAAAGTTATTAATTTCTAAGAAGTTAGACAAGCTCACGAAAAGGAAAGATACTGTCTTTCCTTTTCATTTAAATTCAGTTTAAGAGGAATTAAAGGAGGCACTTCAAAGTGGCATATAATTTTAAACTTCCTGACATTGGTGAAGGTATTCACGAAGGCGAAATTGTAAAATGGTTTGTTAAACCAGGTGACGAAATTAAGGAAGATGACATTCTTCTTGAAGTTCAAAATGATAAAGCTGTTGTAGAAATTCCATCACCTGTTGATGGTAAAATTATTGAAGTTAAAGTAGAAGAGGGTACGGTTAGTATCGTAGGTGATGTTCTTCTAACGATTGATGCTGGAGATGCAAACCCTGCAGAAGAAGAGAGTGCTCCGGAAGCTGAAGCACCTGCAGCAAAAGAAGAAGTAGCAAAAACTTCTGAGCCTGCTGCTGATACTGCAAATGATGAAGTAGATAATGATACGCGTGTCATTGCAATGCCTTCAGTGCGTAAATATGCTCGTGAAAAAGGTGTCGCTATTCAAAAAGTTAGCGGAACTGGAAAAAATGGTCGTGTTGTTAAAGAAGACATCGATACATTCTTAAACGGTGGCGCTCAAGAAGCACCAACTGAAGCATCGCAAACAGAAGAAAAAGAAGCACCAGCAGCATCTGCACCTCAAAAATCAGAACCAGTTGCTATCCCTGTTGGTGAGTTAGAGCACCGTGTTCCGTTCAAAGGTGTTCGTAAAGCAATCGCAAAAGCAATGGTGAACTCTAAGCATACTGCACCACATGTTACACACATGGATGAAGTGGAAGTATCTGCATTAGTTGCTCACCGTAAAGAGTATAAAGCTACTGCTGCTGAACAAGGTACAAAGCTTACTTACTTACCATACGTTGTGAAAGCTTTAACGGCTGCCCTACGTAAATTCCCTGCACTAAATGCTTCAATTGATGATGCAAACGATGAAATTGTTTACAAAAACTATTTCAACATCGGTATTGCTGCAGATACAGAGCATGGGTTATTTGTACCAGTTGTTAAAGACGCAGATCGTAAATCAATTTTTGCTCTTGCTGATGAAATTAATGAGTTGGCAGTTAAGGCACGTGATGGTAAACTTAGTGGTGCAGAAATGAAGGGCGGATCTGCCACAATTTCCAATGTTGGTTCAGCTCGTGGTCTTTGGTTCACTCCAGTTATTAATCACCCAGAAGTTGCCATTTTAGGTATTGGTCGTATTGAAGAGAAGCCGGTTGTAAAGAATGGCGAAATAGTAGCTGCTCCAGTACTAGCGCTTTCAATCAGTTATGATCACCGTCTTATCGATGGCGTTACAGCTCAGAATGCACTAAACCACGTAAAACGCCTATTAAATGATCCACAATTATTATTAATGGAGGGGTAAACATGGTTGTAGGAGATTTCGCAAATGAAGTAGACACACTTGTCATCGGTTCTGGTCCTGGTGGATATGTTGCAGCAATTCGCGCAGCGCAACTAGGGCAAAAAGTAACCATCGTAGAAAAAGGAGAAATGGGCGGCGTTTGTTTAAACGTTGGTTGTATCCCTTCAAAAGCATTGATTGCTGCAGGTCACCGTTACCATAATGCTAAGCATTCTGAAGACATGGGGATTATTGCAGAAAAAGTATCCATTAACTTTGAGAAAGTACAAGAATGGAAAGCTTCCGTTGTCAATAAGTTAACTGGTGGAGTAGAAGGACTACTAAAAGGAAATAAAGTAGAAATTGTACGTGGTGAAGCGTACTTTGCTTCTGAAAACTCTGTTCGTATTATGGATGAGAAAAGCGCACAAACATACAATTTCAAAAATTGTATTATTGCAACAGGATCTACACCAATTGAGATCCCTGGTTTTAAATATACGGATCGCGTCATTAATTCAACTGGTGCTTTGGCTCTTAAAGAAGTACCTAAGAAAATGGTCGTTATTGGTGGAGGCTACATTGGTATTGAGTTAGCTGGTGCTTATGCGAATATGGGAACAGAGGTTGTTGTTCTTGAAGGCTCAAAGCAAATTCTTGGCGGATTTGAAAAACAAATGGCTAAGGTTGTTGAACGTCGTTTGAAAAAGAACGGTGTTGAATTCAAGATGGAAGCACTTGCTAAAGGTGTAGAAGAGACAGGTGACGGCGTAAAAGTAACAGCTGAGGTAAAAGGTAAGGAAGAAGTCTTCGAAGCTGACTACTGCTTAGTAACAGTTGGTCGTCGTCCAAATACAGATGAGATTGGCCTTGAGCAAATTGGTGTTGAAACAACAGATCGCGGTATTGTTAAGATCGATAAGCAGTGCCGTACAAGCGTTTCAAATATCTATGCAATTGGTGATATCGTAGAAGGTCCACCGTTAGCTCACAAAGCATCTTATGAAGGGAAAATTGCTGCTGAAGCCATTGCAGGTGAAAAGTCTGAAATAGATTACCTTGCAATTCCAGCTGTTGTATTCTCTGATCCTGAGCTAGCAAGTGTTGGTTATACAGAAGCAGAGGCAAAAGATGCTGGGTTTGATGTCATTGCATCTAAATTCCCATTTGCGGCTAATGGACGTGCGTTATCTTTAAATGAAACAGATGGATTTATGAAACTTGTTACTCGCAAAGATGACGGACTTGTTATTGGTGCTCAAGTAGCCGGCCCTAACGCTTCTGATATGATTGCAGAGCTAGGTCTTGCGATTGAGACAGGAATGACTGCTGAAGATATTGCTTTGACGATTCATGCACATCCTTCCCTTGGTGAAATTACGATGGAAGCAGCAGAAGTTGCTCTTGGTACACCAATTCATATTGTTAAGTAATAAAAGAAAGACCTTCCGCTTTTGTGGAAGGTCTTCTTTGTGGAACGAACATGTGAAGAACATCTCAAACGCAATAATGTATGCCAAACAGCCATATTTAATAAACAAATCCAGCTTCTTATAAAGAGAAACTGGATTGTTCTATGTAATGAAGGGATATAGTCTTGCGGACGCTTTTTGCTTCTTTTTCTATTCGAAAGACTTCCATTAATTGAGTTAATATTTCGTCTTTTGTGAAAATACCTTCCATTCGTAAATCTTCATGACTACCGGTTATGACAAGCATTGTTGGGAATTGTTCAATGTTAAAATAACGAATGGCGTCACGTTCATCTGCGTCAATAATTAAAAATGAGGGCATTTCACTTGGATGATTTTGTTTGAGTTCGAGTAACGCATCATAATATGTCTTCTCATCTTGCATCGAAGAAGAATCTGAAAAAAGGACAGTAATTGTTTCGTCAGTGTGCTGCTCTAAAGGATTTTCCATCGAAGACGCTGTTGAAAAACAAGAGCTTAATAATAGAATAGATCCTATTATCATTAATTCGATACACTTGTCCATTACTAGTCACTTCCTTTTTCAAAAATTACAATTTTTTACTAATTACGTAATGATACTTCATTTTATCACGCATTCATTCACTTAGGATATTTATTATATAAATGTAATCAAATAGAAATATTTAGGACTTTTATGTGACAAAAGGCGTCTCTCCAAAGGTAAAAAATGGAGAGACGCCTTTCAGTTTATCATTTTATTTTTTCTTTTTTTGTTCTGCCTTTTCTTTTTTGAAGGCAGATTTCTCTTCTTTTAATCGTTCCCGTTCTTGTTTCAGTTCATAACGTTCAAGACGAATACGTTCTTTCTCACTTGCTAAAGTTGGTTTCTCAGCCTTTAATGATTTCATGATCGAGAATACCATCATAATCATAATAATCGTAAAAGGGAGAGCGGCGATAATGGCTGCTGTTTGTAAGGCGCCTAAACCTTTCTCTGTAGATAGCAAAACAGCGGCTATTACTGAAATTATAAGTCCCCAAACAAACTTCACCCCATTTGGTGGATTTAAATTTCCATTCGTTGTCTGCATCCCAAGTACGACTGTCGCTGAATCCGCAGATGTGACAAAGAAAGAAGATATTAAAAAGACAGCAATAATGGACAGGAGTAAGCCTAGTGGGAATTGTTCAAGTACGGCAAATAATGCCACTTCCATTCCGCTATCAGACATGGTTTGCATGATATCTGCTGTTCCTAATCTTTGCATTTGAATGCCGGTACCACCGAAGACAGCGAACCACAACGCACCGAAAAGAGATGGCACAGCTAATACACCCACTACGAATTCCCTAATGGTCCGTCCTTTTGATACACGAGCTATAAATGTCCCTACAAATGGCGCCCAAGAAATCCACCAAGCCCAATAGAAGATAGTCCAGCCTTCAACCCACGTTGTCTCAGGGTTATACACATCGAGCCTAAAGCTCATTCCAGCTAGGTTTTGAAGGTAACTTCCAATTCCTTGTGTGAAAACACCCATTATGTAACTCGTTGGACCAAGTATTAAAACAAATAACATTAATGCTATAGCAAGGTAGACATTTGTTTTACTCAGTATACGAATTCCTTTATTTAACCCAGTTTGGGCGGAAATCATAAATAAAACAGTTACTACCAAAATGACAATTAGTTGTAGAAGTACTTGATTCAGATCTTGTAGAGCAGGTATTAAATAAGCAAGTCCTGCTGAAATTTGAGCAGCTCCAAATCCTAAAGAAGTTGCTACTCCAAAAATCGTTGCAAAGACAACTAATACATTAATAGAGGTCCCAAGCCCACCATTTGCTCGTTCTCCTAAAAGTGGCTGTAGAATAGCACTCATTACAGCTGGGGATTCTTTTCTAAATCTAAAGTATGCTAATGCTAATGCGACAACAGAATAAATCGCCCATGGATGTAGCCCCCAATGGAAGAATGCATACCGCATCGCTTCACCAGCAGCTTGAGTAGAACCTGGTTCGGCTGTTGGAGGATCAAAGAAATGGTAAAGCGGTTCTGCTACACCCCAAAAGACAAGTCCAATCCCCATTCCGGCTGTAAATAAAAAAGCAAACCAAGTTAAATAGTTGTATTCTGGTTTATCGTCAGGTTTACCTAATTTAATTCTTCCGTAAGGACTAAATATTAAGTAAATACAAAAAATCAAAAATGAAGTGGCAGCTAATAGGTAAAACCACCCTAATTCATTCGTAATAAAGCTTTGAATGCTTGTTGTGACTGCCTCTAGATTTGAAGGAGCAGCAACGCCCCATATAATGAATGCTAGAGCAATCGCAACTGAAATGGTAAAAACAGGTGTTATTTTTTTCATGATTCATCAACCTTTCTTTAAAAACCATCTTCTACCGTAACATAAAATTGGAAGTGAGTGCAAAAGATTTCCTTCAATAAATAAAAGTACCCGCAATCTCGGAATGAAAACCGATTACTTAATCATATAACGCCTGTTTTTGAAATATATAGGTTGGATAACTTGTTTCTTGCATAGAAAATCTTCGTTCATCTGTTGTTACCAATGCTAATTCAGAAGTAACTTCATTCAACGAAATCAGTTCATGGCAGATTTGTGATATGAATGAATCTTGTTTGGTTTGCTCGGATCGCATTTGTTTTATTTTTTGTATATTGGTAAAATGAGCAGTTGTTATTTGGTGATAATGATCTTCATATATAGTACAAAAAGACCTAATTGTATCGCGAAGAAGCTCCTGATCTTTTTTAGATAAAGTTTGATTTAAACGAAGATGGCAAATCTTTCCTAGATGAAATAATGTAAGGTGCAAGTAATCTAACTTTTTTTGTAAATAACCAAATGATCTTCTTTCAAACTCACACGAACGTCTATATTGCCACTCATCATGCTGAAATTGTGTTAATTGATAGGCCTTAGTTAACTCCTCGTGTAATTGCCGATAGTATTGTGTACGATCGTGTGCATCATCTAAAAAATGGGATTCGAGAATCGTAGCAAATTGCTTTGAAGTTTGTTTGTACAAAGCATCGACTTTCTTTACTAATATTGGTCCAAATTTTGGTGGAAGTATAACAAAATTCACAAAAGTTGATACAATAATGCCAATGGATGTACCAGATATTCTGATTGAAAAGTCAAAAATAGCATGGTCTGTAGTGCCGGGAATCATTGCTACAGCAGTTAAAGTAGCGACTAGTGTACCAGTATCGAGCTTAAGTTTAGAACAAGCGATTATTGTGAGCATCGCCACAATTGCATACGTGATCGCATTCTGTCCAAGTACAAAATCAGCAGCAATAGCAAAGGTTGCTCCAAGTGCTGCGGCAGGTAATCGAATCATCCCTTTTTTTAATGAATCAGCAGCTGTGGGTTCTGTTGTTACAATCGCGGTAATAACGGCAAAC
Organism: Halalkalibacter okhensis; assembly: GCF_000787375.1. Classification (GTDB taxonomy): domain Bacteria; phylum Bacillota; class Bacilli; order Bacillales; family Bacillaceae_D; genus Halalkalibacter; species Halalkalibacter okhensis. The sequence goes on along the minus strand of NZ_JRJU01000006.1, from coordinate 70,782 downwards.
GTAGGTGGCAAATTAATAAGGTGGCAAACAAAAGCAGTTATGAAAACTGCGACACCTGTTTTTATTACACGTCTCCCAATCCAGCTTTTCATATCAACACGAACTCCTTAGGTCAAACTAGTTTTTATTTTCATGAAGGATACATACTAAATAAGTCCTATGATGGTTAGTATGAGAGAGAAAAAGAGAAGTTATACTCCATCTTTCGACATTTGTAGGAATGTCTGTAAGGATAGAAAGGGTGATGAGAATGGTGATACGACTATTAGTTAGTGTGTGTATGATGTGCTTCGTTATCATGGTCGGATGTCAATATGATGCTAGTCAAGGGGAAATAGAACAGGTGTCCCAATATGCAGAGAAATGGAAGGAAGAGGAGCGCGAAAAAGAGCAATCACTTGATAAAGAGGAGCATTATGAGAAGCACAGCCTTGAAACAGAAGAGATAGAAAATAACGCTGAAAAACAATATATGATTAATCAAACGAATTGGTTGGTTGAACCGATAGGTGACGCATCTGATCAAGTAGTACTTTTAACGATAGATGATGCTCCTGAACAATATAGTGTGAAAATGGCAGAAATATTGAAAGAACTAAACGTTGGAGCTATTTTTTTCGTGAATGGGCACTTTTTACAAACGGAAGAAGACCGTGAGAAGTTAAGAAAAATTCATGAGCTTGGTTTTGAAATTGGAAACCATACAATGACGCATCCAAACCTCAGTCAATTATCACCAGAAGAGCAAAAAAATGAAATTGTAGAATTAAATCTTTTAATTGAAGAAATTATCAATGAACGTCCAAGATTTTTCCGGGCACCTTATGGAGTAAATACGGATACGTCAAATCAAGTGGTAGAAGATGAAGGAATGCAAGCCATGAATTGGACGTATGGTTATGATTGGGAGAAGGAGTATCAAGAAGCGGACTCTTTAGCCGAAATCATGGTTCATAGTCCTTTGCTTACAAAAGGAGCAAACTTGTTAATGCATGATCGGAAGTGGACAAAAGAAGCGTTAGCAAAGATCGTTTTGGGACTAAAAGAGCAAGGGTATGACATTGTTCACCCTAATATGATCAAAAGTAGATAATGGTGTAACGAATTAGTGAAGAAAGCTAATTCGTTTTTTTTTTTTGCTTCTTTTATCACCTTGTCAACGGTAGTAAACAAAGGGTAAAATAGTCGATATGTGACGAATTATACATACAAGGAAAGGTGTACTATATGAAAGCAGCTAAGAAGATATTTTCCGTACTATTTGTTTTATACCTGATATCCGGTTGTCAGGTCGGGCAAAATAACACGGACAAAGAAACATCTCAATCGGAAGCCCCGATTGAAAGTGAGTATCAAGAATCAGTAGCGATTGAAATTAAAGAAAATGAAGCAAGATTTTTACTAGATGACTTACTAGAGGTTGTTGGTGGTAGCTATGAATTTGATGAAATTCACCGAACTTTGCAATTAACTATTAATGAGGACTCTTATTATTTAATTGATGAAGTTCCTGTTTTAGAAAGAAATGGGGAGTATATTCCAACGGAGGACATCTACTTAATTGTTGAAGGGGAAGTCGGGAATGAAGAGATTTATTTACCAGTGGAATTTCTTGGACAAGCTCTCGATACAAATGTTGTCTTTAATGATGAACAAGTTACGTTTGATTGGTTCGGTCCCGCTGAAAGAGTAGGTGGGCCTCCAGAAGCATTCACATTTGAAGATTGGACTGTCGATGAAATGGTTGAATACTTATCTTTTCTAGAAAAACCAATCAAAGGAGCTCAAGTTAGTAAAGTTCCGAGCCACCTACCGGGTGCTCCGAGAGCTTACCGTAACGGATTCCATGAGGGGATCGACTGGTATGATCATGCCAGCGGTGGCGGCATAACAACCGAGACGCCCATTTACGCGATGGCTGAGGGGATCGTTGTAAGAGCAGATCATGACTTTGTAGAATATGAGTCGTCAGAAATAAGAAATCAAGATCTAGCTTATACAGCCGAACTTCAAGCTACCCCTGAATATATCTTCGACAGATTAAGAGGAAGACAAGTCTGGGTTCAATATCAAGGCGGTGTGATGAATCGCTTTGCTCATCTACATGAGATTCCTAGTGATTTACAAGTTGGGGATCGTGTAACGGCTGATACGATCATTGGCTATGTTGGCAATTCAGGGACAAGTGATGGAGTAGCTGGGGACTTTGAAGCAGGCTTGCATTTGCATCAGGACCTCTTGATCTATGGTGAACTGTTTTGGAAACCTTTATCTCAAGAAGAAGTGTTAGAAGTATTAGAAAGAATTTGGGATTAATTGTGTCGACGAGAATTGCCTAAACAAACCAACCTTCGACATCCGTAATTATGGTAAGCTAAGTATAAAAGTTAGTTGATTTTGTTTGGTTGGAGGTATTTATATGGATAAGTCCTATTTTCTTGATGAGTTACGCCTAGAAATTGGCCTTGTGCGTGAACAAGTTCAAACATTATCTAGTTTCTATATTGGTATTACGAGAAAGTTTGCTACTATTATGGATGATCGTTCCTCTGTTTCGATCTTTGTGGCCACAGATCGCGATTTTGTCATGAAAGTTTGTGCTGGACCATGTTACGTAGATCAAACGATGCCATTTGGTGAGGGGATACTTAGTGAAGTGGCAATAAAAGGAGATTTGTTGTTTCAAATTGAAAAAGATATGCAAATTATTTATTTGCCATTTTATAAATCACACCATCTACTTGGGGTCATGGTGTTTTATATTTCGTTGGATTCTTATGTTGTATCTGACGATGATTTTATTTTCATAAAAGAGGTAGGGCGCTTTATTGAAGTACAGCATGAGACGTTTTACCCACATACTTATTAAAAGTTGTAGAGGATACTTAAAAGGTGCAAATCACCTTAAAAAGTATTCTCTTTTTATTTTTAAAAAAATAATTATGTCATACAATTAATGATTGACGTAACCATTAGTGTGTATTATTATGTCATTAAGGGTAATAAAACCGCTTCCAAAATACTAAAATGCATAAAGGGGATGACTCAAATGGGGATTATCATTTGCCAATCATGTAACAAGACGATCGATGTGTTTGAAGGTGAAAAAGTCACAAAGCTTTATGCAAAGGGAAATGGTTGTACGCATTGTAAACCGGCCGAACAAAAAAAATGATGATAAAAAGAAGAAGGGCATCCATTTTCGGAAGTCCTTCTTCTTTTTCTTAGAATATAAATCTGTGGAGATATTCAATCATTAGAAAAGACCACCCATTGAAAAAGGTGAAAGTCGTACCTTTTTTAGGGGTCTATTTCTATTGTATTGCTCTATGTTCTTTAATAACCCGCAATGTTTGAAATGTTCCATCCTCTGGTCCTTGTACAGGTAAACCGTTTTTTAGATTTTCTTCAATATAGGAAAGATTTTCTTCTGTGACAATCTCTCCTGGAATAAGAATAGGGATTCCAGGTGGATAAACCATTATAAATTCAGCAATAATTCTACCGGATGATTCGTGAAAAGGAACAACCTCTGTTTCAGCATAAAAAGCATCTCGAGGTGAGAGCGCCAAAGTAGGGATGTTCGGAACATAAACAGATGATGTTTGATTAGATTGAGTATTAATCGTTTTTGTAGATGCAAGTTGTGATAGGGCATCAATTAAAATATTCATTTTTTCTTGTGTATCCCCTAATGTAACGATACAAAGAATATTGTACAAATCAGACATTTCCACTTCAATAGAATGATGATCCCGGAGCCACATTTCCACTTCATGACCACTAATGCCTAAATCCCTTACACTAATTAGCAATTTTGTAGGATCAATATCAAAAGTGGCTTTTGTCCCTAAAATTTCGTCACCTACACATGCTAAACCATCTATGTTATTTATGCGGCTTCTTGCTGTTTCTGCTAAAGTGATCACTTCAGAAATCAATTGTTCCCCTTTTGTTGCAAGCTGTTTTCTGGCAACGTCTAATGAAGCTAGTAATAAATAGGAAGTTGAAGTTGTTGTCAACATGCTAATGATAGATTGAACACGGTTTGGTGATACAAGGCCCTCTTTTACATTTAGTATAGAGCTTTGAGTCATCGACCCGCCTAGTTTGTGAACACTAGTGGCTGCCATGTCAGCTCCAGCTTGCATGGCAGACATTGGTAACTTATTATGAAAATGAATATGAACACCGTGAGCCTCATCAACGAGAACAGGAACATCATAAGAGTGAGCAATTTCCACAATTTTTTTTAAATTGCCGGCAATCCCAAAATAAGTGGGGTTGATTACAAGAAGTCCTTTTGCATCAGGATGTGAGTCCAATGCTTTTTCAACTGAGTCAGTAGTAATACCGTGAGATATTCCAAGTAAAGGATCGATCTCAGGGTGAATAAAAATAGGAGTAGCTCCAGAAAAAATTATGGCAGACATAATAGACTTATGCACATTTCGAGGAACAATAATTTTGTCTCCTGGTCCACAGACAGACATAATCATGGTCATAATGGCACCGCTTGTCCCTTGAACAGAAAAAAAGGTATGATCTGCTCCAAAGGCTTCGGCAGCCAACTCTTGAGCTTCTTTAATAATGCCGTGAGGATGATGAAGGTCATCCAAAGGTTCAATATTTATCAAATCAATTGAAAGGGCATTTTCTCCAATGAACTGTCTGAATTCAGGATCCATGCCTTTTCCTTGTTTGTGTCCAGGGATATGAAATTGAATGGGTTGTTTTTCGGCGTGATTACGAACACCGGTGAACAACGGAGTAAGATGTTGTCTTGACAACAGGTTCACCTCATTTTTCTTTATAAACTAAAAACTAGTTGCCTAAAAGCTCACAAAAAGGTGAACATCCGTTTTTGCGAACTTATAAAACAAATTTGAGTATATCAAAAATGCGAGGGAATGCAAAGATTCAATACATACAATGAAATAATAATTCGACATTTTTCTTCTTACTTATATGGTACGATTTTGTCAATTCAGGAAGGGGAGGGTTTTCGATGTGGGGAAATAGAGTAACACAATTACTTGGAACTACTTATCCAATAATTCAAGGAGGACTTGCTTATTTGGCATATTCTGAATTAGCATCAGCTGTTTCGGCTGCGGGAGGGCTAGGTCAAATTACAGCGATGTCACTCTCGTCACCTCGAACGTTACGAGAAGAGATTAGAAACGTGAGGCTGAGAACAGATCAACCATTTGGTGTGAATTTTGCCATCGGACAACATGGGCGAAGCTTTGAACCTATGCTTGACGTTGCGATTGACGAATTTGTTCCGGTTATAACAATGACTGGAGGAAATCCTGCTCCGATATTAAACAAACTCAAAGATACAAAGATTAAGAAAGTGGTTTTAGTCGCATCGAGACGTCAGGCAGTAAAGGCGGAAGAGCTTGGGGCAGATGCTGTAATGGTTGTTGGGCAAGAAGGAGGGGGACACTTAGGGAGATCAGATACAGGAACTTTCGTGTTAGTTCCTCAGGTGGTGGACGCTGTGTCCATTCCTGTTATAGCCTCAGGTGGAATTGGAGATGGTAGAGGAATGATGGCGGCTTTAGCCCTTGGAGCAGAAGGAATTGAAATGGGAACTAGATTTATCGTTACAAAGGAATGTGTCCATGCACATCCGAATTATAAAAGGAACATTATTGCAGCTACGGAGGATGACACAATCGTAATTAAACGTTCATTGGGTACTCCAGGACGTGCTCTGAAGAATGAATGGACAAATAAGATTCTTCAAATTGAGAACAAAGAGCCGACCTACGACGCTTTAAAAGAGTATATTAGTGGGGAAGCGAATAAGTCCTATATCTATGGGGGGAAGGAAGATAAGGGGTTTGGATGGGCAGGACAAGTGGTGGGTAGAATACATGAAGAGTTGACAGTCTCTCAATTAATAACGAAAATAATCAATGAAGCAAACATTATTCGAAACCAATGGATGTTCTAGGAGGCGAAACAAGTGGAATCAAAGCTACCAATCTCACTTGACTGGACGACAGATGAAGTGATAGCTGTCATTCAATTTTTTGAGACCGTTGAGAAGGCATATAAACAGGGAGTCGAAAGAGAGAAACTCCTTTCTGAATATCGGAGGTTTAAAGAAATTGTTCCAAGTAAAAGTGGAGAGAAGCAACTTTTTAAACAATACGATGAAGAATTAAACATTTCTAGTTTCCAGGTTATAAAGAAAGTTCGTGAAGGAAATGAAAAGGTAATTAAAATGGAAAGAGGGTGATTCACCCTCTTTCCATTTTTGTAATTATGATTGTGACATTGCTAGTTGATAAATCGGGAGGAGTTGTTCATATGTTTCTTTCGTAAAGGTCAACAATGCCTGTCCGTCTTGGACGAGTGATTGTTCGGGCTGAAGGTGACGGCCTACCAAATATTCCGCCTTCTTTACGTCGCGTAACCTTTCTAAATCAGTTATAACATCACTTTCATTTTTTTCACCAATGGTTGTTGCGTCCTTTTTCATGTGATCTAATGAAATGACATAGTCTTCTGGCAGATCCATAATTAAATGGCTATTCGTCATCAAACTTTCTGCGATAGCTTTTTTATTAGGTGCTTCATAAATAAGTGCAAACCAAATAAAAAGGTGGTCATCAAATAAACCTAATTGAAAATGTGGATGTTTCTTATAGCCACGCTTATCATGAGCAATCGCCATCCACGTATCGTTCGGTGGATTAACTTTTCGTCTAGCATGCTTGGCAATGTGAAGATACATCTCATTTCCTAAAAGCACAGCGAGTTCATCAGCTAAAATATCGCCAAAAGCTTTAAACTTTGGTTGAATTTGTGACTGAATTGCCTCCATTCTAGCTTCAAGCCCGTCGATATGAAAAACGTCAAAATCTGACTTTGTAAATCCTTTTAAACTCATAACTTTACCTCACTTTATCATTTATATATGTATTTTATCATATCTTAGCTAATAAACTCGAATGATATGCAGTTATTAGCAAAGTCAAAAAGCAGTACTGTAATAAGATTTTATTCTTTTTGTAATTTACATTCTCTTCTACATGTAAATGTGCTATAATATAATTAATTTAAATAACAGAAAATTTAGTTTTAATAAGAAGCAAGAATTTTAAGTAAATAAAGAGGAGTGAAGCCGTATGGAACAAGTTGTGCAAGCTTTTATTCGTGAAGATGGTGAAATGAGAATTCCGGTATTGCGACTTGAAATTGATTATGAGCTAGCGACTCTTCATGATGCTTTACTCAATGAAGATTTACTTACAATTAAACAAACGAAACAACGACTTGAACAATTACGCCAAGAACTTATATTGTTGGAAGTATAGTAAGCGTAAAATTACTTGGGAGTGGCTTTGTAAATGAATAAGCTACTCTCTTTTTTTGCATTTAAAGAAGAGTTACGATTTTTCTATTTGGAAAATGTATGTCATAATGGAAATGAAAAGTGAAGTACCATTTAGGAGGTCATGTAGATGTCAGTCGACTGGTTAGAACTTGAAAAGGTTGCTAAAGCATGGACATATGAAGCTGCTGGCTTGATTAAACAATCACTAGCCAACCCAATTCATATAGAAGCCAAGTCTAATCCGGATGATTTAGTTACTGAGGTTGACAGAGCAATTGAATCATTCTTTTATCATAAGATTGATCAAACTTATCCCGAGCACCACTTTTTGGGTGAAGAAGGAATTGCAGAAGAACTTAATTCGTTAGATGGAACGGTTTGGATTATTGACCCGATTGATGGGACAATGAATTTTGTTCATCAAAAATATAATTTTGCCATCTCAGTCGCTGTCTATCATGATGGGGTCGGAATGGTTGGTCTTATTTATGATGTCATGAATGATGAATTATTTCATGCTATACGAGGCCATGGTGCTTATGTGAATAATGAAGAGCTTGTACCTGTTAAGGAACGCCCTTTACATGAATCCATTATTGGATTAAATGCGAAATGGTTAGTACAAGAGAAAAATCCATATAAAAATCCTTTGAAAGCGCTCGTACGTGATGTGAGAAGTATTCGATCTTATGGTTCTGCTGCTCTTGAAATTGCTTATGTCGCTGCAGATCGATTAGATGGATATATAAGTGTAAATCTTTCTCCTTGGGATTATGCAGCAGGGATCGTTCTATTAGAAGAGGTTGGTTGCAAGGCTTCTACCTTTAGAGGAGAACATTTAGATTACTTGCAAAAGAGTACCGTTATTGTTGGAAAGCCAAGTTTACATAAAGAAATGGTTTCTTCTTATGTTGGAGAGGAGTTATAAGTGATGAGAAAAGTAGGCTTTATCGGATTAGGAACAATGGGGTTACCAATGACGAAACATTTGATTGATTCGGGGTACGAAACTTATGTAGTAGGACGCAGCAGGGGACCAATCGATCGTGCTGTAGCGTTTGGTGCAAAAGAACTAGCTACTCCAAAAGAATTGATGGAGCAAGTCGATATGGTCATGACATGTTTACCGGTACCTCAGACAATTATTGATGTATATGAAGGTGAAAACGGATTAATTGCGGGAGCCAAAGAAGGCAAAATTGTTATAGACCATTCCACGGTGAATCGTGAAACAAATGAACATGTAGCTAATCTATTAGCTGAAAAAGGAGCTTCTTTTATTGACGCACCTGTTAGTGGGGGGCCGATGGGTGCCTCTGCAGGGACATTAACCATTATGTGTGGTGGAGAAGAAGACGCTTACGAACGAGCTCTACCAGTGATGAAAGCATTTGGTGAATATATTGTTCATGTTGGGCCAACTGGTAGTGGAACGGTTGTGAAATTGCTTAATAATATGTTAATTGGCGTACATCAATCAGCTCTAGCAGAATGCTATATCATGGCCGAAAAAGCAGGTGTAGATCCGGCTGTAGCTTATGACCTAATTAAAAGAAGTGCAGGGTTCTCCAAAAGTATGGATTGGTCTGTTGATGCGATCCTTGATCGAAACTTTGATCCCCGCTTTTCTATTAATCTTTTACATAAAGACATTAAGCTTGCCTTGCAATTAGCTGAGGAAGTGGATATGCCGCTTGATTTAATCAGGTTAGGCGAACAAAAAGTAGCTGAGGCGAAAGAAAAATACGGTGAACAAGACGTCTGTGCAATCGTTCGTCCGTTAGAGGAAAAAACAAATACGATCCTTAAAAGAAGAGAAGGATAATATGGAAAAGCACGCAAAAAGGTTGGATGTTAACCTTTTTGCGTGCTTTTTTACATTTCACTAGATTCTCTTACTTTTTTGCGGAGTGTGAAGCCTAGGCCAGTAGCGATGAAAACCCCAGCAATGGCAAGAACAGCAATTAAAATACTTCTTTCAGCAACAGCCACTCCGATGCTCATTATGCAAATTACTGTGATTGCAGAAAGTAATAAAAACAGTATATTCTCTTTTTTCATTGATGAGATCCCCCTCAAAAAGATCATTCTCTTATCTTAAGTGTAACTCTTATTATAAAAAAGAAAAACCCCAACATTGTGACAAATACGTTAAACATGATACAGATAGTGTTAATAAGGTTGTTTAGCTGAGGCGAATTCGTTCATAATAACGAGTATACAACAAATAGAATGAACTGCAATGTATTTGTCGATAATTGTTTCTTTATATGGAATTTATGATATACTTGTACAGTTAATGAACGAATAAGGAGAGAAAAAAATGACAATTCGTAATGATATACGTAACATCGCAATTATTGCTCACGTTGACCACGGTAAAACGACGTTAGTTGACCAATTATTAAAACAATCAGGTACTTTCCGTGAAAATGAGCAAGTCGATGAACGAGCGATGGATTCTAATGCCCTTGAAAAAGAACGTGGAATTACAATTCTTGCTAAAAATACAGCAATTAATTATAACGATAAGCGGATCAATATTATGGATACGCCAGGACACGCTGATTTCGGCGGAGAAGTAGAGCGTATTATGAAAATGGTTGATGGTGTATTACTAGTTGTTGATGCATACGAAGGGTGTATGCCACAAACTCGATTTGTTCTAAAAAAAGCTTTAGAACAAAACCTTACGCCTATTGTGGTTGTCAATAAAATCGATCGTGACTTTGCTCGTCCAGCAGAAGTAGTTGATGAAGTCATTGATTTATTTATTGATCTAGGAGCAAATGAAGATCAATTAGAATTCCCGGTTGTGTATGCTTCTGCTATTAATGGTACAGCAAGTATGGACGCGGAGAAGCAAGATGACAACATGTCTGCATTGTTTGATACGATTATTGATACAATCCCAGCACCGATTGATAATAGTGATGAGCCTCTTCAGTTCCAAGTGACGATGCTTGATTACAATGACTACGTTGGTCGTATTGGGATTGGACGTGTGTTTAGAGGGACAATTAAAGTAGGACAACAAGTAGCTTTAATGAAACTTGACGGTTCTGTTAAAAATTATCGTGTGACGAAAATGTTCGGCTTTTTAGGATTGAAACGCACAGAAATTCAAGAAGCGAAAGCTGGAGATTTAATTGCGATTTCAGGGATGGAAGAAATTAATGTTGGTGAAACAGTTTGTCCTGTTGAACATCAAGAAGCTCTTCCTATTCTCCGTATTGATGAACCGACGCTTCAAATGACGTTCTTAGTTAACAATAGTCCATTCGCTGGTCGTGAAGGGAAATTTGTAACAAGCCGTAAACTTGAAGAGCGTTTGAAGTCGGAGCTTGAAACAGATGTAAGTCTTCGTGTTGAAAATACAGAATCTCCAGATGTTTGGGTTGTTTCTGGTCGTGGTGAGCTTCACCTTTCTATTCTTATTGAAAATATGCGTCGTGAAGGATATGAGCTTCAAGTTTCTAAGCCAGAAGTAATCATTCGTGAAATTGATGGAGTGAAATCTGAGCCAATGGAACGAGTGCAGATTGATGTTCCAGAAGAATACACAGGATCTGTAATGGAGTCAATCGGTGAACGTAAAGGTGAAATGCTAAATATGACGAATAACGGTAGCGGCCAAGTTCGTCTAGAGTTTTTAGTGCCAGCTCGTGGTTTGATTGGTTACACAACAGAGTTTCTTTCACAAACGCGTGGATATGGAATTATTAATCACTCGTTTGATAGCTATGCACCGCTTACTCCTGGACAAGTTGGTGGACGTCGTCAAGGTGTTCTTGTTTCAATGGAGACAGGAAAATCTAGTCAGTACGGAATTATGCAAGTAGAAGATAGAGGGACGATTTTTGTCGAGCCTGGTACGGAAATATATGAAGGTCAAATTGTAGGAGAACATACTCGTGACAATGACCTTGCTGTCAACATAACAAAAATGAAACAGCAAACAAATGTTCGTTCTGCGACGAAGGATACAACGGTAACAATGAAGAAACCTAGAATCATGACACTAGAAGAAGCACTTGAATATTTAAATGAAGACGAGTACTGCGAATTAACGCCTGATTCCATCCGACTTCGTAAGAAAATTCTTGTGAAATCAGAGCGTGAGCGTGAAGAAAAACGTAGAAAGCTTGCGGCGAAGTAACATTATAAAGTTGGTGATCGAATGGACAACCAGTTTACGGAAGAAGAAATAGAAGCATTAACATGGATGATGCGAATGACGGCGGAAAATCCATGGTATGGTTTTTTATCGTATCTAGTCGTCGTTTTATTAACCATAGTTGTATTTAACTTAGGCTTTGCAAGAGAGTTACCCGTTCTCAAAAAAGCAATAGTCTATGTGTTATTAGTTGTTGGTAGCTTTGTTATGTGGTTTTTGGAATTTGCATTCGGTGCGCCCATTATTGCGGTATTAATTATCTCAGGATTTATTCTCGGTATGTATCGTTTTAGACTCCATAAGCATCGTAAAGAACAAGCCTAACGAAAAGAGAGCGTTTGGAATTACATCCATTCGCTCTCTTTTTTTGTTTCTACTGTTAATTGAAAGGAACTAGACGCTTTTCACGTCTCGGTTCGATCTTTTATGCGTTCGTAACAAGTGTCGCACATATAAGTGTGGATAGGACGGTTACGTAAGCGTTTAGCTAAAGGTAATTGATCATCTAATTTATCAATCTTATCACATAATACGCATTTCACTCGCATGTGCTAATCACTCCATTCTCCTTTTATTGTAACAAAAAAAACAAAAAAAGCTATCTTTGATGGAACCGAGTTTTCGAAAATGAAAGTAGTTTTTTTGAAAAAGTGTAATGAAGCGTTCAAACTTGCTTAAGAATAATGGTATGATAGTAATAAATGTAAGTAGAAATCACAAGGAGGGTTAGGGATGGCCAACCAAGTTGAACATGCATTAACGGAAGAAATGTTACCACTTCTCCAAAAAGAATGTTTCGTTACCATTGCAACGGTCGACTTTGAAAGGAAAATTCCTCATGTTAAAGCTATTTCATGGATCTATGCTCCAAATGGACAAACGGTACGTTTTTTAGTTGATCATCGTTCTCGAATGATTGATAACATTAAAGCGAATGATGGTGTGGTTTTGACCTTGATTGCCAATGGCTCGACCTATTCGATCACAGGCTCTGCTCGAGTTGTAACAGAACGAATTGAGCAACTACCTTTAAAGCTGTCTTTAATCGAATTGGATGTTAAAGAGGTGCGTGATGTGATGTTTTATGGGGCAAAAATGACAATGACGCCTTCTTATGAAAAGACATATGATGCAGAAGCTGCTGCTAAATTAGATCGTCAAGTTATGGAAGTACTAAAGAAAACTGAATGACTACTATATCCAAATAATCGTGACTACTTAAGTCCGTTATTTGGATTTTTTTATGATAACTACGTTTTGTTTGTGATTCCTTCGTCTAAGTTTGATAGCTTGAACATACATTCATAGTAAGAAGATAATTATTGAACAATTGGTTTGAAGTTATGGACCGTCTTGTTCAATTTGCATAACTTAATAGTATGAGTTGATAAACGATTCTTTAGTCAGGAGGCGGAATGTTGAAAAAAATCTACGTATTGGACACGAACGTACTCTTACAGGATCCTTACTCCATTTTTTCATTTCAAGATAACGAAGTAGTGATACCAGCAGTTGTATTAGAAGAGGTTGACTCGAAGAAACGCTATATGGACGAGATTGGTAGAAACGCACGACAATTTTCAAAGTTAATAGATAATCTTAGGGGAATGGGAAAACTGCATGAAGGGGTCCCGATCGAATCAGGAGGTAAATTAAGAGTTGAATTAAATCACCGATCATTTTTGCGATTGAAAGATTCTTTTGCAGAAATGACAAATGATAATCGAATTATTGCTGTGGCGCTAAATTTAATGCTTGAAGAGCAAGAGCGACTGGACGGGAGAGATGTTATTTTAGTTAGTAAAGATGCATTAGTCAGGGTGAAAGCAGATGCATTAGGATTACCGGCTGAAGACTTTTTAAGTGATCGTGTTGTGGAATTTGATCATGTGTATCCAGGTTATGTTGAGATCTTTGTCGATGCCGATGTTATGAAGAGGTTTTATACAAATGGTGAGATTGCTATTTCCGAGTTAACAAAACACCCTTTTTATCCTCACCAATTTATAATAATGAAGGATGCATTAGGTAGTTCTAGTTCAGCTTTAGGTAAAGTAGAACCAGATGGGAAAAAAGTAAAGCCTTTTATTAGTGAACCCGATCATGTTTGGGGGATACGAGCCAGAAATGTCCAACAGAGGATGGCTTTTGAACTCTTATTAAGAGACGATATTAGTTTAGTAACAATGATAGGGAAGGCTGGTACTGGTAAGACGTTATTGTCACTTGCCGCTGGGCTCATGCAAACAGAAGACCTAGGGAAGTATAAAAAGCTTGTAGTCGCAAGACCGGTTGTACCACTAGGGAAGGATATTGGATATTTACCTGGAGAAAAAGAAGAAAAGCTAAGGCCGTGGATGCAACCGATTTATGACAACTTAGAATTTTTGTTTGATACAAAAAAACCAGGTGAACTCGATCAGATTCTTGCTGGAATGGGTTCTATACAAGTAGAGGCATTAACCTATATTCGTGGTAGGAGCATTCCGGATCAATTTATTATTATTGATGAAGCACAAAATCTTACAAAGCATGAGGTGAAGACGATTTTAACTCGTGTAGGTGAAAGAAGTAAAATTGTATTGATGGGAGATCCCCAACAAATTGATCATCCTTATTTAGATGAATATAATAATGGTCTTACCTATGTTGTAGAAAAATTTAAAGACCAAACAGCTAGTGGACATGTCAAATTAGTCAAAGGTGAACGCTCAGGGTTAGCACAATTAGCAGCTGATTTACTGTAGACTAACCATTATTCTTTAAAAAATCGCACTGCAGTGGCTATTTGCAACTGCAGTGCGATTTTGGGAGTCACCCTTTGTAGAGTGTGAATTTACATACATTTTTAATCGGATCTGTTCGATTAGATCCATCTCCAAAGTAAAAATGGATAGGTCCATCTTTTCTTAGTGGTTGTCCAATATGTGAGAACCCAACAATACCTGATAAGGCATCTGCGAATGATATGACATGACGGGTGCCGTTTTCTTCGGTAATTTCCACATTGGTTACCTTCTCTAGTGGTTCTGCGTTTACTAGAAAAGGTTTGAGAGGCATACCAAAAGAACCATTTATTAATTTTTGTTTTTCGTACTTGATTTCATTACCGTTAGTATTAGGGCGTGGTGGTGTGGAGCCTTCAGTTATTTCCTTATCCCATTGAGCTGAAATTGCTTTTTTGTAAGCCGTTTCCTCATCATCCTTTGTTTTTAGGTCCTCAAAATATGTATCAAGATCTACTTTTCGTTCATCAAAGATCCATACAGTAGGGTCGATCGTTAATGGGTGGCCAACGTCTCCCTCAATGAAAAAAACAAACTCTTGCATCGTGTCCCCTCCTATAAGAAACATCTTGGAACTTTGTTAGTGTAAAGCCGCATGTTAGATTTTTTAGTAAAGTATTCTATTAATGGAGCGACTTTTCTCTAATGTTTAAAGTTCTCAAAACTTAATTTTGTACAACTCCTTAAAGTATAAAGTGTTTCAATGTTTTTGTCACTTTTGGTAAAGGATATGAAGTACATACTTATTCAAGTGAGGTGGGATTTTTAGTGGTTTGTCATTATGGTAAAGATTTAACAGAAATGATTAAAAAAGTGAAGGGTTACACGAAAAACGGCAAAGTTGCCGATTATATTCCAGCTCTATCTAAAGCTGATCCCAATGATGTTGGTATAGCGATTTTTGATGGGAATAAGACATGCTTCAGCGAAGGAGAACATCATAAATTATTCACATTACAAAGCATTTCGAAAGTTCTAACACTAGCCTTAGCATTAATGGACCATGGTGAAGATGTCGTATTTAGTAAGGTAGGGATGGAGCCGACTGGAGATCCGTTTAATTCCATTGCAAAATTAGAATCACATATTCCATCAAAGCCATTAAACCCCATGATTAATGCAGGTGCTCTTGCCGTAAGCTCTTTAATAAAAGGGAGCAGTAATGAAGAGAAGTTGGAGAGGCTTATTCAATTTGTTAGAGAATTAAGTGGAAACAGTTTAATTACGTATAATCAAGAAGTGGCAAAATCTGAATTTGAGACAGCTGACTTAAACAGATCACTATCATACTTTATGAAGCAGCATGGGGTCATTTCTGGAGATATAGACGTGTTACTAGACTTCTATACGAAGCAATGTGCAATCGAAGTTAATTGTGAAGATTTAGCGAAAATAGGCTATTCTTTAGCGCAACAAGGGGAACATCCACAAAAAAGCTATTCTATTATCCCATTTGAGATCGCACGCTTAGTCAAAACATTTATGGTTACGTGTGGAATGTATAATGCTTCTGGTGAATTTGCTATTCGTGTGGGGATTCCAGCAAAAAGCGGAGTATCTGGTGGGATTGTTGGAGCAGTACCAGGTGGGATTGGCATTGGTATTTACGGACCAGCGCTTGATGAAAAAGGCAATAGTATAGCAGGGATGAAACTTTTAGAGCTATTATCGGCCAAGCATCATTTAAGTATCTTTTAGCAAGACATGAAGGGTGATTTCCTGTGAAAATCGTTGCAATTTTCTTTTGAAAAAGATACTATTAAGACAAGGAATATTCAATGAAGGAGGGGATCAACATGTCAGCAGAAATGGTGACTGGAGATAAAGAAAAAGCATATGCCCTTCTGAAATCAGATGCGGATAAAATTCGCCAGCTAATTGAAGTGCAGTTGGAGAATTTAACGATGCCCCAATGTCCTCTTTATGAAGAGGTTCTTGATACACAAATGTTTGGACTGTCAAGAGAAATTGACTTTGCTGTACGCTTAGGTTTAGTCGATGGAGAAAATGGCAAACAGATTTTAGGAGAATTACAGCGTAAATTAGATGACTTACATGAGGCATCTGTGCGAAAATAAAAATCAAGCTATTATTTAATAGCTTGATTTTTATTTTTATTCCAAAAAGAAAGCGCTTATTTTTATTGAGGAATTAAAAAAAGGTCGCCTTTTACTATGGGAGGATTTAAAAAATCATTGCCAACAGAATGCCCTATTATCTATACTAGAATAAAGCTAGAGTTCAGTACTGACAAAGGCTCATTGAATTTTCAGTTGATAAGGAGAAGAACAATCGTACAATCGGGAAAGACAATTTAGGAGAAGGAAGAGGGGCTAGTGAGATGAACGGATTGACAAACATTAAAAAAGTACTTGTCGCAAACAGAGGGGAAATTGCGATTCGTATTTTTCGAGCTTGTACAGAGTTACATATTCGAACAGTGGCTATTTATTCAAAAGAGGATTCAGGAGCTTACCACCGTTACAAAGCCGATGAAGCGTACTTAGTAGGCGAAGGGAAAAAACCAATTGAAGCCTACTTAGATATCGAAGGAATTATTGAAGTAGCTAAGTTACACGATGTTGATGCGATTCACCCTGGCTATGGTTTTTTGTCTGAAAATATTGACTTTGCAACACGTTGTCAAGAAGAAGGTATTATCTTCATCGGACCAGAACTTGAGCATTTAGTAATGTTTGGTGATAAGGTTCAAGCCCGTGAACAAGCGTTGAAAGCTAAACTACCTGTTATTCCTGGAAGTGATGGTCCTGTGCAGAGTGTGGAGGATGTGCAAGCTTTTGCAAGTCATCATGGGTTTCCTTTTATTATTAAAGCAGCGCTTGGCGGTGGCGGGCGTGGGATGCGAATTGTACGCAATGAAAAAGATTTAAATGAATCTTATGATCGCGCAAAGTCGGAAGCAAAATCTGCTTTTGGAAATGATGAAGTATATGTTGAGAAATTTATTGAGAACCCAAAACATATTGAAGTACAAATACTTGCAGATAAACACGGAAATATCGTTCATTTATACGAAAGAGACTGCTCAGTCCAACGTCGCCATCAAAAAGTTGTAGAAATCGCACCTAGCGTTTCTTTGCCTGAAGAGGTTCGTAAAAATATTTGTGATGCAGCCGTTCAACTTATGGAAAATATTGAGTACGTGAACGCTGGAACTGTAGAATTTCTCGTAACAGATTCAGGAGAGTTTTATTTTATTGAAGTTAACCCGCGTGTACAAGTGGAACATACCATTACCGAAATGGTAACAGGAGTAGACATTGTTCAGTCACAATTATTCATTGCAGATGGTGAACAGCTTCACGGTTCAAAGCTTGGTATCCCACATCAAGACGATATTATCTGTAGTGGGTTTGCCATTCAATCACGTGTGACAACAGAAGACCCAAGCAATGGTTTTATGCCGGATACGGGGAGAATTAATGCTTACCGTTCAGGTGGGGGATTTGGGGTAAGGTTGGATGCTGGGAATGGCTTCCAAGGAGCGATCATTACACCATACTATGATTCTCTTTTAGTCAAAGTATCTACTTGGGCCCTTACGTTTGAGAGTGCTGCAGCTAAAATGTTGCGAAATTTAAGAGAGTTTCGAATTCGTGGAATTAAAACCAATATAGCGTTTTTAGAAAATGTTGTTCAACACCCGCAATTTCTAAATGGTGAATACAACACGTCGTTCATTGATACGACACCTGAGCTTTTTGTCTTTCCAAAAAGAAAAGATCGGGGTACGAAAATGCTATCTTTCATTGGGGAGACAATCGTTAATGGCTATCCTGGTCTTGAAAGTACAAAAAAGCCAGTATTTGATAAGGCGCCTGTTCCTAAACTAAAGTATACAGATCCTATTGCAGATGGCACGAAGCAAATTTTAGATGAACAAGGTCCAGATGGTTTAACTAAATGGGTAAAAAATCAGGAAGAAGTACTACTTACGGATACGACATTCCGCGATGCACATCAATCATTGCTCGCAACAAGAGTGCGGACTCATGACCTGAAACAAATTGCTGAGCCGACTGCTCGTATGCTTCCTAACCTATTTTCACTAGAAATGTGGGGAGGAGCAACGTTTGATGTAACGATGCGCTTTTTGCATGAGGATCCGTGGGAACGTTTGATCACATTGAGAAAACAAGCACCTAATGTCTTGTTCCAAATGTTGCTTCGTGCATCAAATGCTGTCGGGTATACGAATTATCCTGATAATGTCATAGAGGAATTTGTTGAGCAATCAGCAGATGCTGGAATAGATGTATTCCGTATCTTTGACAGTTTAAACTGGGTAAAAGGGATGACACTTGCGATCGATTCTGTGCGCAAGAGTGGTAAAGTTGCTGAAGCATCCATGTGTTATACGGGTGATATTTTAGATCCCTTGAGGTCAAAGTATGATTTAACGTATTATAAGAATTTAGCTAAAGAACTAGAGCAGTCTGGTGCTCATATTCTTGGTATTAAAGATATGGCGGGTTTACTTAAACCAGAAGCTGCATATCAACTTGTAACAGAGTTGAAAAGTCACATTGATATTCCGATTCATTTGCATACACATGATACAAGTGGAAATGGTCTATTCACTTATGCACGTGCCATTGAAGCGGGAGTAGATATTGTTGATGTGGCTGTAAGTTCAATGGCAGGCCATACATCACAGCCTAGTGCAAATAGTTTGTATTATGCGCTAAGTGGATCTGAGAGACAACCGAATGTCGACGTTAAGTCACTAGAGCAATTAGCTGAATTTTGGGATTATACACGCAAATACTATGCTGGTTTTGAAAGCGGAATGAATGCACCGCATACGGAAGTTTATGAACATGAAATGCCAGGTGGTCAGTACAGTAACCTTCAACAACAAGCAAAAGCGGTAGGGCTTGGTGCACGTTGGAATGAAGTTAAAAAGATGTATAGAACTGTTAATGATATGTTCGGTGACGTAGTTAAAGTAACACCTTCTTCTAAGGTTGTTGGCGATATGGCATTATATATGGTTCAAAATAATTTAACAGAAGAAGAGGTATATGAAAAAGGGGATAAGCTTGATTTTCCTGATTCTGTTGTGGAACTTTTCCAAGGTCACCTAGGTCAACCGTATCAAGGATTCCCTAAGAAACTTCAAGAAATCATCTTAAAAGGGAAAAAGCCAATTGAGGGTAGACCTGGTGAAACGATGGAGTCAGTTAACTTTGAAGAGATGAAAGAAACTCTGTTTAATAAGTTGAATCGTCAAGTAACAAGTCATGATTTACTTTCTTTCGCAATCTACCCTAAAGTATTCATGGAATTTGAGCAGTTCCGTCAACAATTTGGAGATATTTCTGTCCTGGATACACCTACATTTTTCTACGGCTTGCGTTTAGGTGAAGAAATTGAAGTAGAAATTGAAAAAGGGAAAACATTAATTGTAAAATTAGTCTCCATTTCAAAGCCAAAAGAAGACGGGACTCGCATTGTCTACTTTGAGTTAAATGGTCAGCCGCGTGAAGTTATAATAAAAGATATAAATGTTCAATCGAGCTCTGTTGCAAGACCAAAAGTTGATAACGATAACCCGAATCAAATTGGTGCTTCAATGCCTGGAACAGTCGTAAAGACACTTGTTACAAAAGGTGATAAAGTAAAAAAAGGCGATCATTTAATGATTACTGAAGCTATGAAAATGGAAACGACGGTTCAAGCTCAATTTGACGGTGTTGTTAAAGATGTTTATGTGAATGATGGCGATCCTATTTTGACAGGCGATCTATTAATTGAATTAGTATAATAACGAAAGCTGATCTATCTCATAAGAGTATAGATCAGCTTTTTTGGAATGGATAAATGGTACACAGACGTATAAATTTCATTTATTTGGGCAATAAATGAAAAAATGACAAGAATCGAAGCCACTGAAAGAGGGCACTAAAAAAGGAATACGCCTTTTTTAGTGCCCTCAGAAATGCTCCCATTTTTCAACATTAATTTGTTGGTTTGCGGAGTAAAACCATTGCCATATAGGTTAAGTTTGAAAATAAGATCGAAATGATCAATGCATGTAAAAGACCTATTGTTAAAATATCGTTTTGAGTAAACACAACTGAAATTCCAGTAATCATTTGTAAAATTATAAGAATAAAAGCAATGATACTTGTCCAAACAAGCACTAATTCATTTCGAAAGCTGCTAATTGTCCACATCATGAGAATAAGCAATAAGATTGCTAATATAATTCCTGCGGTTCTATGCAAAAATTGAACTCCCGTTGGTCCAGTTAGACCAGGGAAAAGCATTCCATTACATAAAGGAAATCCAGCACAAGCTAAAGCGGAATCTGTGTGTTTCACATAAGCGCCGGTATAAATAACAGCATAACAATATGTGATAACAATAAAGAAAAATGTTTTATACCCTCTTGTTACCTTAGGGGCTATCTTATGAGGTTTTCCATCTTCAAATGCTAGAATCATTAAGAGAACGACTGATGCGAGCGACATGGCCGAAATACCAAAATGCAGAGCTAGAATTGCTTTAGATTGACCAAAGACTACAGCCCCTGCACCAAGTAAGCCTTGAAAAATAATCATCAATACGGCAGTAACAGCCATGAATTTTGCTTCTCTCACCTGTTTAAGCTGCTTCCAAGACCAAATAGCGAGTATAATGACCATTGCTCCTACTAAACCAGAAACAATTCTATGACTATATTCAATGATCGTTTCAATAGCAGGGTTGACAGGGATCACCTCTCCAAAACATAATGGCCAGGTTGCACCACATCCTTCTCCAGAGCCTGTTTTGGTAACAAGAGCACCTTGAAGAAGAACAATGAGTAGGCCAATTGAGGTCAGAATGCCGTAGATTTTTAATCTTTTATGCATTCAATTCACCTTTCCTTCTATAAAATTGTTGAGATATATGCTAGAGTTAGCAAGGGAAATCTTTATAGCTTCCTCATTGATCTTAAAAATAATCGAGGAAAAAGTCAATTTTACTAGCGTGAATATTTTATGGACGTTGCTAAATGTGAAGATAATGTGAAACTCATGATTTTAATGAAACTAAATAGATTTTAAGATATAATGTGATTTGTAGCACATCTAATTAATTTTGTATCCTTTATTTATGGATAACGAAAGTGCTCGAATTGGTTGACTCTACAAAGGGGGTGAAGAATTGATGAATAAGACGAATACTGTGTTGGACTCATCAAAGGTTATTGCTAGTCCTGATCCATCAGTTGCTGTTAGTCAGCAAAAGTCTTGGAAGGACTATCTTGTACTTGCAAAGCAAGGGATTGTTACGTCGAATTTGATTACTACATTTGCCGGGATTTATTTAGCGGCTGTTTATACAGGAGTAGGAATAGGATCACATATAGCAACAATGTTCTTTGCATTAATCGGTGCAGCGCTTGTGATGGCAGGTGGATGTACGTTAAATAATTACATCGATCGAGATATTGACCACATTATGGAACGAACGAAGGACCGGCCAACGGTTACAGGGCGTTTTTCTGCTAATCACGTATTATTAGTCGGATTACTCCAAGCTGCTATAGGGTTAGGGTTTTTAGCTCTTACTACAGCAACTGCCGCAGTTATTGGGTTGATTGGATTATTCATATATGTTGTTTTATACACGATGTGGACAAAGCGTACAACAACGTTAAATACGATTGTTGGTAGCTTTTCTGGAGCTGTACCTCCTTTAATTGGTTGGGCAGCAATAGATGGAGGCTTGCACACATTTGCATGGGTTTTATTTTTTATTATGTTCTTTTGGCAACCGCCGCATTTCCTAGCTCTTGCGATGAAGAGAGTGGAAGAATATCGTGCAGCGGGAATTCCTATGTTACCAGTTGTTGCAGGATTTGAAGTGACAAAACGACAAATGGTTGTCTATGTCATTGCTTTACTACCAGTTTCACTTATGCTTTATCCATTTGGTATTGTTTATACAGTCGTTGCAGCCATACTTGGTTTAGGATGGATTGTATTAGGATTTGCTGGTTTTAAAATGAAAGATGATATAAAATGGGCAAGGTTGATGTTTGTATACTCGCTCAATTATTTAACTATTCTCTTTGTTCTTATGGTTATTGTTCATATTTAATAATGCAGATATCTCTTTTACTATTTGAAGATATTAAAATGAATAATGACTGTAGATATATATCTTAATTGTAGTTTTAACTACGTAACGAAAGTGAGGTTGGATTGTCAGATGAAACTTTGGAAAACTGCATGGCGTTTTCTACCTCTTTCATTACTCGTATTTCTATTAACGGGTTGTTTGGGAGAGACGAACTTAACTGCCCTTGATCCAAAGGGACCACAATCACAATGGTTATTTGACAACATGTTATTATCGTTGTACATCATGGCCTTAGTGACAATTGTCGTATTCGCAATCTTTTTCATTATTCTTGCAAAGTATCGTCGTGCTCCAGGAGACGATGAGATTCCAAAGCAAGTACACGGAAATACGGCACTAGAAATTACTTGGACTGTTATCCCAATTATCTTGTTAACAATCTTAGCTGTTCCAACTATTACTGGACAATTTATGTTAGCTGATACAGAGCCAGATCCAGAGATCGGCGACGATACAGTTCAAATTACCGTGACGGGTCACCAGTTCTGGTGGCAATTTGATTATGAAGATGAAGGTTTTACCGCTGGTCAAGAAGTATACATACCAGTTGGGGAAAAAGTCATCTTCGAATTGCATGCACAAGATGTATTGCATTCATTCTGGGTACCAGCTTTAGGTGGTAAGCTTGATACGGTTCCTGGTATTACAAATCATATGTGGCTAGAAGCTGATGAACCAGGTGTTTACAAAGGTAAATGTGCTGAGCTTTGTGGACCTTCACATGCTTTAATGGATTTCAAACTTATCGCACTTGAGCGTGATGAGTATGATGCATGGGTTGAAGGAATGCAAGCGGAAATTGAAGAGCCTACTGAAGCTTTAGCTCAACAAGGAAGAGATGTTTTCGAAGCTAGCTGTATTGGATGTCACGCAGTAGGTGGAATGGGTTCTGCTACTGGACCTGCTTTATCTGATTTTGCAAATCGTGAAGTAATTGCAGGATACTTAGAAAACAATGATGAAAATTTAGAAGCGTGGATTCGTGATCCAGAAGCATTAAAACAAGGCAATAACATGCCAGCATTTCCAGATATGAACGATGAAGATATGGAAGCGCTTATTGCTTACCTTCGTTCTCTAGACGTTCAGAACAATTAAAAATTGACTTAAAAGGAGGTAAACCCTTTGGCTGCACAAAAACAGGAAAAAAGCGTTATTTGGGATTGGTTAACAACAGTTGACCATAAAAAGCTTGGAATCATGTACTTGATTGCAGGGACGCTTTTCTTTGTAAAAGCTGGTGTGATGGCGCTCTTTATGCGTATCCAGCTTATGTATCCAGAGATGAATTT
The DNA here is from genome assembly GCF_000787375.1 of Halalkalibacter okhensis. Taxonomy (GTDB): domain Bacteria; phylum Bacillota; class Bacilli; order Bacillales; family Bacillaceae_D; genus Halalkalibacter; species Halalkalibacter okhensis. Next base: position 47,016 of record NZ_JRJU01000006.1, on the reverse strand, counting down.
TTTAAGTGGTCAAACATTTAATGAATTCATTACGATGCATGGTACGATTATGCTATTCTTAGCTGCCACACCATTATTATTTGCATTTATGAACTATGTCATACCACTACAAATTGGGGCTCGAGACGTTGCGTTCCCTTTTGTGAACGCACTAGGTTTCTGGATCTTCCTATCAGGTGGTTTGTTACTTAGTATGAGTTGGTTCTTTGGTGGAGGACCTGACGCAGGTTGGACTGCGTATGTACCACTTTCAAGTCGCGATTATGGTGGAGTAGGTCTTGATTTTTATGTATTAGGTCTACAAGTATCAGGTATTGGTACACTAGTTTCAGCCATTAACTTCTTAGTAACAATTGTTAATATGCGTGCACCAGGAATGACAATGATGCGTTTACCATTGTTTGTATGGACATCATTCATTTCTTCAACATTAATTTTATTTGCATTTACACCACTTGCTGCTGGTCTTGCACTATTAATGTTAGACCGTATATTTGATGCACAGTACTTTATTCCAAATATGGGTGGTAATGTTGTTTTATGGCAACATATCTTCTGGATCTTTGGTCATCCAGAAGTATACATTCTTGTTTTACCTGCATTTGGTATTATTTCTGAGGTTATTCCAGCATTCTCAAGAAAGCGTCTATTCGGTTATACGGCAATGGTATTTGCTACGATGATTATTGCTTTCTTAGGATTCATGGTTTGGGCTCACCATATGTTTACAGTAGGTATGGGACCTGTAGCAAACTCAATCTTTGCGATTGCAACGATGACGATTGCAGTTCCAACTGGTATCAAAATCTTTAACTGGCTCTTTACAATGTGGGGCGGAAAAATTACGTTTAATACGGCAATGCTATTTGCTTCTTCATTCGTACCAACATTCGTACTTGGTGGGGTAACAGGGGTTATGCTTGCGATGGCGCCAGTTGACTACCTTTACCATGATACGTACTTTGTTGTTGCTCACTTCCATTACATTATCGTTGGTGGTATCGTGTTAGCATTGTTTGCTGGACTTTTCTATTGGTATCCAAAAATGTTTGGGCATATGTTAAATGAAACACTTGGAAAGCTTTTCTTCTGGGTATTCTATATTGGTTTCCATTTAACGTTCTTCGTTCAACATTTATTAGGTCTTATGGGTATGCCTCGTCGTGTATACACGTATCTTGGCGATCAAGGGCTTGATACATTTAACTTTATTAGTACAATTGGAACATTCTTCATGTCAGCAGGTGTGATCCTACTCGTGATTAATGTTATCTATTCTGCATTTAAAGGTGAGCGTGTAACAGTTGCAGATCCTTGGGATGCTCGTACACTTGAGTGGGCAGTTCCTACTCCAGTTCCAGAGTATAACTTTGCACAAACACCACAAGTTCGTTCATTAGATCCATTATTCTATGAAAAAATTCATGGTGATGGAACAATGAAACCAGCTGAACCTGTTCAAGCAATTCATATGCCAAATGGTTCAATCTTACCATTGATTATTTCAATCGGGTTATTCTTTGCAGGATTTGGATTTATTATGATGAATATGGAAAACCCTATAATGAATCCATGGATTGTTGCTATCGGTGGTTTAGTCATCACATTTGGAGCAATGTTTGTTCGCTCAGTGAAAGAGGATCATGGGTACTATGTTCCTGTAGAGCAAGTAAAAGCGGATCTGAAGAAAGGAGGAAACTAAGAAATGGCGGGACATGTAGATACTTCAAAAGGGCTTCCTTCGCATCCGGAGAGAGCGACATTAGAAGGTAAAAACAAATTTCTCGGTTTCTGGTTCTTCCTTGGCGGGGAAACAATACTTTTTGCAACGTTTTTTGGAACGTACCTAGGACTTCGAAACGGTGTTGCAGATGGTCCTACGTCACAAGAGTTGTTCCAATTACCACTTGTTTTCATTATGACGATGCTACTTTTAACAAGTAGTTTGACGAGTGTATTAGCTATGTTTGCAATGAAGAAAAACAAATTCGGCACATTTAAAATCTGGATGTGGATTACGGTTTTATTAGGTCTTGCATTCCTAGGATTTGAAATTTATGAATTCTATGAGTATGTGCATCATGGCTTAGGCTTTACAACAAGTGCGTTTGCATCTTCATTCTTCTCACTTGTTGGATTGCACGGTGCCCACGTTGCTTTTGGTTTGTGCTGGATTACTGTCCTACTTATTCGCTACAATAAGACGGGTATTACATTAACGAATGCTCCTAAGTTTTATTTAGCTAGTTTATACTGGCACTTCATTGACGTCGTGTGGGTATTTATCTTCACGGTTGTATATCTTATGGGAGTAGTATAAGGGGGGCTAGTACATGGCAGATAACTTAAGTACACCATTTGAGAAAAGTGCGATGACAGAAGAAGAAAAACGTCAGACGAGTAAGGAAATCCGTAAACAGATTATTGTGTTCGCGTTAATGATTTTCTTAACGATTATTTCGTTTTTAGCTGTCGGAGCAGATATTATTCCACGCTCATTTGCGATTCCGTTTATTTTACTGTTAGCATTGGTACAACTTGCACTGCAGTTGATATTCTTTATGCACTTGAAGGATAAGGATCATGGTTGGGCTACTGCGTTTATGATTTCTGGTATTTTTGTAACAGTTCCAACGATTGCAGCATTAATGTTGCTACTTGGTATTACAAAATACTAAATATTAGGAAGAGGTGACTCTAATTTTAGAGTCACCTCTTTTTTAGGGTGTGTTTTATTTCTAAGAAGTTTATGGCTTGATTATGTTTGTTCATGATATTGTAAAGAGCGATCACAGTACAAGCTTACTAATTTGGTGTATAATGAACACGTAAGAAAACTAGAAGAAGGCGTGATTAAATGAAAGGTCAACATAATCAAGGGGTCTTAAATCAACCTCATCGTAAGCGTAATTATAAACCTGCTATTATCATTATTACGATTTTAATTAACGGATTAGTCGCATTACTTGCCGGCTTACCTGGCGTTGAAAATTTCAATGCATTTGATGTGAAAATCCTTCCATTGATGAATGCAATCTTTAATAGTTTTACATTTATCTTTTTACTAGCTGCATTAATAGCGATAATGAAGAAAAATGTTGTTGTTCATCGTCGCTTCATATATACAGCTTTTATTACAACGACTCTATTTCTAGTCACGTATGTAGCCCACCATTTTCTATCTGCCTCTACACCATACGGAGGATCTGGTATTATGGCAGGTGTCTACTATTTTATATTAATTACCCATATTATATTAGCTGCAGTGATTGTACCTCTTGCATTAACATCTGTAGCCCGTGCATGGAATATGGAAGATGAGCGCCATCGCAAAATAGCTAGATGGACGATGCCGTTGTGGTTATATGTAAGTTTAACAGGTGTTCTCGTCTATATTATGATTTCACCATACTATTAAAAAAACTTGGTCACAATGTTGACCAAGTTTTTTCTTGTATTAGATTTTAACATTTAATTTAATAATTCCAGCTTCTTTTGCTGATGTAAAGGCAATGACAAGAAGGGGACCGATGACAAAACCCATAACGCCAAATAACATTAGACCTAGATACATCGCAATTAAAGTAGCTAAAGGTGATAAACCGATTTGTTGTCCCATTACTTTTGGTTCAACTGTTCGACGAATAATGAGTAACACGGCAGCTAAAATCAGTAGCTGAGTTCCTATTGTAGTGTTACCTGCAATGAATTGAAAAATAGCCCATGGTGCTAAAATAGCAATCGATCCAATTAATGGAATAAAATCTATTAACCAGATAATAAAAGCCATAAGCAATGCGTATTCTGGGACAATTAGTAATAGCCCAATTAGTGATACGATAAATATGATTATACTTACTAAAAATTGTGCTTTGAAAAATCCCCAAATCACAAAAGTTAACCTTGAGGTCATAAAATTAACCTTATCTTTTGTTCGATCTGATAGATAGGTAAAGGCTTTATTTTTTAATGAAGGTAATTCAAGCATAAAAAGGAACAAAGCAATTAAATAAACAATAAATGTAACTAAGTATCCGGGAATACTTGTAATTACTGATGCCACATCATTTATTAAATTACGTTCAGCAATCGTTGTTCGAATTGAATTTAAAGTATTGGTTACTTGTTCGTTAATTTCTTGAACAAGATCAGGTGGAAGATTTTGATATTCTTCTTCTAAACTTCGTTGGAAATTAAGCCAAGCACGATTAATATCATTAATATATTGTGGCAAGTTTTCAACAATTTGTGTTCCTTGCGTGACTGCTTGGGTTGTAATATAATAACCTGCTAGCCCAATAAAGAAAACAAATAATGTAAATACAATCATTACTGCTATGTTTCTCTTTAGTTTAGCTCGTTTATGTAACGCAGTGACAGCAGGTGTCAGAATAAGTGCTGTTACAAAAGCCGCAATAAGTGGAATCGATACAGGTAAGATAAAATAAGCTACAAGTAAAACGGCAAGAATGGTTAATATGATTATTATCGTTCTTTTTGTCATAAGTGCTGCCAATGTGAGACTCCTCTCTCGTAATGCTATCTTTATTATATTACGAACCTAATCAGATGAACAGGTTAATGACTTAATTTCCTAAAGTCGTCAATTTTAATCGTTACGGTTTCCTACCTGTTGTATGTTATAATCATGCGAAGATAAAAAATAGAGATAACAAGGAGAGTATAAATGAAAAGGCTGAGTATTTTTATCATGTTGTTGCTAGTTTTAACAGCATGTGGTTCTTCTGATCCTGAAGAGCTAACATTATTAGAAGGTGAACAAGCTGATGAAGTAGCTGATTATTTGCGCTCTTATAAGGAGAACATGATTGAATCAGTTAATACAGGGGATTTTAACAACTTAGAACCTTATTTAATTACAAACAATAGTTTCTATCATTCCTTAAGGCGTTATACGAGTGATTTGCATGGAGAGGGTACAACTAAACAATTGAATCAATTTGATGTCAACGCAGTATATGAAGATGAAATTGGAGAAATTCATGCAGATGTTGACGAAATGGTGACACTGTATGAACGAGGTGAAGAAAGTGAAATTTTTAGAGAATTACGATTCGAACTTGTTCGTGGCGGGGATGACTCATTGCGCATAGTAACAATTAAAGAAAGAAAATAAGACAACGAGGCGTGCCTCGTTGTCTTATTTCTTAATTTGTCTCGATGTTCTTTAAAAGCAACTCAAGCTTCTTATTACACTTATCAATAATTGGCTGTGGGAACGTCTCTCCTTCATATTCAACACCATGTGGATAATAGTGTTTTCCAAGCATTGGTGTCATAAGTTTAACAATGGTATCGTCTTTAGGAATATCTCCTTTAACTGCATATGCAGGAACACGAAGGTAATAGATATCTCCTTGATTGACAATTTTGTAATCAAATGTTACTCGTTGGTAATCCCATTGACCAGCATGAATAAAGCCAATAGATTCTGCAGCGTAACGAAGGGTTTCAAATTTTAATTCTTTGTCTGCAAGTTCAATATGTTCAAATTTCATTACGAATGCGCCTCCAATTTATCAAATATGTACTCTACTTATGATAGTATGAAAACTCTCCAGTTGCAATGAATTAATCATGAATGTTTTATGGATAAAATTTCTTCGACAGTATTGGTGACAGAAGCGACACAACCTTACATAGTTAGTGAAAGGATATGACAAGGTCAATTGCGAATTTTTTTATAGGAGTGACGAGAGTGTGTGTACTGCGATTGTTGTTAATAATGAACATAAGATTTTATAATCTGAGAGAGGGGACCATATGAAGAAAAAATATATGATATCAGGAATTATTTTGCTGTTTTTTTCAATTGTTTCATTTGAGCATCTATATGAGAAGCAAATAGTAGAGTGGTTTCAACAAACGAACTCCTATGAAGAAGAGATATTAGCTGCTGAGGAAGTATCTACCATTGTAGCGGAGCCAGATGAGGAGTTTGCTGTTTCTTTTGAGGACCATGAACATTTCATAGGGATGACAGAGGAGGAAATAAAAAATCAGTTTGGTGAGCCTGCACGAATTGATTTATCCGCATATGGATATGACTGGTGGATTTATCCAGAAAGCAATAATTCCTATATGCAAATAGGGATAGAAAAAGGAGAGGTAGTGACAGTCTTTCTTACAGGAAACATTCGGGGAGAGTGGCTATCTTTAGGAAAAACGTATCATGAGATAAATGAGTTAGTTCAATTTAAGGAAAGAGTTGAAGTAACCTCAAGTGATGGCGGAATGTATCAATTTGAATTAACAAATGATGACTTAAAGATGAGGCCACTTGGTCAGGTTGAAGATGTTTGGGTCCAGTTTTATTTTGATACTTATACGAATGAATTGTCGAGTGTGCGTATATTAGAGCAGGATGTTCTAATAAGGCAAAGACCATATTCAGTTTCTTATCGAGGTACGCCTCCTGACCGTCCAACTTTTTCAGAGGATGAATGGGCAGAGATTGAACAAGGAAATGCAAAACAAATTTTTGACTTTACCAACACTATTCGTACAAGACATGGATTAAAACCATTTGAATGGGCTGAAGATGTATCTACGGTTGCTTATTTACACAGTAAAGATATGAGTGAAAATGGCTATTTCTCACATACATCACCAAGCTACGGTGAAGTAGCAGATAGATTTGATCGTGGAGAGGTTCCTTTTATGTTAGCTGGAGAAAATATTGCGGCAAAGTACGTTGACGGATTGGCTTCAGTAGAAGGATGGTTAAACAGTGAAGGACATCGCGTAAATCTGTTACACGAAGAATTTACCCATTTAGGGGTAGGGGTATTTAGGGAGCACTACACCCAAAACTTCTTGACGCCATGGCAACTCTGATTTGGAAAAAATATACAGAGGCACTGAAAAAGAAACCCATCTTTTTCAGTGCTTTTCTAATTAATTACATATAGTTTTCGTGAACGTTGGACTGGGCAACTGTGTAAACTATTATAAAGATGAGAAAAGGAGGATGCAGAATATGGAATCTAGACAGAAGTTACATCCTTCTGTACAAGAATTTAAGCAATTCGTGAAGTCCCACCCACATTTGCTAAAGCAAGTAAAGGAAAACCAGAAGACGCTTCAAGAACTGTTTGAAGAATGGAGTGTATTAGGCAGTGAGCATGAGCAATGGGCGAATACTCCGAACGTGGGAGAGGATCAAGCTGCCAATACGGCAGAGGAAGCAGAAACTGAAAATTCATCCAAAAGTGCAAGTGATACACTTGGACAGATTATGGGACTCGTCAAACGCATGAATGTTGATGACCTTCAACATCATTTAACGCAATTTAGTTCAGTCTTGTCAAATGTTCAAAACGTTATTCAATCATTTCAAAAGCCTTCAAATCAGCCAAATCAGAGGCAACAAGACCACCCATTCTCATTTCGTAGGGATTAATTTATTTTTATAGGAGGAGGAGATCACTTTGAGAGCTGATGTACAACAGATGCTTTTTGAACGACCAGAATTACGACATTATATGCGTCAGCATCCTAATTGGTATCGCAAATTATCAAGAGATCCTAGTCAAATACCAGCCTTAGAAAAGGAGGCAAATCAGTTTTACGGACGGACACTTCCTCAACGAGTAGAAAAGGTTCAAAATTCTCTTGGGCTTGTTATGATGATGATGGAAATGTTAAAAATGGGGCAATCAACTGTTGTTGATTCACATGGGCCTGTCCAATAAATGGCAGGTCTATTTTTTTTGCTACGAAATGGACGAATAGAAGGTTGAAGGAAGTGAGAGGATAAAGGTGACAAAATATAGGAGGAAAAGGGAAATGGTGAAACCTGCAACTATTTTAGCAAATGTTCTAATTTTTATCTCAATCTTTTCACCGATTGTTAGTGCCAATTCAGACTTCACGGAAAATAACGACCTTCAAGATTTACATATAGTTCCGTTTCAAAATACAGGAGTTGTTCAGATACAAGTAGGTGGGAAAAGAGAATTAGACGTCTATCATGAGGTTAGGCAAAATGATTTGTTTGTTGAGTGTTTTGTTAACCATTTTTCGTTTAATCATGAAAAAGCCGGGGCTCTTCACCAAGAAGGAGAAGGGCATATCCGGCTTTATATTAACGATGAGCATGTCGGTACTCTTTATGAACCTGCCTTCCTTATTGAAGATCTTTCTTCCGGGGAATATGAGATTCGAGTAGTGGTTGTGAAAAATGATTTAACTTCATATGAACTTGAAGAATCATTTGTCGTAACCATTAATTGACGGTGTTTTGGAGATGCTTGTAGATCGTTTTCTCAATGGAGACACCTAATTGTTGAAACCCTTGATTTCCAAAAAGAGTGTTAAATTCAAGAAAATAATACTTTCCACCAACGGAAACGACATCAAAACCAGCATGGTTAACCCCTAAACTCCTAGCGGTTGTCCGGACAAGATCCAAAGCCTCTTCCGGAATGGCGTCAAAGGAAATGCGGGCACCTTGGGCGACATTATTACGGAATGAATTGCGTTCATTAATTCGCCAATATGCAGCGATCACATCATCTCCTACAAAGCAAACGCGTAAGTCTCGATCAATTGGCAAGTACTCCTGAACGTAAAAATAGGGGTTGTTTTCAGCATATTCATTAAATTGCTTATGATTTTCAATCAGAAAGACGCCTTTGCCCATTGAATTGCGGATTTCTTTTGCTACAAAAGGAAAAGGAAATTCTTCAAAAACCTTATTAATATTATCGTGATTTCGACCTAATATAACCGTTTTTGGTACATGATCGGGACATACACTCCATAGAGCGCGAGTTACTTCGATTTTATTAAAGCCCATTTGGATGGATTGAATGCTAGGGAAGATCGCTTTCTTCATTCCATAGACAAGTGCATTTACTTGCCAGTTTTCAGGAAATAAGCATACATCTGCTTGAGCAATCTTTTCACGTTCGTCAAACATGCGCTCAGGTTTCACATACTGGATACCAGGCATTCCAATTGTTCGAAATGGGTTAAATGTTACAATCTTCATTTGTTCAGCTCACCTTCTATACACAATTAAACAAGTCGAGTGAATTATAGACAAACTCAGGAGGGAAGTCAATCATGGATAAATCATTCAAGGTCCGTCTAGGGTATGTAGCAATGAGTGTGATGTTACAGAATGCGTCTCCTTCTCAAACGATGACGGTGAAGCAGTTTGAACAAATTGCAGATTACGAAGCGGGGGTTCGAAAATTAGAACGGATTGCTTTATCTAACTTAGACAATTGTTTTCGGTTGTTAAAGCACAATAAAGCTCATGATATTTCCTTTTTCCGTTTATCTTCTCGTCTTGTTCCTCTAGCAAATCATCCATTAACTGAGGGATGGAAATATGAGAAAGCATTAGCACCATTATTAAAAAAGTTAGGTGAATTTATACAGCAAGAAAACATGAGAGTAGATTTTCATCCTGATCATTTTGTTGTATTAAATAATAATTCTAAAGAAATCTTACAACAATCATTACGCACTCTCATTATGCACTATAAATTAATAAAGGGGATGGGGATGTCTCATGTCCATCGTTGTGTCTTACATATTGGAGGGAAGAAAGAAGGTCGAGAAGAAGGATTAGAGCAATTTATTGAAAATTTTGCAAAGGTACCAAGAGTCATACAAGAGATGATTATGTTAGAAAATGATGATGTGAACTATAAGGTCGAAGATGTGTTATACATAGGAGAGAAGTTACATATTCCTGTTATATTAGATCTTCACCATTTTGATGTGCTTCATGAATCAACCGACTTACTTTCGTTGTGGGAGCGAGTCGTACAGACGTGGAAACGTAGCCCGTTGCCAATTAAAATCCACATTTCGAGTCCGAAAGATGGAGAAACCGATCGGAAGCATCATGATTATATTGATGTTCAAAGGTTCTATGATTTTTTGACCTTGATATCAGGTACAGTTGATCAAGTGGATGTTATGATCGAAGCAAAACAAAAAGATGAGGCTCTATTAAAGTTATTTGAAGAATTATCCCAAATAGATAATATTCAAGCTCAGAATCCTTCTTCTATTACGATTAATAGCACACGATTATCTTAAATGATTAAGACGTGTTATAATGTTTGCTAGGAGGTGTGAGTATGCTCGCAACTATTTCAACATACGAGTTGATTGACGAAGCTTGTGAACTTGGTCAAGCAGTTATTAAGTCTGATGTCTATCAGCAATATATGCTAGCAAAGAAAGAGCTACAAGCAGACCCTGATGCGCAAGAGAAGATTCGTCAGTTTAATCAACTAAAGGATCAATATGAAGAAGTACAACGCTTTGGGAAATATCACCCAGATTACGATAAAGTTTCAAAAGATATAAGGCAAGTGAAACGAGAGGTCGATTTAACTGAAACCGTAACTGTATTCAAAAAAGCAGAACGTGAATTGGAATCTTTATTGAATGAAATAAGTGAAATCATTGCAAGAGCTGTTTCTCATACGATAAAGGTCCCGACAGGAAATCCTTTTTTCGATAATATGTCATGTAGTGGTGGATGTAGTACAGGTGGGGGCTGCGGCTGCAGTTAAAACATAGGGGGTGTCTCAAAAGGTCAAAATCAGACCTTTTGAGACACCCCCTCTTCTGAACGTAGAGAGTTTATCTAAAATCAAAAACAATTGGTAGAAGGGTAGCTCCTTTTTATTTTAGACGGATACAGTTTGTACAGCTGTTTCCACAGCAGAAAAGCTTTTCTTGTGGTACTTTAAAACGAATATGATAGACAAATGTCTGATGTTGCATTCGGACGAAAGAGATGTCGCAAGTGAGTCTTTTTCCAATCATCGCTTTTTTAGATGATTGAGTAAGGAGGTTTTCTAACTGTGATTTACTAATAGGACTTGTTAATTCAAGATAGACAAAAGGCTGACCGCCAAACTTCTTTTTTTGAATGGAGCGAATGCATGTTTCTTGTTCTAAGTTTTTAATAAAGGAAATCCAAATTATGTCGAGATCCATTTTCATCATCCTTTTATTAAAGCTAGTTAGTAATAAGATAATCTTAATGTTCGATTATGACAACTACATCTATTGCTGGAAAGGAAAGAACATGCTAGACTAAACAAAGAGTACTCTTTAGGAGGAGAACAAATTTATGCTAGGTTCAAAGCGGCAAGGAGTGGCAGTATGGCTAACTTCATTAAAGTTTGCTAGACAGCTGCGACGGTTTGGTAATGTCCATTATGTCTCAAAAAAAATGAAATATGTTATTTTTTATTGTGATCAAGAAAAGGTGGATGAGACAATTAAGAAATTACAAGCATTTCCCTTTGTACGTGATGTGAAGCCTTCGATGCGTCCTTTTATCGAGACGGAATTCCAAAACGCAAAACCAGATAAAGCAAAAGAATATGACTATAAAATGGGAATATAAAAACGATTCTGTATGGAAGCTGAATGCGGCTATTACGGAGTCGTTTTTTCTTTGTCTAAAATTGGATAAAAACGGGAGGTAGAGTGATCTTTTAGATGGAAAGTAAGGACATAGGAACACATATAACACATAACGAAAGTTGATTATTTCGTATACCGAAATTTATAATGGAAGGAAGATCAAAAGGAAGTGGTTGTATGGTAAGTTGGAAACGAAATTTATGGATTTTAGTCATTAGTCAATTTATTGTAATTAGTGCTATGACAATGATCATTCCTTTTCTTCCTCTTTATTTGCAAGAGTTAGGTGTTTCGAATCCAGATACATTGAGTATCTGGGCAGGGGCTATTTTCGGTGCAAATTTCTTAACAGCTTTTTTGTTTTCCCCTTTTTGGGGGAGAATGGGGGATAAATATGGCCGTAAAATGATGATATTACGGTCGGGGTTTGGAATGGCGTTGTTTATCAGTTTAACAGGCTTTGCCACGGGGCCAGTTACATTGTTGCTACTTAGATTATTAAATGGTGTAGTTTCTGGATTTATACCAGCATCAATTGGCCTTGTCTCAACGAATACACCAAAGGAACGAGTAGGCTATGCATTAGGCCTTTTGCAATCAGGATCCGTTTCTGGGGCTATTTGCGGTCCGCTTATTGGAGGTGTTTTAGCCCAAGCTTTTGGATATCGTGTCGTTTTTTTTGTGACCGGTTTGTGCATACTCCTTGCAACATTTGTTGTCCTCTTTTTTGTTCAAGAGACATTTACACCGGTTAAGACAAAAGAGAAAACTAGCACTTTGGCTGAATTTAAATTCATAACAAAGAAGAAGCCGGTTTTATCACTTTATGTCGTCATTTTTTTAATACAATTTGCTGTCATGGGGGTCAATCCGTTACTATCCTTATTTGTTGAAGAATTGACTTCTCCTGCAACCGTTGCCTTCTATGCAGGTGTCGCCATTTCAGTAATGGGGTTTGCAAATATGCTCACCTCACCACAATTAGGAAAGTTAAGTGATAAAAAAGGGGCGCAGCATGTTTTAATTTACTCTATGCTAGGGGTAGCCTTATTTTCAATTCCACAAGCATTTGTAACAGATGTTTGGCAATTAATATGCTTACGGTTTTTAATTGGCTTATGTTTAGGAGGATTATTACCTGCTGTTAATACACTTATTCGTCTCCATGCACCAATGGGGATGGAAAGTAGGACTTATGGGTTTTCTAATAGTGCAATGTACCTTGGAACGATGTTAGGACCAACATTAGGCGGGATGGTTGTGTCTGCGGTAGGTATTCGGGGGTTATTTTTCGTTTGTGCGTTCGTCCTGCTAATAAATGTCCTGATTGTAAAAATAAAAGTGTTGCCAAGTGCCAATAAAGTTTTTTATAACGAGAAAGTAAGAAGAGAAGAAAAAGATGCTCCATCACATTCTTAATAGAAAACCCCGTAATGAAGTGACCCCTTCACACGGGTTATAAGCATTCAAGTCAGTTAAGTAAGTGGGGGAATGTACCGATTCATTCGAAGAACTCCAATAAGGTATTGAAAATATAAATCTTTTTCCTCGAATTCACGAGATGATTTCACTTTTAATTTGTAAATGGGCATGTTTAATTCCTTAGACAATTGCTCAAATAAAAGGTAGCGTTCAGTTGCTCGAATGTCAGGATTATGAATTCCTTCTAAACATATATATAGGGGCATCATCTTACCAGGAGATGCAGGCGTTAATACGAGTACGAGCGAACTTTTTTCTTGGTTATCATATGCTGTGTCAAGACGTAATAGCATATGTACTCTAGATTGATTAGACCTTCCTAGTTCTAATAATTCATATAAATCATTGTAGCCTTCCCCCAAGGTAATAAATCGTTGAATCATGATCAATGACCTCTTTCTTTTGCATGATTGATTGAAAACGTAAATGTAGCATGATTCAAGGAATATGTCGAGCGAAAAAAATCCTCGCAAGGAATCCTTGCGAGGTGCCCATACACATACTTATGTATGCCATGAGGCTATGGGAGAGGAGAAACCGGAGGAAGAACTTATGGGGAAACGTAAGCCTTCTCCGCGGTTGTAGCAACACAATAAGTGCTACTAATTGAAGTATGACCAGAGTTTTTCTATTCCATACGTACTAGTAGAAAAAATTCACATATTTTGTTTAAATTTTCACTGATATGTTTGTCTAAATGATCTCCGTATGATACTTTTGAAATAATTAAGGTAACTAGGTAGAAGAGGATGAGGTATTGTGAGGGTTATATCAGGAGAGAAAAGAGGATTGCCGTTAAAAGCAGTTCCGGGTTCGTCAACTAGACCAACAACTGACAAAGTGAAAGAATCAATTTTTAATATGATCGGTCCGTATTTTTCTGGAGGGGTAGCACTTGATTTATATGCAGGAAGCGGAGGTTTAGGAATTGAAGCGATTAGTCGTGGAGTAGCTCAAACAATTTTTGTTGATCAAAATAAAAAAGCGATAGTTACCATTAAACAGAATTTGCAACAATGTCATTTTGAAGACCGTTCCGAAGTGTATCGAAATGACGCAAGTCGGGCACTAAAAGCGTTAATTAAAAGAGAGCTATCCTTTGCATTAATTTTCTTAGACCCACCGTATGCAAAGCAAAACATTGTCAATGAAATAAGTATCATCTTTGATCACCAGCTGCTTGAACAAAGTGGTGTAATAGTTTGTGAGCATACAAGTACCGTTGATTTGCCGAATGTAATCGGTTCTGGGATAAAGAGTCGCGCAGAAACTTATGGTGATACGACGATTTCAATTTATACATATAAAGAGGGAGTGGTGGCAACATGACAAGTATTGCAGTTTGCCCAGGTAGTTTTGACCCGGTTACTTTAGGTCATCTTGATATTATTTCTCGTGGGGCTTCAGTGTTTGATAAGGTGATTGTAGCGGTTCTTCATAATCGAAATAAACAACCGATGTTTACAGTAGAGGAACGGGTTTCTTTGCTCTGTGAAGCAACGAAGGATCTAGAGAACGTAGAGGTCGATTCGTTTAATGGATTATTAATTGATTATGTAAAAGAAAAAAAGGCAAATGCCATTATTCGCGGTTTGCGTGCTGTTTCAGATTTTGAATATGAAATGCAAGCAGCATCCATTAACAAAAAATTAGGTCCAGAGATTGAAACGTTCTTTATGATGACGAATAATCATTATTCTTACTTAAGTTCGAGTATCGTTAAAGAAGTAGCAAAATATAATGCTGACGTTTCAGATATTGTTCCCAATGTTGTGGCAGAAGCACTAAAAAAGAAATTTAAGTAGAAAAAGGGACCGGTCTTAAAATTTTGGAACTAGTTGCGGGGATGTCCCAAAAGGTAAAAATCTTTTGGGACATCCCCTTTGACTTTGTTTGAGTGTGGCCTGATCATTCTGCGTTGGACAATGCATTTCTAGCGGTTACTAGGATAAAAAGTATGAGCATAATTAAAGTAAATAATGGTCCATATTGAGTTATTAAATTCCAAGCGGCGTGGAACCATGAACTAGACTGTTCCCGTAAAAAAACAGGGATGGCTTGCCACTGGTCGCCCGATGCTTTTTGATTAATATAAAATGGATGCCAGAATAAAAAGACAAGGAACGCCGCGAAGAAACCATGAATCAATCTGGATATGAAAAATGGTTTAAATCGAATATCTGTTTCAGCAAGTATACTGGCTACTTGTGCTTGGATGGAAAAGCCGCTGAATGCTAGGATGAAGCTTGAGACAATGACTTGCTCAAGTAAGCTCACAGATGTCGTTTCACTTGCCATTTGTGCTCCAAGGGTCATTTCGAAAAGACCAGATATAATGGAGGAATTCAAGTCACTAGGTAAATGAAAAAATGTAAGAACGACAGAAAAGAATGAACCTAGTAGGGCAACAACTCCAACAAGGCTTAATATTTTATTTAGAACTGAAAATAAAATAATAAAACCACCGATCATAAGTAGCGTTCTAACTGATGACTGGACAGCATCTCCAAGTAACTTTCCAATTGGACGACCATCCTTGATCCGTTCCTCATGGAGCAGGTGAAATGCTGCTAAGACCCCGCTTACTTTCGGTTTTTGAGGAGGACTAGCCGCCTCTTCTTCCCGACCGTGAAAGCGCATGATTAATCCAACAAAAATGTTTCCTAAGTAGTGAGCCAGGGCTAATACAATACCCAGAGCAGCATTGTGAAAAAAACCGACGGCGATGGCACCAAAAATAAAGAGTGGATTTGCCGAGCTTGTGAAACATACTAAACGTTCTGCCTCTATCCTGGACAGTTTCTTTTCTTGGCGAAGTCTTGCGGTGATTTTCGCACCTGCTGGGTTGCCAGATGCCAGTCCCATCGCCCATACAAATCCACCAACTCCTGGAACTCGAAATAATGGGCGCATTAATGGTTCTAACAATACCCCGATGAATGTCACGACTCCAAAGCCAATTAATAGTTCAGATACTATAAAGAATGGCAAAAGCGAAGGGAAGACAACGTCCCACCAAATTTCTAGACCTCGAATCGATCCTTCGAGAGCTTCTTGTGGAAATATCATTAGCGAGGCTGCTAATAAAATACTCATTAGAGCGAGAGTGAGTGTTTTTATCATGGATAATTGCATTGTATAGCTGCCTCCTTTTATGTAACATCCAAACGAACATGTCCATAATATAACTATACGTATACAAGCTCGTAATAGACCATATGATTTACATTGAGTCAGGTAAAAAGTAAGGAGAGGATAGAATGGGGGAACAGCGACCAAAAATCGGTCTTGCTCTTGGTTCGGGCGGGGCCCGGGGTTTTGCCCATATAGGCATACTTAAAGTATTAGAAGAAGAAAAAATACCAATTGACTTTATTGCTGGTAGCAGCATGGGAGCACTTGTTGGAAGTTTGTATGGAGTCGGACAGTCCCCTGATAATCTTAAACAATTTGCGATGTTATTTCGAAGGAAATACTTCATTGATTTTGTTGTACCTAAATTGGGATTTGTAGCTGGGTTAAAAGCAAAAGAGGTCATTCGTATGTTAGCAAAAAATAAAAAATTAGAAGAGTTGGATCCTCCAGTAGCTGTTGTTGCCACCGATATAAAGAATGGGGAACGAGTTGTGTTGAAACAGGGAGATGTCGCAGCGGCTGTAAGGGCAAGTATTTCCATACCGGGTATATTTGTACCAGAAAAAATTGATGGCCGTTTATTAGTCGATGGAGGTGTTATTGATCGTGTTCCGGTCTCAGTAGTGAAAGAAATGGGTGCGGATGTTACAATAGCAGTTGACGTTTCATATTTCCGGACAGAACCTGAACTACATACTGTTTACGATGTAATTATGCAAAGTATGGATATTATGGCTCGTGAAATGGTTCGTGTGCAGGAATTTGATAGTTCGGTCATGATCCGGCCAATTGTTAAGCATTCTAGCTCTCTTGATTTTTCTGAAGTAGAAGCATTAATCGAGCGAGGGGAAGAAGCAACAAGAGACAAATTAGCTGAAATAAGAAGGTGCATTGAACATTGGAAGGAGAACAAGGATGAAAGGGTCAATGATTAAAAAGAGGTGGATTTTCCTCATCATTGTAATATTATTTCTTCAATTCTATCAGCTGCCCTATTATTATTCACAGCCAGGGGGAGCAAAAGTACTAGATGAAGTTATATCTGTAGATGGAGGATTTACAGAAGAAGAAGGATCTTTTATGTTAACAACGGTTCAAATGGGGAAAGCAAACTTATTCTTTTATGGATGGGCCCACCTGAGCCCTTATCGTATGATTTATCCAGAGGAACAGCTTCGTTTCGAAGGGGAAACAGACGATGAGTATCAGCACCGTCAATTAATGGCAATGACAGGTTCTCAAGAAATTGCTAAAATTGTTGCCTATGAAGCAGCGGGGATGGAAGTTGAGTATGAACATAAGGGAGTATTAGTGACCACATTGATTGAAGGGATGCCAGCTTACGATGTCTTGAAAATAGGGGATCATATTATTGCTGTAAATGGAAAAGAGGTTCTTACAGCTGAACAATTAATAGACCAGCTACAAGGAATGGATGAATCGATTACGGTTGATTTAACCGTAATTCGTGAGGGGCAAGAGCAAATAATTGAAGTTGGCTTTTCAGCTTTTCCAAAAGAGATGAATGCACCTCCTGGAAGAGTAGGCATCGGAGTTTCTGCTCCCGTTACGGATCGAGAGGTGACGTTTCACCCAGAGGTAACAATTGATACGAGTCAGATTGGAGGACCGTCGGCAGGCTTGATGTTTTCTCTAGAAATTTATAATCAATTAGTATCTGAAGATATTACAAAAGGCTATCAAGTTGCTGGCACTGGGACGATTAATGAGGAAGGAATCGTAGGAAGGATCGGAGGGGCTGGTCAAAAGGTAGTTGCTGCTGATAAAGCAGGGGCAGATTATTTCTTTGCTCCAAATGAAGGCGGGGCAAGCGATTCAAATTTTATTGAGGCAAAAAAAGCTGCAGAAGATATTGGAACGGATATGCAAATCATAGCCATTGATACGTTTGATGAAGCGATTGCCTTTTTACAGTCGCTTCCGGAAAAATCATAATCCATGAGGCGATCTAAAAAGGTCAAAAAACGGACCTTTTTTAAAGATAGGCAATGGCTCACTCGTCGCGCGGCTGTTATGAGAACCCCGCTCATAACAGCCTTAAAACAATGCGACGGCTTAGCTCATTGCTTAGAGGCGATCTAAAAAGGTCAAAAAACGGACCTTTTTAGATCGCCTCTTTTATTGTATTAGAATGGGAGGTCTGGTTATTTCTTCTTTTATTTGTTTCGTCCTTTGTTCTGGTGCAAGTGGGGACAGATAAACATTGGTCACTCTTTCTTCCATAGACGCAATGGGCCCTTCTACTTTTGCGGGCTTTGTAATAAGTGGGAGTGTTCTTTGTTTTTTCGTGTAATTTAAATAGGCTTGTCCTTTTTTATTCATTCCGAGCAAGCGAATGTATGTAGGGCTCGATGAGAGAACATTTTTCATTTCCGCTTTTGTAGTATTCGTTAACACATGTGTAGCAAGGCGCTGCAATCTTGTCCAAGTGTAACGTTTTGTTTTCATTTGTTGCATCCACTCTTCAAATGAGGTGGAGTGTTTCCCGGCTTGTATCATTCTATATTCAAGTCCCTCTTCACATTCATAGATGAGGCGTAATTGTTCAGATGGAGTGGAAAGTATTTTATATTGCAACAGATGATAATAGTGTTCCCATGTATGTAGAAGGGAATAAGCATTTTTATAGTCGCGGATCAGTTGGTACGACGTTTTAGGCATGACATGTTTGATCTGACTTAATTGACCGTTTGCAATGGCTTGGCGAATACTCGTCGCACTTGCGATGTTCTCTTCGGTCACATCTTTGTCATGGTATTGGGCTTGCTTCCGTAAGGTCGTAGTTGCTTTTATGTTGTATCCTAGGTCTGCGATGGATTTCACGTAATGAAACCCAAGAATGTTATTAGGTTCGGTTAATGCAAGAATCGATGAATCTGGCTCTAATTGGTTAAACGCCTCAGCGGTTGCTCTAGGGTAGCTTAAACCTAGCTTCATTTTTGATTTTACAAGTTGATCAAATGCTGCTTGATGGTTTTGCATAAAGGTATGTAATTGTTTGAAGTCATTAATGTTTCCTGACTCGCTACCGAAATTAATAAAGTCTACCTTCATATTTGCTAATAATGAAATGGCTCCATTAGCAAATAATTCGGCTTTTTGGGTAGAATAGAGATAGGGGAGTTCAATCACTAAATCAACTCCACATGTTAGTGCCATTTGAGCACGGTACCATTTTGAAACAATCGCAGGTTCACCACGTTGTAAAAATGTCCCACTAATTACAGCGATAACTACGTCTGCGCCTGTTAATTTTCTAGCTTGTTCAGCTTGAAAGAAATGTCCATTATGAAAAGGATTATATTCAACGACAATACCAACTGCTTTCACTCTTTTCCACGTCTCCTTTTAAAATTGACTTTAGTGATCCTTTTATTTTCTATTTTGAAATGAATTAGTCTTTCTTTACTCTTCTTTTATGTCATGCTACAATAAACGTCATGCTTTAAACAAGTACAAGTTCTAGATCTTACGGACTCAATTAGAGTGTAAAGAAAAAAGGTTGACATTCAATTGGTGTAGAGCTATACTTAATTTTGTTGTCTTAGAGGTGATCAGAAATGAAATGGTCATTACAGCAATTATCTGTTGCTAAGCGCAAACCATTTACATTTGAAGAAGAGATTGATGTTTCAAGCTTAAAAGAGCTAAATCAAGATATCAGATCGGTTTCTCCATTTCACGTTAAAGGGGAAGTTAATTATACTGGTAGCATGATTACGTTTCAGCTAAAGATTAAAGGCGAATTGATTCTTCCTTGTGTTAGAACGTTGGCTGATGTGAAATTCCCTATTGATCTTCAGGTTGTTGAACATTTTCATCCGACGAATGATTATGTTACAGCTGATGTCGATCAGGATGAAATTCATTTTTTTGAAGGGGAAACGATCGACCTTATACCTGTCATAAAAGAACGTATATTACTTGAAATTCCTATTCAGGTTTATGCGGAGATAGAGGCAGAGCGTCTAGCACCACCCGCAGGAAAAGACTGGGGGATCGTTACAGAGGAAGAGCACAACAATCGTGTTGATCCAAGGTTAGCTGATCTGGCAAAGTTTTTTGAGAAAGAATAGGAAAGTCGAAGCACCGGCAACGTTCGGGCCTTCATTTCATATAACCAACTAAGCTTGGATGCAGTTGGATTTTATAGATTTTTTAAGGAGGTGGGAATGATGGCAGTACCATTTAGAAGAACATCTAAAACTCGCAAAAATAAGCGTCGTACTCACTACAAGTTAGCAGTACCTGGTATGACTAAATGTCCTGAGTGTGGAGAATTAAAGCTTGCTCACCGTGTTTGTAAAGAGTGTGGCTCTTACAAAGGCCAAGATGTGGTTAGCAAATAATTTGATACGAACGAAAAGACGAAGAGACAACTCTTCGTCTTTTTTCTTTTTGTTTTTAGGAATGTAGCTGAGTTCCATTTTGATTGTCGTATATTATTCTTAAATTTGCAGGAGTGATTAAATGGCTAACGTATTGCTTGAACAGAATAGTAATGGTGTAACCTGGATTCGTATTAATCGTGAAGAAATTCGTAATGCTGTGAACTTTGAAGTGATGGAGGAGTTAAATGACCTATTAACTATTGCTGAAAAAGATGAAAGCAAAGTCGTAATCATAAGTGGGATTGGAAAGAAAGCATTTTGCTCTGGTGGAGACTTATCGGCCTTTCAACATATATTGAGTGAGGATGCTGCTAGAAGAATGTTGATGAAAATGGGAGCTGTTATAGAGAGGATTGCGTTTTTTCCTAAAATAACGATAGCTGCTTTGAATGGGACAGCAGTTGGTGGTGGGGCAGAGCTTGCTTCGGCCTGTGACTTTCGAATTGCAGCTCCCCATATAAAGGTTGGCTTTGTTCAGGCGAATTTGGCTATTACAACGGGTTGGGGAGGAGGAACATTACTGTTAGAGCGAATAGCGAAATTAGAAGCCTTACAGATGTTATTATCAGCCAAGATGTACTCTACTGAAGAGCTTATAAGAAATGGATTCATCCAACACGTGATAACAAAGGAGCCTTTTGAAGAAGGCGTAATAGACTTTGCGGGGCCATTTTTAAATAAAACGAAAGGCGTTATACAAGCTTATAAAGGCAGGTATATCGATCATCTTGATCAAGGCCGAATTCATCTGAATATGAAAAATGAAATAGCTGAATGTGCAAAGTTATGGGAAGAGAAAGAACATCACGAAGCTGTTTTAGCATTCTTGAAAAAGTCTAAAAACATCTGATGCTAGATTTCTGAATAGATCTTGGTATATCGGTAATAATTGTCTAATAGAACGAAATCTATTTGAAAAAGAAAAAGAGAATATCTTTTTACTAATAATGAGTCTTTCTACTCTAGTAGATGCATATGAATAAGTAAATAAGACTCTAAGGAGGGATTCTATGACAACGATTCGCCAAGATGCATGGAGTACAGATGAAGATTTGATTTTAGCTGAGGTTGTTCTTAGACATATAAGAGAAGGGAGTACACAGCTTTCTGCTTTTGAAGAGGTTGGGGAACGATTGTCTAGAACGAGTGCGGCGTGTGGTTTTAGGTGGAACTCTGCCATTAGGAAAAAATATGAATCTGCTGTTGCTTTAGCAAAGAAACAACGTTCAAAAGGAAAGAAGCTTCAAGTTAAAACAACGGAATGGGTAAGTGAAGCAAGTGAGGAAATACTGGAGCCTGTTGCAACGATACCAGAAGAGAAAAAGCAAGAACAAAAGGCTGTAAAAAATGAAAAAGCAAATAAGAAAGAGGCCATTTCGCGTGAGCTTACAATGAAGGAAGTTCTTTCCTTTTTAGCGGATTATCATGAAGATATGAAAAATCGAATCTCTACTGAGGATATAGAACAATTAAAACGTGAAAATAGACAATTGCAAGAAGAGCTTGATCAGGTTAAGGCAGAAAAGAAAGTGATGGCAGAGGATTATCGTGCGCTATTGTCTATTATGGATCGAGCAAGAAAATTATCTATTTAGATAAAGATTTTGAGCTGAAAGAAAGAATAAGATATTGAAAGAACTACTCGTTAAAGGAATTATGAAACGAGTAGTTCTTTCTCTTTTAAGTTAAATGATCTTCTGATTCAATATTAACTGGTTCTTTCTCACCTACTTGTTCTTTCACTCCTTCAGGATACCAAACATAGGGGCTCTCACCGCGATCTCTTGATACATCATATGTCGCTGCTTCAAACCCCATGTGTTCCCAAAATCCTCCTGAACCTTGTCTAGCATTCGTTTTAATTGGTAAATCAAATGATTTGGCAAAGTTAACTAGCGACTCGCCGTATCCTTGTTTTCGGTAAGCTTCTAATACCTCTAACTTCCAAAGTTCTAAATAGTCCTGTGGAGGATTAAAGTAGCGGTCGTATCTTCCATCAATTCGATACAAGCTCATTCTTGCTACAAGCTTATTACCAAAATAAATGCCATAAAAAGGAGATTCGCTATCATTTTCAATGATATTTGCTTCCAAATCACCTTTCATAGAAAGTTCTGCAGACCCATATTCACGGAAGTTTTTAAACTCTTCTAATGTTTTATAATTGACAAGTAAACGTTTCACTTCATAATCGTACAAGTAAATCTCCTCCTTAATGTTGCTAACCTCTATTTTATTTTACTACAATTTAGATTGAAAGCGTTTAGATTTGCTTATTTTTTTGATGAAGAAAGAAATGTTTTAATAATCAGACTATTTTATCTTGTAAGTTTTGCTTAAGAGTATGGTACAATTTTCATAAAAAAAGAGGAGTAATATCAGTGAAAGTTGTTGTATTAGGATCTGGCTCTATTGGAATGCTTGTGGCATTCAATCTTATAAAACAAGGCCACTCTACGTTATTAGTAACAAATCGTAATGAGCAAGCTAATTGTATAAAAGAGGAAAGACTTCATCTAATTAGAGAAGATGGAGTAAATGAGTCTATTCATGTGGATGTAGAGAGTTTTTCAACTCTAAAAGGTGAAGAAACAATTGATTTGTTAATTGTTACTGTTAAATCTTATCAGGTGGAACAAGTAATCAAAGCGATTCAGGCTTCAAAGCTCTCCATTTCTTCCGTATTATTTTTGCAAAATGGGATGGCTCATACTGAGTTATTGCCGATGATCACAATACCAGAAGTTGCTGTTGGTGTCGTTGAACATGGAGCGCTTCGAATAAATGATTATACGGTTCATCATACAGGGGTGGGACTAATAAGGTGGAGTTATGTACGTGAAAATAACAAAATGGTAGAAGGAGTGTTAAAAGAAAGCACTGAAGGAAGGTTTCGAACGAAATACGAGCAAAAATGGGAGCCGATGTTACAACATAAGTTAGTTGTTAATGCCTGTATTAATCCCTTAACTGCTCTATTTGGAATCCGAAATGGTGAACTTGTTCAGAACTCTCATTACAACATGTTATTAAGGCAAGTTTTTGATGAAATAATGAAGGTTATTGATTTAGGAAATGCAGGACAAATGTGGGAGTATGTGTGTAATATTAGTGAAAAAACTGGAGCCAATCGTTCATCGATGCTATCGGATTTGGAAAATAAACGGAAAACAGAAATAGATAGTATTGTAGGCTATTTACTTAGGAAAGCTGCCAAAAAGCAGTTGAATACGCCAATCTTAGTCTTCCTATATGAGGCGATAAAAGGCAAGGAGAAAGAATATATGTTAGGGGAGGCTAATGTATGTCAGAGCTAGTAGCGTCGGTCATTGCTACAATTGTTACGATCCCGTTATTAGGGTGGTATATCATTTATATTACTACTGTAAAGATTTCAAAAAACAAGTCTAAATCCATTCGACGTGCATCTGATTGGACGACGTTGCTATTTATGGTTGCTGTGTACTTTATTATGAGTGAAATTTGGTCCCAATCCTTCCTTTGGATTATCTTAGCTATTTTCTTTTTTATTTCATTAGTGGTTACGTGGATGCAGTGGAGTGTTTCAGGAGATATTCAAACAAAAAAATTATTTAGAGGGATATGGAGGTTTAATTTCCTGGCCTTTGTCATCATTTATCTATTATTAAGTGGTTATGGACTGATTGTAAGAATATTTAGTTGAACGATAGGTCGAAATACTTGGTGGCTGACAAATACTTTGCTATGATGAAGATGAATTTAGTGATACGAAGGGACGTCTATACATGTTAGAAGTAAGAGAAATCGACCTAATATCAAATAAAGGATTTATAAAAGATTATGTAAATGGTAGTTACTTGAGTGACCAATTTTTTGAATATACATATAACGATGAAGACAAATTTAAAAAAAGAATCGATCACCTTTTAACAAAGACTTATAAAAGGGATGAATTGGCAGATTATTTATTGGAAACTCACAATTCTTTGGCGTATTCAAATCAAGCTTGTAGTCAAATTGAGAAACTTCGACAACCGAATTCTGTTGTCGTTGTAGGGGGGCAGCAAGCAGGGTTGTTAACAGGTCCTCTCTACACGGTTTATAAGGCGATGTCTATTATCATCTTAGCGAAACAACAGGAAGAAAAGTTAAATGTCCCTGTTGTTCCTGTTTTTTGGATTGCTGGAGAAGATCATGATATGGATGAGATCCGGTTTGTTTACAAAGAAAAAAGAGGTACGTGGAAAAAGCACCAATACGATGATTCTAGCAAATCTTCATCAGCTTCGTCTTTGAAAATCGATAAGGCTGAGATACAAAAGTGGTTAAATGAGCTTTTTTCTACATTTCCTGAGACGGCTCATACGAAAAATTTACTCGTGAATTTAACTTCTCTCTCGGAGAAATCCTCTACGTTTGTTGATTTCTTTAGATATGTCATGAATTGGTTTTTTGGAAATGAGGGACTTTTGTTATTAGATGCACATGATCCGATAATTCGGAAAATGGAAATTCAGTATTTTGATCAATTAATCATGGATGTTGAGCAGGTTCAAAAGGCGCAGCAGAAAGGTGCTCAAGCCTTTGCTGAAGCTGGATACGGGGAACCGATTTTGACTGACTACAGCAATGCCCACCTTTTTTTAGAAGTAGAGGGTGAGAGAAAAAGGTTGGATTATGATCAAGGTGTATTTTCTGTAAAAGGAACAGACATTGTTTATTCAAAAAGTCAATTATCTACACTTTTACACAAGTATCCAGAAAGGTTTAGCAATAATGTTGTCACAAGACCTTTGATGCAAGAGTGGCTTTTGCCTGTATTAGCTTTCATATCAGGTCCAGGTGAATTGCGGTACTGGGCTACATTAAAACATGTTTTCACACATTTTGAGGTTGAAATGCCTCCTGTTATCCCGCGTATTCAGCTTACGTTTATTCCTTCTGTTGTGCAAAAGTGGTTGGCTGAAACTGATTATGAGTTAAAACCGTTTCTTCTAGGGAGGATGGAAGAGCTTCGGGAATCCTGGCTAGAGAAAGCAACGGAATACCCCGTTAGTGAAGTGATTGAACAAGTAAAGAGCAATATCCTTTCTGATCATCAGCCTTTGCGTGATTTAGCGAAGGATATGGACCCAACTCTTGCTAAGTTGAGCGAAAAAAACCGATCCATTATTGAAAATCAAATTGCTTTTATGGAAAAAAAGATGAAAAAATTCGTTCGACAAAGCCATGACAGTACACTTGCGAAATTTACGGAAACAGGTAAGTGGCTAGCTCCATTAAATCGACCGCAAGAACGGATTTTTCATCCGATCTTGTTGATGAATGTCATTGGAGAAGAGGGATTCAGACGATTGGTGTCAACAAATATGTCGGTTAATCATATTCATAAAGTTGTGTATTTGTAAATTCATGTAATGATTTTCCGTCGAAATGTGGATAATTGAAATCCTGCCAAAGGGCAGGATTTTTTTTGTGTGGATAAATTGAAAATTTAGTGTGGTGCAAAGTGGAGGAATGTGGTAACTTAAGGGTAGTAAGTGGGGGGAGTTGGGTTTGCGATGTTTATGGGAGAATATCGCCATAACGTAGATGAGAAAGGTCGTATGATTGTTCCGGCTAAATTCCGGGATAGTTTAGGCTCTTCTTTTATAGTAACCCGAGGTCTCGATCGCTGTTTATTCGTTTATCCACAAGATGAATGGAGTAAGCTTGAGAATAAATTAAAAACCCTACCATTTACAAAAAAAGATGCACGTGCTTTTACCCGATTTTTCTTTTCTGGAGCAACTGAATGTGAATTGGATAAGCAGGGAAGAGTAAACATAGCTTCACCTCTAAGGGAATATGCAAAGCTTGATAAAGAGTGTGTTGTTATTGGAGTTTCAAACAGAGTAGAAATATGGAGTAAATCAATTTGGGAAGAGTATTTTGCTGAATCAGAAGAATCATTTAGTGAAATTGCTGAAAATATTGTGGATTTTGATTTTTAGTTGGCCGTCTTTGGAGGTAGTAGGATGTTTCATCATGTGACAGTTTTAAAACAAGAATCAGTTGATGGGTTAAATATAGCGCCTAATGGAATTTATGTCGATTGTACATTAGGTGGTGCGGGGCATTCATCTCTTATTGCCGCGCAGCTTGAAGAGGGTGGGCATCTCTATGCTTTTGATCAAGATGATAAAGCATTGGCCCATGCAAAAAAGCAATTACAGCCTTATGAGGGACAAGTAACATTAATTAGAAGTAACTTTAGACATATCAAACGTGAGTTAGCCCATCACGGCGTTACGAAAGTGGATGGAATTTTATTTGATTTAGGTGTTTCGAGTCCGCAACTAGACGAGGCTGAACGGGGATTTAGTTATCATCAGGATGCCCCTCTTGATATGAGAATGGACCAAACGGCTGAATTAACAGCTTACCATGTTGTAAATGATTGGCCTTTTGAACGTCTTGTGAAAATCATATCTCGGTATGGAGAAGAGAAGTTTGCTAAGCAAATTGCTAGAAAGATCGAGGCACAGAGAGAAAAGAAAAAGATTGAGACAACTGGGGAACTTGTTGAAATTATTAAGGATGCGATACCTGCACCGGCAAGAAGAACGGGGGGACATCCGGCGAAGCGGACGTTTCAGGCCATTCGGATTGCAGTAAACGATGAATTAGGGGCCTTTGAAGAAGCATTAGAGGATGCTATTTCACTTTTAACCGAAGGAGGCCGCATTTCCGTTATTACATTTCACTCACTTGAGGATCGATTATGTAAAGAGGTTTTCAAAGAAAAAAGCAAGGGTCCAGATTTACCACCAGGTATGCCTGTCATTCCAGAAGGGTATGAACCGATTTTAAAACTAATAACTCGAAAACCTATTATCGCTTCAAATGAGGAATTGGAAAGCAATAATCGTTCACGTTCGGCAAAGTTACGGGTTGCAGAAAAACGTTAAGGGGGAATGAGATTTGAGTATGGTAGCACGTAAGATCCAAGAACAGCATCAACCACAAGTTCAAACCAAAAAAAGAATCCGTCAAGTTCGTAATCCTATCACAACAGGCGAAAAGGCGATTGTTGGATTCGTAGCTTTAGTAACATTTATTGTTCTTGGTTTCATGGTAAATAATTTCGCTTCTCTTTATACAATGAATCAAGAAGTTTACCGGCTTGAGCAAACGATCAGTCAACAACAGCAAGTAAATGAAGGTCTTTCTTTACAAGTCGTTGAACTGAGTGCTCCAGATCGTATTCTACATATTGCGTCAGAACAATTAGGGATGTCTTTAGATGATAACAAGGTGAAAGTTGTGCAAAACTAGTTAAGTTATGGAGGGTAGTGAAAAGGTAGAATCAACCTTTTTCCTACCCTCCAACTATGATCTAGTTCTTTTGTAGAAATTGGTATAATTTAGGTCGGTGTAATTGCAACTCACCTTCTGTATAGTAGAAAATGAGGTGAAAAAACTTGGAAATTAAAAGGTCAGTCACAAACAAAAGAGCTGTGTTATTACTTGGAGTTGTGTTGTTTTTATTTACCGTATTACTCGGTCGAATTATATATATTCAATCAACTCAAGAAATAGACGGACAAAATTTACGAGCTCTTGGAGAAGAGCGATGGACAAAAACGGAAGTGATCGAAGGTGTTCGTGGTACAATATTTGATCGTACAGGTAGTCCGGTTGCGCAAGAAGTAAATTCGTATACGGTATATGCTGTATTAGATCAGAATTATCAAAGTTATGTAGTTGATGTAAATGAAACGGCCAACCTCCTTGCCCCACATATAAACATGAACGAACAGGATCTTGCAAGAGCCTTCACTAACGCACAGGAAGAAGGAAAATTCCAAATTGAATTAGGAGCAGGGGCGAGACATTTAACGTATGAACAAGTAACAAATATACGTGAATTAGAATTAGATGGTATTTACTTTCGCGAAGAGTCTAGACGATATTATCCGAAACAAACTTATGCGTCTCATGTCATTGGTTTTACAGAACGTAATACGGGTGAAGCGCGTATGGGACTTGAGCGAAGTCTAGATGACATCATGAGGGCAAATGATGGAGCCATTAGTTATCAACGAGATCGAAAAGGATTTCCATTGCTGAATCCAAATGAATCCATTACAGCCGCCCAAAATGGGCATGATGTTTACTTAACTTTAGACTCAAATATTCAAACAGCACTTGAGCAAGTGATGTCTCAGGTTGAGGAAGACTATAGCCCGGAAAAGATGATCGCTATTGTAGCTGATCCAAAGACAGGAGAAATACTTGGAATGAGCAATCGACCAAGTTTCAATCCGAATCATTATGAACAAATTACCAATTACTTAAATTACACTGTTTCTGACCGTTATGAACCTGGGTCTACCATGAAAATGTTTACAGTAGCTGCTGCTATTGAAGAAGGGGTTTATAATGGACAAGAACTCTATCAATCTGGTTCTATTGAAGTAGCTGATCGAAGAATTGGAGATCATAATGAAGCTCGTGGGTGGGGGACGATTTCTTTTGACGAAGGGTTTTATCGCTCATCTAATGTGGCTATGGCAAAATTAGTTCTTGAAAAGTTAGGATCGGAGAAACTTTATGAATATTTGACAAAATTTGGGTTTGACCAAAAGACTGGAATTGATTTACCCAATGAAGCTGATAGTTTACTAGCAAAAGGTGGAAGAGTCGATGCTGCCACAACCGCTTTCGGACAAGGGAGTGCAGTGACACCGATTCAACAAATTCAGGCAGCAACAGCTATTGCTAATGACGGGAAGATGATGAAACCATATATCATTGATCAAATTGTTGATCCGAATCAAAACTCTGTTATACAAAAGAATGAGCCAGAGGTTGTTGGTGAACCAATCACAAAGGAAACAGCGGATCAAGTTAAGGACCTGTTAGAAGGGGTAGTGACGAATTCAGCTGGAACTGGGCACCCATATTATTTAGAAGGTTTTAATGTTATTGGAAAAACAGGTACAGCCCAAATTAACAACCCTAATGCAAGAGGGTATATTCAAGGGCATGGAGAAAACATTTTTTCATTTTTAGGGATGGCACCTAAAGAGGATCCGCGTGTAATCGTATATGTTGCAATAGACCGACCGAAAATCGGCTTAGACGAGTCAGGGGCAGCACCAACTTCCATGATTTTCAATACAATTATGAAGCATAGTTTACAATATTTAAATATTTCCCCAACAGTAGATGAAATAGCAGAGGAAACAGAGATCGGTTTTAAAACAGACAATTATGTTGGCCAGTCCACTTCTAGTGTGAAAGAACATTTAGAAGAGGAAGGAATTGAGCTTACTATACTTGGAGATGGTTCTAAGATAGAAGCGCAACAACCTCTTGCTAATAAAGGAATGTTAGAAGGGGAGCGTTTGTTCTTACGTACTGATAGCGACGTGTTCTCGATGCCTGACTTAACAGGTTGGTCCAATCGGGATGTCAGACGTTTTGCTCAAGTGATGGAACTTAACCCTACTTTTTTTGGGCGAGGATATGTTGATACACAAAGTGTGGAGCCGGGGACAATGGTTGAAAAAGGAGATTATATTGTGGTAGAGCTTTCTCCTCATACTAGTAATAGTAGCAATGGTGACTTAGTAGAGGAAGATGAGGAACAGACGGGAGAATAGCAAGTGGATTCGCATTTGTTCTAACCAATCGTGTACAAGCATACGTTTAAAACAAGCCTAGTCATAAATTGACGGCATGTGAAACGAATGGATGCGGGAGGTATTACGGTGCGAGTTTCTAACGTAACAGTAAGAAAACGACTAATTCTTGTATTGTTTTTTGGACTGGCTGTATTCTTAATCATTGCACTAAGACTCGGTTACGTCCAATTTGCACTTGGTGATTGGTTAACAGACCGAGCAGAAGATTCATGGAGTAGGGATGTCCCGTTTGAAGCGAAAAGAGGGGAGATTAGAGATCGAAATGATGTGGTTCTAGCAACTAATGTTAGTGCCCCTTCTATTCTAATTGTCCCAAGGCAAGTGAAAGATCCCGTGGACACAGCTGAGAAGCTTGCTGCGGTATTGGATATGGATCATCAGAAGGCTTATGAATATGTCACAAAAAATGAGTCCATTGTTAGGATTAATCCTGAGGGGCGAAAAGTAACGAAAGAGAAAGCAAGTGAGGTAAGGTCGTTGCGTTTAGCAGGAGTATATATTGCCGAAGATAGTAGAAGGCACTATCCGTTTGGTAGTTATTTATCTCATGTGCTTGGTTTTGCAGGTATTGATAATCAAGGATTAACGGGCTTGGAGTTATATTATGATGATCACTTAAAAGGTGACAGTGGTTACGTATCGTTTTTCTCCACAGCTAAAGGGAACCGAATGCCTAATTTAGCGGATGAATATACAGCTCCTGTAAATGGTCTTGATTTACGATTAACGATTGATAGTCAAGTTCAAACAATTATGGAAAGGGAATTAGATATTGCTGAAGCTACTTATAATCCAGATGGAGCCATTGCCATTGCAATGAATCCTAACACTGGAGAAGTGTTAGGAATGAGTAGCAGACCTCATTATAACCCCGAAAATTTCCGGGATGTTCCACCAGAAATCTATAATCAAAACAAACCTGTTTGGATGCAATATGAACCAGGTTCAACGTTCAAGATTATAACATTAGCAGCAGCTCTTGAAGAAGGAGAGGTAGACCTAGAAAAAGATACATTCAATGATCCTGGTTATATTGAAGTGGCCGGGAGAAATTTAAGATGTTGGAAAAAAGGTGGACATGGGCACCAAACATTTTTAGAAGTTGTTCAAAATTCATGTAACCCAGGGTTCGTTGTTTTAGGGGAACGTCTTGGAAAAGACCGCCTGTTTGATTATATTGATGATTTTGGATTTGGAGAAAAAACAGGAATTGATCTTCAAGGGGAAGGAACGGGGATATTATTCAATCGAGACCAAGTTGGTCCACTTGAACAAGCTACAACGGCATTTGGTCAAGGGGTAGCGGTTACGCCAATTCAACAAGTGGCAGCTGTGTCGGCAGCAATTAATGGAGGGTATTTATATCAACCATTTTTAGCAAAAGAGTGGGTCGACCCGCTAACCAATGAGGTTGTCGAGCAGCAATCGCCTATTTTAAAAAGACGCGTTATTTCAGATGAGACATCTAAGGAAGTACGATATGCATTAGAGCATGTTGTAGCACTTGGCTCTGGTAAAGGGGCCTATATCGATGGATACAGAGTTGGTGGGAAAACGGGAACCGCTCAAAAAGCAAAAGACGGTCGTTATTTAGAAAATAACCACATTGTTTCCTTTATTGGTTTTGCTCCTGCCGATGATCCACAAATTGTCGTATACGTGGCCATTGATAATCCAAAAGATACCCTGCAATTTGGGGGAGTTGTAGCTGCACCTATAGTCGGCAACATTATTGGTGATAGTTTGCTTGCGATGGGAGTAGAAAAGCGTGATGGACAAATTGAAAAGGAAATGACTTGGACCGACACTCCTTTAATTGAAGTTCCAGATTTAGTCGGGAGAACGATGCGTGAACTTAATGAATCATATTATGAACTTAAGGTTGATGCAGATGGAGATGGGAACTATGTACTTGCTCAATCACCAGAACCTGGAGTAAAAGTAGAAGAAGGTTCAACAATCCGACTTTATATGGGTGACAAATAAGGACAAAACGTCTAAAATAATTAAGGTGTTTACGCACCGCTAAGCAATGGTAGTAATACTCAAATTGTGAAATGGATGAATTGAGAGGTATTTTAGAATGATGAAACTACAAGAACTCCTTGTACCGCTAAGGTTTCAATACTTTAATAATGATGCTAATCCTGACGTTACATCTCTTGAAATGGATTCTAGAAAAGTGAAGGAAGGGACCGTTTTCTTCTGTATTAAGGGATATACAGTTGATGGACACGACTATGCTAAGCAAGCAGAAAGTCAAGGGGCGGTAGCGATTATCGCTGAACGCCCTCTTTCTGTGTCTATTCCTGTTATTATTGTTCCGGACACCTTTAGAGCGATGGCGAAACTAGCTTGTCACTTCTATGACTACCCTACAGAAAAGTTGCATCTAATAGGTGTAACAGGAACGAACGGAAAGACAACCGTGACGCATTTAATTGAAACAATCATGCAAGATGCGAAAAAGAAAACAGGCTTAATCGGTACGATGTACACAAAGGTAGGGACAAAGCAGTATGAGACGAAAAATACGACTCCTGAATCACTGCCATTACAAAAGTTATTTAAAGAAATGGTAGACGAAAAAGTGGATGTGTCATTGATGGAAGTCTCTTCTCATGCCTTACATTTAGGTAGGGTTCGTGGGTGTGATTTTGATGTTGCTGTCTTTACCAACTTGTCTCCTGACCACTTAGATTATCATAAGACAATGGAATCGTATTTGTACGCGAAAGGCCTGTTGTTTGCGCAACTAGGGAACACATTTTCAAATAAGGTAGCTGTTTTAAATGCCGATGATCCAGCTACAAATGAACTTGCCCGTTTAACAACAGTTGATATCGTTACATATGGGGTCTCTGAAAAAGCTGATTTTACAGCAAGTAACATAAAAATGACTCCTTCTGGAACGATGTTTGAATTAACGGCTTTCGGTAAAAAAGAACAAATTTCATTGCAATTAATTGGCATGTTTAGTGTATACAATGCTCTTGCAGCGATTGCGGCTGCCTATGTGTCAGGAGTATCACTAGTTTCGATTAAAGAGAGTTTGGAACATGTTGAAGGTGTAGCTGGCCGCTTTGAAACAGTTGACGCTGGGCAGGATTTTACTGTGATTGTAGATTATGCCCATACCGCTGACAGTCTAGAAAATGTTTTGACAACTGTAAAAGATTTTGCAACTAAAAGGATATTTGCCATTGTTGGTTGTGGAGGAGATCGTGATCGAACAAAACGTCCTGTTATGGCAAAAATTGCTTGTGAGCATGCAGATCGAGCGATTTTCACTTCGGATAACCCGCGTTCTGAAGAGCCGGAACAAATTTTAACTGATATGACTGCAGGGGTTAAAGAAGGACAATATGAAGTCATTATTGACCGGGAAAAAGCGATCAAGCAGGCGATTCAAGAAGCACAAAAGGACGATATTATTGTGATTGCTGGAAAAGGTCATGAAACGTATCAAATTCTAGGTGATAAGACGATTCATTTTGATGATAGAGAAGTAGCTCGTGAAGCT
The DNA here is from genome assembly GCF_000787375.1 of Halalkalibacter okhensis. Taxonomy (GTDB): domain Bacteria; phylum Bacillota; class Bacilli; order Bacillales; family Bacillaceae_D; genus Halalkalibacter; species Halalkalibacter okhensis. The sequence continues at coordinate 13,363 of NZ_JRJU01000006.1, read as the reverse complement.
ATTTTAGAAAAGACCTCTCTTTAAAGAGAATTTTCGTTGGAAAGACATATCATCAACAACAATATGATATCAATAATTATAGAGAGAACGTCTATAATTATTGATATTAAAAATAGAAAAACTAACACAAATGAATAAAGTTATTCGTTTTTAAAGAAAGGAGGAATGATCAGTGATGTTAGAGCGTGTCTTACTTCTTACCTTACTGGCTTCATTTCTAATTGCTGTCCTCCTATCCCCTATTTTTATTCCTTTTTTAAGAAGGCTAAAATTTGGGCAAAGTATTCGTGAGGAAGGTCCAAAGTCTCATCAAAAGAAAAGTGGGACTCCAACTATGGGAGGAATTGTCATTGTTTTGACAGTTCTTGCAACAACCATATTTATTTCAACTCGTTTTTTATCATTTAGTCAAGAAATCCTTTTATTATTACTTGTTACAGTTGGCTTTGGTTTAGTTGGTTTTTTAGATGATTTTATAAAAGTCGTTTTGAAACGTAATCTTGGGTTAACGTCAAAACAAAAGTTAGCTGGACAATTAGTAATTGCTATTCTTTTCTATTTTGGTTTAATTCAAATGGATTTTTCAACTGAAATTCATCTACCTGCAACAAATTTCTCAATTGATCTTGGTTGGTTGTATTTACCTTTAGTGATTGTCATGCTAGTGGGTGCTTCTAATGCAGTTAATTTAACAGATGGACTCGATGGTTTACTTGCAGGAACTGGAGCGATTGCTTTTGGGGCGTTTGCTGTACTTGCATGGCATGCAGGTTTTATAGATGTATCTATTTTTAGTGCAGCCATTGTTGGTTCTGTTTTAGGGTTTCTTGTATACAATGCTCACCCAGCCAAAGTATTTATGGGGGATACGGGTTCATTAGCGCTAGGCGGTGCGATTGCTGCTATTGCGATTATGACGAAAATGGAAGTGTTGCTTATTTTAATTGGTGGAGTTTTTGTCATTGAGACGCTTTCGGTTATTATTCAAGTCATCTCATTTAAAACAAGAGGGAAGCGTATTTTTAAAATGAGTCCACTTCATCATCATTATGAACTTTCAGGCTGGTCTGAATGGCGTGTGGTTGTAACGTTTTGGTTTGTTGGCATGGTATTTGCTGTGCTAGGAATCTATTTAGAGGTGTGGTTGTAAATGAAGTCAAATGACTTGTTTAAAGGAAAAAGAATACTCGTATTAGGTCTAGCGAAAAGTGGAGAGGCTGCTGCAAGACTTCTTCATAAGCTTGGTGCTTTCGTTGTTGTTAATGACGCGAAGCCTTATGAGGAGAATGAGCAAGCAAAAGAGCTTGAAGAGCTTGGAATTGAAGTTGTATGCGGGCATCATCCTTTATCGCTTTTAGAAGAGAAGTTGGACTTAATTGTTAAAAACCCAGGGATACCCTACTCCAATCCAATCATTCATGAGGCTATACATAGGGGGCTGTCTGTAGTTACTGAGGTTGAAATTGCTTCATTAATTAGTGAGGCTGAAATCGTTGCTATAACTGGTTCAAATGGTAAAACAACAACGACAACATTAATATATGAAATGGTTAAAAATAGTAAAAGAGAGCCTCTGATTGCCGGGAATATCGGAACCGTTGCATGTGAAGTGGCTGAAAAGGCTAAGAGCAATCAAGTAATGGTTTTAGAAGTCTCTTCATTTCAGTTGATTGGCACCGAGCAATTTAAACCTAAAGTAAGTGTCTTTTTAAATTTATTTGATGCTCACCTAGATTATCATGGCACGAAAGAAGAATATAGTTTGGCAAAAGCAAAAATCACAGCAAACCAATCAAAAGAGGATTATTTAGTTTATAATATAGATGATCCAACTGTTTGTAAGATTGCAAATGAAAGTAGGGCTTCGCTTATCCCTTTTTCTGTGAAACAGAAGCTGACAAAAGGTTTCTGGATTCAAGAGGGATCCATCTATTATAATGATCAACCCATTATCTCTTTAGATTCTATTGTATTACCTGGTGCTCATAACCTTGAGAATATTTTAGCCGCCATGGGAGCTGCCATAACACTTGGTGCTCGGTTGCCACAAATTGAACATGTCTTACAAACGTTTAGTGGAGTGGAACACCGTTTACAGTTTGTAACTGAATATAAAGATAGAAGATTTTACAATGATTCAAAAGCAACAAATATCTTGGCTTCTCAAAAGGCATTAGAAGCTTTTGAACAGCCTATCGTTTTATTAGCTGGTGGTCTCGATCGTGGAAATGACTTTGATGAATTGCTTCCTTCTTTGAACAACGTTAAAGCACTCATCACATTCGGAGAAACAAAAGAAAAACTAGCAAAAACTGCAACGGAAGCTAACGTAGAGACAATCGTTTATGCGGATGGAATGGAGGAAGCTGTATTGGCTGCCTTTGAACATTCAGACGCGGGTGATGTAATATTGCTTTCGCCAGCTTGTGCGAGCTGGGATCAATATAGGACGTTTGAAGAACGAGGACGTAGGTTTGTTGACGCAGTGAAAAATCTTGAAACAACATTACAATCTTAAGGGAAAGGTCAACTCAAATGTTTGAGTCGGCCTTTTTCGTTTAGTTGGACATGTTTTGTAAAGCTCATGCATACGTTTAAGTTGAGGGGTTGTTGTAACAATAACTTAAATCGTGTTAGATGAGGTGTTTAGGAATGCCAAAAACAAGATCAGCACCAGACTATGTCCTAATGGTTGCAACGATTTCACTTTTAGCTATTGGGCTAATAATGGTTTATAGTGCAAGTGCTGCATGGGCAAGTTATAGGTTTGATGATTCATTTTTCTTTGCGAAACGCCAATTCTTCTTTGCGGGGGTTGGGGTAATTGCGATGTTATTTGTCATGAGAATCGATTATTGGACATGGCGTACTTGGTCAAAGGTCATTCTTATTATTTGTTTTATTTTACTTATCATTGTTCTTATTCCGGGAGTAGGTTTGGTCCGGGGTGGGGCAAGAAGTTGGTTAGGGGTAGGGGCCTTTTCGATTCAACCTTCGGAGTTTATGAAAATGGCAATGATTGCTTTTCTTGCAAAATACTTATCTGAAAATCAGAAAATGATTGTTTCATTTAAAAAGGGACTCGTTCCTTCTCTTTCCTTAGTTATGGTTGCTTTTGGTATGATTATGTTACAACCAGATTTAGGAACTGGAGCGGTAATGGTAGGAACATGTGTTATAATGATTTTTGTTGCAGGAGCTCGTATAAGTCACTTTGCTTGGCTTGGTGTAGCTGGTCTTGCAGGTTTTGTAGCGTTAATTGCATCTGCCCCATACCGAATTAAACGCATCACCTCATTTTTAGACCCCTGGTCGGATCCATTAGGAAGCGGGTTTCAAATTATTCAATCTCTATATGCGATTGGTCCGGGTGGATTAATGGGAATGGGGCTTGGTGAGAGTAGACAAAAATATTTTTATTTACCAGAACCACAAACTGATTTTATTTTTGCAATTTTAGCAGAAGAGCTTGGTTTTATTGGCGGATTTATTGTATTATTTTTATTTGGAATCTTGTTATGGCGAGGAATCCGAATCGCATTAGGGGCGCCAGACTTATTTGGTAGTTTTTTAGCTGTTGGGATTATTTCTATGGTAGCAATTCAAGTTATGATCAATGTAGGGGTTGTGACAGGATTAATGCCTGTTACAGGTATTACACTTCCGTTACTTAGTTATGGTGGTTCGTCGTTAACACTTATGCTTGTTTCACTTGGAGTATTGTTAAATATAAGTCGATATGTAAGGTAGGATAGTTAACTCAAATAGTTGTGACTCTAACCATCTAAGAGAGTCACAACTACATAGAGTTAGCTTTTTTTAGCAAATAGATCATTACGAATTAAAACGAAAAGATTACATTCGTTACATATTCGTGGGAAAGTATGAAAGATAGTGGAAGGTTAAAAAAACTACCAGCTTTCGTGTATAATACAAGTTCTGTTCATGATAAAATGGTATTATTAATGTATTTTGGGAGGAAGCCAATGAGAGTAGTTGTAAGTGGTGGAGGTACAGGAGGGCATATATATCCTGCCTTATCTTTAATTAAAGAGATTAAACATAATCATAAAGACGCAGAGATTCTTTATATAGGAACAGAAAAGGGGTTAGAAGCCGATATTGTACCTAGAGAGGGGATTCCATTTGAGACAATACATATTACGGGATTTAGACGAAAGCTCTCATTTGAAAACGTCAAAACGATTACTCGATTCTTAACAGGAGCCAGAAGAGCCAAGAAACTAATAAAAAACTTTGAACCGGATGTTGTGATTGGAACGGGTGGATATGTTTGTGGACCAGTCGTTTTTGCTGCAGCAAAGCTAAAGATTCCAACAGTCATCCATGAACAAAATAGTGTTCCTGGATTAACGAATAAGTTCTTAAGTAAGTATGTTGACCGGATTGCCATTTGCTTTGAAGAAGCAAAGCGGTTCTTCCCAAATGAAAAGGTTGTATTTACGGGCAACCCAAGAGCATCTGATGTGTTGGATGTAAACCCTCAAGCTGGCAGGGAATCATTATCTTTAAATCCTAACAAAAAAACAGTTTTAATTGTTGGGGGAAGTAGGGGAGCTAGACCAATTAATGATGCGTTCTTATCTGTCTTGGATGAATGGTCAAAAAAAGATTATCAAGTTGTGTATGTGACAGGGGCCGTACATTATGATGCGGTTATGGAAAAGGTTAACGGGTCAAGCCGATCGTCCAATGTAATTATTAAGCCTTTTATTCATAATATGCCAGATGTACTAGGGGCCATTGATTTAATTGTTGCTAGGGCAGGTGCGACTACTCTTGCAGAAATTACAGCGCTTGGTCTACCTAGTGTTTTAATACCGAGTCCGTATGTTACAAATAATCATCAAGAAAAAAATGCGAATGCATTAAAAACAAATGGGGCTGCTATTGTAGTCAAAGAACAAGACATGAATGGTAAAACATTACTTCAGCATATAGACAGTGTGTTAACCGTTAATGACAGATGGAACGGTATGCACTTAGCTGCAAAGGAACTTGGAGTACCAAGAGCCGCTAATAATGTTTATCAGCTATTAAGGGAAACAGCACGATAAGTAGGTAAATGCATAAGTTGAAAATAGATATACTTGTAGCATGAAAAGAGGGAACATAGTATGAAGCATTTTATTGAAACGATTCAAAAAGAGAATATTGGAGTTGTGAAGGAAAGAGAGCCCCTTTCTAATCATACAACATGGAAGATTGGTGGACCTGCAGATGTATTGATTGAACCAGATAGTCTAGAAAGTTTACAGCGCCTTATGCAAATCATTTCCATGCATGATCTTCCTTGGAGGGTCATAGGAAGAGGCTCGAATTTATTAGTTGCTGATGAAGGAATTGAAGGAATCGTCATCAAGCTAGGCAAGGGGCTCGATGATCTTGAAATTAATGGTGAAACAATCAGAGTGGGAGGAGGATATCCTCTTATTAAGCTTGCAACCATTATAAGTCGTGAAGGGCTATCGGGTCTTGAATTTGCAGGTGGCATTCCTGGATCTGTGGGTGGAGCAGTATTTATGAACGCAGGGGCACACGGATCAGATATCTCAAACATCTTAAAAGAAGCTCTCGTTTTGTATTCAAATGGGAGACTTGAGTGGATGAAAGGAAAAGATATGGGGTTTTCTTACCGTACATCTCGTCTACAAGAGGAGAAGGGCATTTGTGTCGAGGCTATCTTTCAATTAGAAAAGGGAAAAAAAGAAGATATTGTCAAACATATGCAAGCAAACAAAGATTATCGTCGTGAGTCTCAACCTTGGAAGCATCCTACTTGTGGAAGTGTCTTTCGAAATCCCCTCCCTAACTATGCCGGGCAACTTATAGAAGAAGCGGGTTTAAAAGGATTTCAAATTGGCGGGGCTCAAATTTCTACTATGCACGCAAACTTTATTGTAAATGTTGATGGAGCAAAAGCAGAAGATGTGATGAACCTTATCAAACATGTAAAAGAAACCATTAAATCAAAGCATAATATTGACATCGAGACGGAAGTAGAAATGATTGGACGCCAAAAAGAAAACGAGTAAAATAAGATTTTTTTCATTAGTAAATATGTTACAATTAAACAAATAAGAGGATGAAATGACACTACTCCTTTCACTGTCTTTTACAGTAGGTGGAAGGAGCTATCTCTTAGAATGATTAAGAGATTCGCGAGAAAAAATTTATTTTTTGATCGTCTATGTGGGCGGAGGAGAAGGGTATGAGCAAGGAAAAGGTAGTTACGATTAATGAACGTATTCCATCGCTGAAAGAACAGCGAAAGCAGCGTGCAAATAGACGATTGCTGTTTTTTTTATCTTTCTTTTTCTTACTCCTATTGCTTATGGTCTATTTTCAATCGCCGCTAAGTCATGTTAGAAATGTTGTTGTTGAAGGGAATCATTTTGTTTCAGATGAGGAATTAATCAACCTAAGTCAAATAACAACTGGGACAAGCATGTGGAACCTTGAAAAAGAAGAAGTGATAGAACGGATAGTCGAACATGTGGTCATACGTGATGCTCAGATTGAAAGAAGGCTGCCTAGCACAGTAAGCATTGCTGTTGAAGAGCATGCAAGAATTGGGTACCTTTACAGAGAAGATAAATATTTTCCGATACTAGAAACCGGACAATATTTAGAGGAACTGCCAAGGCAGGAATTCCCCTCAGATGCTCCCTTGTTAATTGGATTTACTCAAGGAGAAGAATTAGAGGAGCTTTCTGCTGAACTACAAAAAGTTCCAAGTCAGTTGATTGAAAGAATTTCCGAAATTGTTTATGAGCCAACAGAAAGTGATTCTCTTTCAATTATATTATTTATGACAGATGGCATTGAGGTGCATACATCAATACGAAATTTTTCTGAATATGTAGCTCCTTATCCGTCAATTGTGAAGGAGCTTGATAAAGAAAAACAAGGGATTCTACATTTAAGAATGAGCCCTTACTTTGAGGAATTTATTACGGAGGAGGAGACAGACAGTGAAGGTGAAGGGTAAACATATTATTCTATCCTTCGTCTTGCTTGTGACCGGATTTATTTTAGCTTTAAGTTATGAGTTAACGAGCGAAAGAAGTTCTGCCCTTTTACCGGGTTTCGAAAGACAATGGGAAATTGAAGATGAACTTCGAAACCAAGTTATTATGGAGCAGACGGCAAATCGTAAATTGCAAGAAGATTTACGATTATACCAGGCCGAGATTAGAGATCTTGAAAACAATCTTGCTTCATTAGACGAAGAACAAGAAGTGAAAGCAAAAAATTTATTAGAAGATATTGAACGGTTGCGTAAACTAGTCGGTCAAGTACCAGTTCAAGGACCGGGTATTGAAATAGCCCTTGAAGATTCTGATTATCTACCTGATGGCGCGAATCCAAATGACTATATTGTCCATGAATTTCACATTCAACGTGTCGTGCACGAACTCTTTGTTGCGGGAGCAGAAGCTGTGGCTATAAATGGATTCAGACTATCGCATCAGTCCTATATTCAATGTACAGGACCTGTGATTCGAGTCGATGGCAATACATCGGCAGCTCCCTTTGTGATTACAGCTATTGGAGATTCTGATCATTTAGAATCCGCTTTAACATTGCCAGGCGGTGTCCAACAGCAGCTCGTAAATGACGAGGTAACGGTGAGAATCCAAAAGAAAAGCACCCTTACACTAGAGCCGTATTTGTCTGAGAGCGGGTGACTAAATGAATAATATAAAGTGGATTTTTACTATTGTGACCTTTATTATTGGATTGATGTTGGCCATTCAATTTCAAACAACGCAAGAGCCTATTATTCGAGATACAAGAGATATTCGTGAACTCAGGAGAGAATTATTAACAGAACAAGAGCGAAGGCAGCAACTAATCAGTGAAATTGATAAGGCACAAGCCCTTTTGTTACAGTATGAAAATTCTTTGGAAAACAGAGAAGAAGATGTCACTGACGTTCTTTCTAAGCAGATTGAAGATCTGAAGTTGGAAGCTGGACTTGAAGAAAGACGGGGGGAAGGGATTGTGATTACAATTGATTCACTTTATAATGATCAATTTGTTGGACAAGCTAAGCGCACCCCTCCTTCTGAGGTCCTTCGATTTCTAGTGAATGAACTAAACATATATGGAGCAGAAGAGATTGCAGTTGGGACAGAGCGAATTATTACTACCTCTGCTTTTCGAGATGTTAATGAAATAACTTATTTAAATAACCGCCGATTGCCACCTCTTCCATTACAGGTGAGCGTTCTTTCAGATAAATCAGAGAGTCTTCATAATCATATGGTCGTTTCAGCTTCGATTGAACACCTTGAAATCAGAGGATTTTCTTTAACGATTGAGGTAGCCGAAGAAGTGGAAATACCAGCATATGATCAAACAAGACGAGTTCGCTATATGGAAGAAGTAAAGGAGGGGTAATCGATGTGGTTACCGATCATAGGATTAGTTATTGGCGTTTTATTAGGGCTGATGACCGAGTTTCGTGTCCCGCCTGAGTATTCTAGTTATTTGTCAATAGCATTATTGGCAGCTTTGGATACACTGTTTGGTGGAATTCGAGCTTTTTTACAAAATACGTTTGACTCAAATGTGTTTTTATCAGGTTTTTTCTTTAATATTCTTTTAGCAGCAGGTTTAGCTTTTCTAGGGGTACATCTTGGTGTAGACTTATATCTAGCAGCTATATTTGCGTTTGGTGTTCGGCTTTTTAATAACATTGCAGTGATCCGACGAATGTTGCTTTCTAAATGGCAGGCAAATCACCAAAAGTAACAAAAATAAAAGCAAACTTATGAAAATGCATGAAAAAACTGAAAAAAATTAGAAAATCGGCGTTTATTAAAAGGATAATAGTATCGAGTGTTGAATTAGTCTATAATCTATGAATATATGTTAAAAATCGCTAATTCTAAAAGGTATACTAATTGTTGAACTTAAATTGACGCGGTTGATTACACGAGGAGGTGCCATAGATTGAACAACAGCGAGATATACGTAAGTTTAGACATCGGTACATCCAATGTCAGAGTGATCATTGGTGAAATGTCAAATGGAACGATGAATATTATTGGAGTTGGCAAAGCAAACTCTGAAGGGATAAAAAAAGGCTCAATTGTCGACATTGATGAAACAGTTCAATCTATACGCAGAGCAGTTGATCAAGCTGAACGAATGGTTGGACTTTCCATCAAACAAGTCGTGGTAGGGGTTAATGGCAATCATATTCAGTTGCAACCTTGCCATGGTGTAGTTGCAGTTTCTAGTCCAGATAGAGAAATTGGTGATGAAGATATCACTCGTGTGATAGATGCATGTCAAGTACTCTCGATCCCGCCTGAGCGTGAAATTATTGATGTCATACCGAAGCAGTTCATTGTAGATGGTCTTGATGAAATTAATGATCCACGTGGTATGATAGGTGTAAGACTTGAAATGGAAGGTATGATTATAACAGGATCGAAGACGGTTTTACATAATCTACTTCGTTGTGTTGAGCGCGCAGGACTGCAAGTTGCTGAAGTGTGCTTGCAACCTTTAGCTACAAGCTCTGTAGCTATTTCTAAGGATGAAAAAAGTTTGGGAGTTTGTTTGATTGATATTGGTGGTGGTTCCATTACCGTCTCTATTTTTGAACAAGGAACATTGCAAAATACAAGTGTACTTCCTATCGGTGGAGATCATGTAACAAATGATATTGCTGTAGGTCTTCGCATTTCTTCAGAAGAAGCAGAGCGAATCAAAACAAAACATGGGCATGCCTATATTGATGATGCCTCTAAAGAAGAGCGTTTTGATGTTACAACGATAGGACGTTCTGATTCAGAGCAATTTTCACAATTTGAACTTGCTCATATTATTGAACCAAGAGTGGAGGAAATGTTTGAGTTGATTTACCGAGAATTGACTCGATTGGGTTACCGCGATTTTCCAAGTGGCTATGTATTAACTGGCGGTACAGTAATGACTCCTGGTGTATTAGAGCTAGCAAGTGAATTATTGCAAGCAAATGTTCGAGTGGCTGTTCCAGATTATTTAGGGGTACGCGAACCACAATATACAACAGGTGTTGGTCTCATTCAATTTGCATATAAAAATGCAAAGGTTCAGGGAAAAGAAGTTGCTGCTTCAGTTAGTGAAAGTGAAGTAGATGAAGAACCGAAGCGAGAACGAAATGAAGCACAACCGGCACCAAAGAAAGAAAAAACGAAGTCAAAAGGTAAAATGAAGAACTGGTTTAAAGTTTTTTTTGAATAGATAATGACCGGGATATAGTCTGATTAGGGGGACCTTACATGTTAGAGTTTGAAATGGATATGGATCAATTAGCACAAATTAAAGTTATAGGTGTTGGCGGAGGAGGTAGCAACGCCGTTAACCGTATGATAGAAAATGGATTACAAGGTGTCGAATTTATAGCTGTGAATACTGATGCACAAGCGTTACACCTGTCAAAAGCTGAAGCTAAATTGCAGCTTGGTGGGAAGCTAACACGTGGGCTAGGTGCTGGAGCTAATCCTGATATAGGAAAAAAAGCTGCAGAAGAGAGCCGAGAGCAGCTTGAAGAAGTGTTACAAGGAGCAGATATGGTATTCATCACTGCTGGTATGGGCGGTGGAACAGGAACTGGGGCAGCGCCAGTTATCGCTGAAGTGGCGAAAGAATTAGGAGCACTTACAGTTGGTGTTGTTACTAGACCGTTTACCTTTGAAGGGCGCAAACGTTCAACGCATGCTGCATCTGGTATACAAGCACTTAAAGAAAAAGTCGATACATTAATTGTGATACCTAATGACCGCCTATTAGAAATTGTTGATAAAAATACACCGATGCTAGAAGCATTTAGAGAAGCTGATAACGTTTTACGTCAAGGGGTTCAAGGTATTTCAGACCTTATTGCTGTTCCAGGATTAATTAACTTGGACTTTGCTGATGTAAAAACAATTATGAGTGAAAAAGGGTCAGCGTTGATGGGAATCGGGATCGCTACAGGTGAAAATCGTGCGAGCGAAGCGGCAAAAAAAGCCATTTCAAGTCCATTACTTGAAACATCAGTTGATGGTGCTCAAGGTGTACTTATGAACATTACTGGTGGATCGAACCTGTCTTTATATGAAGTACATGAAGCTGCAGAAATTGTCTCAGCTGCTTCTGATCAAGAAGTAAACATGATTTTTGGTTCAGTGATAAATGAGAATCTAAAAGATGAGATTGTTGTAACAGTTATTGCAACAGGTTTTGATGATGTTGAAAATAATGGACAACCTCGTCCGATGGCACCAAAAGTATCTAAAGGACAAGCGACTCAAGCTCCTGCACAAGAAGAGCAAAAAGAATCAAGGTTTGCTCAACAAAATCAAGCTCCATCAGAACCAACAGAAACGTTGGATATTCCAACATTCTTACGTAATCGTAGAAACCGAAATCGTTAAACCTAAGGCACCTGCTCTATCCAAAGAGCAGGTGCTTTTTTTGCTTAGTTATTGCCGTAAATCAGTTAATTATTTCCTCCCCTGAAAAGATGACAATAATACTAAAAATCTCCTAAAATAACTCCTTCTTGCTTGTCATGAAGCGACAGACTTCTTAATAGAATGTGTAATATACTTGTTTCAAATCAATGGATGTGAGGGTGAATATGACCTTATATATTGATGTGATTTGGCTACTTAATCTCTGTATTGACTACTTATTAATCGCTTTAACTGCATTAGTGTTAAAGCGCAGGTTCCATCACATTCGAATGATCCTAGCGGCAGTGTTTGCATCATTGATTGTTTTTTTGATGTTCAGTCCGGTTGCATCTTTGTTTTATGAGCCATGGATGAAGTTTCTTTATTCAGCAGTTATAGTCTTTATTGCATTTGGGTTTAAGAGGTTTCAATACTTTTTGCAGGGCTTGTTCATGTTTTATTTTGTTGCATTTATGACAGGAGGAGGCTTGTTTGCACTACACTATTTCTGGAATACGGAAATGGATGTATTAGATGGAATAGTTCACGTAAATTCGGGTTATTTTGGTAGTGGAATAAGTTGGTTGTTTGTTCTTATTGGATTTCCATTAATTTGGTACTTCTCGAAGCACCGATTTGAGACGATCGAAATGAAGCGTGTTCAATATGATCAAATTGTAGATGTAGACATTACAATTGCAGGTTATACGTTTAGAACAAAAGGACTTATTGATAGTGGAAATCAATTATCTGATCCATTAACAAAGAAGCCTGTTATGATCATCGAGGCAAAGCTGTTGTACCCTTTCTTTTCGGAACAATCAGTGAATCATATTTTGCGTTTTCATGAGCATACACAAGAGGGGGGAGACGAGAGGTTACTAGAACGTGCGTGCATTATACCATACAGAGTAATAGGTCAATCGGAACCTTTTATAACAGGCCTAAGACCAGACAAAGTTAAGGTTATTCATCAAGAGGAACAATTTGAAACAACGAATGTTTTGCTAGGGTTACAAGAAAAAGAGTTATCTCCAGACGGGGTATTTAATTGTATCGTTCATCCAAAGTTAGTACTCGGTGTTTCCACTGATAAGCTAGCATAATCAAGTAATTAGGAGGCACACAACATGTTAAAGCTAAAGCTAACCTTATTGTGGTACAAATTAATGTATCGCCTTGGAATGAAAGCTGATGAAATTTATTACATAGGTGGAAGTGAAGCCTTACCACCACCTTTATCTAAAGAAGAAGAAGCTGTTCTTTTGAAAAAATTACCCTCAGGGGACAAAGCGGTACGTTCGATGTTGATCGAACGTAACCTACGATTAGTTGTGTATATTGCTCGTAAATTTGAAAACACAGGAATTAATATTGAAGACTTGATTAGCATTGGAACAATTGGATTAATTAAGGCTGTGAATACCTTTAATCCTGAAAAGAAAATTAAACTAGCAACATATGCATCAAGATGTATTGAGAATGAAATTTTAATGTATTTACGAAGAAACAATAAAACTCGATCAGAAGTATCTTTTGATGAACCGTTAAACATTGATTGGGATGGAAATGAACTTCTTCTTTCAGATGTATTAGGTACAGAGGAGGATATTATTACTAGAGGAATTGAAGAAAAAGTAGACAGGAGACTTTTAGTCAAAGCCTTGTACACGTTAAATGATCGAGAGAAACAAATTATGGAACTTAGATTTGGACTAGCTGGCGATGAAGAAAAAACACAAAAAGACGTAGCTGACATGTTAGGAATTTCGCAATCCTATATTTCACGCTTAGAAAAAAGAATCATAAAACGCCTACAAAAAGAATTTAATAAGATGGTTTAGAGTTTATACAAAAAGGGCGCCCTTCCCTTTTTGTATAAACTCGAAGCGATGAGCGTAGCC